>JBDRPD010000059.1:0-3379 GCA_043827405.1 Elusimicrobiota bacterium | reverse complement strand
CTCGACGCTCATGGCCGCCGACGGCCGCTTTTCTCGCCGGACCGTTGGGCGGCGATCCGGGGCGCCGCGGCGTCCCGGCTGTCGCATCCGGTGGAGCTGGTTTACGGCGAATGGCAGCCCCGGGATGCGGTCGCGCTGCCGGACCGCGATCTCTCGTACATCTTTCTGTTCCGTTTGACGGCTTCCACCGACCGGGCATGGTTCAAGAGATTCATCCTATCCCATGTATTCGACGGCGGCCTGGAGTGCGACCAGGAGGCGGTATATCTGTCGGTCGGCGGAGAAGCCTCGTTTATCTGTCAGCCCGGCAGCGAGGGGGAAGAGCGATAATGTGTACATACTTTGAGGTTGACAATAGCAAACTTCGGCTTTATACTGTATTAGCGGCCGGAATGCCGGCTGAAAGCCATGAAGGACTTCTATATGACGCTTGAGGATAAGCACGTCCCGCTGAGCCGCCTGACGGCCGAGGAACGCCGCTTTCTCGGCGAGATGCACGCCTTGGTCAAGCGCGGCATCAGCTTCCTCGACTTCGACAATAAGTACATGGATCCCGGTTCTCTTGTTTACCGTCACGCCAAGCGCCTGAAGAGACCCGTGCAGGAGACGCCCCTGTATCAGATATGCGACGATCTCGGCCGCCGGCTCGCCGTGCGGCAGGGCTATATGGTGAGGGAAGAGATCGTGGGAAGCGGACCGGGCTACGGCGAGGAAAGGAAGGAGTTGACCACGGGACTGGCCGCGAAGCTCGCGGGCTGCACCCATGAAGCCATCCGCAAGGCCATCCGCACGGGACGCCTGCGGGCTCGCCGCGTGGGGCGGCTGTCCCTGATTTGGGAGGAGGACGCGAAGGCCTTCGCCGAGCAGCGGCAGGCCGCGCAGCGAAAATGAAGCGGCATCGTCGTTCCCCTATCTCTCATCGTCAGGTCGGCGAGACCCGCGTCGCGGAGGCGGCTCGTGTCGCGTGCTATGTCCGCGTCTCCACGGAGGAGCAGGCCCAGTCCGGCTATTCGGTGCCGGCTCAGATCGACCGGCTCGAAGCGATGAGCAAGGCGCAGGGCTGGCGGCGGCTCCCCGTCTACTTGGATGAAGGCTACTCCGGAAAGAACCTCGAGCGTCCGGCCGTCAAGCGTCTCTTGGAGGACGCGCGCAAGAAGAAATTCGACGTGGTGCTGGTCTACAAGCTCGACCGGCTTTCACGCCGGCTAAGCGACTTGGTGAGTCTCGGCGAGCGGTTCGAGCGCCTCGGGATCGGGCTGCGCTCGCTCACGGAACCCTTCGACACGACGAACCCCGCGGGGAAGCTGCTCTTCAACATGCTCGGCTCGTTCGCCCAGTTCGAGCGCGAGTTGATAGGCGAGCGGACTAAGCTGGGTCTGCGCCGCCGCCTGCGGGAGGGGAAGTGGAACGGACCCTCGCCTTTCGGTTTCCGCAAGGATAAAGAGGGGCGGCTCGTGCTCCATCCGCAGGAATCCCCCTACGCGAAGCGGGTGTTTCAGCTTTTTATGGAGGAGGGTATCGGCGTCATTCTCATCGCCCGCAAGTTGAACAAGGAGGACCGCTGTACGAGGCGGCGGAAGAAGTGGTCGCGGACAAGCGTTTGGAACATGTTGGCGAATCCGGTCTACGCCGGCATGGCGGTTCTTGATGGGAAACTCAGCAAGTGCGGGCACGTCGGCCTGATTCCGCGCGAACAGTTCGAGATGATCCAGAGCCGACTCAAGGAGAACGCCCGCGTGCCTTCGGAGCGCCTCCACAGCCGCAACGTCCTCACCGGCCTGCTCAAGTGCGGGCGCTGCGGCAGTCTCATGACCACGGCCAAGGGGAAGTCTTCGGCGTACTATTACTACGCCTGCGGCAACAGGCTGCGGGGGCGCGGTTGCGATTTGGAGTACATCGCCGCTCGCTCGCTTGAGAAGGAGGTTGTCTCCCAGATTCGCGAGATCGCCTCCCATCCGGAGATGATCGATCGCTACTTGGAGGAGCACAAGGCGCAGAACGCCGATGTGGTTTCCCGGCTGCGTTCCGAGCGGGCGGCGATCCGGCAGCGCTTGGAGGCTCTCGAGCGGCGGAAAGGCGAGAAGGTCCGATGGCTGGCCGAAACCATGCCGGATAAGACGGTGAGCCGAGAGGTCGCCGCGGAGATCCGGAAGCAGCTCGACGAGATCGGAGAGCTTGAGAGCAAGGCGTCGGGACTGGATGCGAAGATCGAACGCTTATCTCAGGAGACCGACCGCGCCGACGGCATCGCAGCCTTCCTGGACACGTTCCTGGAGGAGTTCGAGAGGCTCGCTGTTCCGCAGAAGCGCCGGGGATTGGGCAGCCTAATAAAAGAGGTTATAGTCAGCGATAAACAGGCGGCGAAAATCGTTTTTACCCTCCCGTTAGCCGACCTTCCCAAGCAAAAACCGAAGCCTAAAAAGGCTCCGGTTCTCGTCGGAGGCGCGCCCGTGAAGGCACCGCTCCAGTTGCTCGGCGGCGAAGGGCCTGGTTCCCCTCTGCGTCCTAAGTGGGTGCGGGGGCCCGAACACTACTTGTGAGAAGGCCGAATAACGCAAATAAAGCCGTTTTTGAGCGGTTCATACGGGTCAAACAGGCCCTTAGCGCTCCCTACGACAGTTTGCGAACCCGGAGGCGCGTATGAGCCGGGCCTTCCAGGAGACTCGCCAGGGGGAACTATTTGGCGGTCCGTTCGTATATACCTACTGGATGCCAAATGTCTGAGCCGGCACCGGAGATGAACAGGGATTGGTGGCCGCTTACGCGGCTGCTGATCGTGGCGTCCGTTCTCGCGCTACAATCCTACTGGGTCTTTGGGTGGCGGGTTCCTCTCGCGGATCTGCCGGTGCTGTCCGGCCGAATCTTGACGACGCTGTTCGGCCTGGCGCTTGTTTCCGGCGCGCTGGTTTATCTCTGCGCCCTGCTTCTCGCGCTGATGCTGTTGGCATTCGTATTGATGAGCGACTACAGCTACGAGGCCTTCCACTGGACGCTCCGTAAGATTCTTAAACTCCGCTCCAACCGCTTACTTGCCGGTTTCTCGCTTACGGGAGAGATCGCCTTCTTCGTCTACGGGTTCTTCCTATTGCGCCGCGTTTTTGTTGGGTTCTGAATTGATCCAAATGCTGCGGGTCCCATTTGGGGGCCGGTTTTGCCCTTTACAGAATGCTGTTAGGGAGTCTTCTTGGTGCTCCCATCGTTGATCCAGTTACCGTCTCCATCAGTTCTGTCTTGTTTCTGCATTGGTGGGGGTGCGTTAGACTCCGTTCCAGGGGGGGAGCCCTTGTGCGCGAAGTCGGGACTCTTTAACCTTAAAGTCGTCGGTCCGCAGGAACCATAAAGTGAGCTTAAGTCCAGCCATGAACTCTCGATAGGCCTT
>JBDRPD010000058.1:0-15702 GCA_043827405.1 Elusimicrobiota bacterium | reverse complement strand
GGTTCTTGGCCGAGGAGAGCGCGGAGAACGCGGCTTGCACCCTCTGCTTGACGGCGGCCGCGGCCTTGCCCGGCGTGACCGTTGCCTGACGCAGGTCCTGCACTTTAACGGTGCGCGGCTGGGTGAATAGGATCGACGGCAGAATATTGGGGGTCGCGACGGATGTCAGAATGCCGGGATCGAGCTTGGGCAGCGAGATGCCGGCGCCGCCGTTATGCCGGAACAGCGGCGCGGCGACGGCCGGGAGCGTGAAGGGTCGGAGCGTCGGCGCGGCTTTGCCGACCGGAGCGGCGATGCGGGCGGCCGAGGCCGGAACGGCCGTCAGCGCGGCCAGCAGATAAAGCGCGAAACTTCGTTTTCGCATACCTAATAGTAGCGCGGTCGCGGCGACGGTCAAAGGGTCGAACGGGGCAGGCGCGGGCGGGCGGGAGGCCCCCCCGGTTTCAGGACTAATGGGTGCGCCGGATCAGGCTTTTTTCCACTCGTCTTCGAGGCGGGGGCGCAGGCGGAAAGCGGCGCCGAGCTCGCCGGCCAGGGCTTCCACGGCCGCGAGGTCGTTTTCCGGGTAGTCGACGGCGGTTGCGACGGTCCTGAGCCCGCCGCGGACGCAGGCGCGGGTGAAGTCGAGGACGGCGGCGAAGCCCTCTTTGCGGAATTCCGGCAGTGGGCGATGCAGGCGCAGCCAGCTTTCCGGATCGGCCGTGTTGAGGCTGATGGAGACGGCGTCAAGGCAGGCCGCCAGGTCTTGGCTGATGTCGCGTCCATTGATCAGGCTGCCGAGGCCGATGGTGTTGAGCCGTACGGGGACCTTGAATTCAGCGCGTACGGTCCGGCTTACTTCCATAAGCTCCGGCATGCGGTAGGTGGATTCGCCGTAGCCGCAGAAGACCAGCTCGCTCAAGGGCGCCTGCTCGCGCAGGGACATCATGATCTGCTCGGTTGTGGGCTCCGCGCCGAGGCTGAGGTCCAGCCCGCGATAATCCATGCGGTAAGGACCCTTCACGCAGAAGACGCACGACGTCGGACAGCGGTTGGTCAGGTTGACGTAGAGCGCGTCCTGGTAGCGGTAGACGTACGAGGCGCTCACGTCATCACGAGGGCGCCGAGCCCAGGCCCGCGCAGCGCGTGAAGTAGCGGAGCACGCGGCTCAGCTCCGGAGCCTTAACCGGCAGCCTTTCGGGCAGCTGGAGGCGCATGGAGCGCCGGTACTTGCGGAATACCTTGTAGAACATGGTGAGGCCTTTGCGGTCCACATACTGGATGTGCTCCAGGCTGACTTCAAAGCGCTCGCGTCCGCTCTTGAGCGAAGCCTTGAGGCGGCGCTTGAGCTGCTTCATGTTCTTCTCATCCATCGCGCCTTCCAGCCGCAGCCAGGAGAAGCCCTCGGCCTGGCGGCGCTGGAACAGCACCTTGAGCTCGGCCGCTCGGCCGCCGTCGCGGACCTCACCCCACAGCCGCATGAACTTCTCGCTCAGGCCTTCCCAGCGGTGGCGGACGATGGGCAGGCGCGGATGCTGGAAGTAGTCGAACTGCAGCGTGAATTGGGTCCAGGCCGCGGCGCCGACGGCGGCGAAAGAGAGCGCCTGCTCCCACAGCGAGGGAGCGCCGAGGTCCCGGTGCGCGCGCTTCTCGAAAGCCTTGAGCCAGCGGCGGATCCGTTTGTTGGGGGCGAATATCCGGCCGGCCAAAAACAGCGGATAGGCCCGGCGCACTTCGCGGCCGAAGCGCAGGGCCTTGCGGCGCAGCATAACGCTCGACGACGCGCGCAGGTTCTCGAAGCCGCTGAGCCATTCCCGGATCGAGCGGAACATCGACGGTCCGAGGCTCTGATAGTCGCGCTCGAAGCACCAGCGCTGCAGGCCCTCGATCTCCTCGGCGGACATCTTGGGGTGGGTGACCATGGAGCGGAAGCCCGTGGCTTCGCGGCGGTAATTGTCGGGATCGGAGAAGACCTCCGGCCGCATGCGCCCCTCTTTGATGACCCGGTCGTAGAACGGGGTGCCCGGGGTCGGGCCGTAGATCAGGAACTGGGCGAGCGTCGGCCGCAGGCGCAGCAGCCCGCGCAGCTCGGCGGCGGTTACTTCCTGGTCCTGATAGTCGAAGCCGACGATCATCGAGGCGAGAATCAGGATGCCGTGGCGGCGCAGCTCCGGGAACAGCTCGGCGGGCTGCTTGCCGCCCTTCTGTTTGTCGTAGCCCGCGCGCGTCCCTTCATAGCCGATCCACAGCCCGTCGACGCCCATCTCCAGCAGCTCCTTGGGCGTATACTGGTTGAGGGCGCGGACGCTGGCGAAGGCGAAGATGGAGAAGGTGCGGTTTTCGCGCACGCAGCATGCGCGCAGCTCCATGGCGCGCTTTTTGTTGAGCAGAAAGTCCTCATCGAGGATGGTGAACTGCTCGACGCCGTGCTCGCTCTGATAGCGGCACAGCACGTCGAAGATGTCCTTGCCGGTCGGCAGCAGGCGGATGTGCCGCCGCTTGAAGAAGTGCGAGGTGCAGCAGAAATCGCAGCCGTTGGCGCAGCCCAGCCCCGCGAAGACCATGCCGGTGCGGCTGCTCGGAATGGAGAACACCTTGAGCTTGCTGATCACCGTCGGATGATCGTAGGGCATCTTCTTTTCCGGCTCGCCGAGCAGGCGGCGCGTATAGGCGACGCCCTCCTCGCGGCAGATATGGTCGGAGTAGGGCGCGAGCTCCTCGTCGCTCATGATGGTGCCGTAGCCGCCGAGCACGATCTTGGTCTGCGGCGAGTGCTTGCGCACCAGCGCCACGATCCTCTTCAGGTGATGAAAAGTCGCCATGATGAAGGCGATGCCGATATAGTCGTAGCCCTTCTTGAGCTCACGGATCAGCTGGCGGCGCGAAGGATACTGCAAAACGGTGGTCGGGGCGTCGACGTTATTGGCGATATACTCGAGGCCGTACTGGACATGGGTGGCGCGGGGGCTGAAGACGCCCTGGGCGCGCGTAACCTGGCCGTACAGGAGCTCGTAGCCCACGCTCGGGGCGTCGCCCTGGGCGGGGCCGATCGGACGGCAAACAGTGGTTAGCAACAGGCGCTGCATTTATCCTCCACGACGATTCGTCATGGTAGCAAAAAGCTTTTGTGTTTGCTCTACAAATGCGAAGCCCGACACCATATTCTTTAGCGAGCCCAGATGCATATCTTCGGTCGCCGCGGCGCAGGCATCCGGGGCTACAAAGACGCGGTAGCCGGCGTCGAAAGCGTCGCGCACCGTGGACTCAACGCAGAGGTTGGTCAGCACTCCCGTCACGATCAGATCCGTGATGCGGCGGGTCCGGAGCCAGGCATGCAGCCGGGTAGCGCGCAAAGCGCTGTAGCCCGCCTTCGCAAACACCTTCTCGCCGCGCTCGCGGCGCAGCTCCCCCCCGAGCTTGGCCCAGCGGCTGTTCGGCGGGCAGGGCCGCCGCCACCAGCGGCGCATCGGATGGCCGCTGGATTTGGCCGCGCTCGCATAGACGGTATAGGCGACGGGGCGCTGGGCGGCGCGGGCCGCCTCGATCAGCCGCCGTATCGCGGGCAAGGCGGCCGCGGCGGCCGGCAGGCGCGCCGGGCTGTCCGCGTCGAGAAAGAACGTCTGCATGTCGACGACGAGCAGGGCGGCGCGCCGGACGCGCAGCGGGGGCGCGGGCCGCGCATAGGGTGCCAGGGCGCGCATCCAGCGGCGGGTCTTGGCGGCGATGTTCGCGGGTGCCGCGTAGGCGCGCTTCAGCACGCGGGCGCCGCCGCCTCCGGGCGCGGCTGTTCGGCGGCGGCGCGGGCGAGCTGGCCGCAGCTTGCATGGCTCAGAATCTCTTCCGGCCACGGCGCATTGACGATGACCTGGTAGCCGCGCCGCTCCAGCTCGGAGGTCAGAGACGTTATGCGTTCGGGCGCTTGGTACCAGTTGGCGGTCAGGCCGCTGCTGTCGGCGCGCGCGGTCGGATGGATCGGCGTGAACTTGATGAGAAAGCTGCGCGGCGAAAACAGCCGCGCGACGATAGCGGGATCGCAGGGGGCTTCCCTGGACAGGGCGAAGTTCAGCGTCACCCGGCGGTCGCCCTCGCGGTACCAGCGCCGGCCCACGGCGGCGATGTCTTCCAGGTCCCACTTGCGGATCGGGATCAGCGCGCGCCGGGCCGCTTCGTCGGTGGAGTGCACGGAGAACTGCAGCTGGAAGCGGCCGCCGGAAAACCAGCGCTCCTTGAGCCGGAACAGCTCCTCGAAGAAGTCGAGGGTGCCGCGGCAGCTCGGCGCTACGGAAGAGATGCTCGGCACCAGCCCGGGCAGGCGGCCTTCACTTCCCAGCTCTTCGATGCAGCGCAGGACTTCGGGGTTGAAGCTGGGCTCGCCCATGCGGGCGAAGTGCAGCTTGAGCTTCTTGACCTCGCCGGCGGCGGTCTCCGGCCGGGCGTCGAACACCGTCAGGATCTGGTCGCGCAGCTCCGGCAAAGTCAGGTTGCCGTGATAGCCCGCCGCTCCGGCGTCGCACATCGCGCAGCTGACGGCGCAGCCGAACTGCGTGGAGATCATGAGGATCCACTTGTCGGAGCGCGGGGTTCCGGGGTCGGTCGCTTCGATGAATTCGATCTGCCGGCCGGGATCGCCGCGCCGCCGGGCGAGATACAGGGTCCCGACGCCCGGGACGTCCCGCCGGGTTTCGATCTCGATCGATCTGCTCTGCGTCATTTCGTCCAGCCTCGCAAAAAACGTTCGCACTCCATGGCGCGCGCCATGCCGTCGGCCGCCGCCGCCACCACATGGCGCACCGCGCCGCGGCGCGCGTCGCCCGCGATAAACAGGGAGCGCTTCCCCCCCGTCCCGCGCCGCGCCGGGAGATGCGGCCGCTGGCCCACAAGCACGAACAGCGCGTCCAGCTCCTCGCGCCGCCGGCGCGCGCCGCGCTCCCACTCGACGCCCGCAAGGCGCCGGTCTCCGAGCAGGCGGCGCACGCGCACGCCGCGCCGCAGCTCGATGCGGGAGCTGTTCGCCAGCGCGTCCCGCAGCGGACGGATCGCCTTGATCTCCCGCCCGCGCACGAAGAGTACGACTTTTTCCGCATGCTTCGCCAGCGCCAGCGCCTGGTGCGCGGCGGCTTCGCCGCCGCCGACCACGCCGACGCGCCGGCCGGCGTAGCGGCGGGCGTTATCGAACACGGCATGCCGCACGCCCTTGCCCGTAAGCGGCCGCTCGCCCGGGACGCCGAGCGGCAGAAACTCCGTGCCGGTGGCGATGAGAACCGCCTTCCCGCGGCGGACCTCTCCTCCCGCGAGCTCGATGCGCCAGCCGTCCGCGCGGTGTTCAAGCAGGCGAACCTGCGCGCATTCCGTGTCGAGGCCCCAGCATGCGGCCTGCCGGACCATGCGGCGCATCAGCGTTCGGCCGGCAATGCCCAGCGGAAAGCCGGGGTAGTTGTGGAGCGTCGGAATGCGCGCCGCCCGGCCGCCGAGCTGGCCGGCTTCGAGCAGCAGCGTGCTGAAGCCCGCGCGCGCCAGGTAGAAGCCGGCGGTCAGTCCCGCCGGTCCGCCGCCCACGATGACCGCGTCGCGGCGCTTCATCGGCCCAGCCGCCTGCGGCGGCGCAGGCCGCGCTCGCTGATCGTCTCCTGCGTGCGGCAGGAGCAGTAATATACGGACAGCTGCCGGGTGTTCGTCAGCGCGAAGTGCAGCAGCCGCAGGGCCGCCTCTTCGCCGTTTTGCACCGGCTTCCACAGCAGCAGGGAGGCGTCCGCGGCCGCTTTCTCAGGGCCGCCCTCCGCGGTGACCTGGGCGCGGTTTTCGGCGCAGGAGAAAAGCTCGTGGATGTTGAGAAACGGCGCGCCCAGCTCGTCGAGCCCGAGCACCATGGCCTTCTGGTGCTCCAGCTCCGCCGGGATTACGGGGATCTCGACGGTGACCTCGGCGAAAACGCGCAGCGCGCGCTCGACCGGATCGGTGTCGTAGCCGCGGGCCGCCAGGTTGAAGCGCAGGGCGTCGAGCCCCGCTTCTTTCAGCTGGCGCAGCAGCTCGTCGGTCGCGAGGTCGCCGTTGGTGTAGAGATCGATGCGGACGCGCTCGGGGAGCGCCCGCAGGCTGCGGATGATGCGCAGCACGCGGTCGGGAAACAGCAGCGGCTCTCCGCCGCTGATCCCGATGCTGCGCAGGCCGTAGCGGGTCACGATCTCGGCCGCCTCTTCGGGCTGCTCTACCTTGATCCCGTGAACGACGAGCTCGTCCTGGCGCGGCTTGCTGTTGAAGCAGAAGAAGCAGTCCCGCGTGCATAGGCCGGTGACGTACAGGTTGCTGCCTTTGCCGCCCAGGCAGCTGCGGCAGCCGGGAGGAAGGCGCCGGGTGTACAAGGTGCGGGCCGCAAAAGAGCCTTTGCTGCCGTCGCGCTTGAGCTCGGCCAGCAGTTCGGCGACGGGTCCCTCCGCCGCGGCGGCGGCGGGGCCGGCGTCCATTTCGCCCGCGCGAGCGCTTCCTGCTTTTCGCGCGTACCAGGACAGATCGTCCTTATCTTTCAGCATGCTTTTTTGCCGTCTTCTTCTTACTCTTCTTTTTCTTCTGCGCTGCCGGCTTGAACTCTTCCCAGCCGAACATCTGCGCGTATTCCTTCCACGGGCCCTCGCATTCGGCATCGTGACGGCACTGCGCGCAGCGCGGGCCCTTAGCCTTGCCTTCGGTATGGCGGTACTGGGTGTAGTCGTCGATGATGGTCTCGGCGTCAAAGACCATGGTCCGGGGAATGATCTTCTCGGCCACGCAGTCCTCATAGCCACGCATCAGGCAGTAGGGGACCGCTTCGGTGTAGCAGCGGGTCCCCGCCGCGCGCCCGATGTCGAGCGCGCGCTGGATAAAGGGCATCGCCGTGGTCTTGCGCACCGTCAGCTCGTCCTTGTTGGCGCCGGCTTCGCCGACGATATGCATGAAGGCGAACTGGAACTGGTCGACGCCGAGCTGGGTGAAGAGCCGCGCCAGCTCCGGCAGGTCCCGGTAGTTGCGCGTGGTGACGACCGTATTGGTGAGGACGAAGGCTCCCAGCTCCTTGAGGTTGCGGATGCCCTGGAGCGTCTGCTGGAAGCTTCCCGGCGCGCGGGTCAGCCCGTCGTGAATCTCCGGGCTTGAGCCGTGCAGGGCGGGCGAGAATTCGGTGACGCCGGCCGCCAGCAGCTCCCGGCAATAGTCGGCGTAGAAAAAGCGGCGGCCGTTGGTCTGGATCTGGATGGTCGTGAAGCCGAGGGCGGCGGCCAGGCGGACGGTGCCGGGCAGCGTGGGATGAACCGTCGGCTCGCCGCCCGTCAGCACCAAAGCGGAGGCGCCGCGCGCCCGTCCCCGGCGCAGGAATGCGTCGATGTCGGCGGACGTGCGGGCGCCGAAGCGCGCGCGCTTGTCGCCTTGGACGCAGAAGCGGCAGCGGTTGTTGCAGGTGAAGCCGAGCTTGAGGTCGAGGCGTTCCATGGACGGCGCGGAGCTTATTGTATAAAAATCGGCGGCGCTACCCCGCCAGGTACCCCGCCGCGACCAGGCAGACGAAGAGCAGCGTATAGCCCACCTCCTGCCAGCCGATGAGCCGGATGTCCGATACCGGAACGCTCAGGCCGCGGTAAACCGTCTTGCCCGCGGCGAGGAGAAACGGCGCGCCGGCGAGCGGCGGCACGACGGAAGCGAACACCAGGGCGCCGGCGGCGGCCGTCGCGGCCGCATGGTAGGTCCAGGCGGACCGGCGCAGGTCGCGGAAGCGCCTTTCCGCGTTGCGGTTGACGATGAGAGCGTACTGGGCGATGGCCATCTTCACGTGGAAAAGCGGGCCGATGAAGTACAGGGTGTTGAGCAGCCACAGCCAGCCGGCCTGCGCGCCGAAATGTCCGGTCTTCACGTACAGGGCGGCCGGCGCGCCGAGACACAGCACCGCGACGGCCAGTATTTCCTGCCGGGAGCTTTGCGCGCGCCGCCGGATGCTCAGCCGGATATGCAGCAGCATGGCCGCGACGCCGGGGATCGCCAGGAGCGCGAGTCCCCAGCGGCCGTAGCGGGTGATGAGCAGGAGGGCGGCGCCGCCGCCCGCCGCTCCGTAGGCGAGCAGAAAAAACAGCGCCCGGCGGTCGGATGGCCGGCGGATAAACGCTTCCAGCGGCGTGCGCAGCAGGAAGGCGCCGAGCAGGGCCGCCCAGAACAGCCACAGCTCGGTGCTGCCGCCGCCGCCGGCGGCGGCGATGCCGGTGAGAGGCGGCGCGGCCAGCAGCGCCCAGCCCCCGTGCTCGCGCGGCAGGTAATAGCCCTGCGCGCTCACGGCCCGGAGTGCGGCAGCTTTCGCCGGCAGTCGTTTATGGTGCGCCGCGATACGTTGATCCCGGTTTCCTCCGCCAGGCGGCGCATGAGCATTTCGTCGGTCACGCCTTTGCCGAGGCCGCCGGCGTCGTGCCAGTCCTGCAGAATCGACAGCACCACCACGCGCTGGCCGGAAAGCAGCTCTTTGATCGGCACTTCCTCGCTCCACGGGAGCTCGACCGAGCGGTTGGCGATGGAGCGGCTGACCGTGCTCGGCGCGACGCCGATGCGGCGGGCGAGCTCGCGCAGGCTTAGCGGACGCCGCCGCGCTTTCATCCGGCTGCGCAGAAACGAGGACTGCGCATTGGTCGCGCGCGACAGGATTTGAAAGAGCGTGTCCTGGCGCATATTCAGGAGCTCGACGCGCTTGAGCAGCTTGCGCAGGCGGCGCCGCTGCGCCGTGTCGCCGGCGCGTTCGCTTTTCCATTCCTCCAGACGCTCGTAGGCGATGACGTACTTCCCGCGCGCCCAGTGCGGCGAGAGAAAGCGAAAAAACAGGTTGTCCGGCTCGCGGATGTCCTTCTCGATCGATGCGATGCAGTGGTAGCGGATGCCCGAGGTCTCGGCGGAAAGGGTCGGGCGAAAGAACTCGGAACGCGTCCCGACCTTCAGCACCAGGTCCATGATCGCGCGGCCCTGCTCTTCGGACAGCGCGAGTTCCCGGCAGGCGTGCGCCAGCGGCAGGCCCTCTTCTCCGTAGAGGAAATACTTCTCGAACGCCTCGATGCCGATGCCGCGGATTACCTCGATGAGCTCCTCCTTGGCGTGCAGAATATCCTGGATGTCGCTTTCTCCGCTGGCTGCGACTATCCCGTCGTTGAGCTCATAGAATCCGGAATGGATGCTCGAGGCCGGCCAGCGCATGCGCTTGACGATCGGATTGAGCCCCGGCGCGCCGTACAGGAGATCCTGGAACATCGAGTCTTTCTCAAGCTCGGCGATCTCCCTGCCTACTTCCGGCTCCCGCATGCTGATCCATTTGGCCGCCGTGAGGCGGCCCTGCAGAAGCTGATAGTTTTGTGACTTTTGCTTCAGGCCGAGACTGGGGTTATTCATGGTAAAAATGTGTGCCAGGACAAGGCAATATATTACATAATAGCAACAATATCGCCAGTATATATAATTTGTGCCGATATGGTTCATCAATGTTCCAATCTAGTGCAAAATGTTAATATGCCGGTGATGACAAACCGTCGGCAAATCGGATACTTGGTGCTGGTTCTCGCGGGGGTGACGGCGCTGGTCGCCGGTACGGCGTTCCTTACCCTGCATGCCGCCGGCGCCCAGGAACATTTCGCTTGGGCGGCGCAGCTTTCCGCCGCGGCCGCGGTCGCCTGCGTCGCTTCCGGAGCGGCCGTTTACCTGTTCCTGATCAACCCGATGTTCGTCCGTCTGCGGGAAAACGAGATGAAGTACCGGCGCCTGTTCGATTCGGCGGCGGATATGATCCTGCTTTATGAACCGGAGTCGGGGTTGCTGGTGGACGTGAACCCCTCGGCCTGCCGCCTGCTTGGCCGCGAGCGCCGGGAATTGCTCGGCAAGGATTTTTTCGCCTTGGTGGCGAGCGAGAAGGACATCGCCGAGCTGCGCCGCTTGGTCGGCGCGGGCGGCGCGGACTCCACGATCACGCCGCTGAGCCGCAAGGACGGCAGCACGGTGGATACCGAGCTGCGCATCGACCCGGTCATCATCGGCGGCCGTGAGCTCGTCCTTTGCATCGGCCGCGACCTCGCCGAGCAGAACCAGCATGAGCGGCGGGCGCTCGCCTTTTACCAGGCCTTCCTCAAGTCCAACGACTTCATGTTCTATACCGATCAGCACGGCGTGGTCCTTGATGTCAACGACGCTTTCGTGCGGCGCTTCGGCTATACCCGCGAGGAGGCGGTCGGCCGCACGCCCCGCATTATCCGTTCCCCCCGCACACCCGAGAGCCTCTACAAGCGGCTGTGGCACGACATCCTCGATCCGGCCCAGGGCTTCTGGCGGGGACGCATCGTCAACCGCACCAAGGACGGCGAGGAGGTCCCGGTCCTGATCTCGATCACCGCGGTGCGCAACGAGGCGGACGACATCATCGGTTTCGTTTCCAACGCGGTCGACCTGGCCGATCAGGAGGAACTGCAGCGCCGTCTGGCGCAGTACGAATCGCTGGCCGCGGTCGGCTCCATGGCGGCGGTCGTGGCGCATGAGATCCGCAATCCGCTCGGCTCGATCGTCGCCGCCGCCAGCTCGATCTCGCGCGCCGACCTGCCCGCCGAGGATAAGAACACGCTGCTGCAGGTGATCCGCGAGGAGAGCAAGCGCCTCAACGACACGCTGACCCAGTTTCTGCAGTATGCCCGGCCGCGCGAGCAGAACCTGGAGGTCGGCGACCTCAACCGGGCCATCGACGAGACGCTGAGCATGGTGCGCTCGGCGCCGGAGGCGCTGGGCGACGTCGAAATCCTGCTGGAGCTCGATAAGGAGCTGCGGGCGTTTCGCTTCGACGCCGACCAGATACGGCAGGTGGTCTGGAACGTGCTCCTCAACGCGATCCAGGCCATGGGCGGCGAAGGGACGCTGACCATCAGCACCCGGGTGCAGGCCGGCAAGGCGGTGCTGCGCGTGGCCGATACCGGCCCCGGCATCCCGCCGGAGGAGCGCGCCAAGGTGTTTCAGCCTTTTCACACGACGAAGGAGAAGGGCACCGGGCTCGGGCTGGCCGTGGCCGAACGCATCGTGTCGTCGCATGGCGGACGCATCCGCATCGAGGACGGGCCGGAAGGCGGCTGCGTTATCCAGATTACGCTGCCCGCCGAACAGGAGGGTGCATGACTGCGCCGAAAGTGCTTTTTGCCGAAGACGACACCTCGCTGCGGACGGTTCTCAACCTGGAGCTCAAGCGCCTGGGCGTCCAGGTCACGGCCGTCGCGGGCGGCGAGGAAGCGCTCCAGGAGCTGGCGAAGTCGAGCTTCGACCTCGTCATCACCGACCTCAAGATGCCGGGTGTCGACGGCTTCAAAGTCCTGGAGGAGTCCCAGCGCCGCCGCCCCGAGGCCCAGGTGATCGTGATCACGGGCCACGGCACGGTGGATTCGGCCGTGCGCGCGATGAAGGCCGGCGCCTTCGACTATCTGACCAAGCCGGTGGAGCCCGAGTCGCTGGGCATCGCGGTGCATAAGGCGCTGGAGCGCAACCGGCTGCTGCGCGAAGTCGAACACCTGCGCGCTCAGGTGCGCGGCAAGTTCAGCTTCGAGAATATCGTCTATGTGAGCCCCGCCTTTCACCGCGTCCTGGAGCTCGTGCGCAAGGTCGCGGCGACCGACGCCTCGGTGCTCATCGAAGGCGAGTCCGGCACCGGCAAGGAGCTCATCGCCCGGGCCATCCACTCCGCCAGCGGCCGGCGCAGCAACTCCTTCGTCGCCGTCAACTGCGGCGCCCTGCCCGAGGGGCTGCTGGAAAGCGAGCTGTTCGGGCATGCCCGGGGCTCGTTTACCGGCGCGGTGGTAAACAAGCGCGGCTTGTTCGAAGAGGCCAAGGACGGGACCCTGTTTCTCGACGAGATCGGCGAGATGTCGCCGGCGCTGCAGGTCAAGCTTCTGCGGGCGCTGCAGTCGGGCGAGATTCGCCGCGTCGGCGAGAACCGCAATATCAAGGTCAACGCGCGCATCGTCACCGCCACCAACCGCGACCTCAAGAAGGCGATGGATGAGAACGCGTTCCGCGATGACCTGTACTACCGCCTCAACGTCTTCCCCATCGTGATCCCGCCGCTGCGCGAGCGTCCGGAAGACATCCTGCCTCTGGCCGAGCACTTCCTGAAGATCGCCTGCGGCCGGCACGGCCGGGAGGCGCTGCGCTTCTCCCCCCACGCCGCCAAGCTGCTGCGCGCGCATGTCTGGGCGGGCAATGTCCGCGAGCTCGAGCACGCGGTCGAACGCGCGGTCATCATGTCGTCGGAAGACGAGATCGGCGTCGAGGATTTGCCGCCGGAGACCCAGCCCGCGGCGGCCGAGGCGCGCGGGCTGCAGCGCCTCAGCGAGATCGAGCGCGAGCATATCGTCAAGGCGCTCGAGATCTGCGGCGGCAACCAGGTCGAAACCGCCAAGCGCCTCGGCATCGGCCGCAATACCCTGTGGCGCAAGCTGAAGGAATACAAAATCACCAAGCCCAGGAAGTGACTCGCTAGACGCAGCGTGCGGCCAGGTTGGCCTTGATTGCGGTGTCGATGTAGTCGAAGTCGAAGGGCTTGGTGACGTAGTCTTCAGCCCCGAGGCTCATGGTGGCGAGAGCCTGGTCCGGATCATCGACCCCCGTTACCATGATCACCGGCAGACCGGGTCGGATTTTCTTGACCAGCTCCAGCAGCCGCATGCCGCCGAGCCGCGGCATATTGATGTCGAGCAGCACCAGGTCCGGCGGACGCTGCTGGATCATCTCGAGCGCCTCGCGCCCGTCTTCGGCCGTCATGATCTCGTGGCCGGAGCCGGCGAGCAGCCGCGACAGCACCCGGCGGATGGTCGCTTCGTCGTCAACGATCAGAATCCGTTTTCTATTGGTCATGCTCCCTCCGGTTATCCGAACATCTGGCGGATGGTGCGCCGCAGTTCCGGCGCGCCGTCGCCGCAGACGTTGCGCATGCGCAGCATGCGCTCCATCACCGACTTCAAGGTGTTCTCTTCCGAGCTGCTGAGGCCGCGCATCCCGGTATTCGCGTAGTGGTAGTTGAATAGGTCGTAGAACTGGCGCCGCAGCACGCCGCTGCGGATCTCCGAGCCGGGGTTGGAGATCAGGCCGCGGGTGCGGCCGCGGTGCGCGCGGTAGGCCCAGTAGCGGGCCTTGCTGTCGATGATGGAGGTCTCAAGGCTCTCGGTTATTTCCCCGAGAGCATGGCACTGGGCCGGCACCGGGGCGCGCGCGGTCAGCGTCAGCGGCGGCGGCGCGAGCTCCAGCGCCGGCGGCGCCACGTCGAAAACGGAATCATTCGCCGCGGCCTGATAGGTTAGGAAGGCCACGATCGCCGCCGCCAGAATCACGCTCTTCGTCGCTTTTTCGATCATCATCATGTCCCCCGATCTTGTCATCTGCGGATATGATGCGCGATGAAGTTCCGCCCAACCTAAGCGCGAGTTCAAATAAGGCTCAGGATGGGCTTGAGCCGCGCATGAGGCGGCGGCACGCGCGCAGGAGGCTGCGGCTTGCGCGCAAGGCCGGTCAGAACTCTGCAGGCGCTCAATGAGGCGGCCGTCTTTATGAAAGCGGCGCCGAAACGCATGTGCCGGACGCCCCCCGCGGAGTTCATGCTGGCCGCGCGAACGAAACTCGGCCTCTCCCAAACGGAATTGGCCGAACGCGCCGGGATGCCGCAGCAGCAGCTGCAGCGGCTCGAGTCCGGCCGGATCAACGCCCGGCTCAATACCTGGCGGCGCGTGTTTGACGCGCTGCACTGCGACCTGCTTGTCCTGCCGAGGCCGCGGCGCCATCTCGGCGAGACGAAGGCGCGGCGAGTCCTCGAAGGACTGTAGCAGCGGGACAGGCGGCGGCTTGCGCGCGGCGGACAATCGGCATATCCTATGGGCTGGGATAGCGCATGAGGATATCCGCGGCCGTCGCAATCACTGTGCTGTTGTCGGTTTCCGCCGGCGCCGAATCGAGCGGGACGGCCCGGGGCCAGGCGCTGTTCGATGCCACCTGCGCCGCCTGCCACGGCCGTGACGGACGCGGGCGGGCGGGCATCGGGCGCGAAGACGGGCCGCTCAAGCGCAATCGCGATTTTACCGCCCCCCGCATCCAGGCCATGCCGGACGACCAGCTCGTCGGCATCATCACCCAGGGCATGACGCGCTTTCCCGGCTACCGCAACGAGCATGCGGTCTCCACCGCGGCGGCGCGCGACATCGTTTCCTATATAAGAAGGCTCTCCAGCGGTCCCGTTTCGGCGGCGGCAGCGGCGCCGCTTGAGCGCGGGGAGGAGGTGTACCTGAAGGCCTGCGGGCCATGCCACGGCAGGACCGGCGAGGGCATCTTCACGGTAACCGCGGCCGCCGCGCCGCCCTCCCCGGAGGATACCGGGACCGTCGACCTGCGCGGCGGGGAAGGGACCGGGCAGCCCCCGCGGCGGCGCATGCGCGAGCCGATCCGCGTTATCCGGGTCGATGAGAAATCATTTTCCGCGGCGGAGCTGGAGGTTCTGAAAAAGAATTTGCGGACCATGGAGGAGAGGCGGCACGGCTTCCAGCTCGATGAGAACCTTTCCGACGCGGACGTGCGGGCGCTGGGCCGCTACCTCGACCGGCTGGAGCGCAAGCAGTTCCCCCCTAAGTAGTCTTCTTTTTCGGCGCCTTCTCCCACGGCGGCAGCAGGTAGAGCAGCGCGATCAGGATCAGGAAGGGCAGGATGCAGACCACTATGGCGCTGAGCAGGCCTTCCCGGCCCGCGAGCTCCATCTTGTAGGTGGTGAAGCCGAGCAGGCTCTTGGAGAAGAACTGTCCGCCGATCACCACGTTCCAGCGCATGGCCAGAATGCCGACCAAAGTCAGCACGCCCGTCGCGGCGTACATTATCCTGCGGATATTGGCCGGGATTTCGAAAATCCGGGTGATGCCCAGCAGGATAATGCTGGTTACCGAGCCGAGCAGGATTTGCACGAAGACCATGCTGAAGAAGAGCTTGCCTTCGATGAGAAGGCTGATGATGTCGAAATGCTCCTCGGCCTCATAGGCCGTCTGCAGGGTTTCCAGCATCTCGAGCGAGAAGGCCACGACGATCGCCGTCAGCAGGTACTTGCTGATGGTGTCGAGGCACAGCATGTCGATATTCTCTTTGCGGTACCAGCACAGGAACATATAGACCAGCATGACGCCGGCGATGCCGGAGGCCATGGCCGAGAACAGGAAAATGATCGGCATCAGCGGCGTTGACCACCAAGGGTTGGCCTTGATGGAGCCGAAGATGAAGCCCACGTAGCCGTGGAGCAGTATGGCCGAGGGCAGGCCGATGACGGTAATGACCTTGCCGAGCTTGTCGTCGATCGCGAGCGATTTCGGCGAGATGTTGGTGACGCCGAAGGTCAGCACCTTATAGAACAGCCGCTTGGGCGCGAACTTCTCGGTTTGCGACCACTCGACGATCTCCCGGCGGTAGTCAAGCCATATCTCCATCAGCAGGACGGCCATCAGGTACCAGATATAGACGAAGCCGAACATGGCCATGGCCGAGGATGGGTTGGGCGTGAAGAAAATCTCGAAGGCCCGTTCCGGGCGGCCCAGGTGGATATTCAGCGGCAGCGGCGCCACCAGCAGGCAGGCCAGGGCGACCAGCAGCGATAAGCGGTAGGTCGGCTTGACCGCCTTGACGTCGAAGACCCGCTCCAGCGAGGCGAGAATGAAGGCGCCGGCGACCAGCCCCGTGATGTAG
>JBDRPD010000057.1:0-2617 GCA_043827405.1 Elusimicrobiota bacterium | reverse complement strand
CCCCGGGGCCGGCGCAGCAAGGCCGAACTCACCTCCATGCGGCGCAAAGTGCGCACGGCCGCCCGCTCTACAGCCCGGGAGATCAAGAAGATTCGCAATTTCAGGACTCCTGACCTGTCGCGAAAATCGTTGGAACATTTTGGGGCTCGTAATGCATAATCCAGCGCGTCCCGGGATATCGTACTTCGGCCTCGTTAAGCCGGTCGCATAGTTCCCGTACGGCCGCATTACCGCGAGGATTTGCCAATCCGTGAAGCCGAACCCGCAGGACGCCAGCCTCCTCGTCCGGCAAGATGTCGGCCGGCGTCCGTAGAATCTCGCGCACCAGGGCGCGCCCCTCCTCCTCCGTGCGAGCGAATACCTTGTCGTTGAGCAATCCGACGAGCGCCGTCTCCGTGCGGTACGCCAGCATCTTGATCGCGTCCGTCAGATGCTTTGTCTCTGGATCGAGCTTCATAATCGTCGGCCCTTCCGCGTCTGCCGCGGCGATCCGTTCGGGCAGCGCGCTGATGCGCTCCTTAAGGCGCTGACACTTGCGCCTCTGCGCATGGATTTCCCGGCCCAGCTTCCCGTTGGCGATCTTGAAGCCGCGTGCCGTTGGCCGGATTGACTCGACGTTCTCGAACGCCCGCGCCCCGTAGTCTTTCTCGAGCTTCTGCAACTCGCTCTTATGCTTGCGCAGTTTCTTCTCCAGCTTCGCGCGTTTTGGGTTTGGAATCGTTCGTCCATCGCTCAGGGGCTCTGCACGACGACTGGCCATCGCGTCCAGCGCAAAGTGCTCGCGCATGTAACGAAAAAAGTTCTCCTGCCTCCACCTATCGAACATCCGTCGTGCCAGCTCGATAGCCCGCGTCTTCCACCGCGTCGTTACCACCGCCGTCTGCTTGCCGTCGGTGCGCAGTCGGCGGACCTCGCGCATCTTGAACCCCGGCAGCACCCGCACCATCTTTTCCGCCAATTCATACGACACCGCGCGCCCTCCCACGCGTCCCTCGACAACGCCAAACGCGCTGCGCGGCCACATGTCGTATGCGCCCTTGCGGTACGTCAACACGTCAAAGCCTCCCTCGTAGAGCGCCTTGAACCACTTTGGGCTCCAGCCCTCCCGGTCGAATACCATCGTCACGCGCCGCTTGCCCACCAGTCGGCGCACCTCCGGCAAGATAATCGCTTTCATCGTCGCGATCAGCCGATCATTGGCCTCCCCGGTCACAAAGAACACCGGTTCGGCGTTCTTGTCGTTGATCCAGTAGTCCGTCGTCGCCGGCATGCAAAGCCTGCGCCGCGCCACGTGCGTCTTCGTCAGCCGATGCTTCTCGCCGTTGTACGCCCGGACGTGCCCGTCCACATACAGGTATCCCAAAGCCCGGGGCGCTTTTCGCACCCATCGCTCCGCTAACCCCGCGCTCAGGCGGCTGGCGTGCCCGCGCTCGACCAGTTCTGTGAGCTTGCGTCGAATCGTTTTCGTTTCCGGCGCTCGGTCCAATCCAAGAAGTACTCCCAGCTCTCCGGGTGCCTCGAACTGCATCCGCTCAGGATTGCGGATGCGCAGCAGCGCCATGAATCCCAGGCACAACAGCGTGCTTCGCAGGCCATAGAAGCCGTTACGCAAGCTGCCGTAGACCTTCTCGCCGACATCGAGAAGCCCCAACTCGAGCATCGCCGGAAGCGCTAGCAGCGCCCCTGCGTTGGCCACTGACAACGAAGGTGTGAACTCGGCAGGCGCTTCTTCGATCTTGCCAACTGCCGCCAGCGCGCGGTCCAGGACTCGCGTCGTCGCTACGCCCAGCGGCGCCGCCGCGTCTTGCGCGCTGCGCTCGCCGGGCTGGCTTCCTTCTCGGTGAATTCTCACCGTAACTGCGGCAACCGCTCCGTCGCGCAGCCATCCGTGAGCCACGGCATTGCGAATCGTCCCCTCGCTAACGCCCAAGACTTTCGCCACCGCGTTCTTGGCCTTGCCTTCGGCGAGTAGTTTCTGCGCTGCGGCCAGCACGGGAGGTTTGAGCTTGCGAGGACTCTTTGGACCTGACTTCTCATCGATGAGGCCAGCCACGCCTTCTTTCTTTAGACGCTGCTGCTGCCGGTACAACGTCGTGCGGCCCACCCGCGTCGCAGCTTTCATTTCACTTGGTCTGGCCAACTTCAGCGCAATAATCTGGGCTTGCGCCACGCGCCGGCCCACGTTGTCGCCTTGCGCGTGCGTGAACACCGGAATGCCGGCTGCAAAATACGCCGTCGTCTTGCCATCGTCCACAAGACTGACTGTTTCATTGATCTCTGTGCCCTCGGCGGGTTGAAGCGAAAGTCGGTTCTGGATGGCCATGGAACCCCCAAACTGTTCCATAGACTATTACGAATTAGGAGAGATTTGTCAAGCATTTTCGACGGAATCATCCGGACAGGTCAGGAGTCCTGAAGTTGGGAATATAGTGATGCGTCTTGTCGTCAATGCTGTCTTTATTTGTCAAGCCGCTATACGATAGAATAAAGATATTAGGAACCATTCTCAGATTCTCACGGCCCTTGCCCGCGTCACTCGCCGCCATGCTGCGCGAGTTTTTCCTCTACTCTAATAATACGTCCGTAAATATTGTGGACAATCGCATGTTCCGTTTCA
>JBDRPD010000056.1:0-24019 GCA_043827405.1 Elusimicrobiota bacterium | reverse complement strand
TCTCCTCCTCCGCCAAGGCGTTCTTCAAGACTTCTTCCTTCTTCTTGTAATCCTTCTCCAGCTTTTCGCGGGCGGCCGCCAGCTCGGCTTCGCGCTTCGCCAGCTCTTCACGCTCTCGCGCGAGCGCCGCCAGGCCTTCCGTCTCCCGGTCCTTAAGCGCCTGCTGCGCCGCCTTCTCCTCCTCCGCCAAGGCGTTCTTCAAGACTTCTTCCTTCTTCTTATACTCTCTCTCCAACTTAACGTGAAGCGCGTCCTGCTCGGCCTCCCGGCTCCGCAGGTTTTTCTCCATCTGCAGCTTGGCGGCGTCGAGCTCGCGCGAGCGGTGATTCAGCTCCTCAATTAGGAGCTCATGGTCATGCTGCAGCTCCTCCTGACGCCGCTTGATGGCGGCCTCCAGCTCGCTCTGGCGGTTTGCGGAAGCCTCTTCATGAAGCGCTCGCTTCTGCTCGAACTCGGCGACCAAAGCCGCACGTTCACGATCCAAACGCGTCGCGACGTCGGCCTCGCGCTTGGCCAGCTCCTCGCGGTCACGCGCGAGCGTCGCACGGGCCTCGGCCTCGCGGGCGGCGAAGTTCTTTCTGAGCTCCTCCTCCCGCGCCTTGTACTCGGCGTCCAGCTGCGACTCGCGCTCCTGCAAGGCCAGCTCGCCGGATTCCTTGTCCTCCGCCAGCGTCCTGCGCATGCGGGCGATATCCGCCTCAGCCCGCTCCCGCTCAGCGCGCAGCTGCTCTTCCTGCCGCTTGATGGCGGTCTCCAGCTCCGCGCGCCGCGCCGCCGCAGCTTCATCCTGCGCGGCTTTCTTCTGCTCAAACTCCGCCTGCAGCGCCGCGTGCTCGCGCTCCAGGCGCGTCGAGACTTCCGCCTCGCGTTTGGCCAGCGCCTCGCGCTCACGCTCGAGCACGGCGCGCGCCTCCTGATCCCGGGCGGCAAGACCTTTGCGCAGATCCGCCGTCATAATCTTGTAGTCCTGCTCGAGGTGCTCCTCCTTGTCGCGCACGGACTGCTCCAGCGCCTGCTTCTCCGCGGCCAGGCCTTTGCGCATGCGCACCAAGTCGGCTTCACCGCGTTCATGGTCGCGCTTATGCTGCTCATCCTGGCGCTTGTAGGCGGATTCCAGCTCGTCTTTACGGCTTTCGATCTCGGCTTCCAGCAGCGCGCGCCGCTGATCAAAATCCGCCTGCAGCATCTTCTTGGACTGCTGCAGCACCGCGGCGCCCTCCGACTCGCGGCGCGCGGCGGCGGTGCGCATCTCATCCTCCTTCGCCGCATATGCGCGCTGCAGAAGCGCCTCCTTCTCCCGGAAGCTCTGCTCCAACGCCGCGCGAGCGGCCTCCATATCCTTGCCCTTCTTCTCGGCCTCCAGCAAACGATCTTCCAGCTCGGCTTCCCGCTGCTCGAGCACGTCTTCTCGGCCGCGCTGCTCCACTTCCATGCGCTTCCACTCGCGGGCGAGCTCCGCGGTAAGCTCCTTTTCGCGCTCGGCGAAGCCGTTGCGAAGGTCGACTTTCTTCTTTTCGACTTCCTTCAGCAGCGAGGCTTCGCGCTCCTTGATCTGGTTCTCGAACTGAATCTTGGCGCTCTCATACTCGCGGCGCTTTTGGCCCAGCTCGTTCTCCAGCTGCAGGCGCTCACGCTCCAGCGCTTCTTCCCGCTCACGCAGCAGCAGCTCCATCTCGCGCTGCCGTTCCTCGAAGGCCTTCTGCATCTCAATGCGCTCGGATTCGAGCTCGGCTTTCCGCTGCTCGAGGCGCTCCATCGCCTGCGCCCGC
The DNA here is from genome assembly GCA_043827405.1 of Elusimicrobiota bacterium. GTDB lineage: Bacteria > Elusimicrobiota > Elusimicrobia > UBA1565 > UBA1565 > JBDRPD01. The sequence continues at coordinate 22,250 of JBDRPD010000056.1, read as the reverse complement.
TCCTTCTGCGCGGCGACCTCGCGCTTGCGGAAGTCGGTCTCGAGCTCGGCCAGGCGGTGAAGGTAGGATTTTTCCGCCTGCGCATCTTTGCTGTGCGCCTGCGCCGCCAGGTCCGCCTTGGCGCTTTCCAGCTCCTTCAGCTTCCGGTCGTACATTTCCTCAAGCTCGGCGCGCTTCTTTTCGATATTAGACTGCAGCTTGAGCTGGGCATCCTCGCGCCAGCGTGACTCCTGCTGCGCCATATGCTCGTTGAATACTTTCAGCTCCTCAGCCAGACGCCGTTCCGACTCTTCCTGCGAAATATCTTCCTTTTGCTTCCAGTTGGCCTTGAGCTCGCGCTCCAGCTGGACGAAGTTCTTCTGCAGCGACTCCTCCCGCTGACGGTAAAGCGCGTCCAGCGCGGCGCGCTCCTGAACGAGCTTCTCTTGGAACTCCGAGACGACGAGCTGCTCCTTTTCGCGCAGCTCTTGGCGCAGGGAGTCCTCCAGCGCGCGGTAGCGATCTTCCAGCTCCAAGCGCCTCGCCTCAAGATCCTTCTCATGGGCGTCCTTCTCCCGGCCCTGAAGCTCCATGCTCGTCCGGTGGTCGCTCTGCAGCCGCTCGCGCTCCTTGGCGAGCGCCCGCCGCTGATGCTCGAGCCATGCCGTATTGCGCGCCTGCAGCTCCTTCTGCGCGGCTTCCTCATTAATGGCGAACTTGTCCGCGAACTCGCCGCTGATCCGCTCGGTCTCCTGCTGGAGACGGGCGCGGAAGTTCTCCTGCGCCTCATCGACCTTCGTCATCAGCTCCGATTCACGCACCTTCCACTGCGTCTCCAGAGCCTGCTCGCGCTCGAGGTAAGCCTTATCCAGACGGCCTTCCTTGGCGCGCATCTCCTTTTCGAGCTCCGAGCGGCGCCGTGCCAGCTCCATGCTCTTGCGGTCGAACTCCCCCTGCAGCGACTCGCGCTCTAGACTCAGCTGGTTTTTCTTGTGCAGCTCAAACTCCTTCTGCCACTGCGCGACCTGCTGCTCAAAGCCGTCCTCCTTCTCTTTGAGCTCAAGACGTATTCGCTCCTCGGACTCATCGGCCAGCGTCTCCGACTTGTGCGCCCAGTCGCTTTTGAGCTGCTTCTCAAGGCTCACATAATTGGCGTGCAGGGTCTCCTCGCGGCTGCGGAACATCTCGTCGAGAGCCTGCCGCTCCTTCATCAGCACCGCCTGCTGCTCCTCCAGGAAGCGGCGCTCTTTCACCCGCCACTCTTCCGCCAGGTCCTCTTCGCGCTTGCGGTAGTAAGCCTCCAGCGCCTCCTTGCGCTTGGCCAGCTCTCTTTCACGCAGCGCCGCCTCGTTATTGAGGGTTTCCAGGTGCCCCCGCGCATGCTCCTGCTGCTGCTCTCGCTCGCGGACGAGCGCCCGGCGATGACGCTCCAGCCAGGCCTCCTGCTCCGCGCGCTGCTGGGTATTGAGCTTGGCCGCGTACTGCTCGCGCTCCTCCTGGCGTTCGTCCTCGAGCCGCTGGATCGACGCCGCGTAGCGCTTGGCCTGCTCTTCCAGCGCCTGCTGGTACTTGACCCGGTGCTCCTTCTCCTTCTCGGTCCAAATGCGCTGCAGCTCGGCCTCCAGCTGCAAATACTTGTCCTCACGCTCCGCATCGAGACGCTGCTGCTCGCGCACCCGTTCAAGCCGCTCCGCTTCGTAGCGGCTTTCCCGCTCCTGCAGTTCGCTCCAGACCCGGCCCTTCTCTTCCTTGACCGAGGCGTAAAGTTCGTCCAGCTCGCCGATGCGAAGGTCTTTCTCGCCGAGCTTCTTCTCGTAGGTCAGGAGCTCGCTCTGGTGTCCTTCCTTAAGCTTCTGCATGCTGAGCTTGAGCTCCGCTTCGCGCCGCAGATACTCCTTCTCCAGATTATCTGCCTGCTGGGCCACGCGTTCTTCGTGCTTCTCTTTCAGCTCGCGCACCGCCGCGCCATGCGCGCCCGTGCGTTCGTTGTCGCGCTTCTCGTAGGCCGCGCGCAGGTCCGCCTCCATGCGCTCGTACTTCTGCCGCATCTCATCGGTGCGCTTGCGGAAATTCCGCTCGAGACGCTCGCGCATATCATCGTAGCTGTCTTTGGTCTTGTCTTCTTCAATACGCACGCCGCGCCGTTCCTGGTCCAAAGCCGTCTCATAGCGCCGGATCAGCTCCTGCTCACGCGTATGCCATTGCTTGGCGAGGGTTTTCTCCTTCTGGATAAACTCCTCGAGCACCTGCGACTTCCAGCCGCGGTACTGCTGCTCCATCGCCGCCTGGGTCTTCTCCAGCTCGGCCACCCGCGCCTGATACGCTTGATCCAACGTGCGCTCCCGCTGCTCAACCTGAGCTTTTACCGCCGCCCGCTCCTCTTCGACAGCCTTCTCATGCTCTTCCAGTAGATCGACTTTACGCCGCGTCCAGTCCTCGCGCAGCGCGTTTTCCTTCTCCAGGAACTGCTCCTGCATCTCGACACGGCGCAGCTGGTAGCCTTCTTCCAGCGCCTGCCGGGACTCCTGTTCGCGCATTTCCACGTCGCCGATCTTGCGGTTTAGCTCGGCCTCCAGCTCCGACTGCTTCCGGGCGGCGCGCTTTTCGCTATCCTGCTCGCGGCGGTCCAGCTCCTTAAGCCGGGACTGATATTCCTCTTCCAGGATTTTCGCCTGCTGCCGGCCCGCCTCATCGACGGCGGCCTTCTCCTTCTCGATCTCCTCCTCGAACTCCTTGAGCTTCTCGGCCTCGGTCTTCTCCCAGCGTCCTTTGAGGTCTTTTTCCAGCTTCGCGTAGCGAACCTCAAGCTCGCTCGCCCGCTTCTGGAAGCCCTCTTCGAGGTCGGTGCGGCGGGTCTCCAACAGGCGTTCGATCTCCTGCGAGCGCTCCGCCAGCGCGCGCGCTCTTTCCTCGAACTGCGTCTGCACGGCCTGATCGAGCTTCTCGCGCGCATCCTTGGTCCGCTTCCAGAGTCCGTTCTCCAGGTCCGCCCAGGCGGCCTGCAGCTCCGCTTCGCGGCGGCTGTACTTCTCCTGCATTTCGAGCTCGCGTTCGCGGAAGCGCTTGGCCAGCTCCTCCTCACGCGCCTGCAGCTTGAGCTCGTTCTCCTGCGCCGAAGCGGCGAAGACCCGCTGGAACTCCTCGTTCTTGCGCTTGAGCTCAAGAATCTCCCGCTCCTTCGCTTCAAGATCCCGCTCGCGGGCGCGGATGCCGCCGATGATCTCCTCATCGCGCTGCTTGCGCAGCCGGTTGAGCATCTCGGAGTCTTTGTGGAACTGATTCGAAAGCTCCGTCTTCTCGCGCTGCGACGTCAGCAGTTCGACCTCGCGCTGCTCCAGCAGGTTTTTCACCTGGCGCCACTGGTCCTCCTTCGACCGGTGCGAGGCCTTCCACTCTTCCACCTGCGAGCAGAGACGCTGGACCTCCGCCTCCATCCGCTGCCGGTCCTCGTCGATGCGGCTCCGCTCCTCCTCCCGCACTTCGATCCGGACTTTTTCCCGCCAGCGCTTCTCCGCCGTTTTCTGGGTCTGCCGCTCCTCCTCCCAACGCTTGCCTTCCCCTTCCCAATGATCGAGCTGCTGCTTGAGCTCGGTGTTCTCGTTGTCGACCAACTTCTTCTGCGTGAGCGTGTCCTGGGCCGTGCCCTTCAAGCGGGCGTTGAGATCCTGGAGGTCCCGTATCGTGGCTACGGCCCCCCGAATCGCAAGTCGTGCGGCTTCCAGGCTGTCGATCTCTTTAAAAGCTTCCTCGTCCCATTTATCCATAGGCCCCTTCTCCAGGTTCCGACTTTCGCCCCCACGAAGGGCGCACGCTCACATTTTGGTCGACAAACATCAGTATAAAGTCCAAACCGTATAAATCAAGTACGCTTGGATCTGCGATCCAACTCGGCGGGACGGCTCGACGCTTTCGCGCCGGGCCGTTACTATAAAAGAGGGTAGAAGACTGAAATTACAGAATCTTTACAGAATTAGCGGGAAAAACGGGGCGGAATTCAGCTGTTTGCCGGGAAATCGATGGTCACCGTACTGCCTTCGCCTTCCGCGCTGGCAAACGTAATCTCGGCGCCGTGCTCGGCCAGTACGCGTTTGGTCAGATACAGCCCCAAGCCCGTCCCGTCCTCTTTGGTGGTGAAAAAAGCGGAGCCGATGCGGCGCAGGGCCTCCGCCGACATGCCGATCCCGGTATCCTGGATGCTGAAGCGCGTGCCGCCGCTCGCCTCGTCGATCTCGGTCTTGATGCGCAGCTTGCCGCCCTCCGGCATGGCATCGACCGCGTTGATCAGCAGGCTGTGCACGACCGCCCGCATGTTCTGCGAGTCCATGAGTATCTCGGGGACCTCCCCCATCTCCATCTCCACTTCAATCTGCTGCTTTTCGAACAGCTTGCCGACCAGCTGCAGCGTCGCCCGGAACACATCGTTGATTGAGCCCTTTCTCAGGTTGGACTTCCCCACCTTGGAGAATTCCAGCAGCGCCCGGATCGACAGGTTCGCGTGCTGGGCGTTGCGCAGAATCATATCGATGCTCTCGCGCTGCGGCGCATCCTCCGGCATCTCGCCCAGCATCAGCTCGGCGGTGCTGGCGATGACGTGGATCGGAGTGCGCATCTCGTGCGCGAACGCGGCGGTCATCCGGCCGACGGCGCTGAAGCGCTCCATCTTGACCAGCGTCTCCTGGATCGTCCGGCTGTCCGGCGCTGAACCCAAATCCTCCACCGCCGGCGTAATCTCGACGAGATGTCCCAATCCCTCGATGGCCTGCAGGGTCATAAAAACCCTTTCGTGGCCGCCGTTCTTGTGCACGATGATGGTTTCGCAGTTTCTGAGCAAGGCGTTCTTCCCCGCCTCCTTGAGCACGGCCGCACAGGCGTCCCCATCGGCGAACAGCATGGAAAAGCGGGAGTTCCGCAGCTCTTCGATGGGATGGTCGGTCAGCTCCGTCACCCCGGCGGAAAATGCCTGCATGCGGGCTTCCCGGTCGAGCACCACAAAGGCGCGGTCGGAGTCAGCGAATAGGCATTTCAGGAGCCGGCTGTTTTCGCCGTCGTTCATGGGTTGAGTATAACGTCTGACCGACGAAAAATCAATGACCCTCCGGCGGGGCTTGCGGTATACCTCAGAATGCTTTACAATTAAGTATATTTGACAATCATGAAAACCCAACCCAAAGCGACACCCTTGAAGCCCGTTGAGGTGCAGAAAGGCGTTTGGAAGGTAAAGCACCCGCAGCCGAAATCGTTCTTCAAGATCGGGCTGGGCAAGAAGCATGCGTCGTCCAATACGCTGCATCTCGAGATCAACGGCAAGAAGAATTTCGAAATCGGCAACGACTGCGATACCTGCCATTTCTGGTTCAAGTGCCTGCAGGAGCCGCGCGGCTTCGCCCAGAAAAAAGTGGTCAACCTGCCCAAGGCGATATCGATCCTCCAGCCGGTGGACGCCAAAACCATCGACGAGATTTCGCCGATGATCGAGCTGATGGATAAGGGCGAGCACTACGTGTTCAATATGTCGATCGACCTGCGGGGCCCCTTCCGCGCCGACGACGAGGAGTCCTACTTCCACAACGGCGAGTTCCTCGAGATGTGGGACATCGAGGACCCGGCCGCCGAAGACATCCTGTCCGACTGGGAGCACTACGAAGGCAACCGTCCCCGCGTCTTCCGTCACGAATCGATCACCGAGAAGCTCTTCAAGTTCCTCATCCCGCTGGTGCCGTCGCACAAGCTCAAGCAGGAAAACATCCGCCTCTACAAGGAAATGATCACCAGCGGCGACCGCCCCCGCATCCTCGTGCTGGGCATGCTGCAGCGGGCGATCCCCGAAAGCGTCACGAGCGGACATTCGAAAAACCTGCACTCGTTCTTCTCCGGAGTGGTCCTGGACGGCCACCACAAGCTCGCCGCCTATCGGCGCGCCGGCGTACCGGCCAAGCTCCTGGTCCTCTTGTCGCGCAACGCCAGCAAGTACTTCCTGCTCTCCGATGAGGGCGAAGACTCCAACGAGCTCTTCGAGAAGCGTCTCGCCGCGATTGCCGCCGACGGCAAAGACGTGTGAGCCGCGCTAAAGCGCGCTTCCCCATCCCCCTTGCCGCGGCCGTCGCAGGCACGCTGGCGGTCATAGCGGGCCAGCTGCTCCGTTTTCCCGCGCTGCTGCGCAACGGCATCGACGGCGCCCCTTTTTCGCTCGGCGTTCTGGAGTTCCCGCTCAGCTACACCCTGACCGCGCCGTTCTCCGCGCTGGCGGACTGCCTGACTTTCAACAGCGTGCGCCAGCACTGGGTCTGGCTGCTCTACCTTCTCGCCGCCTGCGCGATCGCGGCCGCCCTGCGCCGCGGATACCGGCGCCGCTTGACCGGCTTTCTGCGCAACCTTCTGGCCGTCCTGCTGTTTCTCGCCTGGGGAGCGTTGTGGCCGCGCCCGGCCGCCCGCCTTGCCGCGTCCAGCCCGGACCAGCTGGTCGTCGATTTCCATTCCCATACGACGCATTCCCATGACGGCCGCCGCGTCCCCCCCGCCTTCACCCCCGCGGAGAATATCCGCTGGCACAAGCGGCAAGGCTTCGGCGCGGCCTTTGTCACCGACCACAACAACTTCGCCGGGTCGCAGGCGGCCTACGACCTGTCGCGAGCGGACCACGAGCGAGCCGGCTACCGCTCGCTTCTTGGCGAGGAGCTCAGCCTGCATGACGCCCATATCGTGGCGCTCGGCAATGAGCGCCTCATCGACACTAAACGCTACACCGATGGGATAGAGGGGCTCCGGCGCTTCCTCTCGACCGGCGCCGCCGAACATGGCGCGCTGTCGGTGCTGAGCCTGCCCGAATACTGGAAGCATCACCGGGACCGCCTGGAGACGCTCATCGCATGGGGCGCCGACGGCATTGAACTCGCGAACGGCGCCCCCAAATCCCGCGAACTCACCCCCGGCGACCGCAACCGGATCGTCGAGCTGGCGCGCCGGTATAATGTCTTCCTCTGCGGGGCAAGCGACGCCCATGGCTGGGGCAGCGCGGCCTACGCCTGGAACTTGATGGATATTCCGGGGCATACGGTGATGAGTGCGCCCCAACTGCAGCAAGCGGTCCTCGACGAACTCCGGGACAAGCGCTTCCGTGCCGTAACGGTTGCAACCCGCATCAAAAACCCGCCGGCAAGCGGGGCCTGGATACTCTTCGATCCCATTGCAGGCCTATGGACCCTCCTGCGCTCCATGCCGCCGGCGCAGGCTCTAATATCGATTGCCTGGTGCTGGCTGATCTGCCTGCTTGCGCAGTTCATCCGCTCGCGACCGTCTTCGTCGAGCGAAATCACCGTCTAGGCCCTTGGGCCCAAAATTATCAAGGCCTAGCGGCACTTTCCACCTGGGTCTTTGCGGCGCACTCTATAGGCATGAGGCGGCCCATAGGACCTATCCTGATCGCAGCCCTCGCGGCCGCCGCTTCCTCCCCGGCACAGGCGCAGGACAAGCAGGAAATCCTCATCGCCCAGCTGCCGGCGCGGCCGATCACGGCGAGCGCGGCGCCGGCTCTGCACATTCTCACGCCGCCCGCCGCCGCTGTGGCGCGCGACATTGAAGATATCTTCGCGGCCCTGCGCCGGGACCAACCGGCGGTCGCCGGCATCGAAGCCCGCCTGGCGGAGATCGAGCGCGGCCTTCCCCTGCGCGTCGCCTCCCTTGAAGACCGCGTCATGCTGCGCGAAAGAATCGCCCGCGTCAGCTCGATTCTGGTCAAGCTGAAAAACCTGACCGGCGCCGGTGCGGATGCCGCGCTCACCCATTCTCTGCTGCGCCTCACCGCGCTGCTGGACGCCGACGCGGACAACGCCCGCCTCAAGCGCTTCGAAGGGCTGGTCGATCAGCTGCTGGCGGCCGGCAGCCGCGAGCCGGCGACGCTCGGCGCCATCTTCGACAATATGCGCGAGCTCGCGCCCGCCGCCGCCGCGGAAACGGTGAGCGCGGCCGGCGCGGTCTCGGCCCCCCGCATCGCCGCCGGCGAGCGCTACCCCCAACCGCATATCGAACTGCGGACCGCCGCGGTGCCCGAGCAGCCGCGAGCGGAGGTCGCGGACAATCGGCCGGCCGGCGACAAGCTCGCCGAAGCCTGGACCGCGGCCGTATCGCCGTTCGCCAAGCTGACGGCGGCGGGCCGCCGCGAGCTCTTCAAGACCCAGCGCGGCCAAACGCGCGGCCGCCTCTTCTCCTACGCGGTCGACGCTTTGGTCGAATCCGGCGCCGGGATCAACGACGCCCCCGACCTCGACACCGCGGACCGGGCGATCATGACGGTCCGCCGGACATATTTCCAGAGCCGCGGCCTCCAGGAAAATGCGGCGGATGCCCAAGACGAGGAACGGCGCTGCGAACGGATGTCGCAGGAAGCGCCCCGCCTGGCGCGCTACCTGGCCCAGCGCGGGCTGTACCAGATATATATTCAACGCGCCCTCAAGGACCAGGCCGTCGCCGCCGATACCCGCTTCGCCGCCTGGGAGCTCAGCCTGCCCGACAGCGAGGCGGTCGGCTTCACTTTCAGCCGGGTCGAGGACGACGGCCGCTCCTTCAGCGGCCTGCGCCGCGAGTTCGCCGACGGCTCCACGCGCTTTGAATCCGCCGCCGGTAGCGAAGGGCTGATCATCGTCGGCTCGCCCAAGGACAGCCGCGAGATCCGCACCCGGATCGCCGTTGACGAAAAGGGAAAGCCGGTCCGGACCAGCACCGCCATCATTAATACCCGGCGCAAAAAGAAGATCCGCGAAGAAATGCAGGACATCGCGCGCGCGCTGATGACCTCGACCCTCTATGACGAAGCCGGCGCCGCGGTCCGCGTGGAGACGCTCCACACCGGGACCAAGGCGCGCAGCGTCATCGACTACAACAAGCGGATCCGCATAGATACGGACGAGAAAGGGAATACGACCATCACTTCCCTGGACGGCAAGCAGTGGACATCCCAAAGCGGACGCCTGGATGAGCAGGGCCGCTTCCAGCTCGACCAGGTAGTCCGGGCCGACGGCTCCACGGTGCATTTTCTCGGCGAGCATGTGCAGAAGATCGTCGACCGCCGAGGAAGCGTCCAGGATTACTTCGTCGACCTGCAGCAGCTCTTCGACGGCCTGAAAGGCGAGGCGCGCCGGGAGCATTCGCTCAAGATCGCCCGGGAGATCGTCAAGGCCCTGGGTCTCGACGACGAGAAGGGCCGCCGCTCGCAGCCGCTGCAGAACTTCCTTTACGACACCTTCGACGACAAACGGATGATGAAGGGCGTGAAGATGCGGATCGACGCCCAAGGCAATTTCACCTTGGTCTACGACTACCAGAACGGGACCCAGCGCATCGAGCTGGCCAAGTGGGGCGCCTCCACCCGCTATAAAGGAAACTTTCAGCTCGCGCTCGTGGTGCAGCGGCCGATCCATACCGACGCCGAGGGCAAGGGACAGGTCGATCCGCGGCGCTGGCGGGAATACCTCGCCGACGGCGGCCAAAATCAGTGGCATTCGCGCCACGGCACCGAAGAGGCGGGCTGGTTCTCTTCCGCCAAGCGAATCGAGAACATCTACCTCTACCAGTACCGCTTTGACGGCGCGAAATGGCGCCAGCAGGGCGTCGAGCACAAGGACAAGATCGTCAACGAAGCCGCCGGGACCTCGACCTTCGGCATTATCGGCCGCGGCATCCATGATTCCTGGGGCGTCGGCCATGTTCTCAAGGCCGGCGGCTGGGTCGGCAAGTCCCTTTACAACGGCGTCGTGGCCGGCGGCCAGGAGATCGTCTACGCGATATCGGGCGACGAGGAATACGGCCTGGAGGCGGCGGGCGGCTTCGCCAACAGCCCCCTGATGAACAGCCTCCTTAATGACCAGGGCTTTATCCGCCGCCTCAGCCGCGAGCAGCGCGAGGTCGTCACCCTCAAGGCCCGGCAGAACCGCGAGGAAGCCCTCCGCCTGGAAGGCATCACCCGGGAAAACACCGATTACCGCGACTACCAGAAGCTCCTGGACCAGCCCTACAGCGAGCAGGAGCTCATGGGCGCCCTGCGCAATTACGGCGCCGGGACCTACGGCTCCCGCCTGATGGAAATGGCCGAAGAGGAAGAAGGCTGGGCCAAGGCCGGCCTGACCGTGGCCGGCGGCGCCATGAAGTTCGGCGAGAACGTCGGCGAGATGATGTGCAACCCGATCATTTGGGTGACCATGGGCGCGGGCGCGGCGGTGCAGAGCCTCAACGCGCTCAAGCTCGCCGGGCATGGCACGCGCTGGCTCTCGGCGAGCGCGGTCCCGGCCGCTCTTACCGGCGCGCGCATCACCCACGGCGTCCTCACCTCGGTCCTCTACGGCACCTGGACCGTAAGCGGCATCGACAATTTCGGCCAGATGGTCAACGCTTTCAAGGACGGCGATCATTCCGACTCTTGGACCAAGGCCGCGGACTTCGGCACCGACCTCTTCTTCCTCGGCGCCATGGCGCGCCAAGGGATGAACGCCCGCGCCGCGCAAAAGGCCGAGGCGCGGCTGCGCACTCATGAGATGCGGCTGGCCAAGCAGAGCGCCGCCGCTTCACAGTCGATTCGCACCGGCGGCTTCAAGAAGATTCGCGCGCCTCAAGGCCAGCTTATCAGCAAGCCCGTCAAGGCGGGCAGCATCAATACCACAAAGATTCGCGGCGCCAAAGCGCCGGTTAAGTCGGCGCGCACCGGAACGATCAAGACCCAGACGAACATTCACAGCGCTAAAGCTCCGGTCAAATCAGTTCGCAGCGGCACGATGAAGGCCAAGGTGGATGTCCGCACCGCCAAGGCGCAGCCGAAGACAACCCCGAAGGCGCCCGCGAAAGCCAAGGTCGATGTCCGCAGCGCCAAGGCGCAGGCGAAGACGACCCCGAAGGCGCCCGCGAAGGCCAAGGTTGATGTCCGCACCGCCAAGGCGCAGCCGAAGACGACACCGAAGGCACCCGCGAAGGCCAAGGTGGATGTCCGCACCGCCAAGGCGCAGCCGAAGACAACCCCGAAGGCGTCCGCGAAAGCCAAGGTGGATGTCCGCACCGCCAAGGCGCAGCCGAAGACGACACCGAAGGCGCCCGCGAAAGCCAAGGTGGATGTCCGCACCGCCAAGGCGCAGGCGAAGACGACACCGAAGGCGCCCGCGAAGGCCAAGATGGATGTCCGCACCGCCAAGGCAAAGAGCAAGAGCGGAGTCCGCGAGGGACAGGCACGCGCGAAGGCCAAGCAGCCGCTGCGTGAGCGCGTTGCGGACAAGGTCCTCAAGACCGCCGAGCAAGCGAAGCTTCTTGCCAAACTGTTCCCCGGGCCCGAATCGCAGGCCGGCAAATATGCCCGCCCGCAGCATTTGACAGCGAAAAAGCCGCAGCCCCAAAAGGCCGCGAAGAGCAGCAGGACGAGCGTGGCAAAGAAGCCGCTAACCCAGCAGCAGAATTTCCGCGGCAGGAAAGGCGGCACGCTGAAGCTCGAGCTGAAGAAGGAAGGTCTGCGCGACGCCCTCAACTCCACGCCCAAGCCGCTGAAAGTAGAGCGGCCGCGGCTCGCTTCCTCGGCGCCGAGCGGCGAACTTCTGGCCCGGGTCTTCAATAAGACGGGCGCGCTGGCCAAGAGCGCCGTCACCACGTCCGCTCGCATCGTGAAGCCTGTTTTCAATCCGCAGCTCGACACCCAGCCCGCCCTGGAATACCGCGAGAGGCCGGACGTCCGCGAGCTCTTCCCGAAGATCGACACCGCGAAGATTTTCCCCGAAACAGCGCCGGCCAAACGCCCGGCCCGCGTCGCGGACACCGAGGACAGCTCCGGTCCGATCATAACCTCCGGAGGATGGACGCATCTCAAGGACGCCCCCCAGCGCCCGACGAAGATAAAACCGGAAGTGCGGTTCGCGAAAACGGAACCCGCAACCAAACCCGCCGCCAAGGACAATGACAAGCCGCAGGCTCAGCCCGCTTCCGAGCCGTACGATGATACGGACTCTTCCCGCAGCGAGCCGGACCGCGAAGACGGCGAGCCGGCCCAAAGCGACAGCAGCCCCTCCGCCGCCGGCGGTCCCGCGGACGGCTCCGGCAGCGGCGGATCGGGAGGCGGGACGACGGGCGGCTCCGGCGGCGGAAGCGGCGCATCCGCTCCGGCGGACAATGAGCTCCCCGGCGCCGCCGGCCGGCACGCCGATGTCCTGCTGCTGGCGAGCGCGCCGGCGCCCATGCCGGCCTTGATCCAAGTCGCCGCCAAGCGGCCGCCGGCGGCTGCGATGCCGCGCGATACTTACCGCGGCGCGCCGGCGCGGGAGCAGCGCGCGGCGGCGACGGCCCATGAGCCGGAAGCGGCGAAAGCCGTGCCGCTGACCCCGGCGCGCATCTATGACGGTACCGTAAGCGGCTACACCGGCAGCGACCTTTCCTACAGCATGCCGAGCTTCGAGCCGGCCGAGCCCTATGCCGGGAAAACCCGCAAGAACGAAGAGCCGCAAGCGGCGCCGGCGGTGAAGCAAGCAGCGGCGAAGACGACGGCGAATGCTCCGGCGTACGAAGAAGTCGATGCAAGCTCGCTGCGCGCTGCCGCGCATAAGCTCCCGGTATCCGGGCATCTGCCGGTCGGCCACCTCCCGTCCGGCAAGAGCATGCCCCAAAAGACCGGCCTCAGCCTCCTGACCCAGCTGAGCATCCTCCTGTCCTCCATCCTGCTGGTTATGTACTCGAAGCTCCCCTTCATATTCGGCTGCGAGCGCCGCTGGCTATAATTTCCGTAAACCCCTTGCATTTTCCTTCCATCCATTGCATTCTTTAGGTGATGAAGTGCCCACATTGCTTCATTGAGATCAAGGTCCAGGTCGAGTTCTGTCCTGGCTGCAACGGGCCGGTCGGCATGCCGGATGAGCCCCAGCAGGGCTCCGGGGCTGTCCCGGCGCCGGGCGAAGAGAGCGAGCCCAATGTCCTGGACATGGACGATCCCGCGGCCGCAACCGGCGGCATCGATGACGCGGTAGCCGCCCTCAATGAGAATTTCACGGCGAAGAAACCGCCGGCGCCCGATCCCGACGACCCCTTCGCCGAATTCAAGCCGCAGGTGCCCGTTGGAGGAGATGCCCCGGCAGCTGAAGGATTTCCGACAGGTGAAGATTTTCCGCCGGGTGAAGAACCGGCGGCCGCCGCTCCGCCCGCTGCCGCGGGCATGCCCGGCCACGTAAAGCTGCTTATCGCTCTCGGCGCCGCCGGCGCCGCCTATCAGATGGGGCTGCTTGATCCGATGCTGATCCTCGTCGGCGTCAAAGCCGATCCGGAACTGGACAAGCCCGCTATCACCGCCACGCAGGAGACCGCCGAGGGGTCGGAGGAGGCAGGGGAGGAGGCGGCCGGTCCGGAGGATACACCGGATGCTCCCGATGACGCCGCGGTCAAGCCGCCGGAAACGCCCGCGGTCCCGGAAGTAAAACCGGAGCCCATGAAGGAGGTCAAGGCGCCGCCGCCGGAGGAGTGGTGGTTCTACGGCAAGGTCTACGACCTGCTGACCCTGCAGCGCGTCGCGGGAGTGGACATGGTGTTTATCGGGGGACGGGAGGACTTCAACGTCTCCACCGACGACAAGGGCGAGTTCAAAGTCAAGATCCCTATACTAGAATACGGCGGCTACGACATCCTGATCGACCGTCAAGGCTATCACGAACACTATCTGATCGACAAAAAGGCGCCCTACCGAAATATGTCGAGTAAAGCCCGCAACCAGCTGTGGGGGAAGATCCCCAAGCAAAAGCCCTGGCAGGGCGTGCGGGGAAAATGGATCCGCCGCGATCTGGTCTTATTTCCCGCGGTTCCCAGCAACTGAGCCGTCGAACAGTTCCCCGCCGGCCCCCTCTGAACCCTTTATCGTCGGCGCCGCGGTAAAGCCGCTGACAGCGGACGATGACGACGGCGCGGAAAAGGATGCGCGGATAGCTTCCAGTTGGGAGTAGAGCACATCCCCGGGACAGTCCGTCTTGCCCAGGTCACGGTGACCGCGGTAGGTCTCCGGAGCGATATCATAGACGCCGACCAGCCAACGGCCGAGCGCCTTGAGCGTCGCGCGCTGCTGCGGCGTGACGGGGTTATCGTAGGGCGGATGATAGAAGCCCAGCAGAGCGATCCCGATATTTCCCTCGTTGGCGCCGCGGACATGCGCCCCCTGCACATTCTTCGGTCGGCCCTCGAATATCCGCCCCTCACCATCGAGGAGAAAGTGATACCCGATATCGCTCCAGCCGCGGCCGTTTTGGTGAAAGTCCTGAATGAAGCGGACCTCCTCAATCGACTCCGCGAGCGAAAACGGCTGGCGGCCGGCGGTATGGTGCTGGGTCAGCCTTACCGGGGCTTGCTCGACCGGCTCGTCCTTCGGCGGCTGCGCGTTCCACGCGGCCCGCCCAATGATCTCCGGGCCGGGCGGCACCGGCTGCTCGGTCTTGCCGTGCCGGATTCCGGCCGGCGGCCGGGGGCCGGCCGTGAAGACCTCAATTGTGAACATCTGGATTTTATGCGCCGCGCCCGAACCATTGGCCACCGCGCGGAATCTCAGCTTACCCGTGGATACCGTGGGAAAGCGCAGCTTGGCCCAGAAGCGGCCGCTGCCGCGCCGCTTGAGCTCTACCCGGCGCCATGCCGACCATCGCCCCGTTCCGTCCTGGCGCGAAAATTCCAGAGTGACTCCGGGATCGGGCAGGATTCCCTGCAGCAGGACCGTATCGTATGCGATCGGGATCGGATCACTCGTGCCGGAACGCAGCACGACCGAATTGGCGGCGGGGAAGGCGGCGACTCGATAGGCGCCGCTGTAGCGTCCGCCGAACGCTACCGGCGTCCCCGTATCCTGGGCGAATACGGCGCTGACCGACGCGGCCGTAAAAAATACGCAGATCAGGGCTCGCACGATGTTATTATATACTAAGAATGCGCCTGTATTTCGCCGCAATCCTTTTTCTATGCGCCGCCGCCCCGGCGGTCCGCGCCCAAGCCCGCGGCGACGGCGGAGCACCGCTCAAAGGCTTCGTGCGGGAAAAGGCCGTGCCGCAGGAGCCCGCGCCGGCCGCGCCCCCGCCGGCCGCACCCACGCCGCCCGCCAAGGAAGCCCTGGAAAAGGCGGCCGGCTTCGGCAGCGTCCACGCGCTCCTGCCGCGCGCCTACAAGATGGCGCGCCAATGGTCGCCCGGCGCCGCTCTATACTCCCTGCTCGGCGGCGCGCCGCGCAACGAAAGGATGCTCGAGCCGGAGAAGTGGACTTTCATCTTCGGTAATCCCGGCGCGCGCAGCGGCCGCTTCCGGGTGCGCTTCGCCGATCAGGCGATCGAGTACCGCGAAGGCATAAGCAAGGGCGTGCAGATGGAGGAGTTCTTCGCGATGAATGCGTTCTCGTCACGCAAATCCCAACGCACGAAATGGCAGTCCAACGATTACAAGAACTGCCGCGCCGTCGGGGATCGCTTCACCGACTCGCTGGAGATCGAAAAGCTCATCCAGGAACAGAAGTTCCCCTCCGGCCAGTATAATCAGTACCGGATGACCTTGCTCCGGCCGCTCAATGATCACTGCGACGGATTGGGCATCCAAGCCCAGTTCCTGACGGAAAAACCCATCCCCAGGAATCTGCGCGGCAAAGCGCTATGGGTCATTACCAACGCGACGGAGAGCATATTCCTGGACGCGCAAAGCGGACGGCTGCTGCTGCGCCGCAGCCGCAAGCAGCAGGACAGCGGCGCACAGGCATTGGACACCGCCCCGGGGCTCCGTGCGAAGCCGCGGGCCTCATGGGGACGAGGAGGCGCCGAGCCCGCCGCGAAGCCCGCGAGCGAACGCCGCGATCCTCTGCGAACGCCGCCGCCCAAGCCGCAGTCTCCGCCCCCCCAGGATATCGATACCGAACCGCCGCCGCCGAACCTCGACATCGAGCCGCCGCCGCCCGCGCACTAAAAACCGGTTTCTAGCAGCCGCGCGTCATTATTTGTATAGTGGCTTGCCGCCGAAACGGATTTAGGAAGTCACCGCCCCCCCATCACGATTTTCATCATGCAGGTGACTTTCTTTTTTTCATGCAAAAAATCGACCTGATCACCTTCGACTGCTATGGAACCCTCATCGACTGGGAGGACGGCATATCGTCGGTGATCGACCAGGTCGCAGGCGAGATCGGGATGCGCGTCCCGGCGCGCAAGCTGGCCTCCCGTTATGTCGAGATCGAGTTCGCTTTGCAGCAGTCGGGCGACTTCAAGTCCTACCGGGAAATTCTCGCCATGGGGCTGCGCCTGCTCTTCGCCGAGCGCGGCGCCGCCCTGGACAAGCGCCGCTGCCTGAAACTGGCGGCCTCCCTCCCGCGGTGGAAGCCTTTCCCCGAAACCAAAAAAGTCCTGTTGGCGCTCAAGCGCGCCGGCTGCCGCCTGGGTGTGCTCTCCAACACCGATGACGCCCTGCTGGCAAAATCCCTGGCGCGCATCGGCGTGCCTTTCGACATCCGCGTCACTTCCCAGCAGGTGCGCTCCTACAAGCCGCGCATGCGTCACTGGGAGCGGGCTCTCGAGCTGGCCGGGGTGCCCAAGGCGCGGGTGCTGCATGTCGCCGCCAGCCAGATCCACGACATGATCCCGGCCAAGGCGCTCGGCCTGCGCTGCATCTGGATCAACCGCAGCAAATCGCGCCGCGCCGCCATACTCCCCGACCATACCTTCACCGACCTCACCCCCCTTCCGGACCTGCTCAAGCGCCTGGAAAGCCGCCGGGCCTAAGAACCTTTTGCTACGATAGGCTTATGTGCGGGATCGTCGGACTATTGCGTCCCGGCGGCCTTTCCGAACCGGCCGCCGTCGAAAACACGGTGCGCGAGGCGGCCGCGGCGATCGCCTACCGCGGGCCGGACGCCGCCGGCGTCAAGCTGCTTCCCGAGGACGGCCTGGCTTTCGGCCACCGCCGCCTGTCCATCCTGGACCTGGATCCGCGCGCGAACCAGCCCATGGCGTCGGCGGACGGGCGAATTATTATCACCTACAACGGCGAGGTCTATAATTTCCGCGAGCTCCGCACGCAGCTGGCGCAGGAAGGCGCCGGCTTCCGCACCGAGAGCGACACCGAAGTCCTGCTCGCGGGCTACCGCCTTTGGGGCCTGGACAAGCTCCTGGAGCGCGCCGTCGGCATGTTCGCCTTCGCGCTCTACGACGCGCAGCGCAAGACGCTCTTTCTGGCGCGCGACCGGGCCGGGCAAAAGCCCCTATTCTATGCCCATACGCCCGCCGGCGAACTCGTCTTCGCCTCGGAAATGCGCGCTTTGCTGCGGCT
Organism: Elusimicrobiota bacterium; assembly: GCA_043827405.1. Taxonomy (GTDB): domain Bacteria; phylum Elusimicrobiota; class Elusimicrobia; order UBA1565; family UBA1565; genus JBDRPD01. Next base: position 4,988 of record JBDRPD010000056.1, on the reverse strand, counting down.
CTATCCGCAGGCGCGCGCGCTCGACCCGGCGGGCCTCGACGCCTACCTGCAGGTTAAATATACTCCCTCGCCGCAGACGCTGTTCAAAGGCGTGCGCAAGCTCCCCCCCGGGCATCTGCTCGAGCTGGAAAGCGGCAAGCCGCCGCGCGAACGCCGTTACTGGAGCCCCTTTAAGAAAGGCGGCAAGATCATCACCGACGCCGAAGGCTGGCTCGCCGGCATTGAGGCGGCGCTGACGACCTCGGTCAAGCGGCGCCTGGTCAGCGACGTCCCGGTCTGCCTGTTTCTCAGCGGCGGCATCGACTCCAGCCTGATCGCCGACGCCCTGGGGCGCTGCGATGCGCCGCGCATGAAAGCCTACTCCATCGGCTACGGCGATCTGCCCGCGTACAATGAATTCGAGTATTCGCGGCTGATCGCCAAGAAGTATCCCATCGACTATGAAGAGGTCGTCCTCGAGTCCGGCGAGGCCCGGGACCTGCTGCGCGACGACGCGCTGATTCTCGACGAGCCGATCTCCGACTGGGTCTGGGTGCCGCTCTATCAGCTCAGCCGGCGCGCGCATGCCGACGGCTTCAAGGTCGTGCTGCTGGGCGAAGGCGCCGATGAGCTGTTTTTCGGCTATGACGTGATGCTCAAGGGCATGCGGCAGGTGCACCGCTTCGAGAGCGCGATCTGGCGCCTGGCCGCGACCGTAGGCGCCGCGGCGCTGGGCCCGGTCTACCGCCGCACCCGCAAGGGACACCGCCGCTACGATCTCATGCGCCGGGTGGCCGCCGGCGAGCCGATCTACATGGGAAGCTCGATCGGCTTCGGCCGCTCCCAGCGCCGCCAGGTCGCCGGGGCGCGCCTCATCGAGGAAGGCCGGGCGGACGCCGGCAGCGCCGCGCTCCAAGCCCTGCACGAAAGCTACAACGCCCAGTCCTACGATCCCCTCGACACCGTCAACCGCATCTGCTACATCGAATTTCTCACCAAGATGACGGAAGTTCTGCTGCAGCGCGTCGACCGGGTATCGATGCTGCACTCCCTCGAGGCCCGGTCGCCTTTTCTCGACCACGAGCTGGTCGAGCTCGCCTTCGCCCTGCACGGCGGTTTGAAGATCCGCGGCGGGCTCAAGGGCCTGTTCAAGGAGTTCGCCCGGCGACGGCTGCCGGCCGCGGTGGTGGACCGCAAAAAAATGGGATTCTCCTTCCCGTTCAAGGAATGGCTGCGCGGCGACCTGGGCGGGCTGGTGGAGGAAACCTTCGCAGACGCCTCGCTGTTTAAAGACGGCTGGGTCAACGGCGACTTCGCCCGCGCTCTGCTGCGCGAACACCGCAGCGGCCTCTTCGACCACGCGCCCCGCACCTGGACCCTATTCTCGCTGTGCCGGTGGTATGAACGATGGATAAAGACAAGAAGCTGAAGAGCATCGCTATCGTCGCGCGCCTCGTCACCGGCCATACCGGAACGACGACGACCATACTCGAGCATACCCGGCGGCTGAGCGCCGCGGGCTGGGGCGTCCATGTCTTCGGCGAGAAACTGGCCGCCGCGAAGATCGAGGAAGCGGGCGGCTCGGCGCATGTCCTGCCGCGCCTGCCGATCGGCAGCTACGTCAAGCGCCGCCTCTTCGCCTGGTTCTTCGACCGCGACATCAAAGCCCGGAACTTCGATATTATCCGCGGCCACGGCGACACTCTGGAGCAGGATGTTCTATGCCTGCATAACTGCGTGCACGCGGCCTATGAGGCGGTCAACGGACGGCCGCTGCCCAACAGCGCCGGCGTCGGACGCATCCATTCGCGCATTCTGCACGATCAGAAGTTCAAACTGCTGGTGGCCAACTCCAAGCTGATGAAGGACGAGGTCATGCACCGCTTCGGCGTCCCGGCGGGAAAGATCGCGGTGATCCATCCCGGCTATGACCCCAAGCGCTTTCGGCCCGACGACCGGCCTATGGGCGCTCCCGTGCGCGAAGAGCTCGGCGTTAAGAAAGACGAAGTCCTGATCGGCCTGCTCACCTCGGGCGACTTCAAGAAGCGCGGCGTCGGGATATTCCTGGGCGCCCTGCGGCGCCTGAGCGAGGGCAGCAAGAAGAAGGTCCGCGCGGTGATTATCGGCAAGGAAGCGAAGCTCAAGCCCTACCAGGAGATGGCGCGGCAAACCGGGCTGGGAGAGCGCGTGCGCATCCTCCCCCCCGTCCCCGATCTGGTAAAGCACTACCATGCGCTCGACATCTCAGTGCATCCGGCCCTCTACGAGGAGTTCGGCCAAAGCGTCCAGGAAGCCATGGCCTGCGGCGTGCCGGTGCTGACCAGCCGCCGCACCGGCGCGGCGGAGCTGCTCGAAGGCGACACCACGGGGCTGGTCACCAAGAGCCCCGACGAAAGCGCGCTCGCCCGCAATATGGAGCGCCTCATCCAGGATCCGGCGCTGCGCCTGCGCCACGCCAAGGCCGCCTACGCCGCCTGCCGCTTCAACACCTGGGACGCCAACTGCAAAAAGCACCAGGCGCTGTATGAGGGGCTGCTGGAGAAGAGGATCAGCTAGGCTCGCTGTCCAGATACACGGTCCGCGTATCCGGATGCCGCTCGAAGATTCCCTGGTAGTACAGCCGCCCCCCCGCGACGATCAGGGCGCCGAGCGAGAACCACTGCGAGGGCGAGAGCGCGTCCCATAGAAAAACCCCGCGGTCGTCGCCGCGCAGGAACTCCAAGAAGAAGCGCATCACGGCATAAAGGCAGATATAGCCCAGAAAAGACGTGCCGTAGGTGAGCTTCTTGGCGTGGATGCGCGGGAGCACATAGAAGGCGAAGAAGGCGAACAGGCAGGCGCTGCCGAATGCTTCGTAAAGCTGCACCGGATGCAGGGCCGTGCCGAGAAGCGTTCCGTCGACGCTGCAGGCGGCATGACTGAACTTGACGCCCCAAGGCATGGAGGTCGGCGTCCCGTAGCAGCAGCCCTCGGCGAAGCAGCCGATGCGGCCGAGAGTATGGCCGAAGGCCAGGGCGGGGCCGAAGAAATCGGCGATCTGCAGATAGCGCCGCGGACGATTGAAGCTGTTGTAGCCGATCTGAAACAGCTTGCCGGTGACCATGGAGCCGACAAATCCGGTCCAGAACACCCAGCCGGAACGCCAGTTGGAGAACAGCGCGCCGGCCGCTAAGCTGTCCCATTCGACGACGTAGTAGCCGAGGCGCGCGCCGGTGAGGGCGCCGAAGATGAGCGTAAAGCCCAGAGCCCAGAACTGGTTCATCGACGCTTCCGCGCGCTTGACATTGGCCATGCACCAGAAGATGCCGATGGTATAGCCGAGCGTGACGAGCAGGCCGTAGGTGGAGATGACGGTATCGCCTAAATGGATGACCGGCCACATGGGACTAGAATATCACTTATTTTTTATTGGCTGCGGCTGAAGCGGGAGGCATGCGCGGCGGATTCGGCGTCGATGGGTTTGGCCGGCGGCGGGCCGCGGCGGCTGATGACGTAGTCCTCCACCATGAACAGACCGGCCAAAGCGGCATTGTAGGCGAGCAGGCCGATGAGACCGGTGCTCGTCAGCCACAATAGGCCCAGCGCGGAGGCGGCCAACCGCATGGCGAAGCGCTCGCCGGAACGGACCTTGCCCGGCGCGTACTGCTCGTAGCGGTCCTCGCCGTACTTGCGGCCGCGTACGTCGTGCAGCTGCCCGTCCCGGCCCACACGGTATCTCTGATCATGCGAGGCTTGCCAACCGCCGACCACCTGGGCGCGCAAATCGGCGAGCTGATGCAAGGCCAGCTGGGTGCCGAAAAACCACATGGCGGCCAGCGCCGCCGGCATCAGGATCGAATGCGCGACCACTCCCGCGATGACAAACGAGCCGATGACCGGCCCCAGCAAGGTGATCCCGGTTTCCGCGGTCTCCCAGAAGCGGGTGCTGGGCGAAGCCTTCTCGGGCGCTATGCCGGCGGCCTTCTCCGCCTTAACGGCGCGGCGCCACTGCATATAGGCATAGGCCGCGGGCAGAATCGGAACAAAGTGCGCGGCGGATGCCATGACCGACTGCAGAGTCCAGCCGGCCGCCGCTTCGGCGGCGCTCCCGGCTGCGGCGAAAGCGGCCGTCGGCGTCAAGGCGGCGGCGAAAGCCGCGGCCTTGGGAATGGGAATAGCGCGGGACTTCTTTTCCGCCGCAGCTTGAGTATGCCGCAGTCCGCTGCTTTCGCGCCGGCCGGCAAAATCAGCCTCGACCGCGGATGCGCCGAAGTCCTCCCCGATCACGGAAGCGTCGAACATGCGCCGGCCGACCGCGAAGCTCGCGGCGACGCCGTCGTCGGAGGCCTGCCTGAGCGAATGCGCGGCGGTGCGCAGGACGCCCTCGACCGACGGCGCGAAAGCCGGGGCCGCTTCCGTCATGCTGTTATGCTGGCTGTTGCGGAACTGCTCAAGCGTGAAAGCGCTCTGGCTGGCGAAGTCCGCGGCGAGATCCTTCGGCGTGATGGTCGGCAGCAGCTCCGGCGATATATTGACGTCCTGCAGGCCGCCGAGCTCGAAGTTCGGCTGCTCGATCTGGGGCAGCACCGAGCTCTGAATCGGGATGAGGCGGGCATTAAGCTCGACCGCGCCGCCGATGTCGGCGCCCGGGATGGCAACCGCGCCAGCCGCGGCACCGGCCGAACCTGGCGCGGCCTTGGCCGCGGCGTTGACCGCGAAGCCGTTGGCCAACGCCTGGTAGACGCCCGTGCCGGGGCTCAGCAAAATCAGCGCCGCCGCCAGCAGGCCGGCCGTCATTTTCCTCATGTGAATAGTTTAGCGGCGGCGGTGCGGCGCCGCCTGGGGCAAAGGGGTGAGCGAGGCTGGGTCTGTTGGCCCAAGAATAACGTCTTTAATTATCTGGCTTTTCTCGCTTTAAAGCTTGCCATTAGTCCATCATCCGCAGCACGCCCAGTTTGGGCTGCGGGATCAGCGACTTGGTGAGCGCGCCGACGCCCTGCTGCATAAACATGGAGACGATGAGGATCACC
>JBDRPD010000055.1:0-12984 GCA_043827405.1 Elusimicrobiota bacterium | reverse complement strand
TGCCGCCGGCCGGCTGGCCTCCCTATCCGCGGCCGGCTGGCGAACGCCCCAGGTCGCGCAGTCGCAGGCGGCGGCCGACTATGTGCGGGCGCATACCCGTCCGCAAGACCGGATTTTCGTGTACAAGGCCGAGAACCTGGACATCTTCTATCTCGCCGAGCGTCTATCGTGCAACGGCATCTACATGTACATCGACATGTTCGCCGAGCATACGCATGATGCCGCGACCGAAGAACTAAAGAGACGCGAGTTCCTAGCCGACCCGCCGACCGCGGTCGTCATCAATCCGGGCAGCCGGCATCTGGCCAGCGCCGAGACCTTCTTCTCCGCCGTCCTCGGAAAGCGCTACCGGCCGGCCGCGACCATATCCGGCCTGCGCATATATCTAAGAAACGGCCTCGAGGATCCATCGTGAAGCGGGGGATATCGCTGTCCGTCGTGGTGCTGGCCTACGACGAGGAAGCCGCCCTGGAGCGCGTCGTCTTAGACCTGCTGGCCTACCTCCCGGGGCGCGTCGAGAAATTTGAAATCATCATAGTCGACGACGGCAGCCGCGACGGGACCGCCGCGATCTGCTCGCGCCTGGCGGCCGGGCATCCGGCCGTCCGCGCGATCACGCATGCGGAGAACCGCGGACTGCCGCGGGCCGCGAAGACCGGCTACCGTGAGGCGCGTTGCGCCTACGTAATCTGGATCGAAGGAGACGGCCAGTTTCTCGTCCCCGACCTGGAACGGTTTCTCGAACTGGTCCCGCGGCATACGGTAGTGGCCAGCTGGCGGCAGCGCCGCGACTATTCCCTCGCACGCCGCTGCGTCTCGGCGGGATACAACTTCCTCCTCAGCCTGCTGTTCGATCTAAAAATACGCGATGCGGGTTCGGTGATCATGCTCAAGAGGGGCATCGTCGATGAAGCGGAGCTGATCTCCGACGGCGTAACGGTGAGCGCCGAACTGCTCCTGCGCGCCAAAGGCAAAGGGCATGACATCGGCCAATGTCCCCGCACCTTCGTCCCGCGCATGGCGGGGACCTCGCGCATCTTCGGCCTGCGCGAGATTCTGCACGGCATAGGGGACCTGCTGCGCCTGTACCGGAGCGCTCTATGAGCGCTTTCGGCCTGGCGCTCAAGCTGGCGACGCATAGCGCGCGTTCGCGTCTAACCGGCGAGCCCTACCTGCTCAATATTCACCTTACCTGGAAGTGCGACTCGCGCTGCCGTCACTGCGGGATATGGGCCCGGCGGGACCGTCGTGAAGAGCTGCGCCTGCCGGACTACCGGCGCATGTTCCAGGGATTCGGGAAGGCGATCGGCATCGTCAGCTTCACCGGCGGCCAGCCGACGCTCAAGCCGGACCTGAACCGCATCATGCTTTCCGCGGTCGAACTTCTGCCGCGGCTCTGCATCATGCACTATACGACCAACGCGCTGCATCCCGCGAAAGATACCGAGCTCGCGGATAAAGTCCTGGCGGCGCATCCGCGCCTGCCCCTGCGCATATCCATATCCCTGGACGGAACGGGGACAGAGCATGACGAAGTCCGCGGCGTCCCGGGAAACTACGCCAAAGTCGAGGAGCTTTTCGCGCGGCTGCGGGAGCGCCGCCGACGCCACCCGAACCTGCGCCTCGGATTTTCGACGACAATCGGCGGGTTCAATCTCGCCGGACTGGGCGCTACCGCGGCGGCCTTTCCAGCCAAGGACTATCACACCTTCGACTTCTTTCATAAAAGCCGGACCTACTACGGAGAAACCGCCATACCCGGCGCGGCTCTCGACGGCGAACAGCGGCGCGGCGCGGCCGCGACCCTGGCGCGGCGCAAGGCCGGCGGCATCGAGGACATTCTCAATCGGGCCTTTCTCGCGCTGGCCGCCGGCCCATACCTGCGGCCGGCATGCGCCGCCGGGATGTCCACCGTCAGCATCTACCCCAACGGCGAGATCAGGCGCTGCCTCTTCCTGGACCAACCGGGCGGCGGGCACTCGCCGCGATGCCGCCGCTGCTGGAATACCTGCAACGCCTATGCGACCATGGCCGCACATCCGCTGACGACCGCGCTGTCGCTGCTGCGCGCGGCGGCAGCCGGAGGCTTGCGTGGCCGCTAGCAGGGGACTGCGGCCGGAATGGCCGTTGGCCGCGGCTTTCATATTGCTCGCGGCGGCGCTGCGTCCCTGGACGGCGGACGTCCCGCTCAACGACGATTGGAGCTACCTCATCCCGACGCTGCGGCTCGCCGAGGAGCATATCCTGCGGCTCACCGGCGACAGCCCGACCACCCACGTGCTGCATGTGCTCGTCGGGGCCCTATGGACCAAGGTCTGGGGCGGCGGAATCGGCGGCCTCAAGGTCCTCATGCTGCTGTGGCACTTCGCCGGCTCGCTGTTCCTCCTGCGGCTGCTCGTGGAAGAGAACGTGCCGGAGAGCACGGCGCTGCTGGGAACGCTGACCTATGCCGGCAATCCGATCCTGCTGACATTATCGGCCACCTTCATGACCGATATCCCCTATCTCACCCTCTCGATCATCTCGCTGTTTTTCTACCTCCGCGCGCTGCGCGGCGAGAACGGCCGCTGGATTCTTTACGGCTCGCTCGCGGCGGCCGGCGCCTATCTCATCAAACAGCTCGGGCTGTTTCTGCCGGCGGCGCTGACCTTGACGCTGTGGCGCGGCGGACGGCTCCGCCGCGGTTCGCTGCTGCTTGCCTGGACGCCGCTCGCCGCCGCCTTCGCGGGCCATCAGCTCTGGTATCACTTCATCCACGGGCCGACCTGGGCCGGCACCGCGGACGGCGTCTACCTGCGCGCTTTCCGCCTGCTGGGAGACCCTTGCGCCCTGCTCAAGGACGGCTCCCTGCATGCGGCCGGAATGTTCCTGTGCCTGGCGCTCTTTCTCCTGCCCCTTCTCGCCGGGCTGGCGTTCAGCCGGCCGCGGAAAACACGGCGCCGGCGTCCCGGTCTGCCCCTGGCGCTTTATGGGATCGCGGCGCTCGGCCTGGTCGCCGGTTTCGGAAAATTCCCCTACCTTGAGAACTCTATCTACGATACCGGCCTGGGCACTCCGACCCTCGCCGGAACGATCGACAAGACGGCCGGGATATTCGGCTGGCCCTTGTTTTGGGAAGGCGTGACCGCCGTTGCCTTGCTGGGCGGCTGGGCGCTGCTAACGCGGTTGCGCTCCGTGCTGACCGAACGCCGCCGCGAGCCCGCGGTACTGCTGCTGGCGTTCGCCGCCCTGCTGCAGCTGGCCGTTCCCCTGCTGACGACCCGCTACTTCGACCGCTATACGCTCTACGGGCTGCCGGCGCTTATCGGGCTCCTGTGCCTGATCACGCAGCGCGAACGCTTTTCGGCCCGCGCCGCCTGGAGCGTGCTCGCGCTCGGCGTCATGATCGGCATCGCCGGCACGGCCGACTATATCGCCTGGAACCAAGCCAAGTGGCGGCTGGGGCGCAGCGCGATAGCGTCCGGAACGGAACCCGCCATGATCGAAGGCGGCCACGACTGGGACCTTTACTGGACCTATGAGAAGGAGATGGCGAAGCTGCTGCGGTCCAAGCCGCTGCAGGAAATCCGGGAATGGGAGTGGCTCGAAACGCAGCCGCGCGCCGCGCGGATATCCTTCACTCCCCCCAAAGCCGGCGCGGCGGCGGCGCTGGAGGAGCCGTACGAGACGCCCCTGCGCCTCGGTCCGGCCTATCTCTACCTGTACCGCTCCGCTCAGGACCAGACGACAAGAGACAGGAAGTAGAAGACCATCAGGAGCGCGCCGATCGGCAGTCCGACGCGCGCCCATTCACGATGCGGGATCTTAAGCTTGTGCGCCGCCACCAGGTTCGGGGCATTTCCGGTCACCAGCGCCCCGCCGGCGATCAGCAGGCCGATCAGGATGTAGCGGATCTGCGCCTGGGTCATTAGCGGGCTTATCTCCACCGAGGCCAGGGTCGCGCCGTCGATCACGGCCGAAACCGAGTTGATCCAGTAAAGCAGCCAGGGCGACGCTCCGATCAGGAAACGGTCGATGAGCGGCACGAGCCCGCCGCCGAGCAGCACCAGCCCGGCGATAAAAACGTACATTTTACCGGTCAGCAGCAGGATCGTCCACAAACTGAGCGGATCCTCTTCCGGCGGGCGGTACTGCCCCGGCGCGGGCTGGGCGAAAAGCAGCCCGGCGACGATCGCCAGGCTGAGGATCGGCGGCAGAATCCAGGGCCCGATCAGCAAGACGAGATAGGACGTCCCGACCGCATACGGCGCGCCGGCGAGCTTGGCCATCACGATCGCCGGCACCGGACCGGCGATCGGCGTGACGCCGCCGCCGAGACCGATCGCAAAGCAGCCCAGGACCGCCACCGCCACCTCGGCCTTGCGCTCCAGCCGCATGGCGCCCAGGAGTTCGACCAGGACCAGCACCGCCACCACGGTCGTCAGAAAACTGGCGGCCACCCCGACCAAGAGGACCGAGACCCCCACCGCCGGGCGCAGCCCCGTCTTTTTCACCAGGCGCTGGACCCCGGCGGTAAGATTGTCGTGCGAGAAGGAAAACAGCAGCGAGCCGGCGAGGATGGCGCCGCAGACCTTCAGCGGACGCATAAGCGCCTCGACGATCAAGACCTCGCTCCACGACCAGCTGAGGGTCGCGGCGAGCAGGCCCACGCCGAGAATAAACCACTCCAGACGCTTTTCGATCCAGGGCGAGATGAGCGGGCCGATGAGCGCCCACACGACGCACCAGAAGAGTATGATGCCAAGAAGCATCGACATGCGGCGAATTGTATCATTTGCCGCCCCGCTCGGCGTGCGCCGCCCATTTGCTACACTGAGCCGCTTTCATGGATTCCGCGCGCGCCGCTCAACCCGACCGCCGGTGGGACGTCGCGGCCTGGCTGCTCCTGCTGCCGGTGCTGCTGCACCCCATCGGCAACCCCGATATCTTCTGGCATCTGAAGTCCGCCGAGATGATCCTCCAAAGCGGCGTGTTGCCGCGCGCCGACTTCTTCTCCTACACGCTCCTGGGCACGCCCTGGATCGACTTCGAATGGCTGATTCAGCTCATCTATTACGGCATCCATTCCGCCGCGGGCTTCCCCGGCCTGCTGGCGCTGAAAGCCGCGATGCTCGTCATGTCCGCCCTGCCGGTATGGGCGCTGGCCGAGCTCTACCGCCTCAGCCGGCCGCAGCGCGCGGCGCTGCTCCTGTTCTGGGGCGCCCTGATGCTGGCCCGCTCGGACCTTAAGCCCGAAACCTTCTCCATCATCCTGTTCACCATCCAGCTGTGGCTGCTCGAGGCACGGCGGCTTGGTCGAATCAAAGCGCCGCATCCGGCTTTCGCGGCCGCCGGCGCCTTCCTGTATTTCGCTTTCTGGGCCAACCTCCATCCCGCCTTCGTATCGGGCCTCATTCTGCTCGCCGCCTATGGGCTCGAACGCCCGCGGGAAACCCGGCGCGAAAACGCGGCGCTCATCACCGCGGCGGTTCTTGGGACTCTGCTTAATCCCTACGGCAGCGGGATCTATCAGGTCCTGTGGGAGCATGGACGGGCCATGCCGGCTATTTCCCGCTTCATCTTCGAGTGGCAGCCGCCCCGCTTCGACAATCCCTACGATATTCCGACCTGGCTGCTGATCGCGGCGGCGGCGGCGGCCATGATCACCCAGGTTTCCTGGGGCCGGCGGCCGCCCGCCTCGCATCTCGGCGCGGCCGCCGTCTTTTGCGCCCTATTCCTGCTGCACTCGCGAAATAAAGCCTTCCTGATTCCCGTGGGCCTAATGATACTGGCCGACGCGGCGCGGCCGGTCGCGACCTGGCTGCGGCGGATGCACCTGCGGCTCGGCCGGTTCCTGCTCATCCTCTTCGTTTTGAGCTACCTGGCCTACGTCGGGCATTATGCCAATCCCGAACTGCTCCGCTACGGGGCCTATGCCATCGGCCTGCAGCCGGTCGGCGCCGCGGATTTTATCGAGCGCGAGCTGCCGACGCTGCGCAAGCGGCGCATCTTCAACCAATGGGGCTGGGGCGGCTACCTGTCGTACCGCTTCCATCCCGAAATACGCGTCTTCATGGACGGCCGCTACATATTCCATCCTTTCCTGGACAAAATCGCGCAGGCTCACGAAAGCCCGGTGGCCTGGCAGAATTTCCTGGGCGCCCACGATATCGAATGGCTGCTGGTGCGCAACAACCGCGAGACCGTGCAGATTCCCGCCCAGTTCAAGGAAGAGGAAACCCGCGTTATCCGCATACCCTACCAGCCCGTCTACTATCCCTCCCGGCGCTGGGCGCTGGTCTACCGCGACCGGCAGGCGGTCCTCTATGCGCGGCGCGGCGCCTTCCCCGAGGATTGGATTCGCCGGCATGAAATTCGATAGTATGTCGATAATCCGAATCACAGGTGCTTAGCCATGACCGAAGAACACCCCTTCAAGAAGAAAGTACAGGTCGACATCCTGCAGAAGCTCTGCGACGCGACCAGCCCGCACATCAAGGTCGACGGCTTCATCACCATGCATATGGCGGAAGGCGTCAAGGAGCCGGGCCTGTCGAAACAGGAAGTTTTCGTCCATGCCTGCCACGGCGCGATCAGCGCCATGGTCCTCATGGATCAAAAGCTCCCGGAAAGCGCCAGCCAGATCATTAAAGCGGCCGCCGACGCCGCCAGCCGCATCGGCGCCGACCAGATGGAGACCATGACCTGGGCCATGGAGGGCATCGCCAAGGTCACGCCGGGCCTGAAACCCGCCGATGTCGCCGCCATCTCCGCCGCGATCGACTCCGACTATCACGGCGCCGGTCCGATCTTCAACGAGCTGTGCGCCAAGGCCAAAGGGTAACGCTCTGAAGCCGCGCGGGCATTTCATCGTCCTCGAAGGACCGGATAAGTGCGGCAAGTCGACGCAGGCGGCGCTCCTCGTCCGCGCCCTGCGCGAGCACTACGATAGAGCGGGCGAATCCCGGTCTATCGTCCATACCCGGGAGCCGGGAGGCACCGCCTTCGCCGAGGCGCTGCGCAAGGTCGTCCTCGATCCGACGCACGAGGTCGAGCCCCTGGCCGAGCTCATGATCTACGAAGCGGCCCGCGTCCAGCATACGGAGCAGGTGCTGCGCCCGGCGATGCAGCGCGGCCTCATCGCGGTCTCCGAGCGCTACACCCTGGCGACTTTGGCCTATCAGGGCTATGCCCGGGGTCTTGATCTGCAGCTGGTCCGGCAGCTCAACAAGATCGCGACCGGCGGCCTGACGCCCGATTTGACCATGGTGCTCGATATCCCGGACCAGCGCTTCAAATCGCGAGACCCCGGCCGGGAACTCGACCGGCTGGAGCGCGAGGACGCCGCCTTTCGGCACAAGGTCGCCGCGGGCTACCGCAAGCTGGCCGCCGCGGAGAGGAAGGTGATCCTGATCGACGCCGACCGGCCGCCGCACCTGGTCCACGTCGACATCGTCAGCCGCGTCAGCGTCCTGCTCAAAGAGACGCTCGAGCCCCTGCCGCTGTCGGCTTAAGCCGATTTGCTACAATCATCGACGTGAATTTTCGGGAAATCCTGGGCCAGGAACGGGCCGTCAGCCTGCTCAAAAACCTGCTGAAAAGCCGGCGCATCCCCCCCGCCCTGCTGCTGCGCGGACCGCGGGGAACGGGCAAGGCCGCCGCGGCCCGCGCTTTCGCCGACGCCCTGCACTGCGACAAAGACAAGATCGACGCCTGCGGCGGCTGCGCGTCCTGCGACGCCTCGGCCAAGGGGCTCGACCCCGATCTCTACCGCGTCAACGCCGAGTTTCAGGCCGCCCTGCTCGACGAAGAGCCCGCCAAGCAGCGCTCGATCAAGGTGGACACGGTGCGCCATCTCCTCGGCCGCCTGGAGATGCGCTCGGCCCCGGGCCGCTGGAAGGTCGCGATCCTGGAGAACGCGCATTTGCTGGTGCCGGCGGCGGCCAATGCCCTGCTCAAGACCCTCGAAGAGCCGCCCCCGCGCACGCTATGGCTTCTCGCCACGCACCGCCCGGATGAACTATTGAGCACCGTGCGCTCGCGCTGCCAAGAAGTGCCGTTTATGCCGCCGCCGATCCGGAACTTCCGCAAGCTCCTCGACGCGGAGCTGCCGGACCCGGCCGGCTGGCTCAACGACCCCATGGCGCCCTTCCGTCTGGCGGAAAGCCTGCCGCGCGAGCTTCATCTCGCGCGTCCGCTGGCGTCCCGGCACCTGCGGCAGATGGCCGTATACCTGCGCGCCAGCCGCGGCCTCGCGGGCTACGCCCGGGGCGCGGTACGCATCGTCCACCGCGAACTGGCGGAGATGCAGCAGGCGCTGGAAGCCAACGCCGATCCGCGGCTCATCATCGAGCTGTCGGCTTTGCGCCTGCAGCAGCTGGAGTCGTACGAGAAAGCCAAATGAAAAAGACCTTCTACATCACGACCCCGCTCTACTACGTCAACGCCGCGCCCCATATCGGCCACGCCTATACGACCTTGGCCGCCGACATTCTGACGCGCTACCGGCGCGGCCGCGGCGAAACCGTCCAGCTGCTGACGGGCACCGACGAGCACGGCTCAAAAATCGAGGAGGCCGCGCAGGCCGCCGGGGTCGAACCCCTCGCCTACGCCGACAGCGTGGTCAAGGAGTTCAAGGAGCTGTGGCAGCACTTGGACGTCCGCTTCGATGACTTCATCCGCACCACCGAAGAGCGCCATACCCGTCGCGTCCAGGCGGTCTTCGCGCACCTGCAGTCGACCGGCGACATCTATAAGGGCGTCTACAAGGGCTACTACTGCGTACCCTGCGAGACCTACTGGACCGAAACCGAGGCCCCGCCGGAAAAGGACGTGCGCCGCTGCCCCAACAAGGACTGCCGCAAGGAGCTCAAGCTCACGGAAGAGGAGAGCTTCTTCTTCAAGCTCTCGAAGTACGAACAGCCCCTGCTCGAGTTCTATGAGAAAAACCCCGGCTTCCTGCGGCCGCCGCACCGGGCCAAGGAAATCGTTAACTTCGTCAAGGACGGCCTGCGCGACCTGGCCGTCTCGCGCACCAAGGTCCGCTGGGGCATCCCCGTGCTCTCCGCCCCGGAGCATGTAATCTACGTCTGGTTCGATGCCCTGCAGAACTACCTAACGGCCACCGGCTACCGGCCGCCGGGCTTCACCGGGGACGGGGAGGACCGCGGCGGCGAGCTGTGGCCCGCCGACGTGCACTTTGTCGGCAAGGAAATCTATCGCTTCCATACGGTCATCTGGCCCGCCATGCTTATGGCCCTCGAGGTCGCTCCGCCGAAATCCGTCTTCGCGCATGGCTGGTGGACCGTCGAAGGCCAGAAGATGTCCAAGTCGAAAGACAACTTCATCGACCCGCGCGAGCTCACCGCCGAGTACGGCGTCGACGCTTTCCGCTACTTTCTGTTTCGCGAAATGCCGTTCGGCAACGACGGCGACTTCTCGCTTGAAAAGTTCCGCGGGCGCTACAACGCCGAGCTCGCCAACGACTTCGGCAACCTGGTCAGCCGCGCGACCAATATGGTCGACAAGTATCTGGCGGGCGGCCTTCCGGACCAGCCGGCGGACGAGCATATCCCGGTCACCCGGGAGCTGCACGGCAAGATGCCGGAATACGACCGGGCGATGGAAGCCGTGGCCCTGCAGGAAGCGCTCGATATCGTCTGGTCGGGGGTGCGGCGGCTCAACGAACACATCAACGCCACCAAGCCCTGGGAGCTGGCGAAGACGAACCTGGACGCCCTCCCCCCCCTGCTCTTCGATCTGGTCGGCTCGCTGCGCATTATCGGCGATTGGATCGCGCCCTTCATGCCGCACACCGCCGCCGAGCTGCAGTCGATGCTCGAAGGCAAGATCGCGAAAAAACCGCCGCTGTTCCCAAGAAAATGAACTTGCGACGCTGCGCCCTGCCGCTCATCACCTGCCTGCTGGTCGCCGCCTGTCAGACCGTGCAGTACACCGGCCGCCGGCAAATGCTGCTCGTCTCCGCGGGCAAAGAGAACCAGATGGGAGAAGAGGCCTACCGTGACATCCTCAAGAAGGCCAAAATATCGACCGACCGCGAGCAGGTCGACCTCATCCGCAAGGTCGGCCGCCGGCTGGCGAAGGCGGCCAACAAGCCCGACTTCAAGTGGGAGTTCAACCTGATCGACGACGACAAGCAGATCAACGCCTTCTGCCTGCCGGGCGGCAAGGTCGCCTTCTACACCGGCATCCTGCCCGTCGCCAAAGGCGAAGACGGGGTCGCCGTGGTCATGAGCCATGAGATCGCCCATGCGCTCGCCCGGCACGGCGGCGAGCGCGTCAGCCAGGGCCAGATTCTCAGCGCCGGCGGCCAGGCGCTCGGCGCTATTTTGGGCGGAGAGTCGGCGGCGACCCAGCGGCTCTCCAGCGAAGCCTATGCCGCCGCCGCGACTTTGGGCGTGCTCCTGCCCTACAGCCGCAACCAGGAATCCGAGGCCGATCATATCGGTCTCATCCTCATGGTCAAGTCGGGCTACGATCCGGCGCAGGCGGTGCTCTTCTGGAAGCGCATGGAGCAGGCGACCGAGGGCAAGTCGCCCTCGGGGCCGCTCGGTAAATTCATGAGCACCCATCCGAGCAGCAGCGACCGCCAGGAGAAAATCAAGGCCGCCCTGCCCGAGATCAACCGCAAGTACGGGCAGCAGAAGCCTTAGTGAAGCTCGCCGTACTGCTGGACACCCTGCCCGCGCGCAACACGGGACGCGGCCGTCGTCCCGGCGACCCCTGGAACCTGCTGTTCCTCGGTCCGGAAGAATCCGTTATCGGTGCGCTCCAGGCCGCCGGCTGGGTCCGGCTTTCGCTCTCCATCCCGGTATCGATCCTGCAGGGCCTCGGCCAGCTGCTGCGCGGCCGCCGGCTGACGCTGTTTCCGCCCATGAACATCTACCACCTGGACCGCCGCCCTCAGGACCACAACTGGGCGCAAGTCGTGCGGCCGCTCGCCGAGCGGCACCACTTCCGGCTGTGGCGCCTGCCGCACGATGTCTGGTGGGGCAGCGCCAACTACGACCGGGATATCCGCTACCGCGACCTGTCCCATATCCCCGACCCCGACGCCGACGCCGAGCGGGACTATATCGCCGCGACGCTGGAAGGTTCGCCCGGGGTGGAAAGCATCGAATACCGGACCATCGACCGCATCCCGACCGAGGGCGCCAACGATAAAGGCTATCCCTTCCGCACCGACCGGCGGGTCCTCATCGTCAAGCTGAAAACGGCTTAATCTTCCGGCTTCTCGGCGGGGCGGGGATGGAACACCAGCTTGGTGAACCCGGACAGGACGTAGAAGAGAAACAGCAGAAACAGCGCGTTCTGCGGGAACAAGTACAGCAACGTGCCGCCGACGACGACCGCGATCAGCGGCCGGACCTGCCTCATGTCGAACAGGTTTACCTGTTTGAAGGCGGCATAAGGGATATTTGAGATCATGAGAAAGCCCAGCACCAGCATCACGAACGGCGCCAGTTGCGCGATCCGGGGAACGACGTACATCAGCGCGCCGATAGTCCGCGCATCGCTGTTACGCTCGGTGATCGTGTAGAGCAGGACCAGAGTCGCCAAAAAGCCCGCCGCCGCCGGAATCGGCAATCCCTGGAAGCTGGTCTTGGAAGATTTTCCGTCCTGCGCCACGGCGTTGAAGCGCGCCAGGCGCATCCCGCCGCACAGCACGTAAAGAAAAGCCACGATGGTCCCCGGACTGCCGTAGTCCTTCAAAAACAGCTCGTACATCATGAAGCCGGGCGCCACGCCGAAGTTCATAAAGTCGGCCAGCGAATCGAACTCAACGCCGAAGGAGCTCTCGCCTTTGACCAGCCGCGCCACCCTCCCGTCGAGCATATCGAAAACGATGCCGCACAGGATGGCGGTGGCGGCGATGGCGAAATCTCCGATACTGGCGGCCAGCACAGCATAGAAGCCGCAGGCCATATTGCCCATGGTGAACATGGTGGGCGCCAGGAACTGGCCGCCGCGCTTTATTTGTCCGCGATCCATTGCGCAATCTCCGTGATGCCCGCGGCGACCTTATCGCCCGGCTTGACCGTGGCCCGGGCGCTGGGCGGCAAATGCACCGCCGCCTGCGAGCCGAACTGGATGAGCCCGTAGCGCGCGCCGGCCGCGATCTCGTCGCCCGCCTTGATCCAGCAGCGGATGCGGCGGGCGATGAGTCCCGCGATCTGCTCAACGGCGACCTTCTCCGGCCGATTCCTGACCGCCAGCTCGACGATATTGCGCTCGTTCTCGCGCGCGCCGTCGACCATGGCGGCCTTGAAGCTGCCGGTGCGATAATCGACGCGCTCGACTTTGCCGGCGCAGGGCGCGCGCTGGATATGCACGTTGAAGATCGACAGGAAGATGCGCACCGTCTCCCCGTCGCCGTTTTCCTTCACCACGCTCAAGACGGTGCCGTCGCCCGGCGAGTAGATCTTGTTCGGGTCGGTCGGCAGCGGCCGTTCCGGGTCGCGGAAGAAATAGGCGCTGAAGCCCGCGAAGCCGCCGCCGAGCACGGCGACAACGATCGACAGAGCGCCGAAGGCGCGCACCGACAGCGCGCCCGCCGCCGCGACCGCGATCCCGAGAATAATAAAGCCCCAGCCGTCCTGCGCTATTTTCATATTTATCCTGGGCAAGGGGGGACTCGAACCCCCACGGCCTTGCGGCCAGCGGATTTTAAGTCCGCAGCGTCTGCCATTCCGCCACTTGCCCGCTCAGGGATTCTACTAAATGGGTCAGACGGCGAGCATGGTGAGCCATGGAACTACGCGGCCCGTCGCTCGTACCAGTAATATGCCCCAAGAAATGCCCCTTACCTCAGAACAGATTCAGGCCTGGGCCGCCCACGGCGAGTCCGAAATCCAGGAGTTTAAGAGCACGACCGGCCGGCGCACGGATGCCGCAAGGACGATCTGCGCCATGCTCAACCACCGGGGCGGTCGCGTCCTATTCGGCGTGACCCCGGCCCAAGAAGTGCGCGGAGATCGCCAAGTC
>JBDRPD010000054.1:0-143690 GCA_043827405.1 Elusimicrobiota bacterium | reverse complement strand
GCCCACCGACACGGTGTTGATCCCGATAATCGCGTTCCCGGCGTCCAAGAGGATGACAACCACGTGCTCGCGGTCCACACCCTTGAGGTAGCTTCTGAGCACGTAGACGGCCGTCCTGGGCTCCTTGATCTCCATGCTGGCCACACGGTGGCGGGCGTGGCGGACCAAGCGGACCTGATAGACGGGTATGCGGTAATGGTTCATCCTCGTCGATAGTCTATACGAGAGCCCAGGTCGAATCGAGAGGAAAGAACCCTGATTATCTCAGGGGATGAGCCCGGTCCCAGACGCGACGCAGGTGGTCGGGCTCCACATGGGTATAAATTTCTGTGGTCGTGATTCGGCGGTGGCCCAGCATCTCCTGGATAGCGCGCAGGTCCGCCCCGCCGGAGAGCATATGCGTGGCGAAGCTGTGGCGAATCACGTGCGGCGAGACCCTCCGGGTGATCCCGGCGCGGCGGGCGTAGTCCTTGAGCTGCTGCCACAGGTTGCCCCGCGTCAACCCATGGCCGTGGATGTTCAGAAACATCGGTTCCGCCACGCCTGGGAACTTCTTCTTCCTGGCAGCGAGGTAGCCTCGGACGGCTTTGCGGGCCCGGCCGCCGAAGGGCACGATCCGCTCCTTGCCGCCCTTCCCCCTTACGCGTAGGTAGCCGGCCTTTAGGTCCGTCTGGCTGGCCTGGAGCCCGGTGAGTTCGCTGATGCGAAGGCCTGTGGCATAGAGCAGCTCCAGGATCGCCCGGTTGCGGATGTGTATGAACTTAGAGCCCTTGGGCGCGGCCAGGAACTTCTCCACCTCCGCTACGGTAAGGGGCTGAGGCAGCCTGTGGTCTACCCTGGGCAGGGGGATGTTCGCCGTGGGGTCGGTCTCCGCGTAGCCCTTGAGGCGCAGGAACCTGTGATAGAGCCGGATGGCGAAGACGGCCTGGTGCCGGGTGCTGGGCGTCAGGCTACGGCGCTTTGGGTCGTCGAGATAGGCCAGGACCGTCTCGCGGGTCATCTGGGCGGGCTGGGTCCCGCCAATTTCCAGGTGCCGCAGATAGCCGCGCAGGGAATAGCGATAGGTCAGGACGGTATTGGCCGAGACCCGGCGCTCAACCTCCAGATATCGCAGAAAGTCCGGGAGGCGGGCCTCCGTCTCATAGGGGGATAGCCGAAGCTTAGTTTCCATGGAGGCCTCCTGCGGTGCCGGGGACCGCGCGGGGCCGGCGTATAGGATAGGCTACGTTGAGGTCTTCGTAGAGCAGGTGTATGGGGATGGCGTCGGCGACATGCGGCAATTTTTCGGTGAACCAGTTACGAACATCCTCCAATAACGGCAACCATTTCAGCAGTCCGAAGAACACTTAAAAAATCTAAACGCACGAAGGCCCTCCATGGGGATGGCCTTTTCTTCGTCCGTTACGCAAATCTTGGGAACCATTTACGGGTCTTATTCGTATAAGTAGTATGGGACTGCCTGTCGGGCCGGAGACGATTGAGCGGCGTATCCTGCTGATCCGGGGCCATCGCGTCATGCTGGATGAAGACCTGGCGGATATTTACGGCGTCTCAACCAAACGCCTGAATCAACAAGCGGGACGAAACAGTGCCCGTTTCCCTTCGGACTTTAGGTTCCAGCTATACGCAAATGAGGTCCAATCTTTGAGGTTGCAATTTGCAACCTCAAAAATAGGCCGTGGCGGTCGTCGATACCGCCCCTATGTTTTCACGGAACACGGCGCTGTAATGCTTGCCAGCGTTCTCAATACGCCTATCGCCGTTCGTGCGAGTGTTCAAATCGCCCGAGCCTTCGTCCGGCTCAGACGCATAATAGGCGCCCACAAAGAACTGGCGCGGAAACTGAAAGACTTGGAAAAGCGGGTCGGGAACCACGATGAGAAAATCGGTCTTCTGTTTGACGCAATCAGAGACCTGATGGAGCCCGGTGATGAGCCGCCGCGCAGGATCGGGTTTAAGCCCGGCTAATCCCGGTTCGAGCACCATCCTATTGGGGTCCGGCGGAACCAGCGAAAAGTGCTGGAATTTCCTGCACTCCCTCTTTTAGCCCGGTTCTAATATTGTCGGTTAGGGCCAACCACTTCCTAGACTCATTATCACAGGTGAACAGCGCAAAAGCCCTTCAGTTAGAGGGCCTTCGATCTTTCGGGGCATCCACCCCTACGAGAATCTTGAGTAAAAGGACGGACGATTGTGCTTAACTGCCCAGTTGAAATCCGATGGCCTTGCGAGGGGATTCAGACGGAGCCATCAGTTCCCGAATTGCGTCGAAGACCACCCTGAATTGGGAGTCGTATTTCTTCTCCAGCTTATTGAGCCTGTGGGCGAGTTCCTTGTTGGAAGTCAGCATCTGTCTCAGGCGCACAAAGGTTCTCATGATCTGGACGTTGACCAGGATAGCCCGCTCGCTGTTGAGGACACTGGAAAGCATAGCCACGCCCTGTTCCGTAAATGCGTAGGGCAGCCTCCTGATGCCCATCTTTGCACCTGGATTGGATGTCGCGATTCGCGACCTCCAATCAGCCAACTCCTTCTTGTTCAACTGGAACATAAAATCCGCAGGAAACCTCTTCGGGTTGCGCTTGACTTGCTCATTAAGCCGCTTGGTTGAGACACCATACATCTCCGCCAAGTCCCGATCCAGCATGACCTTTTGACCGCGCAGGAGATAAATGCGGCGCTCGATACCAACGACATCCTGGAAAGTCTCACGTTTCATAAAACCCACCCCTACATACGATTGCCCCCTGCGATTGGTTCCCTCATTTTTCCCCGGCACCGCCGTCAGTTCGATAATCGTCAACGACGGGCAACATTTTTTCAGAAAACCCGAACTCCTAGGAACTTCGCGCGCCGTCCCGGACGCTGCCCACCATGCAGGACCTTCCCGATTTGACAGTTCCTTGGCTATTTGGCATAATTACCAATATTAGGCAGCCCGAGGCCCCATCATGGACCCCAAATCGCAGGCGAAATACGCAGCGCGCGCCAAAGTCGTCAAGGCGATGGCCCACCCCACACGGCTCTTCATTGTGGATGAACTCTGCCGCGAAGAACGCTGTGTCCAGGCGCTGACCAAGTCCATCGGCGCCGATATCTCCACGGTCTCCAAACACCTCTCCATCCTCAAGAACGCGGGGATCGTGCGGGATGAAAAACGCGGGACCCAGGTATTCTACAGCCTCCTGACCCCATGCGTTATGAAGTTCTTCTCCTGTGTCGAGGCGGTGCTGAAGTCCGCGGCGAAACAGCACCTGCTGTTGATGCGGTAGGACCGAGAGAATGAACTGGAAAGAAGAATGGAAACCGTTGGCCGCGATCAGCGCGGTCTTTCTTGCGTGCTTTTATCTGCCCGTTGGAGCTCCCCGCTTCGACACCGCGATGATCGAGGCCCTGCTCCTGGTCAAGTGGTACGCCAGGGAGCACGTGATCCTGTGCCTGCTGCCGGCATTCTTCATCGCGGGCGCCATCGCGGTATTCGTCAGCGAGGCGTCGGTCATGAAGTACCTGGGCGCCAAGGCAAACAAAGTCTTGGCCTACGGGGTCGCCTCGGTCTCGGGGACCATCCTGGCGGTCTGCTCCTGCACCGTACTTCCCTTATTCGCCGGCATCTACCGCATGGGGGCGGGCCTGGGACCAGCGACGACTTTCCTTTATTCAGGCCCCGCGATAAATGTGCTGGCCATTGTCCTCACCGCACGAGTGCTGGGGCTGGAGATGGGAATCGCGCGCGCCGTGGGCGCGATCATCTTCAGCATAGTCATCGGTCTACTCATGCATCTGATTTTCCGCAAGGAAGAGCTCGAAAAAGCCGCGGCGCAAATGGTTATGCCGGAACCCGAAGTCGTCCGTCCCCTGTGGCAGAACGCAGTCTACTTCGCAGTGATGGTCGCCATCCTGGTCTTTGCCAACTGGGGGAAGCCGGTTGAAGCCGTCGGGTTGTGGTACGCGATTTATTCAGGCAAGTGGCTGGTGACAGCTGTCCTGTCCGCCGCATTGGGAGTTATCCTGGCCCGATGGTTTGGACTTCCCTGGTGGAAGATACTGGCTGCCGCGGTTCCGACCGTTGTGCTGGCTTTGGCCTTTCCCCACGAGCCCATGATCGCATTCGCCTCGGGGATAATCGGGCTTTCCGCCATCACCAGCACCACCAGCGGCGAGACCCAGGACTGGTTCGCACAGTCTTGGGGATTCGCCAAGCAGATTCTCCCCCTCCTGCTGGCGGGGGTCCTCGTAGCGGGACTCCTGCTCGGCCGGCCGGGGCACGAGGGCCTGATTCCCGCTGCATGGGTCCATCGCGCGGTCGGCGGCAACTCCTTTTGGGCCAACCTTTTCGCCTCAGTGGCCGGTGCATTCATGTACTTCGCCACGCTTACCGAGGTGCCCATACTTGAAGGGCTCATGGGCAACGGGATGGGTAAAGGCCCGGCCCTGGCCTTGCTCTTGGCCGGTCCCGCCTTGTCCCTGCCGAACATGCTGGTGATTCGCAGCGTGCTGGGCACGAAAAAGACCGTCGTATTCGTTTCTCTCGTGATCGTGATGGCGACGGTCTCGGGAATGTTCTACGGAGCCATATTCTAAATCAGGAGGCCGCAATGAAGATCCAGATACTAGGTACGGGTTGTCCCAAATGCCACAGGCTCGCCGAGGCCGCGGAGTCCGCCGCCAAGGAGCTGGGCCTGGAATACGAACTTGAGAAGATTACCGACATTAATGAGATCACAAAATTCGGCGTGATGATGACCCCGGCGCTCGCCGTCGACGGTAAAGTGAAGGTGGTCGGGAAAGTTCCATCCGGCGACGAGATCAAAAAGATTCTCGGCTGACATCCGCCAAACGGAATCGCAAGGGCACCGATGACCGGGAAACTCGGCGGTTCTTAGGAGCAAGTCATGCGTTCAAAGAAAGTACAAGCCGGGATACTGCTGCTGTTCGTCACCTGCAGCGTCGTCTATTTGACGGCGCGATCTTTCTCGCAACCGGGGCCAGTGGAACAGAATAAAGAGGACCAAACACCTCCGCCAGTGACTAAAAGGGCCGACTCTCCGCGAGTAATCGCCTATTACTTCCACGGGACCGCCCGCTGCTATACCTGCAAGAAGCTGGAGGCGTACTCAGAAGCAGCCTTGAAGGCCGCTTTTGCCACGGAACTTAAAACCGGCAGTCTTGAGTGGCGCACAGTAAACATCGACGAAAAGAAGAACCAGCATTTCATCAAGGACTATCAGTTATTTACCAAGGCCCTGATCGTCTCGGTGCTGGCTGATGGGAAGCAGCTGCGCTGGAAGAATCTGGATCAAATATGGCAGCTGGTGGGAGATCAGGAAGCCTTTACGGAATACGTGCAGAGCGAAGTCAGAGCGACCCTCAAGCCGGACAAGAAGTAGGGAGCATGCTGGAGATTATGTCCGCGATCTGGCTGGGAATCCTGACTTCGATCAGCCCCTGCCCTTTGGCGACCAATATCGCGGCCATCTCGTATATAAGCAAGCGGTTCAGCCGGCCTCGACAGGTCTTCATGACCGGCCTCCTCTACACCCTGGGCCGGATGCTCGCCTATGCGGGGCTTGCTGTCATCTTGGTTTCACTGGCGCTGTCCGTCCCCGCCGTGTCTTTTTTCCTCCAGAACCAGATGAACAAGCTCCTGGCGCCCATCTTGGTGCTGGTCGGCATGATACTCCTTGAGCTCATCCGAATCGACTTCCCGAGCACAGGATTAGGCGCCCGCCTGCAGTCCTTTGCGGACTCCCACGGCATATGGGCGGCGGCGCCATTGGGCCTGATCTTCGCCCTGTCGTTTTGTCCGGTATCCGCCGCGCTGTTCTTCGGGAGCCTATTGCCGCTAGCCGCGAAATGG
Source organism: Elusimicrobiota bacterium (assembly GCA_043827405.1). Taxonomy (GTDB): domain Bacteria; phylum Elusimicrobiota; class Elusimicrobia; order UBA1565; family UBA1565; genus JBDRPD01. Next base: position 137,833 of record JBDRPD010000054.1, on the reverse strand, counting down.
AACTCCTCGGTCGGATTGCCCGCCCTTTACGGCCTAGGGACAGGACTGCCGGTACTCGGTTTTTCGTTGGTAATGGCTTTTGGGCTTAAGCGGCTGGGGACGGCGTTTGACAGCCTGACGCGTTTTGAATGGTGGGCGCGACGGATCACCGGGGTGGTCTTTATCTGCGTCGGGGTCTACCTCTCCTCAAAGTATATATTCCACCTGCTCTAAACGGACTTCTCCCCGCCCTCATAAGTACTATGCTTATAGCATCAAGAATTCATTCGCAGGCCTAGGTTTGTGCCCAGAGCTGTGCCGGGCGGTAGCGGATAAAGGCTACCGGTATCCCACGCCGATCCAGCTGCAGTCCATCCCCGCCATTTTAGAAGGCCGGGATGTGTACGGCAGCGCCCATACCGGAACCGGGAAAACCGCGAGCTTCGCCCTCCCCCTGCTCCAGATTAACGCCGGCGGCGCCAGAGCCGGGAAACGCGAAACGCGGGCGCTGATTCTTGTGCCGACCCGCGAGCTCGCCGCGCAAGTCAGCGCCAGCGTACGGGCCTACGGCGCCTATCTCCGGCTGAAATCCGCGACCATCGCCGGCGGAACGCCGTTCAGGCGCCAGATCAAGGAGGTCAAACGCGGCGTGGATATCATCATCGCCACCCCGGGCCGGCTGCTCGACCTCCTCAACCGCGACCGCATTTCGCTGCAGAACCTGAGCACCTTGGTGCTCGACGAAGCCGACCGCATGCTCGACATGGGATTCGTGCACGATATTCACAAAATCCTGGCGCGGGCGCCGCGCGAGCGGCAAACCCTGCTGTTCTCGGCGACGTCGACGGATGAAATTGAAAAACTCGTACAAGCGGTCCTTAATAACCCCTTGCGCATCCAGATCGGCGAACGCAATCAGACCCCCGACGAGGTTTCCCACATCGTCTACTTCGTGGCGCACGAGGACAAACCCAAGGCGCTGGCGAAGCTCTGCAAAACCCAAGCCTGGGGCCAGGTCCTCATCTTCACGCGGACCAGAGCCGGCGCCGACGCGCTCAAAGACAAGCTCATGGAGTGCAAGCTCAGCTCCCGCGTAATCCACAGCGGGAAACCGCAGTCGCTGCGCACCCAAACCCTAAAGAGGTTCAAGGCCGGGAAATTCAAAATTCTAATCGCCACCGACATCGCCGCCCGCGGCCTGGATATTCACTCGCTCCCGCATGTGGTTAATTACGAGCTCCCGCGGACCTCCGACGACTATATCAACCGGATCGGCCGCACCGGCCGCGCCGGACATAAGGGCAGCGCGATTTCGCTGGTAGCGAAGCTGGAGCGCCAGCGCCTCGCCCGGATCGAACGGCAGATCAAGAATCCCTTCCAGCGCGAGAAGCTTGAAGGGTTCGAGGAGGCGGGAGCTCCCGAGCCCGAGCGCGACGACAGAAAGCCGAAACCGTTCACGAAGCCGTGGAAAAGAAAGCCGCGCGATCCCGCCGAACCGGGATATCCGAAAACAGAATTCTCCGGAAAGAAGAAGGAGCGCCCCGACAAGAAGAAAAAAAGCGACGCACCGCGGCCCGCACGGCAAAAAAAGAAAACCGGATTCGAAATATTCTTCAGCAGAAAGGAAAGAAGGAAGCGGGAGTAGCGGCTTCTCCGCACCCGCTGGACGGGGGTATCGCTGGCGGCACGCTTATTGCTACCATCACCCGCCGACCCAAAGGAGGGCATGCATGCGATTTCAGAGACGAAAAAAGCCGGGACCGAGCAAAAACCAGAAGAAAATCCAGCGGCGAGCGCAGAGCGATCACCCGACAGCCACCGGGCCGGCGCTAAGGCAGCTCCATCCCGAAATCTCCAGTCTCACCATCCAGCTTGCCATAACCAGCCCGCAGAACGTCCTCGTCCAAGAAGAGACCCGCCGGTTCACCTCGGCGGACGCGACTAATTTCGCCTGCGGCTGCCCCGGCACCTGCGGCGTCGGAAAATTCGATTTCAGCGAGAAGATCGGCGCGATGGTCGAGGCTCAAGAACCGCAAGGCGAAGCCTCCGGCACCTGCAAAGCGGAGGGGTTCGGCGGCATCCCGCAGCCCTGCGGCTACGCCATAAAGTGCCGCATCGAGATAGCCTTCTAAGGCCCCTCCGTACCGTCTCCAGCGGGGCCGGATATCGTGCTATAATACATACGCAGCAATCATAGCTCCGCGATTCACCTCTTTTCGAAGGATCACTTTCCAGAAGCGTGTAAGTCGCAGCTTACAAACCGTACCAGAGGATTCATAATATGAAAGGCACCGTAAAGTGGTTCAACGATCAGAAGGGCTTCGGCTTCATCACGCCGGAGGACGGATCCAAGGACCTTTTTGTCCATCACACGTCCATTTTGGCCGACGGCTTCAAGACCCTGGCGGAAAACCAGCAGGTCGAGTTCGACGTCGAGCAGTCCGAAAAAGGACCGCGCGCCGGGAACGTCAAGGCCGTCGCCTGACCCGCTAGCATCAATTCAAAGGATGGGCCCGCGCCTCTTGGCGCGGGCCTTTCCTCACCCCCGGTAAGGAATCTCGACTATGCCCCCCGCCCCGGCAGCTTGGAAAGATCTCGACATCCTCGTCGGCGGCATGGGCGCGGACATTTCGAGCATTGAGCTTGTAGCCGCGGCGGCCAACCACCCCGGCGGACGCATTTCCGGCAGTCTCTCCGCCACGGCCCTCGCCGATATTTACGTTCACCGGCTGCAGTTGGGCGACGCCAACAACGAGATCCGCGAGGCCTTCACCGCCTGCGGCGGCGCAATACCGGCGCTGGCCGGCGACATCGACCGCCTTTACACCAACTATCATATCCCGGGAGGAAAGATCGTTACCGTTCCCTTCCGAGGCATCTCGATTGGCGGGATGACCCCGCCGCGCGACGTGCAGATTCTTACCATCGCGGCCACATTCGCGCATATATGGCGCACCAAGAAGGCCGCTCCGGACCGGCCTATCGGCATCAATTTCCTGCGCAAGATCGAACGTCCGCTCCTCTACGGTCTCTACGGGGCCATGCTGGCAGGCGCCGATTGGGTCGTCATGGGGGCGGGCGACATCAGCGATATCCCCGATATCATGAACCGGCTTTCCCGTAACGAGCCGGCCGAGCTCTCGGTCCAGGTAGCGACCGTGCCGGGCGGGACCTACAGAATCCGCTTCGATCCTAAAGAGCTGGTCGGCGACAGCCTGCCGCCTCCCGCACGGCCGGCATTCTTCGCCATCGTCAGCTCGCATCTGCAGGCGGCCGGGCTGGCCGCCTCGGACAAAACGCGTCCCGAAGGCTTTGTGATCGAAGCGCCGCCGGCCGGGGGGCACAACGCTCCGCCGCTCAAGAAGAAGCTCGACGAGCGCGGCCACTATATGTACGGGCCGGAAGACGACGCGGATCTGGACGCCGTCGCCGCGCTCGGCCTGCCGTTCTGGCTGGCCGGGGGATACGGCCATCCGGAGCAGCCGGACGCCGACCGGGGCTCGCGCCGCCGTCAGGTGGGCACGCTGTTCGCCCTGGCCAACGAGTCCGGGATGTATCCAAACCTGCGCCGGAACGTGCTGCAGCTGATCTGGAAGCGGCAGCTTGAAGTGGTAACCGACCCCTGCGCATCTCCCAGCACCTACCCCTTCAAGGTGGCGCTCGTTCCCGGGACGATAGGCGATCCGGCCGTCTACGAGGCGCGGCCAAGAAGGTGCAACGTCGGACATCTGCGCGGCTACCGGCCCATGGGCCGCCGGGCCGTAGGGCTGTGCTCGGCCGACGACCCCGCCATTTTTAAGAAGTCCGGCGGCGCGCTGTGGCGGACCAAGGGCGCGATGTGCCTATGCAACGGCCTGCTGGCCGCCTGCGGCGTGGGGCAGCCGGGCGAGAAGCCCGTGGTCACCCTCGGCGACATCAGCCCGGTGCGCGAGCTGCAGAGACGTCTGCGTCGGACGGAGTATTCCGTCGCGGAGGCGATCGCTTTCCTGCGCGGAGAAACGGCGGTAAAAATCCCTTGAGCCCGCTGCTCTCGGTACCGCTGCGAATCATCCTCTTCTTCTTCGGCCTGTTGGCTGCCGCGCTCCCCCGTGGAGCGGAACTGTTCCTGGGGCGGCGGCTGGGACGACTGGCGTTCGCCTTGGGCCTGTTCCGGCGCCGGATCGTTCTGGAAAATCTACGCAACGGCTATCCCGAACTCGACGCCGGCGCGCGGACCGAATTGGCCCGCCGGAACTACGAGCACTACGGCCTGCTCTTATTCGAATACATGCATTTCTTCTCCCCGGCGAAGGGACATTACCGGAGCTATATGGCCCGGCATTCGGTCGTCGAAGGCTTTGCTCATTGGGAACGGGCCCGCGACAAAGGCAAAGGAGTCATTTTCGTGGCCGCCCATGTCGGATACTGGGAGATGCTGGCCGCGGCCGGCGCGCTCGCGGGCATCCCCTTAACCATAGTCACGACCATCCTAAAACCGGCTTGGCTCCATAAGCTATTCACCGAACAGCGCTTGTCGACGGGAGTTCGCCCGGCCCTCCACCCAGGATCCATGTCCACAGTGCTCCGGGCCTTGCGCAAAAAGGAAGCCGTCGCCTTCATGAACGACCAGTATGCGGGAGCGCCGATGGGCGTCCCGGTCCGCTTTTTCGGAGTCAAGGTCGCGACCTTGGCGGCGATCGGACCATTAGCCAAACGGACCGGCGCCGCCGTCATCCCCGCCTACACCTACCGTGACCCCAAGGGTATCTCGCATATCGTTATCGAACCGGAACTGGATTTCGGCCCGGCCCTGGAAAGCACCGAAGCGGCCACCCAGGTATTGGCATCCCGGGTAGAGCAATGGGTACGCCGGCACCCGGAGCAGTGGCTGTGGATACACCGGCGCTTCAAGCATGTCGACTGGTCGGACCGGCGGGACGGCTAGCCGCCCGCGCCCTCGACGCTGTCTGGAATGCCCTTGAAGACGCCGCCGTAGGCCTGCTCCCGATCGACAACGATCGGCCGGCAGCTCACAAACTCGCCGTAGGTGTGGACCTTGGCCTTTACCGACCCTACTACCGGATGCCCCGCCGCCCGCCAGCCCGCCAAGCCCGCTTCGTGGCAGTGGATGTTGGTCATCCCCAGATTCTGCAACCGCGCAGCGGCCTCGGAGGCCAACCGGCAGTCGCCGCCGCCCGAGTAGACGACGACAAAGGAACCTGGATTCATGACATGCGCCACGCGAAACCCCAACGAGCCCAGCGGCGCGGTCTTGGCGTCCGGGATATGCCCCTGTTCATAGTCCGTATCCCCCCGCACGTCAAATACGGCGACCGGGCCCACATTCATCCGACGGCACAGATCTTCTGTTGTAATCATCTTCATATCCGGTGTTCTCCAGAATCCCGCAGGATTAATTAGCGCCTGCCGGATATGAGTGAAGGACCGCCGCCAATAATAACACCGGCGACGATAAAGTAAACTATGATCGAGCCATGCAGCTAAAAACCGGCACCTGGCATTTACTCACCGTCCTGCTGACGGCCGCCGGGATATTCCTCGCCCACCGGCTGACCCAGATCCCCGCCGGCAAACTGGCGCTGTGGGTGGGATGCGCGGTCGCGGTCTTGTTCGCCTGCGCCGTCGGCGTGGAGATATACCATCGCGCCTTAAGCAAGTATGGGCCTCCCGGAGAAACCCCTCTCGACCGGGTCATCCGCGAGCACGACGAATCGGCGATGCGAAAGATTCTCGCCGCATCCGGCGAAACTCCCGAGCAGGCGGCGCAGAGCATGAGCCGGCTTTTGGCCGAATGGATTGACCAGGGCGACGCCGAAGCGGTGCGCTTGCTGCTGCGTTTCGGCGCCGACCCCGACGCCGCCGGCGACGACGGGGAATCGGCGGTAATGCGCGCCGCGCATCGAGGCGAAATGAAGATCGTCGAGATCCTGCTGGCGGCCGGCGCGAAGATTGAAGCCAAGGCCAATATCGACGATATCGGCGAGAATATTCGGCGCCTGCTGCGTGCGCAGCCCTAAGACGTCAGCCGCTATCTCATCCAGGAAAACGTTACGGCTTCTTTGATAATATAGGCCTCCCGATGTCTTACGATGAAAAATACCGGCAGGAAGAGCGGCTCTTCGGCGACAAGCCGTCGCGCATCGTGCAGATCTATCAAGACCGCATCGACCGCGCCCACCCCGTCCTTGATATGGGCGCCGGCCAGGGACGCAACGCCCTCTATCTGGCAAAGGAAGGCTACAGCGTCCACGCCGTCGACCTTTCGCAGGTCGGCGTCGATTCGATCAAAAAGGCGGCGGCCGGGGACCAGCTGCCGGTGGAAGCGCATCTCTGCGGCTTCGACCGATGGGAGAAGCCCGGCGCCTATTCCGCGGTGCTGCTGTTCGGCATCATTCCCGACCTTGACCGCGACGGCATCCAAACGCTGGCGAAAAAAGCGTCCTCCTGGCTGCGCGACGACGGGCTGCTGCTCGTCAACGCCTTCACCATCCAGGAGCCGGCCTACCATTGGTACCGCGACAACTGCGAGCTGATCGGCGAGCACTCATACAAGACGAGCGACGGCCGCATCCGCACCTTCCTCAAGCCGGGCGAGCTCCGGCAGGTGTTCGGCGCGCTGACCATGATCGCGGGCATGGAAGACATCGGCCCCTGGCATACCCACGGCGGCGATCAGCCCGAACGGCACTTCGTCGCCGAAGCGGCCTTCAGAAAAGTGCCGGCGTGAATATCTGCGTCTACGCCGCGTCGAGCCGCAGCGTGGACGCGGCCTATCTCGACGCCGCCGGTGAGCTCGGCCGCCGGCTGGCGGAAAACGGCCATACCGTCATCTACGGCGGCGGCTCGGTGGGGCTCATGGGCAGCCTCGCCGACGGCGCCCTCGCCGCCAAAGGCCAAGTGATCGGCATCATCCCCGAATTCATGCAGGAGCTTGAATGGGGCCATAAGGGCGTCTCCGAGCTGAAAGTAGTCAACGACATCCACGAGCGCAAGAAGCTCATGATGGAAAGCGCCGACGCCCTATGCGCGCTGCCGGGCGGAACGGGGACTTTCGAGGAGCTGCTGGAGGCGATCACCTGGAAACGGCTCGGCCTCTTTCTCAAGCCCATCGTGATCGTCAATATCCGCGGCTACTACGATCCGCTGATCGCCCAGCTCGAGAAAGCCGTAGTCGAGAAGTTTTTAGACGAGCGCCATCGCGACATGTGGCGCGTGGCGGCCGCGCCGGCAGATGTGCTTCCCGCCATCGAGTCCTCCCCCCCTTGGGACATCACGGCCCGCGGCTTCGCCGGGCACTGACCGGCGAAGCATTTCATATACTTTCCGCATGCTTAAGAAAATCACTCTTCTCGTCCTCGCTATCTCACTTACAGGCTGCGCCACGCCGCTGATGCGGGCGGCGAAAAATGGCGATGCCGCCGAAGTCGGAGCCATCATCATGCGCGGAGAAACCGATCCCGACCGATATGCGCGTCCGATGACGCTTGATGCGCCGATGATTCGCCGCAACGCGATGTACTATGCCCTCTATAAGCGGCACCACGATGTGATCAAGACGCTGCTACGCGCCGGCTCTGACCCCAACAAACTCGTAATGCTGTCTCCCGCTTTCAACCCAACACCGCTCTACGTCGCGGTAGAGATCGAGGACGAAAAAGCCGTCCGCATCCTCCTTGACGCAGGCGCTGATCCCAACAAGGGCGGCCGCAACCTGAACTCACCGCTGCAGCTTGCGTCGATAAAGGGCTCTATGAGCATCGTCCAAATGCTGCTTAAATCCGGAGGAGTGCCGGACGATAAGGCGATCAATGCCGCCAGCGACAAAGGCTACAGCAACATCCAGATGCTGCTGGCGGCGCACGCGCCTACGGCTCCCGCCGCCGCGCTGCCGCGGCCGTCCGCCGTCACCGCGGACGACCGCGACCTCCCGCCCGTGCTGCGGGCGAGCTTCCGCGGCCAAGAGCGGCCGGCGGATTTCGCAGTGATCGTCGGCATCGGCAGCTACTCCAACCTGCCGGCGGCCGAATTCGGCGTGCGCGATGCGGAAACGGCCTACCATCACTTTCGCGCCCTCGGCATCCCCGAGCGCAACATCATCCGCCTTTCCGGGGACAAGGCGGTGCGCTCCGCGCTGGTAAAGTACGTCAACTCATGGCTGCCGCGCAACGTAGGGCCGACCAGCCGCGTCTACTTCTACTTCTCCGGCCACGGGGCGCCCAACCCGGTGACCGGCGAAGCCTATCTGATCCCCTGGGACGGCGATCCCAACTTCCTGAAAGACACGGGCTACCCGATCAAGGATCTCTACCGGAACCTGGAAAGCCTGAAAGCCCGGGAAGTGATCGCTGTTCTGGACGCCTGCTTCTCGGGCGCGGGCGGCCGTTCGGTGCTGGCGAAAGGCGCCCGGCCCTTGGTCATGAAGGTGAATACCGATCTCCCCGTCAAAGGAAAGCTCACGCTGTTTACCGCCGCCAACGGCCTGCAGATTACCACGACCCTCGCGGAGTACGGCCATGGCATGTTCACCTACTACTTCTTCCAGGGCCTCAACGGCGCGGCCGTTGACGAACAGGGACGCGTCACCGCCAGGGGCCTGTTCAATTATCTCAAGCCCCGCGTCCAGGACGAGGCGCGGCGGCAGAACCGCGACCAGACGCCGACCTACGATTCCCAGTCGGACGTCGTGCTCCGCGCCCGGTAGATGGCGGAAACCGTCATCTATTTCGTGCGCCACGCGCAGTCGCATCCGAAAGTCGAACTGACCGAGCCGGAATGGCCGCTGAGCGACAAGGGAATCCAGCAGGCGGCCGCCATCGCACCCATCATCGAGGAACTCGGCATCGACGAGGTTTACACCAGCCCCTACAGCCGCTGCGTCGCTACCATCAAGCCCTACTGCGAAGCGGCAGGCAAGGAGTTCCGGCTAAACCCCGAACTGCGGGAAAGAAGGATATCCGCCGGCTGGATCGATGATTTCACCGAGGTTTGGCGCAAGTCCTGGGAGGACTACTCCTACGCCCTGCCAAATGCCGAGAGCTCCGCGGCCTGCCAGAAACGGATGTTCGCCGCGGTAACGGATATTGCGGACCGCCACGCGGGAAAAACGCTTGCCCTCAGCAGCCACGGCAACGCCATCAGCCTGTTTCTCAACGCCGTGGACCCGCGCTTCGCCTTCGCGCAGGCGTCCGCCATGCGCAACCCCGACATCTTCCGCGTCGTGCGCGCCGCCGACGGCTTCCGTCTCGACCGGGAGTTCCGGACCGGCACCGCCTTCGACCGCATCGCCACCGGCGTCCACGAGACGCCCGGCATCAAAACATAGCCGCGGGCAGTTCCTATTTCAGCGTCCGGCTCAGCTCCTCGGAGCGCCGGGTCGCGGCGATAACCGCGTGCATGAGGTCCGAGCGCAGCCCGCGGGATTCCAGCTCGTGAATAGCCTCGATGGCGGTGCCCGCCGGCGTGGTCACGTCGTCTTTGAGGATCGCGGGATGCTTGCCGGTCGCGATGACCAGCTTGGCGGCGCCGAAGACGGTCTGCGCCGCGAGCCGAGCCGCGATCGCGCGCGGGAGCCCCACTTTCACTCCGCCGTCGGTCAGCGCCTCGATCATCATGAAGACGTAGACCGGACCGGACCCGGAGAGGCCGGTGACGGCGTCCATAAACCGCTCCGGGACGACCTCGACGGTACCGACGGCCCGGAAGATCGATTCCGCCAGCCGCAGATGCGTATCGGCGGCGTCCGCGCTCTTGGCGATGGGCGTTGCGCCCGCGTCGACCAGGACCGGAGTGTTCGGCATCGCCCGGACGACGGGGACTTCCTTGCCCAGCCAGGCCTGGATAGTCGATGTCGTGATGCCGGCCATAACGCTGACCAGCAGGTGCCGGGTGGTGACGGCCGGAGCGAGGTCCTCCAGCACCTCGCGCGCGTTTTGCGGTTTGACCGCGATCAGCAGAATGTCCGCCTTGGCGGCGGCCTTGCGGTTGTCGCCGGTCGCGGCGATGCCCCACTTCTTTTTGAGCTCATCGCGGGCGGCGGCGCTGCGCCGGGTTGCGACGATCTGCCCGGGCGCGGCTAGCTTGGCGTTGAGCATCCCCCCGATCAGCGCCGATCCGATATGGCCCGCCCCGATCACGGCAATCTTCTTGCGTGCTAGCATGATAGCTCCTTGAATGAACGCGGAATCGATAAGCCGGGGAAGGGCCTTGGCCCTCCCCCGGCTTTTCAATCGACTTGAGGCTGACGCCTACGCGGTCACCTCGACGTCGCACTCCTTAACGGTGACCTTGACGGCCTCGATCGTCTTGGCGAGCTTCGCCTTCTCGTCGTCGGTGAGAGTAATCTCATAGACTTTCTCTACGCCGCCGGCGCCGATGCGCACCGGCACGCCGAGGTAGAGCCCGTCCACGCCGTACTCCCCCTCGCACAGCGCCGCGCAGGGGATGAGGCGCTTCTTGTCCTTGAGATAGGCCTCGGCCATGCTGATCGCGCTGTAGGCGGGGCTGAAAAAGGCGGAGCCCTTGCCCAGCAGCTTCACGATCTCGGTGCCCGCCTCGGCGGTACGCTTGGAGATGCGCTCGATCGCCGCATTGTCGAGGAGGTCGGTCAGCGGCACGCCGCCCACGGTGGTGAGCCGCGGAAGCGGAACCATGGTCGGTCCATGACCGCCCAGCACGGTGCCGGCCACGTCCTCGACCGAGACGCCGAGCTCCATGGCGATGAAGGCACGCCAGCGGCCGGCATCAAGCTGTCCGGCCATGCCGACGACCTGGTTCTTGGGCAGTCCGCTGACCTTGTGGAAGACGTAGACCATCGCGTCCAGCGGGTTGGTCACGACGATGCAGAAAGCCTTGGGGGCGTACTTCTTGACCTGCTTGGCCGCGTTGCTGATGATCTTGATGTTGGTAGCGAGCAAATCCTCGCGCGTCATGCCGGGTTTGCGCGGCAGGCCCGCGGTGATGATAACGACATCGGAATCCTTAATATCCTCGAAGTTGCTGGTACCGATAAGGTTCGCGTCATAGTTCCCGTGCGGAGCCATCTCCACCAGGTCCAAAGCCTTGCCCTTGACGGCGCCCTCGAGCTCCGGAATGTCCAAAACGACGATGTCGCCCAGCTCCTTCTGCGCGGCGAGCATGGCCAAAATCTGGCCGATCTGTCCGCCGCCGATCAACGATACTTTCTTTCGCATAGTGTTTCTCTCCTTCTGTCAGCGCCTACCGCCTCGCGCATTGGCAGCGCCTGCATGGTACAAAAAACTAATGGCGGGGGATATTGAGGCGGGTCAATTACGGCGCTTGTGAGGCTTGTCCCATTTGGCGACGCGCTCGTTGAACTTGGCCGCCTGTTCGGGGGTGAGCACTTTTCGGATATGGTCGCGCATATCCTCCCGCAGGACCTTGCGCTTGGCCTTGGCCTCATCGCGCAGGGAATTGAAATCTTCTTGTTTTTTAATGATTATTTTTTTAATCTCCAGCTGCTGCTCCGGAGCGAGATCAAGGCCGGAGCTGATCTTCCTGACCACATGCTCGGGGTCGCGGTAGCGCTTGTGACGCTGGAAATGGCACCTTCCCAGTACGCCGACTATGAGGGCCCCGAGGACCGCGCCCAGGCTGAGCCACATCGCGACCTGCCTCTTGTCCAGCTTCATTGCTCCTCCAACGATATCCCCAGCATTTCGTCAATGCCGGCCGGCTCCGTATCCGCGGCCGCGAGCATGATACCGGCGGATGCCGCGGTCTCCGGCTGCGGCAGGCTGAACACAAAAATAGCGGCGGCCAGGCCGAAAGCGAAAGCCGGCGCCCACCAGCGAAAGGGCAGTTCGATGCCGGCGGCCTCCTCCTTTCTGATCACCGCCATGACGCCGCGGACGAAGCCGTCATCCGGGCCGGGCATCGGCTCCAGGGAAAACAGCCGGCGGATTTTCTCCGTTATTTCATCGTCGGTCACGCTGTCCTCTTACTCATTGGACGCTCCGGGACACTAAAAAGTGTCGCGCCAGCTCAGCGCGCGCGCGTCTCAGCCGCGCCTTGACCGAGTCCAAAGAGCAGTTCATGGTCTCGGCGATTTCCTCATAGGTAAAGCCCTGGAGCTCCCGCAAAGTCAGCGCCAGGCGGTACTCCGGAGACAGCTCGGAAAGCAGGGCCGCCGCCTGCTCGCGGCTCTCCAGGTCCTCAACGGGTTCCGCCAGCTCTCCCGCGGCCTCCAACGGCTCGGCTCTCTCGCGTCCCCTTTTTCTCAGCACATCCAGGCACTTGTTGGAAGCGATCCGGTATATCCAGGTAGAGAAGGAAGCCTGCCCCTGGTATCCCGCTAGAGAACGGTAGGCCTTGATAAAGGATTCCTGGGCGGCATCCTCGGCGTCGGCGCCGCCGCCCAGCATGGAACGGCATAGCCGCAAAATGCTCTGATGGTGCCGCCGCACCAGTTCAGCATAGGCTTCCGTATCGCCGGACTGAACTTTTTTTATTATATTATCGTCTCTTTCCGTCATCGCTTAAGCCGATTGATTGTACAAGTTCCGCGACACTTATGACCCCGCATCAACGTCTAACCCATGTGCCGGACTATACACCCCTTGAACACTTCATCGCCTATTTCGCAAAAAGACACCTGCTGACCAACCTCCTGTTCCTCCTGGTCCTGATCGGCGGCGCCTTCGCGTGGCGGCAGACCAAGAAGGAGGAGATGCCGGCGGTGACCTTCGACCGGGTGAGCATATCGGTAAGCTATCCGGGTGCGCCGGCGGAAGACGTGGAGTACTACGTTACCAAGCCCATCGAAGAAAAAGTCCGTTCTCTCGACGGGGTCTACCGCCTTTCCGGCACGAGCTCCGTCGGCCAGGGCAGCGTCTCGGTCGAGCTGGAGCCGGACCTGCCGAACATCGACGAGGTGATCGCCGAAATCCGCAACGCCGTCCTTGATGTGCGGTTCCCCGACGACGTGATCGACGATCCCTCGATCCGGGTATTCAAGACCGCCAAGAAGGCCATCCTCGACGTCGCGCTCTACGACGAGAACGCCGTGATCTTCGACCTGGAGAAACGCCGCGAGCTGCAGCGCTACGCCTTCGCCCTGGAAAACCAGCTGTTAAACCTGCCCCAGGTGCACAGCGTTGACAAGTCCAACTACCTCAAAGAGGAGCTGCAGATCCGGCTCTACCCGCAAAAGCTCGTCAAATACGACATCCCCTTCAATACCGTGATGCGGGAGATCCGCTCCAACCACATCCGCCAGCCGGCGGGTTCGATCGAGGCCAAGGGCGAACCCAAGGTCACCCTGCTCTCCGAGCTCAACACCGTCGAACGCCTCGGCGACCTCGTGGTGCAGGGCGGATTCGAGGGCCAGGTGATCCGGCTCGGCCAGGTCGCCGAAATCGAGGCCACCTACGAGAAGAACAAGTCCGTCATCAAGGTCAACGGCCGCGAGGCCGTCATGTTCAGCATCGTCAAGAGCCCGTCCTTCGGCATTCTCGACTCGCTCGACGCCGTCACAGCGGCCGTCGAACGCTATCGTAAAAACAACCTTAAAGGGACCACGATCCGCGCCGTCCTGCTCGACGACGAATCGATCGACGTGCGCAACCGCCTGTCTTTGATCGGCATCAACGGCGGCATCGGCTTTCTCCTTATTTTGGGCACGCTGTTCATCTTCCTGGACAAGCGCTCCGGCGTCTGGGTGGCGATGGGCATCCCCTTCACCATCGCCTTTACCATGATCATGGGCGCCTGGCTCGGCTATACCATCAATGGGACGACCTTGGCCGCCGTCATCATCGTGCTCGGCATCGTCGTCGACGACGCCATCGTCGTGGCGGAAGACATCACCCGCGAGGTGCAGAAGGGCGTCGAACAGAGCGTCGCCGTGGTCAAGGCCACGGCCTACGTGATGATGCCCATCATCGCCAGCGTCGTGACCACCTGCATCGCCTTCATCCCCCTGTTCTTCTTCACCGGGCACTTCGGCCGCTTCGTCGCCTTTATCCCCCCCATCATCTTCCTCATGCTGGGAGCGAGCCTGTTCGAGTCTTTGCTCATCCTGCCCGGCCACATGAACCTGCACCTGCCCTGGGCCAGCGCGCGGAAAGCGGCCGCGGCCGACGGCCATTGGTTCGACAAGGTCGAAGCGGCTTACGGCCGCGCCATGGAGAGAGTTCTGCCGTACCGCTGGCTGATACTCGCGACGCTGGCGGCGCTCCTGGTCGGCATCGCCTATCTGTCGGCCGCGCGCATGAAGTTCGTCATGTTCCCCCGCGAAGAGACGCGGGACATCGCGCTCAGCGGCTATACGCCGCCGGGTTCGACGCGCTACGATACCGCCCGCATGACGCAGCAGATCGACGATATCCTGATCCCCTATATCGGCAAGGAAATGGTGGGCTTTCGCACCATGATAGCGCGCGGCCGGCGCGGCGGCGCCGTTGAGGAGAACCAGTTCCGCTACCTCATCGAGATCGTACCCAAGGAAGAGCGCAAGAAGTCCGCCGGTCAGATCGTCAAAGAGCTGGAAGCCAAAATCGCGGAACTCAAGGGCTTCGACAAGCTACGCTTCAGCAAGGGACGCTGGGGGGCGGACTCCGGCAGCCCCATCGAGCTTCTCGTCCAGGAGAACAACGACGCTATCCGCAAAAAGGTCGCCGCTGAGCTGCGCCAGCGCTTCAACAGCCATCCGCAGCTGAAAAACGCCGAGATCGACGAGGGCTTCTTCACCAAGGAGTACCGGATCTCCATCAACCGCGAGAAGATCAAGCGGCTCTCGATCACCCCGACCGACGTCTCCTCGACCTTCCGCGCCGCGCTGGAAGGCATCATCGTCTACGAGTTTTCCAACGGCGACGAAGAGGTCCGCGCCCGGCTGACCACGGTCGACGACGCCAAAAACGACATCGAGAAGGTCCTCGACATCCCGGTCGAGAACACGCGCAACTACCTGGTGCCGCTGCGCGACATCGTTTCGGTAGAGCAGGTCACCTCGCCGACCTCCATCTCCCGGCGCGAGATGAAGCGGACGACGACGATCGACGCCGATCTCATCGAAAAAGCGAAAATGACGCCGCTTGAGATCGCCGAGCACTTTGAAAACGAGGTATTCCCCGACATCCTTTCCCAGTACCCGACGACGCGGCTGACCTTCACCGGCGAGGTGGAAGATACGCGGGCGTCCAAGAAGGACTTCAGAAACGCCATCCTTTTAACGCTCCTGCTGATCTACATCGTCCTCGCGGTGCTCTTCGACTCGGGGGTAAAGCCCCTCATCATCATGCTGGCCATTCCCTTCGGCGCGGCCGGAGTGGCCCTGGCCTTCCTGCTGCACGGCAAGGTCCTCTTCGGCTTTTTCGCCGCGGTAGGCGCCCTGGGACTGGCCGGCGTCGTCATCAACGACTCAATCGTCATGCTGGTCAAGCTCGACGACGAGTTCGTCGCCCCCGCTGCGGCCGGCGAAATCAACCGGAAGATCGCGGGAGTCTCCAAGACGCGCCTGCGCGCGGTCATCCTCACCACTTTGACCACGGTGGCGGGCGTGCTGCCCACCGCCTACGGCCTGGCAGGCTACGACGACATGCTGGCCGAGATGATGCTCGCGCTAAGCTGGGGGCTGCTCTTCGGCACCGTCATCACCCTGCTCATGGTCCCCTGCCTCTACGCCGTACTGCAGTCCTGGCGCACGCGGCTGTGGGGAGGCGCGGCATGAAGCTGATGTTCCTGCTGCTTTTTGCGGTCCCCGCCGCGGCCTCGACGCGGACCTTGACGATGGACGAGTTCCTGCGCCTCGCCGTCCGTAACGACACGCAGTTCGAGGAGATCCTGATCGCCGAGCTCGCCCTCAAGCACCGGCAGGACCTGCGCCTTCCCGCGCGCGACTTCGTCCTCAGCGTGCGGGAAGAGCTGTCGGCCTCGCTCGACATCGATGAAAACGACGACAAGACGACGGCGGGCCTAAGCAAGCTCTTCCCACTGGCGGGAACCGAGCTCGATGCTTCCTACACCTTGACGCCGCCCGCGAGCCGCCCCAATCACGACGCGGCCGCGCTAACCTTCGCTTTGGCCCAGCCGATCGCCGAGAACGCCTTCGGCCGCTCGACGCGCCTGCTCAGGAAGATCGTCGGCCTCGAGACCGACGTCGCCCGCTACCAGATCGTCGAAGCCTACGAGGACTATCTGGCCGCCGTCCAGGGCTTCTACCTGGACTGGTACGAGGCCTATGAGAACCTGCAGATAGGCCGCTCTTCCTATGAAGAGAATCTGAAGCTGCTGGAGAACATGCGCCAGCGCTCGAATGCGCGCATCGCCAAGACCATCGACGTCAACAAGATCGAGCTGCAGGTTCTGGGCAAAAAGGAGAAGCTGGTCGACCTGGAGGAGGCCTATGTGAGCCGCCTCAACCTCGTCCAGCGCGTCCTGCGGCACAAGAGCGCGGAGACTTTGGTCCCGGCGGCGCCCCCGCCGCCCGCGCCTCTCACGGGCAGCTTCGATGAGATGTACGCGCGCTTCCGCGGCGACAGCCGCACCTACCGGACCTTGCGCCTGCTGGAGGACAAGAGTTCGCTCGAGGTCTCCCGCGAGGCGGACGCCCTGCTGCCGTCGATCAGCCTGCTCTTCGAGTACGAGCGCCGGGGCGAAAAGCCCGGCATCGAGAAGCCGGAGAACAAGGCCATGGCGGGGGTTTCCATCGAATTCCCATTCTTTACCGATCAGCAGGGGAAGGCCGCGCACGAGATCGCCAAGGTCGAGCGGCGCCGGACCGAGCTGGCGACGCAGAACACCCATGAGCGGCTGCGTGCCGACATCCTGAACCTCCACCTGCGCATGGAGCGCGAAACCCGGCTCGAAGAGATCACCGACACGAAGATTCGGCTGGCGGAGAACGTCCTCAAAGACGAGTCCGAGAACTATACCTACGCCAAGGCCTCGCTTAACGACTATATCTCCGCCGTCAACGTGCTCGACGCCAACCGCTTCAGCCGGATACAGCACGGAGTGCTGCGGCGCAAGCTGCGCATCGAATGGTCGCGGATCACCGACCGGCTGGTGACCGAAGACGTGCTGCGCGCGCCGGCGCGGTGATTTTCCCGCCGCTGATGCAAAAAGCTTCCGGAAGCAGCATTTTAATACGGGCTGAAGGTCCCTCCCCGGGACCGCCCCTAACGGCTCATGCCGACGCCGTCCATTCCCTCTACTCTATAGGGTATGAGGCTGTTAGTGGCCCTTTTCGTGCTGTTCGCTCCCGCCGCCCGCGGGGAAGTCTTGCTCGTCCCCGGCGCGGCCGACAAGGCCCGCTGGGACCGGGAATTCGACGGGGCCGCCCCGCGAAAGGGCCCGGCCGTGCCGGTCATGCCGGACCTGACGCCGGATATCCGACCCAAGAAGACCGCGAACCTCCCCCTCATCCCGGCCGGTCTCCTGGCGGCCGCTCGTGAGAACGCCGCGTCTTCCGTCTGGCCCGGCTACGAACCCTTGGCCCAGCCCATCCAGATCTTCGACGGTGCGGGCGGGGCTTTCCTGATCAACCACCCCGCTCCCCCCGCCGGCTACCGGCCTCTGCGGCAGGGCGGCATCACGGTGCATCACGCGACCGACGTGACTCCGCCCTTCAATGGCCCGTTCCTGTTCCATACCCCGCTGGGCGGCGAGGACACCTTCGCCATAAAATCCGAGGCCGGCTGGAAGGCCGACCGGACGGTGGCGACCGTGGTCCATGAGCGCTTTCATGTCTTCCAAGAGACCGCCTTCACGATGAAGCACTTCCCCTCCCGCTACCCCAAGGCGGACGGGACGGACGTGGCCCTGGCCAACCTTGCCAATGCCGCCCTCGCGGCGGCCGTGGACGCTTTACGCACCCCCGACGCCCGCCGCTACGCCCGCATGTTCATCGCCGTCCGCAACGCCCGCCGCCAGGCCAACCCTCAGGGCTGCGCCGACGTGGAGGATGGTCAGGAGCGGTTGGAGGGCATGGCCCACTACG
This sequence comes from Elusimicrobiota bacterium, assembly GCA_043827405.1. Classification (GTDB taxonomy): domain Bacteria; phylum Elusimicrobiota; class Elusimicrobia; order UBA1565; family UBA1565; genus JBDRPD01. Next base: position 119,895 of record JBDRPD010000054.1, on the reverse strand, counting down.
CCGAACTCAAACTGACCGGCGGTCCGGGCAAGGTGATGCGGGGGACCGACAAACTGATCGGCCGGCTCAAAAACCCGGTCGAGTTCGGCCAGATGAGCAAGTGGCGCTATTACTCCACCGGCGCGGGGCAGGGCTACCTCTTGGACGCGGCGGGTACGGCCGGCTGGAAGTCCGCCGTCGCGGCCGGGCAGGCCGTCTTCTCACAGATGCGCGCCGCCTATCCCGTCGCTCCCGCCGATGAGGCGGCCCTGGTCGCCGCGGCCAAGGCCGAGTTTGATTTCCCCGCCCTGCTGGCCCGTTCCAACGCCGAACTCTCAGGCGAACTGCGCGCCATCGCCGAGGCCCTGGAGGCCTTCGAGACCTCGCCGCTGACGCATGTCCGCATCAGCGCCCCGAAGGGCGTGGACGGCAGCTTCTCTTTCAGCAAGAACTTCGTGCTAAACGACGGCTCCTGGCTCATGCCCGCGGTCAACAGCTTCGAGGCCGCGGGTCCCGGCTATCTGCTCAGACTCACAAAGATCGATATGATCAACCGTTCTGACGGCGACGAGGACTTCCTCCTCCCCGCCGACGCGGTGATCCGCATCGACGGCGCCCCCGCCCGGCCCGCCGACGGCGAGACGTTCTTTGAGAGCCTCGAGATCACCGGTACCGGCCTGGTGCTTAAAGCCGAGCTCCCCGGCCGGCTCATCAAGAACGCCGCAGGACTCAAGATCGACTTCCCCGGCCGGCCGCAGAGCTGATAGTGCGCGCGCGCGACGTGGCGATACGCTGCCACTACGCACCGCCGCTGACTCTTCTCGTCTGGGCCTTCTGTCTGGGGACCTTCATGAAGCTCGGGGCGATGGGGAAATGGCTGCTGGTCCAGCCGGCGCCGACCCGTATAACGGCGGCCGTCGGGTTGACGCTCCTTCTCGGGGCGCTCTTCGCGGCGGACCTCTACTCCATGACGAAGGACGTCGAGTAGGGGGCGAGGCCGCCGGTTGGCTCCCCCAACCCCGAACGCTGATTTCGTATACTCCCGCTGATCCGCCCTTGAAAAATTCCGCTCCGCACCTTATATATGTACAAGCCTCCCTCGCCTAACGAATGTTCGCTATAGCGGTTATTGTCGTCGTCAGCCTCATCGGCGTATTCCTGTGTTCGCTGAGCGAGGCCGCTTTGTATTCCGTCTCGCGCAGCCGCATCGCGACGCTTAAGCGCTTGCAGAGCCCGCTGGGGCTCCGCCTCGCCAAGCTGCGCGAGCGCGTCGACGAACCGATCGCCGCCATCCTCATCGTCAACACCATGGTGATGACTTTGGGCGCCATCTGGTCCGGCGCCCTGGTCGAGACGTATTACGGCAATCTCGGGATCGGCATTTTCTCGGGCGCGTTCACGGTCCTGATTCTGTTCGTGAGCGAGATCGTGCCGAAAAGCCTGGGCGTGCGCTACGCCAACAGCCTGGCTCCGGCCCTGGCCTGGCCGCTGCAGATCCTCATCTGGACCCTGGCGCCGTTCGTCAAGATCTCGTCCCTGGTTACCCGCTTTATCGGCGGCTCCTCACGGCTTTCGCACCCCACCGAGCAGGACATCATCAGCATGACCATGCTCAGCGAGGCCAGCGGCAAGATCCTCAAGCAGGAAGGCAAGTGGATCCGCAATATCCTGCGGCTAAACGACATCAAAACCCGCGACATCATGACGCCCTACGAGAATATCAAGCGGATACCGGACGTCCTCCCGCTATCGGAGGTCAAGGCGGACTGGAGCCATTGGCGCTACAGCCGCGTCCTGATAGCCAACGACGACAATCCCGACGAGATTCTCGGCCTGGTGCTGCGGCGCAGCGTCTTCGCCGCCAAGCTGCGGCGCGCCCCCGACACCACGATGAAGCAGCTCATGATCCCCGTGCATTTCGTGAGCTCCAACCTGCCGTCCCATGACCTGATCGAGTTCTTCGTCAAGAACAAGACCCAGATCGCCGTGGTCAAGAGCGACGAGGGGAAGCTCGTCGGCGTGGTCACCATGGAGGACGTGCTGGAAGATATGATCGGCGCGGAGATCGACTAGGTGAACCTGATCACCCTCATCGTCCTGGGCAGCCTCGCCGGCTCCTTCCTGTGCTCGCTGACCGAAGCCGCCTTCTACTCCATCCCCCTGGGACGCATCGAAACGCTGCGCCGCCTGGGCAGCCCGGGCGGCCAGACGCTGGCGCATCTGCGCCAGAACATCGACCAGCCCATCGCCGCGATCCTGGCGCTCAATACCATATTCAACGCCATGGGCGGCGTCCTCGCGGGCGCTTTGGTGGAAATCCAGTACGGCCACTACTGGCTCATGCCGTTTTCCCTCGGGTATACCGCCGCGGTGCTGTTCTGCAGCGAGATCACCCCCAAAAGCCTGGGCGTGCGCTTCGCCGACACCCTGGCGCCCAAGCTCGCCATGCCCCTGCAGATCGCGGTCTGGTGCCTGTGGCCGTATATCCGCGTCGCCGAGGCGGTCAGCGGCTTTTTCGGCAAGTCCGGCCGCATCGCGTCGCCGACGGAAGAAGACCTGGTCAGCACGGCTCTGCTCAGCATGGAGGGCGGCAAGATTCTGCCGCAGGAAGCCAAGTGGCTGCGCAACGCCCTGCGCCTCAACGACATCAAGACCCGCGACATCATGACGCCCTACTCCAAGATCCGCCGGCTGCCGGAGAAGATGACCTTGGCCATGACCAAGGTGGAGGCGGCGCACTGGCGCTACAAGCGCATCCTCATCTGCATGAGCAGCGCCCCGGACGCCATCATCGGCGTGGTCTACCGGCAGACCATATTCAAAGCCCTGATGGAGCTGGATCACAGCACCACCATGGTCGAGCTCATGCGCCCGGTGCGGTTCGTACGCGACGACATGCCGATCAACGAGCTCCTGGAGCTGTTCCTGCGCCACAGTACCCAGATCGGGGTGGTGCTGAGCTCCGACGGCGAGCTGGTAGGCGTGGTCACCCTCGAGGACGTGCTCGAGGACATGATCGGCGACGAGATCGAGTAGCCGGGCTCAGTAGCGGCGGAAGGTAAAAGAGTCCGGCGAATCCACGGTCACGACCGTCACCGAAGACTCCTCTTTGGCGGAGTCGGTCTCGATCTGCCGCAGCTCCGGCCAGCCGTCGAAGGCGGGGCCGTCGAAGGTTCGGTGCTGATGGCCGGCGAGCACCGCGGCCAGCCGCGGGCTTCCGATCCGCTCCCGCAGCAGGTCGCGCATGCGCGCGGTATCGCCGCGGGTAAAGCAGCCCGCGATTTCACGCGGCATCTTGGCGCGAAAGGGGTGGTGCTGGAACAGGAACACCCGGGACTTGTCGTCCTGCCAGCCGCCGCGCAGCAAATCCGTCAGCCAACGGTAGGTGCCGCCGGCGAAATCGTGCAGCCGCGCGCCCGGGCTGGCGCCCGGGCCGAACGGGCTGGCCGTCCGCGAGTTCCAGTCGGCGACGATGAAGCCGATGCCCTGGTAGGAGAAGATGTAGTTGACGAACTCGCCGCCGCCCGCGGACCGGATCTTGCCGGGAAAGATATCGGGCAGCGTTTTCACGTAGCTGCCGAACACCTCGTCGAAGTACTGCTTGCCCAGCGGCGCCGGCGCCTCGGCGCCCTTCCAGACATAGGGCCACATGTCGTGGTTGCCGATGATCGGGAAATACGGAACCTGCAGCCCGTCGAGCATGGACTTGGCGGCCTGGAACTCCGAGCGCTCGGCGCTGTTGGTGAGATCTCCGGCGATAAATACAAAACGGATATCCTGCGCGCCGGCCAGGCGGTTGACCTTGTCGATCGCCAGCTGAATCTTCTTTATACGCTCGTCTTCCGGCGGCAGAGATTCGAAGCGGTCGTCATAGCCGGGGGTGCCGAAATCGTCATGCCCTTCACCGGTCTGAAAGTCGGCGATCACGGCGAAGGAGAAGGGCTTAAAGGGCTGAGACCGGGGACGGTAAGCGCCGGGAGACGACGCCGCCGCTTCATGGAACGCCCGCTGCGCCTGAGAGCTCAGAGACTCGTTCGGAGCGTCAGCAAGCGCCGGAACGGCAAAAACGAGCAGGCAGGCGGCCGCAAGCCCTGGAAACTTCACCCCGCCATTGTAGCACGGAATACGCCGCTTAGAAGGTGCCGAGAATCCCGAGCCCGCACAAAAGCGACAGCGCCAGAAACAGCCCCGCCAGGACGTACTTTGCCTCCAGCGTCCAGCAGGTGCTGACACCCTCGCGGTGATGGATGCGACGAACCTCGAAAAAAGGCACCGGTCCGCGTCGGTACCAGCCCTCCACCATCACTTTCTGGTCGATGAGCCGCGGGCCCTTGGTGATCGCGAAAAGCAATTCAAAGACGGCCAAGGGCTGCTCGTAGTCGATGAAGATGAAGCCGGTCTGGTCCTGCAGCACCAGGTCTTCAGAGAAGATATAGCCGGGAACGCCGCGGCCGATGACCGTACCCTCAATAGTGGCCGGCACCCCGCGCACCTTGGATACCTTGACCCGCTTGAGCAGCGCGCTCACGCTCATCTCCGGGAAGAAGCCGGTCCGGCAGGAAAACATCGTCTTGCCGATATAGCCCATGCACAGCGCCGCCACGTAAACGAGCCAGGCCGGCTGAGTCGGCATCTCGCGTCCCGAAAGGAAATGAAAGCACCCCACGGCGGCGACGAAGATCAGCGGCAGCCAGGCGTAGAACAGATCGACAAAGAAATCGTCCCAGTAGCTCTCGGGCTGCTCCAGGTTGAAGAGCACCAGCGGCCGCTGGCCGCAGCTGGCCGCCTGCTCGCCCAGGCGCTGGATGCGCTTGGCGGTCAGGGGATGCGTCGAGCTGAACTCGTAGTACATGGCCCAGGGATTCCACAGGTCCCACTGCATGGCGCCGAGAAGGTTCTCGGTCGACACGTTCTTTTCGGCTCCCAGCGACGCCGCGACCATGGCTTTGGCCGAAGCGGCGTCGAAGATGCCCAGGGATTTGACGGCGGGCGGCGCCCCCTCTTCCTTCTCCTGCTTGCTCTTGCGCCGTCCGGCCAGACCGTAGGCGATTTTGACCAAAGCCGTGGCCATCTTGTTGGGCATCTGCGTAATCTCTCCGGCATAGCGGTCGGCGTAGTACTCGCGCACGCGCGATAAAAACAGCACCAGGTATTGGGTGATCAGGTAGAGGACGTAGGCGATGATCATCAGCAGCGGGAAGGGGTTGCCTTTCTTCGACGACGAGGAGCGGCTCCTGCTGTTCGAGAGGTCCCGGAACAGCCGGTACAGATAGTAGAGGATGAAGGGCACCAGCGCCGCCATGGTCATGACCGCCATATCCCAGTGCATGACGTGGCCGATCTCATGCGCCGCCACCGCCTTCGCCTCGTCCTCATCGAGGATGTCGAGCAGACCGCGGGTGAAGACCAAGCGCGCGTCGCCCGGATAGTGGCCGTAGGTGAAGGCGTTGGGGCTGCCGTCCTCGATGATGCCGACGCGCGGGAAGGCGACCTTCTCCTTGGCGAAGGCTTCGGCGATGAATTCGCGCAAAAAAGGCGGCAGCTCCGCGGGCTGATGCCACCGCATCTTGTAGAGCCAGCTCAGCGAGAGGTCCGTCAGGTACGGCGCGAGCAAAAACTGCAGGACGATGCCGAGCGCGCCGAAGGCGAAGGCGTAGTCCATATCCACCTTAAGGTAGAAGACGATGACGAACATGAAGGCCGTGAGGACGCCGTAGAGAGCCGCCAGCGTCCCCCAGGAGCGCAGCGCCAGGTCGGGCAGGGCGGCCAGGGGAGCGCCGGCCATGGCCTTCCAGGACGCGTCGCCCGCAGCGGCAAATGTCAGCGTCCCCGCAGCGCTCTCCATCTGCGGACGCGGCTTCTCCCCGCGCGCCGCCGCCTGCCAGGAGCTTTCGACCGCCTGGATGTAGTCCGGCTCCTGCGGGTTGATGCCGGTACCGAGAGTGCGGTTAAGCTGGACGATTTCGCCCTCGTCGAACCAGTTGCCGCCGCAGGTCGAGCAGGCCTCAATGACGATCCCCGCGTCCTTAAGCTCGACCTCGCGCATGGCGGTGGTGCAGCGGGGGCATTTGCGCTGGGAGTCCTTGGTCTCCTGGTAGGCCTCGCGCAGAAAATCGTAGACCCGCTCCTGGTCCCGGACATAGGAATAGATCTCCCCTTTGTCGAACCATATCCCGTAGCATCGCTTGCACAAGTCGACCGCGACGCCCCTGGGGCCGAGCGATTCCTTAAGAGTCGGCTGCGCGCATTTAGGACAATCCATGGCTCCCTCCGGCCTCTAGAGTATCAACCGCTCGGATGAGCGTCAAGGCAATTTCATCCCTGCTTTATTGTCTAGACCGCCGGGGATGATATAATGCGGCTACCATGGCACTAAGACAACTCTTCTACCTGCGCGCCGTACTGTTTCTAACTCTTCTGCTCGCGGTGCTTTACAGCCCCGAACCGCGGCTGCCCCAAGGGCTATCCGTCGCTCTGCTGTTTATTTATGCGCTGCTCCATTTCGGCCTGGTCTGGAGCATGCGGCGGCAGAAGATCCCGCCCGACTGGAGCCTCTACGCCTCGCTCCTCGATATCGGCGTGATCACGCTGGTGATTTATGCCACCAGCGGCCTCGACGTCAACCTCTACATCGCCTACTTTGTGGCGATCATCGGGGCGCTCTTGATGGAGAACCTGCTGTGCGGCTTCATTGTCGCCGGTATCGCCTGCTCCTTCTACGGCATAACCGCGGCTTTTGCCCCGGAGGCCTTCTCCAAGCCTGAGCACCTGCTGCCGTTCGCCATGCTGATCGTCGCCTCCTTCTTCAGCACCTTCCTTTCGAGCCTCATCCACGAAAAACGCCGCGCCCTGGCGGAAGCGGAGAGGAAGCAGGTCCTGTGGCGCGAACACCTGGCGGCGAGCCGCCGCCTGTTCAACGAGGTCCAGGGCACCGTCCTGAAACCCATGGACCGCATCTCGACCGCCACCCAAGGCCTGACCGGCAAGAGCAAAGACGACATCCTCTGGGAAATCGACGGCATCCGCGGCCAGTTCAAACGCATGGGCGACGTATTCGGACAAGTGAGCGTAGTGCTCGCCCCCATGGATATCGAGGAGGCGCTGGAGCGGACGATCTACAAGCTGGGGCCCGCGGTACACGAGAAGAACTACGAGATCGATATCACCGACGTTCCGCGGGTCCACATCGCGGCCAGCAAGGAACACCTGGCCACGTTCTTCTACAGCGTCTTCAAGGAGATTATGGGCGCGATGCCCGCCGGCGGCAAGATCGCCATGACCTCGGAGGTGCGGGCCGCCCAATGGTGGGAGCTCGGCAAGGACCTGAAAGCCTGGCTGCGGATCGAAATCACGGGCACGCCGATGGAAATGGAGGATGCGCCGCCGCCCCAGAAAGAAGCCGCCACGGACAGCGGTGCTGAAGGCGTCGAGTGGATTCTCGACAGCCATAATGGGCGCTTCGACGAGCGGACCGCGCCCGGCGCGGCCGCTCCGCGCTACGCGCTCCGCCTGCCGGTCTGCGACCTGCGCAGCGCCGTGCCCGTGGAAAGAGAACCCGCCGCGGTCGCTTAGCCGAACAGCGCCGCGCCGTTCTACTTCGCCGCGACCGGCGCCTTGAGGACTATCCGCGTGATTTCGGACCGTGTCAGCAGGCGCATGGGCGGGCCCCAATAGCCCGTCCCTTGCGTGACGTAGAGGTAGGAACCGTTCTTCTCGTAGAGCCCGTAAAGGTAGCGGTTGGCCAGCTTGACCAGGAGGTGAAACGGGAATATCTGTCCGCCATGGGTATGGCCGGACAGGGTCAGCCCCACGCCATGCGCCGCGGCGAGGTCGAAAACCTGAGGCTGGTGGGAGATAAACACGGACGGCTTGCCGGCGTCGAGCCCGGAAAAGAGCCTGGCCATATCTTCCTTGGTAACCCGGGCGGTCCGCACATCGTCGACCCCGGCGACCTGCAGGCCATTGGGCAGCACGACCGTCCGGCCGCGCAGCAGATCAAAACCCGCCCGCTCATGCCAGGCCACGGATTCGGCGACACCATGATATAACTCATGGTTGCCGAGAACCGCATACTTGCCGTGCTTGGCGCGAATGGAGGAGGCCAGCGTGATCGAGCGCTCCTGATGACGGAAGCCGCGGTCCATGATATCCCCGGCGAAGACGACGAGATCGGCGTCCATGGCATTGATACGCTCAACCGACCGCTCGAGGTGCCTAAACGGCAGGGTGATTCCGAGGTGGATATCGGACGCGAGAGCGATGGAAAATCCGTCGAGCGCGGCGGGGAGATTATGCAGCGGGACCTCCACGGTCTTGACCAGCGGCGGCCGCAGCGCGTTCCAAAAAGAAAACAGGCTTAATGACGCCATCAGCGCGAGCGTCCCCCAAGCGTATATCTGACGCCATTGCGGCGGCGCGCCGGCCCAACGGGCGGCCAGCAGCATAACGTCGCTGGCGACCGCCGTCGCCAGACAAAGAAAAGACATGCCGAACCAGACGAGGCTGACGACGCCGAAGACTTCGGTAAGTGGGCTGGGAAAACGCCGGAGCAGATAAAAAGACAGCGGGAAGCTCAGCGCGATCGACAGGATAATCAAGCGGATCGCGTACGGGGACAGCGGCAGGCCGGGGAAACTGCGCACCACCCACCACGCCAGGTAGTACTGCATTCCCAAATAGATTGCGATAACGGCGACGAGGAAAAAGTGCATGTTTAGGAGCAGCAGCCGCATCCTCCCTTAAAATCCGGGCGGCGCGCGGCACGCACCGTCCCGACCCCCTCCCGGGCGATGAAGCCTGCGATCAGAATTGCCGCCGCCGCGTCGGCCCACCACAGAGCGGGCAGAGCGATATAGAGCAGGCTGCCGGCGAACAATACGAAGGACAGCTGAATGCAAGCCAGCGAGCAAGCCGCGTCCTTCATTATGGTCGCGCTGTCGAGCGCCCGCCCCGCCCTGAGCTTCGCCGACCATAGATAGAACATGAAGGAAAGGCTAAGCACCGAGATCACTAGACCTGGGACCGTTGTATCCGGAGCGCCGCGCATCACCAGCCTCATAACGGCAGCGGACGCTGCGACGGCCGCGAGCGCGAGAAAAAGCCAGCCGATAATATGCGTGGCCCGGCGCTCCGCGTCCAGCGACAGCGGCGAATCCGCCCCGGTCTCCCGGCGCAGGCGCCACAGAACGACAAAAGCCGAAGCCACCTCAATGAAACTGTCGGCGCCGAAACCCGCCAGGCTTAGCGCTTCGTCTTTGACCCCGAAGCCGATGGAGACGAATCCCTCCAGCAGGTTGTAGACGATGGTAAACCGGGCGAGCCAGATGGCCCGCTCTTTCCAGAATTGGGATTTTTCGTTCATCGGGCGCCGGTGAGTGCGTTGGACCGCGCCGCCGTTACTGCCGGCGGCTCAAGGCCCGGCTCAACACCTTGGACACGTCGCCGATCCGGTAAGGCTTGACCAGAACGTCAGCGAAGCCGTAATCTCCGTAGTTCGCCAGGATGGGCGCATTGGCATAGCCGCTGGAAACGATCACCACCGCCGCCCGGTCCGTACGGCGCAGCTTCTTGATCGCTTCCTCGCCGCCCATACCGCCCGGGATGGTCAGGTCCATAATGGCGGCACGAAAGGGTTGGCCCGCCTTTTTGGCTTTGCGCCAGGCGCTGAGCGCCTTGCTCCCGTCGGCCGCGGTGTACGCCGTATAGCCCAGCTCCTTGACGATGCGCGAGAGCACCTTGGCGACCTGGGGCTCATCGTCCATAATGAGCAGCTTGCCGCGTCCGGCCTTGAGCCTGCCCGTTTTCTCAACGGCCGATGGCCGCACTCCCGGCAGCGCGGGGAGATGGATAGTGAAAACAGCCCCCGCTCCCGGCGTGGATTGCACCGCGATATGCCCGCCATGTTTGGTGATAATCGAATGGCTGATAGCCAGCCCGAAGCCGCGGCCTGATTCCTTGGTGCTGAAGTAAGGTTCGAATACTTTTTCCAGATGCTCCGCCGCGATGCCGCGGCCTTCATCGCCGATCTCGACACTTGCATAGGACCCGGCCGGCAGCGCCAAAGCATTAGCGGGAGCCAGCTCAGTATTGACCGCTCGTACCCGGAGTTTGCCGCCCTGGGGCATGGCCTGCACCGCGTTGATGACAATATTCTGCAGCACCTGCGTTAACTGCGCCGCATCCGCCTTCACGGGATGCAGGGCCCGGTTCAGGGAAAAAACGCATTTGACTTTTGAACCGCGCGCCGCGAAGACAACCGCATCCTTTAACAGCGCTCGCATATCGACGACTGCGGCAACCGGCTTCCCTCCCCGGGCGAAGGTCAGCAGCTGCTGCGCCAAACTCTGGGCGGCCCGGGTAGCATCCAGAGTCTCATCGATCAGCTCGCGGACATCGCTGGAATCCGTCTTTTTTCTAGCGATGGAAATATTGCCGATAACAGCGGTCAACAAGTTATTGAAATCGTGGGCGAGCCCGCCGGCCAACTGGCCCAAGGATTCCATCTTTTGCCCTTTAATAAGCGCCGCCTGTGCGCGTTTCCGCTCGGTAACGTCGCGTTCGATGCACATAATGACCCGGCGGCCGCCGGCCTCCGCCATCTTGGCCGAGACCTCGGCCCAGAAGAGCGAGCCGTTCTTGCGTCGATGCTCAACCTCGAAGCAGGCGAACCCCTCCGCCGCCAGCTGCGCCAGCCTTTGCGGGTCATTCATCGCCGACTCCGCGGTCTCGAGCATGGAGACCGGCCGGCCGATCATCTCCTTGCGCGTATAGCCATGCTGCCTGAAGGCCGCTTCGTTGGCGTCGATAATGATCGGCGGGCCCTCCCCAACCGGCTCCAGCACCAGGATAAAATCGCCGGCCTGCTCAAAAAGCTCGGTATAGCAGCGCTCGGCGACGACGGCATCCCGCTTGGCCAGCTCGCGCTCGGTAATATCCTCCGCGCTCACAAATACCTTATCCGGGGGTACGAAGGTGCAGACCGCGGAGTACTGCCGAAGCACTCCGGTCGAATGCTGCTTATGCTCGGCCTCAACCCGCATATTGACGCTTTGCTCTCGATAGCAGGTTCTGATCGCCTTTTGAATTTTTGGCTCATTGATCGCGATCTCGGACAGGCGGCGCCCCAGCAGCGACGCCCCCTCGCCCCCGCCGAGATCACGGACCGCTTTATTAACTTCCCGCAGGATGAAGTCGCTTCCTTCCTTCTGATAAAGGAACATCTGCAGCACCGAGGAATTGACAACACGCTGCATCATCTCCGTATTCGACTTAAGCGTATCTTCCGCCAGCTTGCGCCGGGTGATATCATGATACACCCCGACCGAAACCATCCCGAATTCGGGGTGTTCATAGGTGCTGATACTCAGATTGCACCAGAAGGTCGCGCCCTCCCGGCGCTTGCAGTGGACCTCGCCCTGCCAACGGCCCTCATCATCCAGCCCCTGGGTAATCGTCTTTAACAGCTGCTTGACATAAACGGCGTCCAACACGCCCAGGGTGGAAACATGCTTGCCCAGCAGCTCTTCTGGATCGTAGCCGAACATCCGTTCCATCTTTGGGTTGGCATAGACGATCTGCTCTTTATCCAACCGCACCATGCAAATGCCCTCGGCGACATGGCGCATGATCTCGCTGTGCAGCCGCAGGTCCATTTCCGCCCGCTTGCGCGAGGTAATATCAAAATCCAGGCCGACGATTCCCTTGATCTTGCCGCCGATGCGGATCGGCGAAATGATATTGCGGTGGTAATTCATCCGCCCATTTTCGGGAAACCGCATCTCGCTCTCGACCACCGCGCCGGTACGCAGCACCCGGCGATTATTGACCTTCCACAACGCGGCGGCCTCGGCATTGGGCGCGATATCTCCTGGACGCTTGCCGGTAATATCTCCCCAATGATTCCGGCAGAGCGAATTCTGCATGGTATAGCGGCCCTTGTCGTCCAGGGTAAAAAAGCAGCAGGGCAGGCCTTCGACGGTGGCGCGCAGCATCGCATCGCTTTCCGCGCGCGCCGTTTCCGGAGGCTTCCGTTTGCGGGATTTTATTTTTCGCTTGGCCTTCATTTCACGGCTCCTGCATCATCGCTGGGGTCAATGAGGAAAATTGGGGCGAGGCCCCTTAATGGGCAATTTTACGAAATGTTGACGCGGATGGGCAGGTAACTTTGGTTCCCTCGTAAAAAGTCCCGGTGATCCCACGTCCGGACACGGCGCCATGATTGGAGCGGTCGTTAAGGAGCTTTCGCGCCGGCCGGCGCAGCCGGACGGGGCGAAAGCCGCCCGCCGCAGGCGAAGCGAAGGGCCTGCCTCGGCTGTTTCGCCGAATGGGAGGATGCATATGTCGGCTCCGTGGCGGCCATAGGAGACTTTAATCCCTCTTTAATCCCCTCTGGCGATAACATAGTTAACTATGTTATTCTCACATGGGATGGGATCCCTATACAAGCGGCCGGTCAGGATTCTATAAGGACATCCCAGCAGCATATTCAACTACTCGAATCCGGACGGACGGACGCTCGACTGGATACCTGGCGGCGCGTGTTTGACGCGATGCACTGCGACCTGCTGGTATTGCCGAAGCCACGACGGCATCTTGGCGAGGCGAAGGCCCGGCGCGTTTTGGATGGCGCCGAGTAAAGGCGCCGGCGGCGAAGTGCCCGACCGGGCGGACGAAGGCCGGGGAGTGGCTCAAGCAGCAGGAGGCGCAACCCGAGTTCAAGGAGCGCTGCGCGATTCGGGCGGGGATCGAGGCGACGAACTCGGAGCTCAAGCGGGGGCCGGGGCTGGGGAAGTTGCGGGTGAGACGGGGACGTCGGACGAATTTGGTGGTGCAGCTCAAGGCCGCGGGGTGCAACCTGCGGCGGGCGCTGAGGTACTGGACGCAAGCACCCACGATGGCCTTGGAGGGCGCGGCCTTACCTGCGTAAGGCGCCCCCGCGCGAACGCGCCACACGACGGTGTTCTTACGACGGAGTCAACTTTGGTGTTATTTAAAGGAGTCCGGATCAACGATCCTGCCGGTGCGGCTGTCGGTATAGTAGGCCGTGCCGTCGGCACGCCGCCGCTTGGCGACCGGGGAGATGGTCATACCGGCGGCTTCCTGCGCGGTAATATCGCCCCGCTGTACGGCCTTCTCGATAGTGGAACGATCATAACCGAGAAAGCGGCCTTTATCATCCACCACCGTGCCGAAAGTAATGCGCTTGGGCCCGCTGCAGCTCACCCGGACATTGTTGGCCGGATCGTCGCCGACATAGGCGCCGCTGCCGGTGCTGCTGATCTTCCGGCCGGGCTTGGAGCCCGCCCGCCGCACGGTATTATTCGCGGCGCCGCCCATATTATCGCGCACAAAAGCGTTGCGCTTTCCTTCCGATCCGAAGACGTGGCGCGGCATGCAGAAGTGGTCGCTCTGCCCCTGCAGGCGCACTGAATAGGTCCATGACGGGCAGGTTTTGAGGCACAGCAAGCGGGAACCGGACTTCTTGCTGTTGGCGACATAGAAACGGCAGGTGCGCTTGGCGGATTTCGCCGCCCGCGCCGCGACGGCCGGAAGGAGCATGAAAGCCAGCAGCAAAATGACCGCCTTCTGAATTCTGTTTTTCATTATCTCCCCCATGCGCTCCATCGCTAATAGGTTAGCGCGCGGGAGCAGGACTCCCCGGGCCGGGAGGCCTAGCGGAATATAGGCCCTAGGGCCTATATGAAAAAGTACTGGGACTATCGACCTATATTGTCATAGCGCGTCCGGGTGTACAATAAATTTACCTTTCAGGAGGCAAAACATGAAGCACGGGATCAGAATCGCCGCCGTTTTCGCCGTCACCGCAGGACTCTGGAGCTTCGCCGCCGCGGAGCCCAACATCAATTTTGACCAGGGATCGATCGATGTCAAAGCGGTCGTCAAGCAGGCGCGCAAGACCGCCGCAGCCGCCCCAGCCGGCTTTCAGACCGCGGGCATGATCTCCCGCTGGACCCGCGACTGCGAGGACATAACATTTAAAGAGGGCGACGGGCCGCTATCGGAGATGAAGTTCCTCAAAGCGACCATCTACGAGCAGCGCTGCCAGAACATCCCGCCGGCCGGGCAGATCTGTCACGAAATCCCCTACCGCAGCGAGACGCGCCAGGTGCGCATCCGCATCGAAGGCCGCGGCCCGCTGGCCGCCGGCGAAAAGGAAGTCTTCCAGGTCTGCCTGGACGGCTGGTTCCTGAGCGCCCGCACGCGCCAGTCGCAGCTCAAGTACGACTTCAAGCTGCCGGACAAGCCGGAAGGGCTCGACGACATCATCACCGCGCGGGTCAAGAAAGCGAAGAAGAAATAAGCGTCAGCGCGGACAGCCGACGCTCTTTAGCACGTTCATCGGGCCGAGCTCCTTGAGCTTGGCCAGCTCAGCGGCGTTGCGCACGAGCAGGGAGCCCGCGAAGCCGAGGGCATTGATCGATACCGACCCGAATTTCTCCGCCGCCCGCGGCACCGCGAGCATCCAGCGCCGGGTCATGAGCAGGTTGTAGGGCGCCGCCCCGTCGACCCCGACCGCGTTGAGCAGGCCGTGATAAGCTTCCAGCATCCGGTCCGCAGACCACCGCGGCTCCACGGCGGCCAGCGCATGCCGGAACGGCAGCCGGACCGACATCCCGATGCCGTGGCGGAATTCCGCTCCTGCAAGCGCGGCCTCGATCGGCACCGACGGCCCGCGCGTCGTCAGCGGCAGCGGCACCAGCTGCAGATGCTTGTGCCGCTCGCTCGCGCCGGCGGTCTCGCCGCCGTTATAGAAACCGAGCGCTTCATATTCCGCCATACAGCGCAGCAGCGCCGCGCAGTCCGCCGCCGTCAGCAGGCGCTCCTGTTCCTCGAACTCCCGGGTGACGATGAGCAGGTGATGAGCGAAGACATTAAACTTGTTAAGAATGCAAAAATGCGCAGCGGAGACGCCGGCAACCGTCAGGTCCTGTTCCGGCGGTAAAAACGGGTTCTTGTTGTCCCGCCCCTTCCGGTGCGTCTCCTTCCGGGCGAGGTTGGTGAAAATGCGCACGACGAATTCGACGCCGTCCTGTGCGACAAGCTCACTTCCGGTCGGGATGGGACGCAGGGCGCCGCTCTGTAGTGCGCTGACGGTACGTCCCAGCACAAGGCGCCGCAGGGTTCCGGGCGCGAAGGCGTCGGACATTTCAATCCTTGGGCAGCTCGTAGTAGAAGCTTTTCTTCGCGCACTCCTCGAAGGCCTCGGACAAGACCCGCCCCTCCACCGCGACATTGTCGTAGGGGTGCTCGCAGATATGGATAACCGGCCTCCAGTCCTCCCGGCCCGTACCCCGAACAAAAGCTTCCGTGAGGGCTTCCGCCAGCTTCTGTTTGGTCGAGCGCGTAATCCGGGGACAGTACAGCAGGGCGTGCAGATAGGGGCTCTTTTCATCGCCGTCCACCAGCCGGCCGCCGACCGCCGCCTCGCCGGGACCGTACTCGAAGAACCGCACGCCGAATATCTCCTTGCCGAACAGGGTGCTGCTCGCGAAGGCCTCGGTCAGGCAGTCCGCGAGTTTCGCCTTGGTCTCGCGGTCGGTCTTCGGCAGGGTGATCTCAAGACAGGGCATATTCTCCTCCGTTAGGCCTGCAGCAGCGTTCCGCCGCCGCCGTCGCCGAGGATCGCCCGCCGCAGGTTCTCGGGCTCTTCAGCGCAGGTGGTAATACGCGCCTCGCCGATACGGCCGGCGCGGATCAGCGAAAAGAGCTGCTCCACCTTCCGGCGCATCCCGCCGGTAACGTCGGGCGCGCCGGCTCCGCCGATATGCTCCGCGGCCGCGGCGAACCCGCCGTCGTCGAGCATCTCGATCGTCCGGCCCTTCTCGTCAAGCACGCCGACGGTATCGCTGATCATCACCACCCGGTCGAAGCGCATATGCTCGGCCAGCCCCGCGAGCAGGGCTTCGGTAGAGGCTATAGTGAAGCCGCGCACGCGGTCGGGGACGATATCGCCGTGCAGCAGCGGAATCTGCCCTTGCTTAAGCAGCTCGGAGATATTGCGCGTATCGATGCGCTCCAGCCGGCCGTCCGCCGCCGCCGCCACGGCATGCGGCGAGATCGTCACGGGATGCAGCCCGCCGGCGCCGCAGTGGCGCACGAAACGCAAATTCATCTCGGTCATCGACTCGCGGATCTTGTAGTAGCCTTCCCAGCCCAACTCGGGATGCACGCCCCGCACGGCATCGTACTTCTGCGCCAGGATGTGGCCGTACGAGCCGGCGCCGTGGCCGAGCACCAAGGACATTTCGCTCTGCCCCAGCGCCTCGCCGATCATGCGCGCGGCGGTCTCAATGCGCGGCCCGGCCAGGCTGTCGGCCACATTCTTGTCGGTGATAAACGACCCGCCCAGCTTGACGAAGACGCTAAGCTTGCTCAATGAAAACCTCCCCGTCCCGCACCCGCACCGCGTCGCCGTCCTTGAGGCATGAAAGGTCGACGCTGTCCAGCGCGGGGATCTCGCCGATGATGGCGCCGACGGCGACGATGGTATCGCATTCGCCGATGATCATCGCCGCGGGCGCCTTGCCGGTCTTGCGCAGCGCGTAGATGATGTAGGAGCCCACCGTGCTGCCTTTGCCCCGCGGAAAGACCAGCACCCGGCCGCTGAGCAGCCGGCCGTCCAGCGGATGCCCCGCTTCCCGGTAAACGCCGGTCTCGGGATCGATATGGCCGAAAAAGCCCAAAGGCTGCTCGGACTTCAAGACGCGGCCCGCGGCGGCGCCGCCGAAGATCACCCGCCCCTCCAGCCGCTTCTCAGGCATCGTATTTCCACTCCCCGGCGACCGCGGTTTCAACGCCTTCTTCCGTCGAGCCGAAGCGCACGCCTACGCCGTGATGCGACGGCAGATAAAATGCCATCTTGGCCGAGTTGGTCACCGCGCCCCGGATCCCGAGCTCCTTGAGCGGCGCCACCACCAGGCAGGTGTCGGCGAGCAGGACCGCTCCCGACTTCTCGAGCTCCGCCGCGACGCCCGCGGCCTGCGCCTCCCGGCGCACGCCTTCCGCCACGAAAATCCACAGCGGGAGCTTGGTCCGGCGGCCGCGCAGCAGCCGCACAACATGCTCCAGCTCTTCGGGCGAGGCATGCGGGCAGCCGAGGGCCACCACGTCGATAGCGCCCTGTTTGGCGTTCAGATTACGATAGCCTTCCGCCAGCGAGACGATCTCCGTACGCTCCGGCGCGGCGTCGGCGAACCCGGCCCCCGCGGCGGCCGCTTCGGGCGTCACGCCCTCCAGGTGATACAGGCCTACCGAACCGGAAGCGGCCATCCCGGCGCCGAGCGCTTTAAGCCAAGCCAGCCGCGCCGCTCCTTCCGGCGGCTCGACCCCCGCGATATACGGGATTCCGCCCTTGCTGTCCTGCGCCAGGACGCGGCCGATCAGGTAGCCGAGCGCGCCGGCATCGGCGCTCGTCTTGACCCCGCATTTCACCTGAACGACGCGGGTAGGCCGCCGCCCCTCGTCGGTATGCAGGCCGTGCCGGGGCGTCCGCCCGGTCAGCGCCGCGGCGATCGCCGACGGTCCGCCCTCCCGGTTGGTCCGGGCCCCGAGCACCGAGTTCGCAAACACGACCGCCGAGGACTCCGCCCAGGCGACATGCTCGCCGGGCTGCGGCTTGATGCCGATATGGTACGGCGTGCAGGTCAAGGTCGGCTGCACGCCCAGGCCCTCCAGCGCCGCGACCACCTGCGCCTGTTTTTCGACGAAATCCGCCGGAAAGCCCAAGGCCTTCCACAGCTTGCGGTCGGCGCCGCCGGGATTCATGAAAGCGGGTACCGCCGCCTTGGAGCCTTGGGCCGCCCACTCATTGAGAAAGGCGAGCCCATGCTCGCCGATATTCTTGTAGCTTACGCCCGAGACCTGCACTGAGCCGACCCGGACCATATCCGGCGCCCCGCTGATGCGGCCCAGCGCCCGCAGAATCTCCATGGCCTTGGCGGCCCCGGCGCCCTGCTTGCCGTCGAGGACATCTTGTTCTTCCGCGGACAGGTTCACTCGGTTATCTTCTTGAACAGCGACGGTTCGCCGCCCTCGCGAATCGTGGCGTCGAGCCCGAGCTTCGAGCCCCGGCTGCCCTTGCCGCTCTCGTGATGCACGGAGGGATCAAGCGAGCTGCCCGGCTGATCGTCGAGCAGCAGCAGGTCGGTATTGGCCTGGAACCGCGTCGCCAGCGCCCATTCGACCGCGGCGGGATTGCGGATGTCGATGTCTTCATCGACGACAACGCAGTGTTTGAGCGAGCGGTGCGCGGCGAACGCCGCCGCCAGCGCCGCGCGTCCGTCCTGCCCTTTTTCTTTGGCGATGCGGATGACCGCGTGCAGCCAGGAAGCGCCGCCCGGCGTGATGGATACGTCGAGACAGCGGCAGACCTTGGAAACTTCGCGGTAAATATCCAGCTCTTTGGGAATCCCCATCAGCGTCCGGTGATCGGACCGTCCCGGTACGATATCGTAGAGCACGGCATCCCTGCGGCGAGCCGCCCGCGTAATTTCGAACACCGGCTGCTGCCGGACAACATCTACCGTCCCCGTGATATCCACGAAGGGACCTTCAGCCCCGGTCTCCCCGGTGAACCGGCCCTCGATCACCAGCTGGCAGGAAGCGGGGACCTCCACGTCGATCGTTTTGCAGCGGACCAGCTCCAGCTCGCCGAAGCGCGCGGCGATGTCCAGCTCGTTGATGTCGGGCGCGGGCGACAGCGCCGCCGCGAACAGCACCGGCGCGGGAGCGCCGATACAGATCGCCGCCTCCAGCGTGCCGCCGCTGTTCTTCATCGCGGTATCGGTGCCGCGCCGCTCCACAACGCGCACGGTACCGCGTCCCGGGCCGGTCCGCATCATGCGGTGATAGGAAAGATTCACTCCATGCCGGGGATCGCGAACGACCCATACGCCCGCCGTCAGATAGGGCCCGCCGTCCACGCTGTAGTAGGTCAAAAAGGGCAGCCGCTCCAGCTCGGCCAGCGGAATCTCCTCGTCGCCGAAGACGGCGTCGCGCCGGACACAGCCCGCGCCGCCCCCCTCCAGCTTGGCCGCCAGCTCGGGCAAAAACCGGGCGGGATCGACCCCGAGCAGCCGCGCCAGCGCGTCCCGGGTCGGCATGATATTGGCCAGGATCCGGCTGCCTCGCACGTTATCCAGGAGCACGGGCGCGGGTTCGGCGGCGCGGATCGCTGCCGCCGCCTTGAGCACGGGGTCGAGCTCTTCCCCCACCGTCGTGAGCTCGCCGGCGTCCTGGAACATCTTGATAATCGAGCCGATATCCATTCTATGCTCCACCGCTCCAGCGCCGGTACAGATCATTTTCGAGACCCAGCAGATCGAGCAGCTTGCCGACGAAGAAATTCGTCATATCGTCGACGGTCTTGGGTCCGTGGTAGTACGCCGCCATCGGCGGAGCGATCAGGGCGCCGTCACGCCGCAAGGACGCCATATTTTCCAGCGCCGAGAGCGACAGCGGCGTCTCCCGGGGAACCAGGATCAGCTTCCCGCCGGTACGCAGCATGCCGTCCGCCGCCCGCACTAAAATATTATCGGCGTAGCCGGCGGCGATCGCGGACAGCGACTTCATGGAGCAGGGCGCCACGACCATCGCGGCGGCGCGAAAAGAGCTGCTGTTGAACGGCGCTTTCGCGTCTTTCTGCTCGTAGAGCGCGGCCCCGGCGGGAAACTTGAAGTCCGCCCCCATCTCGTGGCGCAGGACGTCCCAGGCCGAAGAGGTGACGACCGCATGCACCTCGCAGCTGCGGGCCAGCAGCTCTTCGACCAAGCGGACGCCGATCACCACGCCCGACGCGCCGGAGAGCCCGACGATCACCCGCATGCCGCCGCCTTGCGCCGCAGAATTCCCGTCGTCACGGTCATAACCGAACCGGCCCGGCGCAGCGCCTCTTCAAGCTTGCCGGCGACGACGGCGTCCGGCGCCAGCGCCACCATGCAGCCGCCCCGGCCGGCGCCGCTCAGCTTGGCGCCGAGCGCCCCCGCGGCCTGCGCCGCCTGGACCATGCGCTCGAGCTCGGGTGAGGAAACGCCGAGCCTTTCCAGCAGCCGGTGATTCTCGTCCATGAGCCGGCCGAGCTCGGCAAACGCGCCGGCCCGGAAGGCGGCGGCGCCTTTACGGGTTATCTCGCCGATGTCCGCGAATATCCCGTCGTAGGTCTCGGGATCCGCCGCGCGCGCCTCCGCGACCTCGGTCACGACCGCGAACGTCTTATGCCGCTTGCCCGTATAGCCGATGACGAAAAAGATGGGAGCCGCCGGCGGCTCGATAAATTCCCCGTCCTCTCCCTTACGGAACAGAACGGGACGCTCGGTCGCGATAACGGTATTATCGATGCCGCTCGGCGTGCCGTGCAGCATCCGCTCCGTCTCGTAGACGAGCGCGGACAGCTCTCGCGGCGCGATAGCGAAGCCGAAAAAACGATGGATGGCCCGCAGCGCGGCGGTGGAAACAGCGGCGCCGCTGCCCAGACCGCAGCCGATGGGAATGTCCGATCGGATCGAGAGCTTCCAGCCGCGGCCCGGCATGCGGCCGCCGTCTTCGATGCAGGACCGGACGATATGCGCGAACGGAAGGATTTCCTCGGCCTCCGCCTTCTCGCCTCGCGTCCAACGGAGACCGAAATCCTTCAGCTCGACGGCGACCGGCTCGGATTCGCTCGTCTCGGTCACCACGGCTTCAGCGGAGGGCTCGCGCAGCGGCACCGCGATCGCCGGCTGCCCGTAGACCACGGCATGCTCGCCGAGCAGAATCAGCTTTGACGGAGCCTTCTCGGTTGCGGTCTTCATACGGCTTGAGTCTACGCTTCCTCTCCGTCGCCGTTCTCGTTCTGCCGGTGCACGAGAAGATTCTTCAGAATCTCCTTGGCCCGGTCGAAGCGGATCAGCCCTTCCCGCTCCATCTGATTGGCCACATGAACCGCCATCTCGCCGATGGCGCCGGCGAAGTAGGCCACATTGCGGGCATGCAGAGTCATATGCCCGCGCTGGATTCCCTCGGTCACCAAAGTGCGCACCGCGGCGAAGTTCTGCACCAGACCGGCGGCCGCCATAATCTCCGCCAGCTCGCGCCGCGACGGCTTGCCTAGAATCTTGAGCAGGATCTCGACGGCAGGATGCAGCCTGGTCACGCCGCCGACCACGCCGACCGCCAGCGGCAGCTCAATCTCACCGATCAGCTTATTATCCTCGATGCGATACTTGGTCAGGGACCGATAGCGGCCGGTACGGGCGGCGTAGGCGTGGGCGGCCGCCTCGACGGCGCGCCAGTCGTTGCCGGTGGCGATGACGATCCCGTCGATACCGTTCATGACGCCCTTGTTATGCGTCGCGGCGCGGTAAGGGTCGGCGTCGGCGAAGTGATACTCCTTCACGATCCGCTCCGCGACCTGCAGCCCGGAGAAATCCCCCTTCGCGAGACAGTCGACGCCGATCTCGAAACGTGCCTGGATCAGCGACTTATCGCAGAGGTTGGTGATGATCTGACACAGCAGCTCTCCCTGTGCGATCTCCGCGATAATGGGTCCCAGCGTCTCCACCATGGTGTTGACGGCGTTGGCGCCCATGGCGTCGACCACCGCGACGGCCAGATGGACGATGAGCATGGGGCCGCTTTCGGTGGAGATCTTGCGGCAGTAAAGATCCTTGGCCCCGCCGCCCAGCCGGACCAGCATCCGGTCCTGCTGGTTGGCTACCCGCAGGAGCCGTTCCTTCGCCTTCTCAATCTTCTTGACGGCGGTCTCGATACGGTCGACGTTGAACAGCTGAATCTGCCCTTCCATTATGGCGCGCTTGGAGGAGGCCGTGAGATCGCCGTTCTCGCGGATAAGCTTGGCCATATTGCCGGCGGCGGCGACGATCGACGTCTCTTCCACCGCCATCGGGATGACGTAGTCCTTGCCGTTGATGCGAAAGTTGACCGCGAGACCGAGGGGAAGCCCGAAAATGCCGATGACGTTCTCGATCATCATATTGGCCTTCTCGAGCGACAGCGTCTCCTTCTTGAGCATCCACTTTTCCTCGTTTGAAAGGGGAAGCCATTCGTCGAGCTTGTCCAGCCGTTCCGAGACGTCGAGCTTATAGAAGCCGGACAGCCGCGAGGTGCGATGCTGCGGCTTCTCTTCTTTCGGATCGTTCGGCTGGTTTATCTTGTCCGGGTTGCCCATTCCGCGAGTTCTCCAGTGATTACCGGCTTATGTTTCTTGAGCGAGGGGATATCCTTGGCGCCGACCAGCAGCATGACGGTCTTGAGCTCGCGCCGGACCTGTTCGAAAAAAGCGAGTACGGCGGGATAACCTCCCCGCATATAGGCGCGCAGGACCGGCAGCGCCATGCCGCAGACGTCGGCGCCCAGCATCAGACACTTGGCCGCGTCGTAGCCGCTGCGCAGCCCGCCCGATGCCGCGACCTTAAGCCCCAGCGGGGCCACGTCCATGAGGGACGCCGCCGTCGGGATGCCCCATTCGTCGAGCCAGCCGCGCGCCGCGGGCTTCACTCCGTTGCGCAGATGCTCCACCCGGGTCCACGAGGTGCCGCCGGCGCCGGCCGTATCCACGACCCGGATGCCGGCCCGCTTAAGCTTCCGGGCGACCTCGCGCGAGATGCCGCAGCCGGTCTCCTTGACCATGATCCGGCCGGGCAGGCGCTTGGCGAGAATCTTCAGGGTACGGTAGCCGTCCGGAAAGCGCCGGTCGCCCTCGAGCTGACTCAGCTCCTGCGCCGGGTTGAGATGCACCGCCAAACCGTCGGCCTCGATACAGGTCACCAACCGCTCGATGTCCCTGGGCTTCGCCGCGGCGGCCTGCTGAACGCCGATATTTCCCAGAATCGGCACGTCGGGAGCGAAGCGGCGGACCTGATAGGTGCCGATCAGCTTCGGGTTTTCCAGCATGGGACGCTGGCTGCCCAGACAGAAACCGATACCGAGCTTTTGCGCCGCGCGCGCCAGGTCCCGGTTGAGGTCGCGAGCGTGCGTAACCCCGCCGCTCATGGCGCTGATCAGCAGCGGCGCGCGCAGCTTCCGTCCCATGAAGCTCGTCCCGGTGTCTATCTCATCGATTGAGATCTCCGCCAAGGCGGCATGGACCGGATGGACATGCTCCAGCAATGTCGTTTTATGCTGGAATTCGACGTCCATCTCGGCGCAAATTCTCAGATGCTCTTTCTTTCTGCCCTGTGTCATAAACCCGGTTTCCACCGATTTTCCGGCGATAATACGCGCCCCGGCATCGTTTGCGGCCTACGCAGCAGTATGCGGGATTGACCGGATTACTGAGGATGGCCTGGGGACGTGTATTAAAGCATTTTTCATGAACGACGAGAGACCTTCGGCGGCGCGGGATGGCCGCCGCGCAGGAGAAAGGGAGTCCACAGCGCTCAGCGGATGCGGTCCCTGGCCCGGCCCAGCACCTCCCGGTGCCGCCCCTCCTGCTTGGCCAGCCAGCGAAATACTTCCTGCAGAACGGGATTCTCCTCGTTGCGCGCCGCCATCAGGTAAAACTGCTCGGCCTCTTCCTCGGCCAAGGCCAGGAACACTTTACGTATGGACTCTTGAGAAGACTGCTCGGCCAAGTTTTTGTAGAGCTTGACCATATCCGTCTCTCGGCTCTTCGCGTACTCAAGAACGTCCACTGGGGCCTCCGATGAAGAAGCGCATAATTTATTGTACCAGAAGCAGCCGGCTAATCTCGCGCTTCCACCGCGCGCGCAGCTCGCGCGCCCGAGCCCGGCTCAGGCGCGGCTTGAAGGTTCGATACTTTCTCTTCTTCGTCGCGGCCCATACTCCGGCGCTCCGGCCGGCCAGCGCGGCCGCGCCCCAGGCGGTGGATTCGGCGATGTCGGACAGCAAAATAGGGATACCCAGGATATCCGCCTGGAACTGCATCAGGAAGCGATTGGCCGTCGCTCCGCCGTCGACCTTGAGCTCGCGCAGACGTCCGCCGAAGCGTTCGATGACGTCCGCCGTCTGCTGGGCGATCGATTCCAGGGTCGCGCGCACGATATGCTCCCGCGTCGTTCCGCGCGTCAGACCCGTGATCATGCCGCGGGCATCCGGCGCCCAGTACGGAGCGCCGAGACCGGTCAGCGCCGGAACGACCGTCACCCCGCCCGAATCCTTCACCCGGCGCGCCATGCGCTCGGTCTCGGACGCGCGCTTGACCAAGCCCAGGCCGTCGCGCAGCCACTGGACGGCCGCGCCGGCGACGAAGATCGAACCCTCGAGGGCGTAGTTCTTATTACCCTTCTCATCGCAGGCCAAGGTCGCCAGGAGCCCGGCCGGGACGCGCCGCAGGCGCTTGCCGCGGTTGACCACCACGAAGCAGCCGGTGCCGTAGGTGTTCTTCACCTGTCCCGCCCGATGGCAGCCCTGGCCGTAGAGCGCCGCCTGCTGATCGCCCATCATGGCGCGGATCGGAATACCGGCCGGCAGCGCGCCGCGCGCGGTAACGCCGAAGCGCGCGCCGCAGTCCATGACCTCGGGGAGCATGGCCCGCGGAATCTTGCATAGGCGAAGAAGCTCCGGGTCCCAGCTCCCGGTCTTGATATTGAGCAGCAAGGTCCGCGAGGCATTGGTGAAGTCGGTGGCATGGACCCTTCCCCCGGTCAGCTTCCACAAGAGCCAGCTGTCGATGGTGCCGAAGAGCACCTTGCCCGCCGCCGCGCGCCGCCGCAGCGCCGCATCGCGGTCCAGCAGCCAAGCGATCTTGGTGGCGGAAAAATAAGGATCAAGGACGAGACCGGTCTTGGCCCGAACCATGCGCTCATGCCCGCGACGCTTAAGCCGCTCACACTCCGGCGCAGTACGTCGATCCTGCCAAACAATCGCCCGGCGAACGGGCTTTCCCGTGTCCCGATCCCAGAGCACCGTGGTTTCGCGCTGGTTGGTGATGCCGATCGCGGCGACTTGATCCGTCCGGCCCGCGAGAGCGGACCTAATCACGGCCGCGGTTGAGCGCCAAATCTCCTCGGCGTCGTGCTCGACCCAGCCCGGACGCGGATAGAACTGCCGGAACTCGCGATACGCCGTGCCCACGGTCCGCCCCGCGGCGTCGTAGAGCACGGCGCGCGTACCGGTAGTTCCCTGATCGATTGCCAGTATCAGTGCGGATCCCATATCATGCCTCTCTGGTCTTCACGGTGAAGTATTTGGCTGGAATGCGGAGATACATCGCCGACAGCACAGCGAAAATGACGACCAGCATGACCACCTGTCCCGCCATGTTCGTCGGTATGGCGAGGTGCTTTCCCATCAGCCCGATGAACGGGCAGGTCAGCGCGAAGAACAGCCGGCTCGACATGGCGCACAGCGACAGCATGGTGGCGCGCTTGTCCTCGTAAGTATGGCGCAGGACCAGATCCTGCACGAACGGGAACATGAAGGCGCGCACCGCTTGGTGGCCGAGGATGAAGAGGAAGCTGAGAGGCGTCACGAACAGGCTCATTAACAGCGGCGGCAGGATCTGCAGGCTCATCAGCAGCGTCAGAGTATTCTGGTCCCCGAAGCGCTTGGATACGCGATGCGCGATGGCGCTCATAAAAGCGGCGAAAAAGTTGAAGAGGGCGAAGATTACGCCGAACGACCAAACCGGCAGGCCGCATAAGGTCATATAGGGCTGATACAGCCACAGCAGCCAGGTGCTGCTCGCGCCGAGCACGGCGAAGAGCAGGATATGCCAGCGCACAAGCTGCTGCTTGCGCACGAACCTGAGCGCATCCCCGATCAGCCGCAGGTAGGCGGCGGCCTCGGCCTTATACGTCGCGGAGCGGCGCACGATCTGCACCTCGCGCAGACCGCAGACGGCGAACAGCGCCAAAATCGGTCCGATACCGGTAATCCACACCGTGGCGCGAAACGACAGGATATGGGCGATGACGCCGCCCAGCAGGTTGGAGACCGCGAAGCCGACCATGGCCAGCGAGCGCGCCTCGCCTTCCAGCTGCTGGTACTCGGATTCGCGGTCGAGGTACTGGAGCGAATCGTAGAGCAGGGCGCTGTCGGCACCCGACATCAGGCAGCTCCCTACAGCCAGCACGAGTTCCGCCCAGAGAAAGGTGAGAAAGCAGTGACCCGAGCCGTAAACCGCCACCGCGAATATGAAGGCGAACAGACCCATGAGCAGGCTCGTCTTTTTGCCGATGCGGTCGGCCACCATGCCGGTCGGCACCTCGAGCAGCACCACGAAAACCGCGTAAATGCCCTGCAGGAGATAGACGTCGAACATATCCATGCCGTTCTCCTGCCAGAACAGCACGATCACCGGCAGCATGAAGGGCGTGAATTTCAGGAGAGACAGGATTTTATAGAGAGGAAGGTTGCGTTCGATCTCCCGCTTCTTTTGCGTCGGCATCCTGGAAAGTATAGCTTTCGGCGCGGAACCGGCGCGATACCATCATAGATAGAATCTATTTATTATATTAAATCAATTTATTTGATTAATAATAGTTGATCGCCTATACTATGGGCGGACGACCTAAGGAGAAAACCATATGAGCACAGCAGCTAAAACACGAACCCCCGAAGCCGACGTGAACGAGCTCTTCATCAATCGCTGGTCCCCCCGCGCCTTCAGCGGAGAACCCCTGTCGGAAAAACAGGTGCGCTCGCTTATCGAAGCGGCCAAATGGGCCCCCTCATGCTACAACAGCCAGCCCTGGCGCATCGTCTATGCCCGCAAGGGGACCGGCTCCTGGAACAAGCTCTTCAACCTGCTCGTTCCCTTCAACCAAAGCTGGGCCAAAGAGAGCGGCGCCCTCTTCGTTTTCCTGTCGCGCACGCACTTTGAGCACAATGATCAGCCGAACGCCGCGCATGCCTACGACACCGGCGCGGCCTGGATGAGCCTCGCCCTGCAGGCGGCCGCCATGGGATTGGCGGCGCACGGCATGGGCGGCTTCGATCACGAAAGAGCCCGCGCCGACCTTGACGTACCCGAAGGCTACGAGGTGCAGGCCATGGCGGCGGTCGGCGTGCCCGCGGACAAGATCAAGCTGCCCGAAGAATTGCGCGCGCAGGAGGCGCCTTCCGGGCGCAAGCGGCTTGCTGAGATCGCCTTTGCCGGGAAGTTCATCGCATGAAGACCGCCGAGCGCGTCGACATCCGGCGGGCCGCCGAGCGCGCCCGCACCGACCTGCCATGGCTGGAGTCGCATCATTCCTTCAACTTCGGACCGCATCACGAGCCGGGCAATACCGGACACGGCCTGCTGATCGTCCTCAATGACGATATCATCCTGCCGAGCACCGGCTTTACGACGCACCAGCACCATGACATGGAAATCGTGACCTGGGTTCTCGACGGCAAGCTAGCGCACAAAGACTCCACGGGAAACCGCGGAGTCATATACCCCGGCCTCATTCAGCGCATGAGCGCGGGCTTCGGCATTTGGCATTCGGAGATGAACCCCAGCGCCGCCGCGCCGGTACGGCTGATACAGATGTGGGTGCGGCCGGACACCGCCGGCGTGCGGCCCGGCTATGAGCAGCTCGACGTCAACGACCAGCTCGACCGTGGGGGCCTCGTCTGCGTCGCCTCCGGCAAAGCCGGGGACGCGGCGATCATGATCCACCAGAAGGACGCGGCGCTGTGGGCCGGACGGCTCAAGCCCGGCGAAAAGGTCCCGATCCCGAGCGCCAAGCACGTTCACGTTTTCATCGCCAAGGGCGCGGCCGAACTGGCGGGCTCGGGGATGTTGGCACAGGGCGACGCCGCGCGGCTTACCGAAGCGGGCTCTCTGGAGCTGCGCGCCGAAGCTGAAAACGGCGCCGAGGTTCTAATCTGGGAGACCGCTTAACGGCCGAATACGGAACTCATGGTCTCAATAAAGGCGCGGTCTTTGGCGGAAGCGTCTTCGGGAAGCTTGGGCGAACGGCCCGCCGCCAGGTCTTCAAGATAATCCGGCAGCCACGGCGAGACCTTGCCGCCCAAACGGCCCTCAGCGAACCGCGAAGCCTGCTCCAGAATAAACAGCGCCGCCTCGCGGCTGTCGCGATCTTTAGGGAATTTCGCCGACCACTTCCCGCGCCAGGACGCCTCTTCGCCTAGGACATCCCGCCAGTAGCGCCGAACCTTGCGCTCGGCCAAACTGAAGTCCAGCCTTCCGCGCAGCTTGAGCGCCGCCATGGCGGAGTGCGGATATTCGATCCAGGCCCACATGTCCTGCGAGTTGCTGCCGTTGCGCTCCCAGTCGGCGTCATTGGTGGGCGCGCCGGCCTCGATCCAAAGGCGGCATTGAACAAGAAAAGCTCCCAGCTCGCGCGCGCCGCGCGCAGACTTGCCTTTGACGCCGCCCTGTCCCTGCACCAGATGCTCGAGCTCGTGCGCAAACAAGGGCGAGAGCACGGCCGGCGTCCGGGGATTGACGAAATCGGGACCGGCGACGACGGCGTTGTCGTCGTCGGAAACGTAGAAGCTGCCGTCCTTATTGACGATGACGCGGCCGCCGCCCTGGGTCAAGGTGCGGGCGAGAATTTGGCCGGTGGGCGTGCGGCCGATGATGGCGGCCGCAGCGATCAACAGCCGCTTGGCCTGCTCCAGCTCGGCGCCGCGGCCTTCGACGACGATCCACGACGGATCGACGACCGAAATGCCGGCGGGGGCGGCGACGGGGGCGGGCTGGATGCGCGGCAGCGCGCCGAAGCCGGCGGCGCCGGAGAGGGCAGCGGACTCCAGCCGCTCGGCATGAAGCGGCGAGGCAAGAAGCGCTGAAAGCAGGAAAATAAATACACGCATGAGATCTATTAAGTATAGACGAACCAGGCGGGAGACGTCGGGTCCGAAGGCCCGTGCGCCGTTGGGCCTTACGTCCTATGCGAATTAGACAAAAAATCCAATAACGTATTTGAGGGCGACAAACAGGATGCAGAAGCAGAGGACGCCTTTGATCAGCCGCGCCGGAACAAAACGCTGGCAACGCGCGCCCAAGTACATCCCGCATACCCCCCCGGCCCCAAACAGCAGCCCCAGCAGCCAGTCGGGAGCCACGGTCAACCCCGTATAGTACAAGGCGAGGACGTGATAAAAGATGACGCCGGCTATCGAGGTGACGAAGGTGCTCATCAAGGTGGCTCCGGCCACCGCGTAGACCGGCAGGCCGAACACCGACACAAAGACCGGCGCGAGTATCGCCCCGCCGCCGATCCCGTAGATCCCCCCCGCCATGCCGACAAACAGGCACATAATAAAGACTCCCGCCGGCGAAAAGGCGTAGGTCCCGCCGCCGAAGTCGAACTCCAAACGGCGGGCGGTAAACCGCAAAACCCTGACCGCGTCCAATGATCGCGGCTGGACGTCGGCCGCCGCCTTGGTCTTCTTCTGCAGGACATCCGCCGCCATCCGCCCGCCGATATAGAGCAGCACCAGACCGGCGAAGAGCTTGAAGTTCTGCGGATCGGGGAGATAGGCGACCCGCACCCAGGAGCCGATAAAGACTCCCGGCAGAGTCCCCACGATCACCGTCCAGGTCAGGGGCCACAGCATGCGTCCTTCGCGCACATAGCGGTAGACGCCGCTGGGGATAGCCGCGATATTGTAGACCTGATTGGTGGCGCTGACGGACGGCGAGGTGTAGCCCAGCACGCTTACCTGGAAAGGCAGCAGCAGGAAAGCCCCGCTCACACCGCCCATCGAGGTGAAAAAGGAGACGACAAAAGCGAACAGCGGCGGCAGCCACAGCGGCGCGTCGACGCCCGAGACGGCGAAGTGCAGCAAAGCCCTACCTCAGCGCCATGAGCGCGGGATCATAGTCTTCCGGCGGCGCATAGCCCAGCAGGCGGCATATCGTCGCCGCGACATTGCTCAGCCCGGGGTTCTCAACCGCCGTCATTTTCCACTGGTCGGCGCCGGAGAAGTCCTTAACGATGAAGGGCACGGGGTTCAAGGTATGCGCGACAAACGGCGAGCGCTTGCCGTTTTTTTCCGTCCACATCTGGTCGGCATTGCCGTGATCGGCCGTCACCAGCAGGACGCCCTGCGCTTTTTCGACCGCCCGCAGCAGCCGTCCGAGCGACTCGTCCACCGCTTCCACCGCGGTGATGATCGCGGATTCGATCCCGGTATGGCCCACCATATCCCCGTTGGCGTAGTTCAGGCGGATAAACTTGTATTCGCCGCCGGCGATCGCCGGCAATACAGCGTCGGTGATTTCCGCCGCCTTCATCTTCGGCTTCTGATCGAAGTTCACCCTATCCGACGGGATTTCCACATACCGCTCGAGCTTCTCGTCGAGATAGCCGGAGTTGTTGCCGTTCCAGAAGTAGGTCACATGGCCGAACTTCTGAGTCTCGGAAATGGCGTAAGAGGTCAGGCCCGCGGCGCAGAGATATTCGCCGAGAGTGCGGCCGATGGCCGGCGGCTCAACGAGGTAGTTTTTTGGAATCTGCGCATCGCCGTCATACTGCATCATCCCCGCATAGAAGACGTCGGGGCGGCGCCGGCGGTCGAACGCGGTGAAATCCGCGTCTTCGAAAGCGCGTGAAATTTCGATGGCCCGGTCGCCCCGGAAGTTAAAAAGAACCACGGCATCGCCGTCCTCGATCGTCCCCACCGGCCGGCCGGCCTCGGCGATCACGAAGCTGTCCATATACTGATCGGTGATCTTGGGATTCTCGTCGTAATACGTCTTGACGGCCGCGGACGCCGCAGCGAACTGCCGGCCTTCGCCGAGGACATGCGCTTTCCAGCCCCGCTCCACCACGCTCCAGTCCGCCGCATAGCGGTCCATGGTAGTGACCATGCGGCCGCCGCCCGAAGCGATGCGGTAATCCCTGCCGGAACCGGAGACCGCGGCGAGCTTCTTCTCCAGCGGCTCCAGGTAGTCGAGCGCGCTCTTCTCGCCGACATCGCGGCCGTCGAGCAGGCAGTGCACGCGCAGACGCTTGACGCCGTCGCCGGCACAGCGGTCGATAAGGGCATTGAGATGGTCCACATGGCTGTGGACGTTGCCGTCCGAAACCATGCCGATCAGATGCAGCGTGCCGCCGCCGGCGGCACGCCGGCCGAGCTCGCTCCAGGCCTTGCCGGTAAAGATGCGTCCCGAAGAGATCGCCTTATTGACGAGCTGCGCCCCTTGGGCGAAGACCCGGCCCGCGCCCAGCGCGTTATGGCCGACCTCGGAGTTGCCCATATCATTATCCGACGGCAGGCCTACGGCTTTGCCGTGCGCCTTAAGCTGGACGTAGAGGGGCTCGCGCAGCAGGGCGTTGAGGTGCGGCATCTTCGCGACGTGGAGGCCGTTGGAGGCGTCGGGCCTGCCGATGCCCATGCCGTCCATGATCACCGTTACCAGGGGCCCGGGGAATTTATTGTAGCCGGACAGTTTCTCAAGTTTCATGGTTCACCCGAACTCGTTTGTTTGATGCCGGTCAGGATACACCGTGATTCACGGTCCATATCGTCTATCGACGCGTATCCCATCTCTCTCACCGGCCGGCCGCTTTGAATAATGCGCGCGCCTTTATTGCTTTTGGCTCGAACGGCCATCCTAACCAGCCCCTTAACGAACAGGTTAAAATTGATCAGGGTGCTGTGCACCATTTTATCGCCGAGAAAGCCGTACTGGAGCCGGTTGCCGTCGAAACGGAGCCGCCTCCCCGGCGAGCCGACGAAAATATCCAAAAACAGGAGGTGGCCCGCATCGCCGGTCTTCCGTACCGTCGCCTGCGCGCCGGGCCGGACCGCCTCCAGCACATGCCCGAGTCCGGGAACGGCGAGATTGAGGGCGGTTTTCTGCAGCTTCTGCGCCATGCCCGGCTTCTGCTCTTGCGCCGTCTCCCGTATCGTCGTATGCGGGATGATCGCCGCCGCGATCAGCGAGACCTCGTCCGGCAGAATAGTGAACTTTTCTCTCGGCTCGCATACCGCATCGAGCCCCGCATCCGTGAACGCCAAAGATTTAACCGGCAGCGCCGCGGGGAGCTTCACGAGCGCGCCGCTCTCGGCGGCATACGCCTCCAGGCCGGCCGCGCGCAGCTCCGCTGCGAGCTTTTCAGCGGCCGCGCGCTCGATATCCTCCTCGACGATTCCCCAGCATCGCATGGCGGCCGGCAAAGTATCGATTACCGGCACCCCGCGGCTGGCGGCCAAGGCCTGGGCGAGGACCTTGCGGTCGAAATCTTCGTCCGCGCGTATAAGAACGGTGTATTTCATCAGCGAATACCGGTATTGAGGATACAAATTCTTAGCCGCCGCGATATGCTATCCTAAAAATAGAGGGAATATGCACCATAGCGGGGCCTCGCTGATCTTCTCGGTCAAGCATCTCGTCTTCTTTCTGCTCGCCGCGCTCGGAATAGCGCTCCTGCTCACACGCCGCAGCAAAAAACCCGCACGCATCACCGCGCTGATCGGCTCTGTATTACTGCTTGGCGGACTCGGCGGCCTGGTCATCCCTGAGCTTGGCCGCCTGCTGGGCATGCACCCCAGTCCAATGTGCACCCTCACCAAGCTGATGGCCTTCGGCTGGCTGCAGGGGAAGTATCCCCCTCCCCTGATCGCCGGGATCGGCGTTATCATCGTGCTCAGCCTTATCGGCAAGAAGCTCTTCTGCGGCTGGGCCTGTCCGCTGGGCGCCCTGCAGGAGCTGGTCTTCATGATCCCGGGTGTCAAGAAACTAAAAAACCTCCCCTTCCGAATCACCAACGCCGTACGCACCGCGCTCTTCGCGATATTCCTTATCGGCCTGTTCTTCTTCGGCACCATAACCTACGACTACTTCAACGGCTTCGAGATGTTCCATTGGAAGCCGACGACGCACCTGGTGGCGCTGTTCTTGAGCATACTGGGGGCCAGCCTGTTCTACTACCGTCCCTACTGCTACCTGATCTGCCCGGTGGGCCTGCTGTCCTGGGTGCTGGAGCGCTTCGCCCTGCTCGGTGTGCGGCTGGAAAGAGGCCTCTGCCGGGACTGCTCCGCCTGCCTTAAGCTCTCGCCCTGCCCGTCGATCCACGGCCTGCTCGAAGGAAAGAGCTCGTGGCTCGCCGACTGCACCTCCTGCGGCATCTGCGTCGCGAAATGCCCCAAGCGGGCGCTGCGTTTCGGCTTTTTCAAGCCGGGCGCCTGACGCGCGGCAAAAATGGTAAAAATTCCTGGCTGAACCCTTTGCGTGTCGACGTTTACAGCATGAGCGACCATCGGATTAAATCCCATCCCATACTCGCCGTTGCCGAAGGCGAAAAAGTCACCTTCACCTGGCGCGGCGATCGGCTTTCCGCAAAAAACGGCGAGATGCTGTCCACCGCGCTGTTCGCCAACGGCATCCGCATCTTCGGGCATCATCACAAGGACGGCTCGCCTCAGGGCATCTTCTGCGCCAACGGCCAATGCTCGCAGTGCATGGTGCTGGCCGACGACCTGCCGGTCAAGTCCTGCATGTTCCCCGTCCGCGAAGGGCTGCGCGTGGAACCGGCGGAGGGCAACCCCGTACTGCCGGAAATGAAAGCGCCGAACGGATTTCATGCGACCCGGAAACTGGAGGTAGAATGCCTGATCATCGGCGCCGGCCCGGCGGGGCTTTCCGCCGCGGTCGAGCTCGGCAAGACCGGGGCCGGAGTGCTCCTCGTCGACGATAAGGACCGCCTGGGCGGCAAGCTTGTCCTGCAGACGCACAAGTTTTTCGGCTCGATCGACGCCTGCTACGCGGGAACGCGGGGCATCGATATCGCGACCTTGCTCGAAAAGCAGGTCGCGGCGCATCCGAGCGTCGAACGCTGGCTCAATACCACCGCTATCGCGGTCTTCAGCGACGGCAAAGTCGGCCTGCTGCGCGGCGGCACCGAATACGTGCTGGTCGCTCCCCGGACGCTGCTGGTCGCTGCCGGAGCGCGCGAGAAGTCCCTGGCCTTCAAAGGCAATACCCTGCCCGGCGTCTACGGCGCGGGAGCCTTCCAGACTTTGGTGAATCGCGATCTGGTGCGCCCGGCCGAGAAGCTGTTCATCGTCGGGGGCGGCAATGTCGGCCTGATCGCCGGCTATCATGCCCTGCAGGCGGGGCTCGCGGTAGTCGGCCTGATCGAGGCGCTCCCTCGCTGCGGCGGCTACAAAGTCCACGAAGACAAGCTGCTCCGCTTCGGCGTGCCGATCCACACCTCGCATACCGTGCTCAGCGCCAACGGCGAAGACTCCGTGGAATCGGTGACGATCGCCAAAATCGACGACCAGTGGCGGCCGGTCCCCGGCACCGAACGCTCCTTCGCCTGCGATACCATTTTAGTCGCCGTCGGCCTCGACCCGGTCGACGAGTTTTACCGCAAAGCGGTAAAGTTCGGGCTCAAGGCCTACTCCGCCGGAGACGCCCACGAAATCGCCGAGGCCTCGGCGGCGATGTTCTCGGGCAAGATCAAAGGGCTGGAAATCGCCCGCGCCCTCGGGCGCAGCGCGACCGAGATTCTCGCCGACTGGGTAGAGACCGAGAAGATTCTGAAGTCCAAGCCGGGGCCCGTCGCCGAGGAGCTGCTGCCGCAGAAAACGGAAGGCGTACGGCCGATATTCCACTGCCGGCAGGAGATTCCCTGTAATCCATGCACCTCGGTCTGTCCGGAGCATCTTATCGAGATGGAGGGCGACCTGCGCCGAACGCCGCTCTTCGCGCGCGGCAAGAGCGAGAAAGGCTGCTCCGGCTGCTGCCAGTGCGTGACGATCTGCCCCGGCCTCGCCATCACGCTCGTCGACTCGAAAAAGGATCCCGAGCATCCCGTCGTTACTTTAGCCCATGAGTTCCCCAAGGACCGCATCGAGAAGGGAGACCGGGTCAAGGTGCTCGACATCGACGGCAAGGACCTCGGGGAAGTCGAAGTTCTTAAGGTCATCGCCGCCAAAAAGCTCAACCGCACGCTGCTCGTCAAGCTCCTGGCGCCCAAAGACATCGCCGCGCGCATCGCCGGCCTCCGCGTACAAGGCCAGGAAGTGTCTGTGCCGATGGAAGCCTATGTTAATCGCCTGACCGATGACACCGTCATCTGCCGCTGCGAACGGGTTCTGGCAGGCGACATCCGCAAGCTGATCAAAGACGGCGTGCGCGACATGAACGAGATCAAGACCATCACCCGGGCCGGCATGGGGGCCTGCGGCGCCAAGACCTGCGCCAGCCTAATCAAATTTCTGTTCCGGCAGGAGGGCGTCCCGCTCGACGAGGTAACTTTGGACGTCGGCCGGCCGATGTTCATCGAAGTGCCCATGGGCGTGCTTGCGGGAGCGAAGATTGAGGAAGGCTGATGGCTAAGACTTTCGACGTTATCATTATCGGCGCCGGCAGCATCGGCACCCCCGCCGCCTTCTACCTGGCGGAGGCCGGCCTGAAGACTTTAGTGCTTGACGCCTATCCCAGCGTCGGCCAGGGCGCCAATAAGGCGGCCATCGGCGGCATCCGTGCGACCCATTCCGATATCGCCAAAATCCGCGTCGGTCTCAAGAGCCTGGAGATTTTGTCGACCTGGAAAGAAACCTACGGCGACGAAATCGAATGGTACCAAGGAGGCTACTCCTTCGTCGCCTACCGCGAACGCGAGGAGCGCATCCTCAAGGACCTCCTCAGGGTGCAGACCGAGCATGGCCTAAATATCCGCTGGCTCAACCGCGACGATCTCCTGCGCGCGGTGCCGGGTCTCAACCCCGACGGCCTCCTTGGCGGCACGCTTTCTCCCGACGACGGCAATGTCTCCCCGCTGCTGCTCAATCATGCCTTCTACCGGCACGCCGGGGAGCGGGGCGCGGTATTCCGCTTCAGTGAAAAAGTAACGGAAATTCTTGTCGCGGGCGGCAAGGTCCGCGGCGTCAAGACCGACGCCGGCGCCTACAGCGCGCCCATAGTCATCAACGCCGCCGGCGGCGCGGCCCGCGAGGTCGCCCGGCTCGCGGGAGTCGACGTCCCGGTAAACCCTGATTCTCACGAAGCCGGCGTGACCGAACCGGTAGCGCGCTTCCTGCAACCGATGGTCGTCGACATCCGGCCGGCGCCCGGCTCCGCCAACTACTACTTCTACCAGCATACCACCGGCCAGGTAATCTTCTGCGTCACCCCGGACCCGCCCATGGTGGGGACCGACCGCCGCGAAACATCCGACTTCCTGCCCCTGATCACGCGGCGCATGGTGGACCTGATGCCCAAGCTCGCCAACCTCAAGGTCCGGCGCACTTGGCGGGGACTCTATCCGATGTCGCCCGACGGCTCACCTCTCGTCGGCTGGTCGCGGGAAGCCGAAGGCTTCCTGCAGGCCGTCGGTATGTGCGGGCAGGGGCTCATGCTCGGCCCCGGCCTCGGAGTCTATCTCGTCAAGCTGGTCAAGGGCGAACTCACCGCCGAGGACCGCGAGATCTTCGCTATCTTCTCTCCCGACCGGAAGTTCGGCGCGGTCGAGAAGCTGAAGTAGCCATGTCCACTCGCCGCTCACTATGGCCCTGGATCATCGGCGCGATCCTTTTCGCCGCGGCATCCGCGTTTCTGATCAAGTACGGACAAACGAGACGGGCGGTTCACCCGGGCTCGACCGTCCGCTTGCACTTCTCGGCCGCGGCGGACGGGAAGCCCGTTGATACAACCCACGGCCGCGAGCCGATGACGGTAGTGCAGGGAGCGGGAGATTTGGTGCCGGGACTGGACGAAGCCCTGCTCGGACTGCGGCCCGGAGAGAAAAAGACGGTTCAGGTCCCCGCGCTAAGCGGCTATGGCCTCCGCGATCCCGACGCGGTCCGCAGCGTCCCGCTCGCGCGCTTCGGCGAACAGGCGCAGCACCTAAAGCCGGGCGGCAAGGTCCACGGCATGCAGGGCGGACGCCTGGAGTCGGCCGCGGTGGTCGCGGTCGGGAGCGCCAGCGCGACGCTCGACTTCAACCATCCCTATGCCGGGAAGGACCTGACCTTCGAAGTCGAGATTCTGGCGATCGAGCGCTAGGTCCGGGGCTGGACGACAACGAGGGGAATAAACCCCTCGTCCGCACCGCTCTGCGCCAGGAGCTGGCCGGACAGGACGCCGGCCCGCCGCGCCACCTGCATCCGGAACCAGGAGAGAACGGCGACCACGTTGCGTCCGGGACATGCCGTGGCATTATAGTGCCGATGCGGCAGCAGCTTATTGGCGGCGTCGATGTGATAGCGAACGGTTAAAAACGACGCCAGGCGTTCGAGGCTGCCCAGCTGATCGGTCGTCGGCTTCTGCACTTCGAAGTTTCCCATCAGCGACATGCCGATATTGCCGGTATTATTGTTGCCGACATGGGTGCCGACGACATCGACCGGCACGCCCTCAAAAACGCGGCCGGCTCCGTCGACGAGGAAGTGGTAGCCGATATCGTTCCAGCCGCGCGTATCCATATGGAAGTTCTGGGCGCCTTTTATGCTCCGCACGGCGTCCGCCCGGCTGATCGCCTGATGCCCCACGGTATGATGCACGGTCATGCGGTTGGGGTTATGCTTCTTCGGCGCCCGCTTCATCGTCCGCGCGCCCCAATCCTCACGGCTTAAGATGGGGTAAGAGGAGCCGTAGGTGTTTTTCTCGTAGGCCTCCAGGGCCGAAAGCGTCTTCCCCGTACTCACCGCGCCCGTCACCCGATTGTCGACCCAGGAACTCTCGGTCGGTGCGCGCGGCAAAAGAGCGGAGGAGACGCCCCCGCCCGCGGATACCGGGACGGTTCCCGCCGCGGCGCTTTCGCCGTTTTGCGCCCCGCCGCGGCCGGCGCCGATGCCCGCGGTTGTGGACATCCGATAAAGCTCTTTCGCCTCCGCGCAGTCAGGCTTGCCGGCGACATTTATCGCGCGCAGAGCCGCCGCACCCAGCCCGGAGTCGAGATGCGCGGCGATACGCTCTATCGCCCGCTTATAGTCCTGCCGCAGACGCTCCAGGCGGACGAACTGGGAATCGCCGCGGCGGCGCTGCTCGCTGACCTGCGACGCGAGTCGTTCCTCCAGCTCCTGCAAGCGCCGGACCCGCGTTCGCGCCCGGGCGGCGAGCGCCACGGCATCCTGTATGCGGCGGCGCCCGTCGACGGCGAGCTGCCATTGCGCGAGCGAGCCGGTTTTGCAGTCGCCCGGCGCGCCGGCCAGAGCACCGACGCCCCCTTCGATTTTCTGCCGCGCGGCGAACAGCTCCGGCCCCAGCCCCCCGAAATAGCGGGTGCTGTCGGGAGATATCCCGCTGAGCGCGACGTGAATATCGGTCAGCACGCCCTGGGCCGACTGTGCGGTGTACAGGTCCTGCAGCACCTGCTTGTCGATATCCTCGACCACCTGATCGGCGTTGTATGTTCTTTGCCGTAAATGCAGCGCCGCGGTGATAAGAGCGACATCGGAACCGCCGGCGCATGCCGGACCGGCGATAAGCAGAACGGCGCTCACGAGCATGCTTCTCGGTGGTCGCATTACATCAATAGCATGCGGGATGCGCGGCCTCTTGGCAAGGGCTCTATACCAAAAAATTACCCGCGAGCGGTCAGCGCCGCGCTTCGCTGAACTCCGGCTTGCCCACGGCGATGCCCAGCAGGCTCTCGATGTACTGGCCGTGCTTTTCGACGCAGGGGATCAAGAGCAGTTCCGTCTCCGCTATCTCGATCTCCATGCCGCGCAGCGTCTCGATGACGCTTTTGCGCAGGTGGGCGACGCCGAGCAGCATCAGCATGGGCATGCGCCGCACGCCTTCCGGCCCGTAGACCGCGCGCACGACCGCGCCGAAAGAGCCCTTCTCCGCGAACTCCAGTTCCGGCTGCCGGCGGGTGTAGCGCTGCGGCACCTTGCTCAGCCGCGGGTAGACCATATTGCCCCAGCCCTGAATGTAGAGATATACGGGCTTGCCCGGGTCCTTGGCTATCCGGGTATAAACGGTGTCCGGGACCAGCTCGCGCAGCGCCTGCTGGTCGGCGATCGCGCGCGCGCCGGATTTCAGCGTGACGCGCAGCCGCCATACGGGCATGTAGAGCCCCGCGGCTAGTCCAGCACGATACTTGGCGGCGGGCTCGACCAGGCGGAAGCTCTGCTCGACCAGACGGTCACCCGCGATGCGCCATACCCGCTGACAGTCGGGGCAGAGAAACAAGACTTGGAAGTTCTGGATCTTCAGCTCGCCGCCGCAGCGGGCGCACTGAGCCAGCACGCACTTGGGAGGCGCGGCGCCGTCTTCCACCGGCGGCCGCCCGGCCAGTTCGGCGGACGCGCCGTAAGGCTTCACCGCATGCCCTTCTATCCCATCCAGCACCAGGTGCCGGCCCTTCTCGTCATCCACCGTCCAGAACGGCAGGTAGACGACCGACAGCCTTCCATTAAGAATTGCTCCATGCTCCAACTCCTGAATAAGCGTATCGTCCTTGAACCCCTCATAGGCGGTCACGCCGATCGCCTTCTCGGCCTCTTCGCGCGTGACCACGACGTGCAGGATCTCGCCGTCTCGGAGCATCTCATCGCGGCTGTAAGGCCGCAGCGGCAGGCGGCTCACGCGGTCACCCGCGCCAGGATAGCCCAGCGGCTCACTCGCGGCGCGCATGCTGCGGTCCAGCCGCCGCGAACGAAAATCGCGCATCCGCTCCTTGATCTTGCCGCTGCCGGGGACCAGGCCGCCCATACTCTGGATCTCCTCGCCGCTGAGGTCCTCGGCACGGAAGCCCGGGATATCCTGGGTCTTGAGGCCGATGTTCCAGTAGAAGACCATGGCGTGATAACGCCAATACGGGACATAGTTCAATTGCAGCGCGCTGTCGACATCCTCCGGCGTCCAACCGCGCAGTCCTGCGCGCGCTTCGGCCGCTGCCTGGTCCCGCGTAATGCGGGCCGGCGCGTAGAAGCGGTAAAGACGGTTGCTGCCCAGAATGACGAGATAGGCGTCGCAGTAGGCGCAGTGCGCGGTGCGCGAGTCTTCGGGATACTGCACCATGCCGCCGCAGGAAGGACAGTCGGCGGCGACGAGCACTCCCCCCGTCCCCTTGCCTTTCTCGAAAGTAAGCGGCGACTCGCAGTAGGCGCAATGCGTCCGGTGCCGACCCGCCTCCAGCTCCATCCCGGCGCCGCATTGCGGGCAGACGACGTATCGCTTGTCCGCCCCGGCGGTTCGGCATTCCTTCCTGGCGGCCGGCGCCGCGAACAGCTTACTAAGGACCTTATCCTTTTTGGCGGGCAGCCAAAATTCCTCGTGGTCGGATAAAGTGACCTCGGTATCCGGGCCGAATCCGGGAAGCGCTTTAAGCTCTTGCGCCGTATACGGCCCCTGCAGCTTTTTATCGATATAGGCGAACCAGCGCTCGGTCATGCATCCCTAGTGTAGTTAATTCACGAACCGGTTTATTGACATATGCCATAGACAGCGCAAGCCCAAGACCTTAACGTATTCGGAGAATTCTCCCCCTCACCCCGGCGGAGGAACTATGCGTGTATTTTTCCCTGTAGAACATGACAAGGGCTTAAGCAGCCGGCTATGCGAGCATTTCGGCGCGGCGGAAATGTTTCTGGTGATCAACTGGGAGCAGAGCAAGGTCACCCAGGTATTGAACTCCGACCGGAGGCAGGCGCAAGGCCTCTGCGGCCCGGCCAG
The DNA here is from genome assembly GCA_043827405.1 of Elusimicrobiota bacterium. GTDB lineage: Bacteria > Elusimicrobiota > Elusimicrobia > UBA1565 > UBA1565 > JBDRPD01. The sequence continues at coordinate 79,400 of JBDRPD010000054.1, read as the reverse complement.
TACGCTGATCGAATGCGGCGCGGGCTGCCTGATCACCAAGGAGATCGGCCGCAAAGGGCTGCAGCGCCTGGGAACCGCGGGCATCCCCGTCTATGCCGCCGAAACGGATACGGTAAAGGAGAACCTGCGCCTCCTGCACGCCGGCAAGCTTGAACGCCTGCACGACGCCTCCGTCTGCGACGAGCACCCCCACTGCGCCGCCCCCGCCTCTTGACACGTCAAGTTCTTCTGCTAAACTAAATACCGGAGCACAATCCGCCGTATTGTGGAGGCCGCCATGGCCCGCAGCAAATGCTTCGCTGTCTGGATTTTGAGCGCGTCCGTTCTGTTCTCCCTCGCCGTGCGCCCGGCGCATGCGGGCAAGGCCCCGCCCAAAGACCCGTGTCAGGCTGCGCAGCAGGACGCCGACCTAACCGGCGGCATATTCCATAAACTCGATCTCACGAAACAGGAATGGATAGCGGTGGAAAATGCCGGCCTGACGGTCGAGAAGGACGGGACATGCACCTACACCATGCGCATGGGCGGAGGAACGGCGCAGATGGCCTGTCAGCCGCGCTTCATCAAGAAAGGGTTGGAGGCCGCCTGCCGCCTGCGCGAGAAATCCGCCGCGGCCAACGCGCAGAAGAGGGAGGCTGACGCCTACGACCTCCGGCGCGATCTGCAGACCTTCCGCTTCGATCCGAAGAGCTACCCGCAGCGCTACCAGGCGGCGATGCGCCTCGACCTGCCCGCCAAAGACAAGGCGGCGCTGACCGACGCATATGAAAAAGCGACCGTCAACTACCTCGCGGACCATGTCCCCGCGATGAAAGAGGGCAAAGCGCCGGCCGACTTCAAGGAAGTGGTCGGAGCGCTGGGCGCCGACAAAGCGCGGGTCAATAAAATTCTCGGCTACGCCGAAGCCAAGCATGAGGCGGACGTGAAGCTGGCGCGGGACCGCGTCGATGCGTCCATGCGCAACGCGGCCCTAAGAGAGCTGGAGGAGAAAAAAGAAGCGGAGCGGGCGGCGATTCAAGCCAAGCGGGACGAGGTAATGGAATGCCGGAGCCGGCAGCAGTCATTTCTGGCCGACGGCTGCCGCTGCGGAGCGGTTATAACCGCCTCGATCTGCCTGCAGACGCAGAAAACATTCGGCGGGAATTGCCCCTGCCCCAAGAGGTAGCCTGCTAGTCCTGCGGCGGGGTCTTCTCCGCTTCGCAGTTCGGGATGCCGCGCAGCGCGACTCGAATCGAGTTCACCTGCGCCCCCGTTATGTCATGGGGATCGCTCTGCATCATGCTGGTCGGCGGCTTATATTGGAAGAGAATGCGCGAGCCCCCCTCGGTGGAGCTGTCCTTCACGCGGATATGGATGATGGTGAAGCCGAGATACTGCGTGCGGAAGAACCTCGTCTCCTTGCCGACCGAAGTCACCATATAGGTAAAGAGCGCTCCCTCCGGCAGCTTGTCGGTAGACACCAGCTTCCCGCTTGAGCGGTAGCCCTTGGCCGCAAACAGCGCCTTGATGTCGAGCTCCTCGTCCCAGGAGTAGTTGACGGTTTTTTTGACCTGCACTGCGGTAAGCACGCCCCAAGGCATGATCTCGCAGGTGGGGTGCTTAAACGACTCAACGGCAGCGACCGAAAAGGGCTCGCCTACCGGTCCGGCCGGCTCTTCAGCTCCTGCTGGAGCTGCAAAAATAGCGCAAAGTGCCGTTAAAATGATGATTCTATTCATAATTCCCCCTTTCCTTTCATAAGGGAATTATAGGGAGCTCAGAGACCGCTAACAAAGGAAAAGGCCCTAAAAACACTAAAGAAAATAGTCCTATCGTCTTTGGGTCGCCTGACGGCGGCCTCTAGTACCTTAGGGAAATTTATGTTTTTTGCATTTACTCCCAATCCAGGATGACCTTGCCGGACTTGCCGGCGCGCATCACCGCGAAGCCTTCCTCGTACTGCTCGTAAGAAAAACGATGGGTGATGATCGGCTTGATATTAAGACCGCTCTGCAGCATGGCGCACATCTTATACCAGGTCTCGTACATCTCGCGGCCGTAGATGCCTTTGATAATAAGCCCTTTGAAGATGACCTGGCTCCACGAGACGCCCGTTTCATCGGGGAGAATGCCGAGCAGCGCGATCTTGCTGCCATGCTTAAGCGCCGCGATCATATCGCGGAATGCCGGCGCCGCGCCCGACATCTCGAGGCCGATGTCAAACCCCTCGGTCATACCGAGCTCCCGCATCACCGCGGCGAGCTTTTCGCTGCGCGAGTCCACGACGCGCTGGACGCCGAGCTTCTTCGCCAGCTGCAAACGGTAATCGTTGATATCGGTAATAACCACGTGGCGGGCGCCGGCGTGACGAGCGACCACGGCGCCCATAATGCCGATCGGACCCGCGCCCGTTACCAGCACATCTTCGCCCACCAGATCGAAGGACAAAGCCGTATGCACGGCATTGCCGAGCGGATCCAGAATAGAGGCTTCCTCATCCGATATCCCGTCGGGAATAGGAAACACATTGCTCGCGGGAATCGACAGCCGCTCGGCGAAAGCCCCCGCGCGGTTGACGCCCACGCCCTGCGTATTGCGGCATAGGTGCCGCTTCCCGGCGCGGCAATTGCGGCAGTGGCCGCAAACCACATGCCCCTCGCCGGAAACCCGCTGGCCGACCTCCACGCCTTTGACGGCCTTGCCGATCTCGATCACCTCGCCCACGAACTCGTGGCCGACATGCAGCCCTACGGGAATATTCTTCTGCGCCCAGGCATCCCACTCGTAGATATGGACATCGGTCCCGCAAATGGCGGTTTTCTTGATGCGGATCAGAACGTCGTTTTCGGAAACCTCGGGCTCGGGGACATCATCGAGCCATAGCCCTTCCTTCGCATGCTTCTTTACCAGCGCCTTCATATAGCCGCCCTCCTAGGGCGAACCGGCGCCCCGGTAGGATATTCTGCAAAATTGGGCGGCCGCTTAGACGTGAGAGACGGGAACGGCCTTCCCGCTGGTCTTCTCCAGGGTGAAGCGCCGGCCGTTAATTGCGCCGGCCCCTCGCTGCTGCAGGCTGGCCATGGTCTCTTCGACGATGAGGTCGCACCATTCGCTCCTGAGCACAGAGGTCGGCATCGGCAGGGTTTTATGCTGGACGCGCAGATCGGTCAGCAGGTTATTGAGCCGGGAGTATACGTCCTCCTGGAAGTCCTTGCTGAATACTTCGCGGATGCCGTCGTCCACGAGATCGCCGACCAAGGGAAGCTTATAGATGGCGTCGTACGGAAACTGGTCGGCATACATGCGGATAAAATCGATGATGTAGCCGTTGTCATCGCGCCCGCACCGCCGCTCAAGGTAAATCCAGTTGTCGAACACGCTGCGGTCGCAGATCACGACTTCGTAGCCGCGGATCGCGCCGCGCAGTTCTTCGCACATATGCTGCAAGAGGATGTAGAGCTGGGCGGGCAGGGTCGTCCCTTCGTTAATCGGAATGCCCATCTCACAGGCGCGCGCGGCGATCTCGGAAAAAACCTTAACCTTCAGACCCCGCTTCTTGAGCTGGGCCGCGACATCAAACGACAGCGTGGTCTTTCCGGTTCCGTGCGTTGAGATGAGTGCGAGCTTGAAGGGTTTCCTGCCTTGGTCCATGCTTCCCCCTGTAACGATTGAGCAGTATACGCCCGCCTTGATTTCCCGTCAAGCGGGAAAAGCGCGCGGAGCGCACACCTGCGGTTACAGTAATCGAAAGATACGGAGGAAGACCCTTCTATGCGAAAAGACACCACCTAACAACACTCAACGCATAGTTTTTATCTATGGATGAACGCTGTGCGCCCGCGCCCTAGATCAGGTTCTCGCCTTTTTTGACGAAGGCGGCGAAGCCGTCTTCGTCCTGCGAGGCCTTCTCGATGAGCGCGATTCCTTCCTTGAGCTCCTCGAGCTTATTGGCGATCGACAGGCGCAGATAATGACAATTCTCCGCGCCGATTTTACCGAAGGACTTGCGGTCCATGGTGGCGACGCCGTACTCGTAGAGCAGGAACATCTGGAACAGCGTCGACGGGCTCAGCTTCTTGCGCAGGTCGTCGGGCAGTCCCTTGAAGAGCTCGAAGGCTCCGAGCTGCTCGCAGATGCCGGAGATGTTGGGGAAGACATAGAACGCCCCCTTGGGATTCTGGCACTTGATGCCTTCGATGGCGTTGAGCGCCGGCACCACGTAGTCGCGCCGCTCCTCGAAGGCCCGCACCATCTTGCCGACCTCGACATCGCACTCCGGGGACTCCAGCGCGACGCGGGCCGCCTCCTGGTTGTAGGGCGGGATGCAGGAGAAGTAGTTGATGTTGAGGTTCTTGAAGACCTGCGCCTCCTCCACGGTCGGAAACGCCGCATAGCCGACGCGGCCGCCGGTCCAGGCGAAGGACTTGGAATGGCCGCTGGCGATCACCGTGCGCTTGGCCATGCCGCCGATGGCGGCGATCGAGATGTGCTTGGAGCCGTCGAACAGAATGTGCTCATAGATCTCGTCCGAGTAGACGCGGACGTCGGGGCTGCACTTCTCCTCGATCACCTTGGCGATCCCCTCCAGCTGCTCCCGGGTCGCCACGCCGCCGGTCGGATTGGACGGGAAGTTCAGGATGATGAGCTTGGTCTTGGGCGTGATCAGCGGAGCCAGGTCATCGCCGGTGAAGGAAAAGCCGAGCTCTTCCTTAAGGTGCAGGGGCACCGGGACCGCATCCACGTAGCGGATGAACGACTCATAGATCGGGAAGCCCGGGCTGGGATAGATGACCTCGTCGCCCGGATCGCAGTATGCCTGCTGGCACAGCCCGATAGGCGGCTTGCCGCCGGGGAAGACGACGATCCGGTCCGGGGTAACGGTGATGCCGCGGCTCTTGGTCAGGTGCGCGGCCAGCGTCTTGCGCAGGGTCGGGATGCCCTGGGGGTCGCAGTAGTGGGTATTGCCCAGATCAATCTGCCGCTTGATCTCGTCGCCGATATACTTCGGCAGGTCGAAGTCCGGTTCTCCAAGGTTGAACTTCACGACCTTCTTGCCGGAACCCTCCACCTTGACGATATGGGGGCCGATCTTGAAGGCGTTCTCCGTGTCGATCTTGGATGTGCGCTGCGAGAAAAGTGCCATATATCCTCCAGTGGAGCGAAAATCTGCCCTCACTCTACAATTTCAATTGGCGCGTTCGCCACGGCCCGCATAGGCCCAAGGGCCCAGAAAAGAGAGGGCCCCCGTGCTCAGGTCAAATCCGGTAATCCCGCTATCCTATTGCCAGTATGAGATTCCTCTGCTTCATGCTGATCCGCGCCCTCGTCCTGGCGGCCTGCGTCCCGGCCCAGGGATTTACCGCCGGCTTCTCGCTAGGCGAGGCGCAGACTTTTGCCCAGACGGCAGTGAAAAAGACCGCCAAGAAGATCGGGACCGCACGCCCGCGCTACTCCAGGGAATGCATCGTGCGGGCCGTGGCGTGGAAGAAGAAGGTGACCCTGCGGGAGGACATTCCTCTGCCCTCCGTCCGCTACGGCAGCGAAACCCCGGCGGAGGAGTTCAACGACGCCGTCGAGCCTCAGTGGGGTATGCGCCCGGACATCGTCCTCAACGTTTACGTCTTCCGGTTCAACAGGATATACCTGCTCGATGACGCCGCCTACTATATGAAGATGGGGCGCTTTATCGACGACTCCCTGGCCCATGAGCTGGTGCACTTCCTCCAGGTCAAGTACAAGGACGTCACCGAAATGGGCGATGCCGAAGAGTGGGAAGCCGTCGATATCCAGACCTGGTTCCGCGGGACCTACATGCGCGACGCCATCCCCGACGGCGCGCCGGTCTGCCGCTAGTTCTTCGGCCGCGTCAGCGGAAAGTCCATGCCCCGGCTGTCCACCACCGGAAACTGCGGCTGAGCCTTGTACTTCTGCGATATCTCCGGCAGGACGTTCTCGACGTAGCTCAGCAGTTCGCGCACGGTCACGGTACCGTCCTTGGGACTGCCGTCGGCCTTGCCCCCCAGCCCGCCGAGCAAAGTATGGGTGAAGACGCCATGGCCGAGCTCTTTGACCTCGGCCGCGATCTGGTCCTGCGAGCTGGCCGCCACGACGTGCACGCCGGCGGCGCGCGCCAGCTGGGCCAAAGCCTTGCGCTCCTCGAAGCCGCGGGCAGCAAAGGCCAATAGCGCTCCGCCGGACTTGCAGGCATCCATCAGCAGCAGGACCTTGCGGGCGCCGATGGCGCGGATGCGCTCCTGCAGCTCCGCCGATGACAGCCCGCCCTCCTTGATCTTGTCCTCGCGCTCGGGATAGATCAGCTCGTGCGGCAGGAAGTACCAGGTGTTTCCCAAGCTCTCGCCGTGTCCGGCGAGGTAAACAACGACCACATCCTGGGGCGCCGTATTCTCCAGCTCCTTGAGCTTGGCGAGGATGGCGGCCTTGGTGGCGTCCTGGTCGTAGAGCGTATGCTCGCGCACGGAGCGGAACAATCCGCTCGCGCCCTGGGCGAAGAAGCCGGCCAGCCCCTTGGCGTCGGGCACGGCGTAGTTGAGGTTCAGCGCCGGGTTGCGGTACTTGTTGATCCCGACCGCCAGCAGATGCAAAGCCGCCTCTTTCTGCGGCGCCTTGAGCGTCACTGCGATCTCGGCGGGCGCGCTTTCTATCCGCTCGCCGCTCAGCGCCACCGCGCGCAGCCGGTTCTCGCCGTCCAGCAGCGCGACGTGAAATTTACGCCGCAGCTCCCCGGCCTTCTCGACGACCTTGATATCGCGGGCCGAACCTCCGAGCGCCTTGCCGTTGTGGTAGAGGCGGATCTCATCAATCCCCCCGCCCATGTCGCGTGCCAGCACCTCGACCTCGACGCTGGTTTTGCTGAAGGCCGCGCCGGCGCGCGGGGAGACGAACTCGATGCTGGGCGGCGCCTTAAAGCCTTGCGAAAGGTCCGGTGCCGCCGCGGTCTTGATCTCCATGCCGGCGAGGATGCGCGCCAGCAGACCGGGAGAATAATGGTTCTCGGAGAAGGCCTCCAGCGGGTAGGCTTTGTCGCCGGTCGTCCAATAGAGGGTCTTGAGCCCCTCGGGCGAACCATCGAACAGGCCCTCCGGAGTTGCGACCACCCATTCGCCGGGCTTTCCCGAGACCAAGCGGCACAGTTCGCGTCCGGATTTAAAGTCCCAGATGCGTGCGGTGCCGTCGGCGCTGCCGGTGAGGACGAACTTGCCGTCCGGGCTGATGGAAACCGAGTTGAAATCCACGCTGAGTTCGAACAGAACTCGATCCCAATTACCGGTTTCCAGATCCAGAACCCGCAGCTTCTGGTCGCCGCTGACGGTCAGTAAATTCCGGCCGTCCGGCGCCAAAGCGGCTCGGTAGACGCCTGCGGGATACTCGGCTCGATACTCCCGCACCTTCTGCCCGCTGACCGCGTCCCACTTAACCACTTTAGAGACCTTATACTGCCCGCCTGCTGTCACGACATTGCGCCCGTCCGGGCTGAACCAGACATGAGCCATCTGCTCGGAGTGCTTGCGCTCATGCAGCAACCGTCCGTCCGCGACATCCCAGATTCGCAGTTCGTAATGGCTGACCGCGGCGGCGAGCTTGCCGTCGGGGCTGAAGGCGGCGGCTTTAATGATGCCGCTGTCCCGTCGCCACAAAGTTTTCAGCTCTTTGCCGCTGTCCACTTCCCATAGCCGCAAAGTGCTGTCCTGTCCGCCGCTAAGCAGGAGACGGTTGTCCGGGGAGACCGCCAGCGTCGTTACGTAGGTGGTATGTCCTCGGTAAGCACTAATAAAGTCCAGAGAGTCCACGCTCCATCGCCGCGGAGTGTGTTTTACACTGTTCACAAAGAAGCTGCGTCCGTCGGGAGCAAAGGCCAGCGGTTCGTACATCTCGTCGAACTGAAGCCAGTGAACCCGGTAGCTGCGCAGCTCCTTGCCGGAGCGGGTATCCCACAGCCGAGCAGATCGATCGCTGCGCAAGGCAAGGATATGCTTGCCGTCCGGGCTGAATGCCGCTTGATCGATCGGCCGGGCATTGCCTTCCAGCCCCGCGATCCGCTTGCCGTCAACGGCGTTCCACAGCACGACCTTGGCATCGTCGCCGCCGGTGGCGAGCGTCCGCCCGTCCGGGCTGAAAGCGACGGCGCCCGCTATTTTGGCATGGGCCGTCAGCGTATGCGCCCGGACTCCCGTCTGCAGGTCCCAGACGCTGACGCTGCCGTTCTCCAATCCGGCCGCGACATAGCGTCCATCGGGGCTGAACGCCAGCGAATAAACGGGGGCGCTCTCGGCAAAAGAACTGATCGAACGATTCTTTTCAAGATCCCATAACTGGACGGTGCGATCATAGCCGCCCGTCACGAAGTACTTGCCGTCGGCGGAAACCGCGAGCGCAAAAATCCGCTGCTTATGCCCTTCATAGACGCGACGCTGCTCGCCGCTGCGGATATCCCATAGCCTCGCCGTCGCGTCATCACCGGCAGTCAGCACATGCTTGCCGTCCGGCGTTATCGCGATGCCATAGACATGGACCTCCGCGGCGATGGTATCGCTGCGGGCGTGGCCTTGCAGATGATGCAGCCGCTTGCCGCTCTGCGCATCCCAAATACTGGCGCCGGTGATCCAATGTCCGGTGGCGACGTACTTTCCGTCCGGGCCGAGCGCGGCGGCAAAGACCTGGTCGGTCAGCTCGCCGGTCGTAAACCGCCGCCGCTGCTCGCCGCTGGCCAGGTCCCACAACCGGGCCGTACCATCGCCGCTCCCGGTAACTATCATGCGGCCGCCGTCGCCGATGCCGAGCGTGTTCAGCAGGCCGGAATGGCCGGCGTAGGTCCGGAGCTCGGTCCGCGATTCGACGTCCCACAGCCGCGCCACCTGGTCGTAGCCCGCCGTGACGAGATGCCGGCCGTCGGGAGTGAAGACGAGCCCGCGAACCTGCCGCGTATGCCCGCTCTGTACCACGAGCTGAGGCCGTTCCGCCGCCGCGGCTCCCGCAGCGAGAAGTACTGCCCAGCAGACGGCCGCGACAAGTCGTACGGCTCTACCCCTCACCACCGCTAGATCTGCTGGAAGAAGTCGTTGCCCTTGTCGTCGACCAGGATCGCGGCCGGGAAATCGACGACGTCGATCGCCCATACCGCCTCCATGCCGAGCTCCGGGTAATCAATAACCTCGACGTTCTTGATGCAGTTCTCGGCGAACAGCGCCGCCACGCCGCCGGCGGATCCGAGATAGAACCCGCCATGCTTTTTACAGGCATCGGTCACCTGCTGGGTGCGGTTGCCCTTCCCCAGCATAACCATGGACGCTCCCTTCGACTGGAACAGGTCCACATAGGTATCCATGCGGCCCGAGGTGGTGGGACCGAAGGAACCCGACGGCTTGTCCGCGGGCTTCTTGGCCGGACCCGCATAGTAGACCGGATGATCTTTAAAGTACCGCGGCAGCCCCTGGCCCGCGTCCAGACGCTCCTTGAGCTTGGCATGCGCGATGTCGCGCGCCACCACCAGCCGGCCGGTCAGCGCGAGGCGCGTCGTGACCTTATGCTTGCTCAGCACGGCCAAGACCTCCTTCATCGGCCGGTTGAGGTCCACTCTGATCACGCCCTCCTCGACCGCATTCAGGAACTCCTTGGGAATGAGTTTCTCCGGATGGCGCTCCATCTCTTCGAGCCAGATTCCCTTCTTGTTGATCTTGGCCAGGATATTCCGGTCCGCCGAGCAGGAGACGCCCATGCCGACCGGGCAGGAGGCGCCGTGACGCGGCAGGCGGATGACGCGCACATCATGCGCGAAATACTTGCCGCCGAACTGCGCGCCGTAGCCGATATTGTACGCTGCCTCAAGAAGCTCCTTTTCAAGCTTAAGGTCGCGGAAGGCCTGGCCGTGCTGATTGCCCTTGGTCGGCAGATTGTCCAGGTAGCCGGCCGAAGCCAGCTTGACGACCTTAAGGCAGGTCTCGGCCGAGGTACCGCCGACCACGAAGGCCAGGTGATAGGGCGGACAGGCGGCCGTGCCCAAGGTTTTCATTTTCTCGGTCAGGAACTTCTTCAAGGACGCCGGGTTGAGCAGGGCCTTGGTTTGCTGGAACAGCGTCGTCTTGTTGCCGGAGCCGCCCCCTTTGGCCACGAACAGCAGCTTGTACTCCATGCCCTTGGTCGCATAAATATCGATCTGCGCCGGCAGGTTGCAGCCGGTGTTTTTTTCCTCATAAAGGGTCAGCGGCGCAACCTGGGAATAGCGCAGGTTCTCGCCGGTATAGGTCTTCCAGATGCCCTTCGACAGGCTCTCGGCATCGTCGGCGCCGGTCCAGACCTGCTGGCCCTTCTTGGCCACGACGGTAGCGGTCCCGGTATCCTGGCAAGTCGGGAGCACGCCCTTGGCCGCGATTACCGAATTGCGCAGCATGGCCAGGGCGATGGACTTGTCGTTCTTGGATGCTTTAGGATCCTTGAGTATCGCCGCCACCTTCTGCTGATGGGCGGGCCGCAGGAAGAATGAAATATCCTTCATCGCCTCGCGGGCCAGCATAGTCAGGGCCTCGGGCTCGACGACCAGGACGTCCTTGCCCTGAAATTTCGCGGTGCGCACATGGCGCTTGCTTAAAAGCCGGTACTTGGTCTTGTCGGGCCCCAGCGGAAAGGGATCCTGATAATGAAAAGCCGCCTGCTTGGTCTTGGTCGCCATAAATACCCCCCTATATCGGCCCCATAATAGCAATCCCGGAGGGCTTTCGCATTGACGCCGGAAAACGCTAGAATCACCGGGCAGCAGGATTCCCCGCCAGGAGGGACATTATGAATAAAGCAGTCATCGACGTTCTCAACAAGGCTCGCGCGGACGAGCTCGGCGCGATTTTGCAGTACATGGCCCAGCACTACAGGCTGGCCGACAACGACTACGGCGAGGTCGCGGCCAATATCAAGCTGATCGCCATCGACGAGATGCGCCATGCCGAAATGTTCGCCGAGCGCATCTATGAGCTGGGCGGCATGCCCACCACCACGCCCGACAAGCCGGCGAAGAAAGGCCAGGATATCCGTCAGGCCCTCGCCCACGACTCCAAAGAGGAGCAGGGCGCCCTCGTCAGCTACAACAAGTACATGAATATCTGCCTAAAGAACAACGACAGCATCAGCGCCAAGCTCTTCGAGCAGATCATCAAAGAAGAGCAGGAGCACCTCAACTACTTCGACGACGTGCTCAACCACATTAAGGAGCTGGGCAACTCGTATCTGGCCAAGATCGCCGGCGGCGCGGCGGAAGCCGGCGCTCCGCCCAAGGGCTTCATGGCGAGCAAGGGAGGCGCCTGATCCTTCCCGCTTTAATGCCCGACAGCGCTAAAGAAAAGCCGACGGACTTCATCCACGAGCATATCGACGCCGACAACGATTCCGGTCGGTTCGATGGGCGCGTGCATACGCGCTTCCCTCCGGAGCCCAACGGCTACATGCACATCGGCCACGCCATGGTGATGGGCATCAACTTCGGCACCGCGGCGGACTACGACGGCAAGTGCAACCTGCGCTTCGACGACACCAATCCGGCCAAGGAAAAAACGGAGTTTGTCGAGGCGATCCGGGAGGACATCCGCTGGCTGGGCTTCGACTGGGAAGACCGTCTATTCTACGCCTCCGACTACTTCGAGCAGCTGCATGACTGGGCGGTCGAGCTTATCCGGCAGGGCAAGGCCTACGTCTGCGACCTCGACGAGCAAGCCATCCGCGAGTACCGCGGCACCGCGGTCGTGGAAGAGGACGGCCGGCGCGTAACCCCGCCCGGAAAGGACTCGCCGTCGCGCGGCCGGAGCGGCGAAGAGAACCTGGATCTTTTCAAGCGCATGCGCGCCGGGGAGTTTCCGGACGGCAGCCGCACTTTGCGGGCCAAGATCGACATGGCCCATCCCAACCTGAACATGCGCGATCCGGTGATGTATCGCATACTGCGGGCGCAGCATCACCGCACCGGAGATACGTGGTGCATCTACCCCTCTTACGACTGGGCGCATGGGCAGAGCGACTCGATCGAAAAGATCACCCACTCCCTGTGCGACGTCGGCTTCGAGAACCACCGTCCGCTCTACGACTGGTTCCTCGACCAGCTGGAAGCCTACCACCCCCGGCAGCTCGAATACGGACGCATGGACATGACGCATGTGGTAATGAGCAAGCGCAAGCTGCGCGAGCTGGTGGAAAGCGGCGGCGTCCAGGGCTGGGACGACCCCCGCATGCCGACGGTGCGCGGCCTGCGCCGCCGCGGCTACTCGCCTGAAGGCATCCGCGCCTTCATGAAGGATATCGGCATCACCAAGCGCGACCGCACGGTAGAGCATACGCTCCTCGAACATCACCTGCGGGAGCACCTCAACAAGACCGCGCCCCGGGTTATGGGCGTGCTCAAGCCGCTCAAGGTCGTGATCACCAACTACCCCGAGGACAAAACCGAGGAGTTCGCGGCGGCCAACAACCCCGAGGACGAGAGCGCCGGCAAACGCGAAGTCCCCTTCTCGCGCGAGCTCTATATCGAGCGCGACGATTTCATGGAGGACCCGCCGCGCAAGTTTTTCCGCCTGGCGCCCGGGCGCGAGGTACGCCTGCGCTGCGCCTACTTCATCACCTGCACTGAAGTCATCAAGGACGGCAAGGGTGAGGTGACGGAGCTCCGCTGCACCTACGACCCGCAATCGCGCGGCGGCGGCTCCCCGGATGGGCGCCGGGTTAAAGGCACGCTGCATTGGGTCTCGATCCGGCACGCCCTAAAGTGCGAGGTGCGCCTCTACGATCACCTGTTTCTTGAGGAAGATCCGGAAGCCGCCGCCGACTGGCAGAAACACATCAATCCGGCGTCGCTCACGGTAAGCGACGGCTACGTTGAGCCGAGCCTCAAAGACGCCGAGCCCGGCTACCGCTGTCAGTTCGAGCGCATGGGCTATTTCTGCGTCGATCCGGACAGCGGCCCCGATAAGCTGGTTTTCAACCGCACCGTCCAACTCAAGGGCGCCTGGAAAAAGCCGGAGCCGCCGCCGAAAAAGAAGAAGAATTAGGAGAAACATTCATGTCGACGACCGAAGAGAACCTTAAGACCGCTTTTGCCGGTGAGAGCCAGGCCAACCGCAAGTACACCGCCTATGCCCGCAAAGCGGACAAGGACGGGCACCCGCAGATCGCGCGGCTGTTTCGCGCCGCGGCGGAAGCGGAAACCATTCATGCCCTCGGCCATTTCGACGCCATGGGAGGCGTCGGCTCGACCCTCGACAACCTCAAGGACGCGGTCCAGGGCGAGACCTACGAGTACAAGGAGATGTATCCCCCGATGCTCGAGCAGGCGGACAAGGACGGCCACCGCGCCATGCGCATGTTTAACCTGGCGCTGCAGGCGGAAGAGGTCCACGCCGATCTTTATCAGCAGGCGGCGGACGCCCTGGAAGGCGGCAAGGATATGACGGGCGACGAGGTCTACCTGTGCCCGGTCTGCGGCCATATCCATATCGGCCAGCCGGAAGACCGCTGCCCGATCTGCAAGCTGCCGCCGGAGAAGTACAAGAAAATCGTCTAGAGACTAGCCGGCGAATATCCGTCTGGCCGCGGCGGCGCAAGCGAGCATCGCCCCGAACACGCAGACAATGGTAGCGCCGGTGGGAGCATCCAGCCAATACGAAGCGGCCAATCCCAGCAGGCTGACTCCGGCGCTCATTCCCCAGCCGATCGCCAGCCGTCCGCCGACTTTGTCCGTAAACAGCAGCGCGGCCACCGACGGCACTATCAAGTAGCTGAAAACCAGCAATACGCCGGCGATCGGCACCGAGACGGTCACGACCACACCGAACGTCCCGTAGAACAAAAAATCCCACAACCATATTTTCAGTCCCCGTCGTCTCGCTTCCGCCGGATCGGTCGATATCAGCAGCAGCGGCCTTCTCCATATCCAATGGACCGCTCCGATCGCGATGTAGAGCAGAGCCATCTTGACCACGTCCGCGGGGGAGACCGCGAGGAGATTGCCCACCATGATGTGCTTAAGGTGCTCCGCCCCTTCCGGCAGGCGGTCCATTATCATCACGGCGGCCGCGGCGCTCACCGCGTAGACGATCCCGATAACCGCCTCCTGCGGCACCTTGCCCTCCTGCGTCCGGGTCAGCGAAAAAAATACGGCGCCCAAAAGCGCGAAGCCTAAAGAGAACATATAGGCTCCGCCCCCGTGCAGGTCCATCCCCATAAGGACGGCTACCGCGGCGCCCAGAGCGGCGACCTGCGCCAGCGAGAGATCAACGAAGATCACATCCCGCTCCACCACATGCAGCCCCAGATAGGCATGAATAGCGGTGATGGCCAATACGGCCAAAAACGGCCACAAGAAAAGCGATGCGATCTCCATCATGGACGTCTCCCGCCGGGCTTGAGCGCTTCGGCCAATAGCTTCAAGTCATGATCGAACAGATCAAAGTACGTGCGAACCTCCGGTACCGCCCCGACGGAAGGCGGCAGCACCACAATGCGGATGCCGGTCTCCGCGGCGATCTTCCGCGCCAACTTGTCGTCGAAATACGGCTCCATGATCAGCAACGGCACCTGTTCGCGGCGAATCTGCTCGATCAGCGCCCGCACATGCGCGGGAGAAGCCGGAATTCCCGGTTTCGGCTCCACATAGTTGATGACCTTAAATTTGAAGCGCCGCATGAAGTTCGGCCAAGAGTTGTGATACGTAACCACCTTGGTTCCCACAAATCCCGCCGTCAACGCCTCCCAGGATTTTTCTTTGCTCGCGAGAGCCGCCTCAAAACTTTTGAGATTTCGCCTAAAATCGCCGGCGCTCTCCGGCGCCAGCAGGGACAGTTTCTCGGCGATATTCCCGGCGATAATCCGCCCATTCGCAGGATCAAGCCAGTAATGCGGATTGCCCGATGGATGCACGTCGCCCTGTGAGCGGTCCGCGGCGGCGCCCGCTTCCAGCACATCACAGCCGGCCGACGCGTCGAGGTAGCCGGCGCCTCCCGGCAGTATTTTCCGGTTGCGCGCGCTCAGCAGCAGCGGCGGCGCCCAGGAGACCTCCAGTTCCCGTCCGACCTGAATAAACAGGTCGGCGCGCTTGAGCTTGAGCAGGTAGCTGGGCTTCGCCGCCACGAAATGGGGATCCTGATAGCCTTTGGCGATGGCTTCGACCTCGACGTGCTCGCCGCCGATCTCGCGGGCGATCGCGGCCAGGTCCTGGGTGGTAGCGACGACCCGAAGCTTCGCGGATGCTGGCGACGCCAGTAAACTCAACAGAACAGCTGCGGTAATGGTTTTCATCATAATCTCCTTACGTTCAGAAAGGATGGGCGCCGTGCGGGCCGATATTGAAAGTGACCTTCAGCCAGCCCAAGGTCTCCTTGACTCCGTCAGTGCGCCGTGCCCGGCGCCCCTGTATGCTGATCCGGCTGTACTCGCTCGGGGTGAAGGTGAGGTAAGCCAGCCCGCCCGCCTCATGCAGTGAGCCGTCGGTCGGCACCTGAGCATAGTCGTAGCGCGCCCCGGCCCGCCAGCGGCGTGCGAACTGATATTCCAGGTGGGTGAACATCCCCCAGCTCCCCAGCGAACTGTCGCTTACCGCGTCGCGCTTGGACCAGAAGACTTCCGTCTGCCACAAAGCGGAACGGTAGACCGCCCGCCGCGGGTTCTTCCAACGCAGGAGGAGGTCGAGACCGCCCATATCGCTGCGCAGCGTCCGGCTGGAGTTCGTCACGGCCATGAACTCCTGCCCCGCCGCGCCATGCGCGAAACTGCCGCCCAAAGCGACGTTGGCGGCGTCCGTCAGGTCGTAGTAGCCGCTCAGCCGGGAGACATAAAGGATGTCGCCTTTGCGCGCCTTATCGAACGCCGGGACCTCCGCCGCCTCCGGGATATTGACGGCCTGGGCGCTGAGGTCCAGAAACAGCCAGGGATTGGGGATTTGCCAAGACAGACCGGCGCCCGGGCTGGAAAGCCCCTCCTCTCCGAAAAACTGCTCATGCACCAGCGGCCGGTCCGCGAACGCGGTCTCGGGGGGATGAATGCGGTTGAACCGTCCGATATCGGGCCGGAACTTTCCCGCCTTCAACGCCAGGTCGAAGGGCATGCGGAACCATTCGAGCACGCCCTCTTCGAGCTCGATCCCCCCCTCTCCGTGAAGGCCGATGAATATGTCCGCCTTGCCGTAGGGATCGACGACGGACTGAAAAGTCAGCTCCGCTTCCTTGAACTGGAAAGCGGCCGTATCCGCGCCGGCGAAATTTGGGGCGCGGCGGCCGGTCTCCCCTTGCAGCCAGCCGATGACGCTGACATTAGGGTTCATGCGGTTGGACGCTTGCAGCGCTCCCGGAACGCTTAATTCCGTCTGCGCTTGCGCGAAAGTATATGCCGCCGACAACAGCGCGCATATCACAAATGGTCGTATTGTTCTCATATCAATACCCTAAAGGTCTCTATCGAACTGCCGGCCGCCGCAAGCTCGGCGGCAAATAACTCGGTGGGCGCGAAGGACTAGGACTGCGGGGAAGGAGGGGCGCGAATGGAGCGGCGCCGGCCGGCGGCGTCCGTCTCCGCCGCGTCGGTAACCTGAAATAAAGCAGGCTCTACGACCTGCTGCAGGAGATCAACATTGCCGTCGCCGTTGAGCTGAGCGGAGTCGAGAACGTGGCAGACCCTGCACGCCGGGGCTTCGTCACTGGAGTGCGCCCAAGCATGGGTTGCCAGCGTGGAGAGAAACAGTACGCAAAGCAGCGCGGAAAGGATACGCTTCATCTGTATAAGATTAAAGCGCACTGCGCCTAGGCTGTCAACGACATCTACTGCAGTATCTGCCCGTCCGGGCTGACGACCACGACCTTAACGGGTATCTCCTTGCCCGCCTTTTCCATAGCCAGCTGGGTGATCTGCTCGAGGCCGCCGCAGCAGGGCACCATCATGCGGGCAATGGTCCAAGACTTTATGTCGTTGGCCTCGAAGATGCGGGCCAGCTTCTCCACGTAGAACTCCGTATTGTCGAGCTTGGGGCAGGCCACGGCCAAGGATTTCCCGGCCAACAGGCGGCTCTGGAAGTCCGGCAGGGCGAACGGCACGCAGTCGGCGGCGAGCAGAACGTCGGCGCCGTCCCAGATCGGGCCGCCCTCGGGCAGCAGCATGAGCTGGACCGGCCAATGCCGCAGCTGCGACTGGCCGCCGGACGCGGGCTTGGCGGAAGATGCGAAGGGGTTTGGTCCCTTGTTGAACATCTTCATCGCCGAGCCGGGACAGCCGCAGGGCGACGCGGCGGGCTTCTTCTTGGCAACTTTCTTCCGCTCGATCTCCTTAAGCCGCTTCTCAACCGCTTCTTCGTTGAAGTCCTCGGCCGGACGCTCTTCGACCCTGATCGCATCCTGCGGGCAGGTACCGAGGCAGGCGCCGAGGCCGTCGCACAAATTCTCAGCCAGCAGCTTCGCTTTACCGTTGATGATCTCGATTGCGCCCTCGGCGCAGTTGGGAATGCAGGCGCCGCAGCCGTCGCACTTCTCCGCATCGATATGGACGATCTTTCTGCTCGCTAGTTTCGCCATGACGCCCTCCGGTAAATCGGTTCTACCATTATTATCACTTGTGGACGGGAGATTCGCCTTGACTCAAGTCAAGAGGCGGGGACCATGGGCGAGGCGGACGCCGGGTAACGAGTTCGAATCCCAGTCGGCCAGCCACTTCCCAAACGAACCGGAGCTTATTGGTCCAGCCCTCCTACTGGAGGGCTTCTCTTTCTTGGGAACCAAACCGCTCTCTCATTCGTATATATGGGTATGGGGCGCTGCCATCCAAAACCTGCACCGTCCGCGTCGGACCGAGGCGCTACACAGACACCGGGCAACACATGACACTTATCATCTCCGCTGCCCAGATCGCCGAGTTGATCTATTTCATCCGTGGGAGAAAAGTCATGTTGGATAGCGACCTTGCCCGACTTTATGGAGTCGAGGTAAGGCAACTCAAACGGCAAGTCCGAAGAAACATCACCCGGTTTCCGCCCGACTTCATGTTCGAGTTAACCAAGACGGAGTCCGATGCTTTATGGTGCCAGATTGGCACCTTAAAGAGCCGCGGCGCTCACGCGAAATACCCGCCCTTTGTATTCACGGAGCAAGGGGTCGCCATGCTATCAAGCGTCCTCAACAGCCCTCAAGCTATCCAGGTAAACATCACGATCATCCGTGTATTCGTAGAGCTGAGGGAGGTTCTGACCGCAAACAAACACCTTGCCAGACGGCTGGCAAAAATCGAACACCGTTTGGGCGGACATGACGTCAAATTGGGGGAGATTGCGAAAGAGATCAGAGCTGTATTCGAATCGATACGCCAACTCATGTCTATACCCGAGAAGCCCCGGAAACGAATCGGATTCCAGCCACGGCATGAACCGGATCGAACCTGATCGGTTCTATTACTGTCCTATTCGGGTTGTGGATAACCGGCTAAAACTGCGATATTTTGCACTTCCAGGCCATTTTCGGCCCCCGCCCAAGTTCTAATACCGCCAACGACGGGCAGCCATCTTTCAGAAGTTCTAATAACACTTAGAAAACGGGAACAGCACGAAGGCCCTCCCTGTGGGGGGCCTTATTCGTCCGTTACGAAATTTTCGGGAACGATTTTCTAGTCTCATTCGTATAAGTAGTATGGGACTGCCCGTCGGGCCGGAGACGATTGCTCCGCGTATCCTGCTGATCCGGGGCCATCGCGTCATGCTGGACGCGGACCTCGCTCAAATCTACGGCGTTCTGACGCGGCATCTAAACCAAGCTGTTCGTAGAAACGAAGGACGTTTCCCGCTGGATTTCATGTTCCAGCTAAACGAAAAGGAAACCCAATCTTTGAGGTCACAATCTGTGACCTCAAAAACAGGACGAGGCGGACGCCGCTACCGTCCCTACGCCTTCACTGAGCACGGCGCCGTGATGCTCGCAAGCGTGCTGAATACTCCCATGGCCGTCCGGGCAAGTGTCCAGATAGCCCGAGCCTTCGTCCGGCTCAGGCGACTGATCGGCGCCCACAAGGAACTTGCGCGGAAACTGAAGGACCTGGAAAAGCGGGTCGGAAACCACGATGAGAAAATCGGACTTCTTTTCAACGCAATCAGAGACCTGATGGAACCCGGTGATGAGCCGCCGCGCAGGATCGGGTTTAAGCCCGGCTAATCCCCGGTTCGAGCACCGTCCTATTCGGATCCTGCGGAACCCATGAAAAGCTCAGGGATTTTCTGCGCTGCGACGAGGGCCAGGCTCGGGATTCCCGAGCCTGGCCTTTCGTTCAAGGGTTGATCGCGGCATCTCTCTTTGCGGGCTTCGGTCCTCGGCCGGTTCTGATTACGTCCTATTCGGGTTGTGGATAACCGGCCGAAACCGCGACATTCTGCACTTCTAGGCTATTTTGGGCCTCGACCCAAGTTCTAATACTGCCAACGACAGGCAGCAGTTATAACAGGTTATAACCGAACAGAGCCCCCCCTCTGGAGGATTTTCACTTTGCTACCATTATCTTATGCGCTACACGGTGCGCCCAATGCAGGAAAATGATATTCCTCGCGTGAGCGAAATCCTATGCGCCTGCTATCGCTTTATTGCCGGTCCAGATGGGTTTTCCCCAGAACAGCTTGCGGCAATCTTAAAAGAACGGGGCTCGGTAGAAGCCGTTCGGCACCAGTTTAAGGAATACCGATGGCTTGTAGCATGTGATGACCAAGTTGCTGGTGCAGTGGCGGTAAAAGAGAACGAGATTACCAAGCTCTATGTTGACCCGACCACCCATCGCCAAGGGATTGGCAAACTTCTATTTTACGAGGCGGAGCGAATAATCTCAGCTTCGGGCCATCAAGAGGTGACCCTGGGGACTACCGGTCATGGTGTTCCCTTCTACAGGTCCCTGGGCATGGAAGTGGTCAATCGAAAGCGTTGCGCTCATGGTCCGCTCGTAGGCAATGAAGTCACGCTGATGTCAAAGCCAATTATGCACTGATATCTACCGCCTGTCGCCGAGTACTCAAAGCCACGGAGTTCGATAATCATCAACGACGAGCAACATCTTTAATCGGCCCCTACCGAACCCTTTCGAGGTCAGCGTCATAGGCACACCGGCCCAATCCGGCCTAGGCCCGATAGCGGCGAACGATACGGCATTTCGGCCGGTAATGGTAGGCGGGGCATCGGACTATAATGCCGTGATGCCCATTCTTCGCCGGCTGCTCGCCGCTTCTCTTTCCTTTTCCCTCATCCTGGCGCAGGGTCAGGAAGCCTTCGCGGCGATTCGCGCGACTGTTCCAGTCAAGACGGGTGGAGCGGCGGTTTCGGCGGCCGCGGTGGGCGGTGTCGCCGGACTCAGTTTCGTCGGGACTCCCGGCTCTTCGCTGAGCCTCTCCCCGTCCCTCAAGAGCGTTCTTCCTACCGTTGACATCCCGCTGGAGTTGAAGACCAACGCACCGGCTTCTTCGCTGCGCGCGGCCGTCATCGGGGTGGGCCTTCCCGTATCCCCGGCGCTCCGGACCGGCATTGCCGTGCCGCGTGCCGCAGCGAAAACGATTATTCCGGCGCCGGGGAAGCAAGCCGCGCGTGAAAGGCCGCGCACTTCGCTCGCGGTTCTTAAGGCTCTCGCCGTCCCGGCGCGATCGGCCCTCGCCGCGGCGGACTCCGTGAGCGGGGAAGAGACCGAGCGCTTCGCCGCGATGTTCGACGGCGGCACAGAGAAGAGCGGCCGGCGCTTCGCTGCCGCTCCGGTGCCGGCTGATTCGGGAAATAAACGGCCGAGCCGTCTCTCGCGCCTGCGCGGCCCGGCCAAGAAGGGGAGTGCGCCGGAACTCAAGACGCCGGCTCCGGGGAAGACGCCCTCCTCGCGCTGGCGCATGCTCAAGGAGAACCGCTTCCTGATCGCGGCCGCCGGAGGCGCCGCCCTGGGCTTGGCGGGCATCAACCTCGGCACGCTTCCGGTCCTCAGCTTCATGCCCGGGCTGTTTTTCGGCGTTTTACCCTGGCTGGCCGCGCCCTTCATCGGACTCAATGTGTACCGGTCCTTCGCGCATTACAGCGTCATCAAGGAATCGCGCACCTTGCTGGGCTTTCTCGTTATCACCGCCGCGGGCCTGGCGATCTCGGCGGGCGTCACCATGGCGATGACGGCCTTGCTGCCGGTCGTCGACCCGGCCAGCTTCGCGGCCGCGGCCATCCCCGGCCTGGCGGACGGGGGCTTTAGCCCCATGCAGTTCATGCTGCCGATCATCGGCCTGTTCACCGCCGCCGCGCTCATCTACAAGCGCGCGCGCGGCGTCAACGACGGCTCGGTAAATCGCGAATACAAGCCCGGCTGGAAGGGAGCGCTGCGCCGCATCTATGACCGGGCAGTCGGGCTTGCGATCAACAGCCATACCGCGCCCTTCATCGAGAAAGCCGGCAAGCTGGGAGAGAAGGCGACCGACCTCATCAATAAGGTCTTCCCGCGATTCATCGACATCGTGGGCATGCCGGCCATCGCGACCTTGCTCTCGATGTCCATGGCCACGGGCGGGCTGGGCCTGTTGAGCTCTTTCGGCGGCTACTACATCACCGCCTTCGTCGGCATGGCCGTCGGCATGCTCGTGCTGTTGGCCGCCTATTTCGGCTTCGGCGCGCGCGCCAAGGACTTCAAGGAGATTCTCAAGGCCGCGCTCGTCGGCTTCAGCCTCTCCTCGAGCAGCGCGACGATGCCGACCGAGAAGGAAGCCCTCAAGGCCATGGGCGTCTCGAAGAAGACCCGCAACACCGTGGTGCCGCTGGGCGGGGTGTTCAATATGTACGGCACCGCGCTCTACATGGGCCTGACGGCGTTTTACGCCCTATCGATGTTCGGCGCGGCGCCGACCTTGCTGCAGTATTTCAACACCGCCCTCGCGGTCCTCGTCATCGCCATGGGCGCGCCCGGCATCCCCGCCTCCAACATCACCTTGCTCGAACCGGTCCTGCGCCAGACGGGCCTTGAGTCCGGCCAGATCACCAAGGTCTACACCATGATCCTCCCCGGCGACCGCATCCTGGACATGGCGCAGACGGCCCTCAACGTCCTGGGCGACATGCTGCCCGCCGTGGAACAGGACCGCAAGCGCCTGCGTTATGTCCGCGTGAAGCGCATCCGGGAGCTCCGCCGCAAGCGCGCTGAAGCTGAAGCGGGGCGTTGAGCCCTGACGGGCATCTCATTTGATAAGCTAGTCACGAATCCGTTCGTGGTCTTTGCGCAAGGAGCGATGAACATCCCCCCGTTTTTCCTAGTATTGCTTGCCGCGGCCCTATGCGGCTGCGCCGCCGGGGGAGGACCGCATCAGCCGGGCTTACCGCCGCCCGAGCCGGTGGATCTATCCCTGGGTATTCTTCCCATCCGCCCGGAGGAAGGGTTCAACGAGGAAGCCGCGGAGAAGATGCGGATGGCCAACATCTTCGCTTCCGTGGAAGCCGTCCGATCTTTCCAGGCGCAAGACGTCGACGTCTTCGTTTCCATCACAAACAATATGGGCAAGTTCACCCTCAGCCCCAGCGCGATGTTTCCGGACGTGACGGCGACCTCGGCCTACACCAGAAAAAGGCTTTATTCGGGCAAGTCGCGCTGTAAGGGATTCGACAAATACTGCGTTAACGGAGACTTCATCGCGGCCGACCTGGCGCGGGCCCTGGGACCGGGGACACCGGCCTACTCGGAACTCGCGGCAAAAAGATCCGCCCGGCTGGCCCGAAAGACGCCCGCGCCCGTCGCTGCCGATCCCGCGCCCCCGAAGCAATTCACGTCCGACATGGACCATCCCAAATTCAAGCTGGCGGAGCGTCCGGATGACTTCGCTCTTGTCGTGGGCATCGACGACTACAAAGACCTTCCCGCTGCGCAGTTCGCCGAACGCGACGCCGCGGCCATGGCGAGACACTTGTCCGCGATGGGCTATCCCCAGCGTCACGTGGTGCTGCTGACGGGCGAGAACGCGACCCGCACGGGGCTTCGGAAGTATCTGGAAGAGTGGCTGCCGCTCAACGTCAAGCCGAACTCAAACGTGTTCTTCTATTTTTCGGGGCACGGCGCGCCCGATCCCGCCACGGGGAAAGCCTACCTCGTCCCATGGGACGGGGACGCTCAATTTCTCAAGACGACCGCCTATTCCGTAGAACATCTCTATGCCTCTTTAAACGGGCTCAAAGCCAAGCAAATCGTCGTCGCCCTCGACGCCTGTTTTTCCGGCGCCGGAGGCCGTTCGGTCCTCGCCGCAGGAGCGCGTCCATTGGTAACGCAGATCGATATGGGGCAGGCTCCAAGCGGCAAGCTTACATTGCTGACGGCGGCTTCCGGCAATGAGATCACGACCACGCTCAAGGAAGAAGGCCACGGCATCTTCACCTATTTCCTCCTCAAGGGACTTAACGGCGAGGCCAAAGACAGCAGGGGAAGCGTGACGACCAAGAGCCTCTACGACTATCTCAAGCCCAAGGTCCAGGACGAGGCCCGTCTGCAGAACCGCGAGCAGACCCCGACCTACCACAGTGCATCGGACGTCGTGCTCCGCGGCCGCTAGGACTCGGAGAGCTTCTTGAGCGCCGCGGCGTCGCGAATCGTAAACTCGGCCCCCTGCACATCGATGAGGCCGGCGGCCTTAAGCTTCTTGAGCGCGCGGCTCAGGGTCTCGGCGATGGTGCCGATGCGGGCGGCAAGCTGCCGCTTGGTCTGACGCATCCTAAATTTCTTCGCGCCGGCGGACTCCGCTTCCTGCAGCAGTACGCCGGCCAGGCGGGCGGGGACCTCCTTGAGTGAAAGGTCTTCAATAAGCCGTACAAACTCCCGCAGCTTGGACGACAGCCCCGCCATAATACCAAGCGCTAGATCAGGATCATCGGCCACTGCTTGGCGCAGCACGGTCTGAGGAACGGTCAGCAGCAGGCTTTCTTCCACGGCTTCGGCAAAAGCCGGGAACTTCCCCCCCATCCACATCGCCGCCTCGCCGAACGTATTTCCGGCGCCGAAGACATGCAGGACCTGCTCGTCTCCGCGCGGTGAAATCTTATAGACCTTGACGCTCCCGGAGAGGACGACAAAAAAACGGTCGGCGCGCTCGCCCGGCTCAACGATAACCTCGCCCGCGGGGAAACAATGGGACATGCTCCGCTTAATGAAGCGGTCCAGGGATTTATTATCCAGCGCCGAAAACATCGGCGTCGCCTTCATCGCCCGCCGCATCGCCTCGCTTTGCGCGCGCGTCATCCAACCGCCTCGCGCGCAAGCTGTCCGAGTTCGCAGCTCATAATCTCGCCGTCGACAAGCAGGCGGATCACCGCCTTGTCTTCGCGCAGCGGCAGAATCTCGGGGCCGACTTCGGCGCCCAGACCGAGACGCTTCAGCGTCCATAATGCCGCCCCGCGGACTTCCGGCGCAGCACTGCCCAGCGCCGCTCGCAGCCCGGGAAGCGCCCGCTTGCGGCCGTCTTCGCTCTCGAGCCCCACTCGCCCCAGAGCCCAAATCGCGCCCGCCAGAATCGATCCGGTTTGGTATATCTCTTCGGAAACCAGATAGGAGACGAGAATCGGCAAAATCCGCCGCTGGAACTCCGGCCGCGCCGCCAAGAGCTCGCCCAAGGCTTCGGGAACGCCGAAAGGAACGGCGCCCGACTCATCGTTCATCGCCCACAGGAAGCGCTGTACATGCTGCTCCACCTTCGCCGCCGGCAGAACCCCCTCGGCGGCGGCTATGCCCATCGCCAAAGCGGCCCGCCACTTGGTATCCGGATCGGGGGAGTTGAGCAGCGAGACGATGCGCCGGCGCAGCTTCCCCCGCATCTTGGAATCAAGCAGGGCACCACGGAGCTCTTCCGCGGTGCCCTGCATAATAAGATCGTCTAAGTCCTTGCGTCCCAACGAAGCCGTCATCTTAGAAGACTACAATATCAACCGTAGGGATACATCCCCTTCTTGATGGTGGCCAGGGTCTCCAGCGTTTTGTCGTGCTTCTCTTCGTCCATGATCAGGTAGTCCAGCAGATATTCCTGCACCATCATTTTGCGGCCCTTGAGCGCATCCTTGCTCTCTTTAGCAAGCCGGACAGTCTCTTCTTCCATCTTAATATGCTGCTCAATCAAGTCCCAAACCTTGCCCAACTCTTCCGGAGTCAGGGAAATGGATTCCTTCTGCAGGCTGTCGATAATCAGCTGCTGGATGCGGTGATGCATCTTCGAGTCGTGCTGGATGATCTCCATGATCAGCTTAATAACCGGACTATCGGTCTTGCTCATAATGGTGCCCGTCATGGCGACCGAGCCACTCTCGATCTTCTGCCAATGCCGCATATTCTCGACGATCTCTTCCTGAAGCTCCTTGGTTTTGGTCATTCGTTCCTCCGTAGATTATCCGTCGCGGCGCTCGCTGCGCCCGCATCTTTATGATACCCGGAGTTTGATTATTCGTCCAATCAATTGATACTATTTAATTAATACATTTAGTCTATAGGAGACGGGGCATGAATCTCAGGGATCTTGAATATCTGGTCGCCGTAGCCGAGCATAAACATTTCGGCAAGGCCGCGCAGGCGGTGTTCGCCACCCAGCCCACCCTAAGCATGCAGATCAAGAAATTGGAACAAGAATTAGGCGTCAAGCTTCTGGAGCGCACCAACCGGCGCGTGCTGATCACGGAGCTGGGCCAGAAAGTCGCCGCCCACGCGCAGGTGGTTCTACGCGGCGCTAACGAAATAAGAACCATGACGCGCGACGCCAAGGACCCCTATTCGGGCAAGCTTAAGTTGGGGCTGTTCCCGACCCTGGCCCCCTACCTCCTTCCTCACATCGTCCCCGGCCTGATGAAAAAATATCCGTCCCTGAAGCTCATCCTCCGGGAAGAGAAGACCGACATCCTGATCCGCCGGCTTGAAGACGGCGAGATCGACGCGGCATTTCTCGCCCTCCCGGTCAAAGAGGATTTCCTGGAGCACCGCCTGCTGTTTGAGGAGGAGTTCTTTCTCGCCACCGCGAAGTCGAACCGCTGGCCGGACAAGAAGACGCTTAAGCGCTCCGACATCAAGGGCAAGCAGCTGCTGCTGCTCGAGGAAGGCCACTGCCTGCGCGACCAGGCGCTGGAGTTCTGCTCGCATGTCAACGTCAGCGAGTTCCCCGATTTCCGCGCCAGCAGCATGGAGACTTTGCGCCAGATGGTGGCGGCGAACGTGGGGATGACTCTGATCCCCAAGCTGGCCATGCGCAAAAACGACGGGATCACCTATACGCCGTTCTCCAAGCCCAAACCGGCACGCCGAATCGCCCTGTACTGGCGCAAGTCGAGCATCCGCAAGAAGCTGCTCGACAGCCTCTGCGACGAGCTGCAAAAGCTGCTGCCGCGCAGTATTTAGAGCCGCTTGACGCAGCCTTCCAGGAGTTCCTCCCGGAAGGCGCCGGACCTGCCCAGCCCGCGCAGGATTTCGGCGGGATCGGCGCTGCCGTTGAAGTTGGTCAGATAGACCTTGCCGGGAAGGGCATCGTATTGGCCCAGCAGGTCGAATACTCCGCCGATAACGGTCAGTTCACCCGCCGCCACCTCTGGCGCATACCTCTTGAGCGCCAGCGCCACCTGGGCGTCCACGTTCGCCTGCGGATCGCGGGCGGCATCGCCGCAGGTCTTGAAGTTATCAAGACGCGACTTCACGGCCGCAGTCGCGGCGGAATAATCGCTGCGGGCCGCCGCCGCCGCGCCGCACCCGGTATGCCCCATAATAAACAGAACCGGGACCCCCAGGCTGCGCACCGCGTAATCGACCGCGCCCTCGCTGTCGGTGTAGCAGTTGCCGATGTCGCGTCCGACGAAGATGTTGTTGATGAGTTCGAGGCCGCTGCCGAAGATGCAGGTCTGAATCCGCGAGTCGGCGCACAGCGCGATGACGATCTTGGGGCGCTGACCGTCCTTCATCACGGCGTAGAGGTGGCCGTGTTCGCGCGCGTGCGCCTCGTTTTTTTGCAGCAGCCCCGCGAAGTATTCGAGAGCGTCCTGCGTGGACGTCGTCACGCTCAGCCGATCTTGGCCAGCACCTGCTTGACCACGTCGCTGATGGCGGCCGTGCCGTCGACCGAAGCGAGCACGCCGTCGTTCTTGTAGTAGTCGACGATCGGAGAAGTCTCGCGCTGGTAAATGGCCAGCCGCTCCTTGATGGCCTCCGGCTTGTCGTCGTCGCGCTGGTAGAGCTCGCCCCGGCACTTGTCGCAAACGCCCTCGGTTTTGGGCGGGACAAACTCGAGGTTGAAGATCGTTCCGCACTCGCGGCATTGCCGGCGGCCGGTCAGCCGCTTCAGGGAAACTTCCTCCGGCACATCCAGGAGAACGGCCTTGTCGATGCTGGTAATCCTGGAAAGCGCCTCGGCCTGGGACAGGTTGCGCGGGAAGCCGTCGAGGACGAAACCTTCACCGCAGTCGGGCTTGGCGATCCGCTCCTTGACCATGCCGCAGGTTACCTCGTCCGGAACGAGCTCTCCCTTGTTCATGTACTCCTTGGCCTTGTTGCCGAACTCCGTCCCCTCTTTAAGGGCGGCGCGAAACATATCGCCGGTCGAAATATGCGGGACGCCGAGGCTGTCCTTAATCTTCGCAATCACCGTGCCCTTGCCCGATCCTTGCGGTCCCAAAAAAACCATATTCTTCGCCATTGCTCTCCCCCTCTTGGTACCGGCCTTCAACTTATTATACTTATTGACTTATTTCCGCTTCAGCGCTTCTTGATCAACGCGATGCGTATCAGGTTCGGCACCGACTGTAAAATTCCCCACCAGCCGCCCTTGGTCAGCGTCCGCGTCAGGCTTTTCAGAAGCCCGTAGAGCTCACCGCCATAGGGATACCACCAGAAATTCTTCTGGAAGGTGAGCGGGTTTACGTGAATATGGTGCGGCTCGACGACCTCCATGAGCCCCATATAGGAATGCGTGCGCCCGATGCCGCTGTCGCCCGGTCCGCCCCAAGGAGTCTGACACACCCCATGCGTGAACACGCAGTCGTTTATGGTCACCGTGCCGGCGCGGATGCGGCGCGCCAAAGCGAAGCCGCGCGAGGTCATGCGCGTCCATACGCTCGCCGTCAACCCGAAAGGCGAATCATTGGCCAGGCGCACCGCTTCATCTTCGTCCTTAAAGGTCATGATCGGCATGGTCGGGCCGAAGGTCTCCTCCATGACGCAGCGGAAACCATGATCGACATGGGTCAGCACCGTCGGCTTGTAAAACCAGCCGGGACGGGACCCGTCGCGCTCGCCGCCGGTCAGGATCTTGGCGCCGCGCTTCCTGGCGTCTTCCATCTGCTCCTCGACCTCCTTGAGCTGGCCCTCGGTCGTCATCGAGCCGACGTCGCAGTCGTCGCCCGGCCCGCATCCCTGGCGCAAGGCCTTTGTTTTCTCAACCACGAGGCGGATGAACTCCTCGGCGATCGGCTCTTGCACGTAGACGCGCTCGACCGAGGCGCAGGTCTGGCCGGAGTTGCAGAAAGCGCCCCACACCGCGCCGCTCGAGGCGACGTCGAGGTCGGCGTCGGCCAAAACGATCATCGGATCCTTGCCGCCGAGCTCGAGCGAGACCGGGGTAAGATGCTTGGCCGCCATCTCCATGATCTTCCTGCCGACGCCCACCGAGCCGGTAAAGAGGATCTTATCGACCTTGGCGTCGATCATCGCCGTACCGACCGCCGACGATCCCGGCAGGTCATGAAAGACCCCGTCGGGCAGCCCCCCCGCGTTAACGACGTCGGCGATCGCCTTCCCGACAAACGGGGTAGACGACGAGGCCTTGTGCACGACGCAGTTGCCGGCCATGAGCGCCATCACGATCTCGCCCAGCGGAATCGAGAACGGGTAGTTCCATGGCGAGATCACGCCGACGACGCCCATCGGATCATAATGGATCACCGAGCGCCGCAGGAAAAGGTTCCACACCCCGATGCCGACGGGCTTCGGCTTAAGCAGCCGCGCGGTGTTATCGGCGAACCAGCTCATGAGGTCGCAGATCGGATAGATCTCGGAGCTCAAGGCCTCGAGGCGCGGCTTGCCGTTGTCCTTGGAGATAATCTCCGCGATCTCATCGATATGATCGAGCAGGTAGCGGCGCATCTTAAGGACCATCTCGGCGCGCTCGGCGAAGGAGGTTCGCGACCAAAGAACGAAGGCCTGGCGGGCGGAAGCGACGCGGGCGCGGACCTCATCGGCGCCAAGACCCTGGATGCGGCCGACCTCCTCGCCGGTCGCGGGATTGATGGAGATGATTTCTTTTGGCTTCTCGGCGGTCGGCGTCATCAGCTACCCCCCTGCTTCTCCCGGTAGGAAAAGCGTATCACAATGGCCGGCGAACTTGTATAACTTTAAACCCAACAGCGCCATGGCCAACATCCTCATCTCGATTCAAGGCATCGCGAAGTCCCTCTCGATGCGGCCCCTTTTCCAGGACCTCTCTTTCGGCTTATTCGCAGGCGAGAGGACCGGACTCATCGGCCCCAACGGCACCGGCAAGTCCACCCTCCTGCGCATCCTCGCGCAGTCCGAGCAGCCCGACGAAGGCGAAATCGTCCGCCGCCGAGGGCTTAAAGTCGCCTACCTGGCCCAGCAGGACCGAACCGAGGACGCGCACAACGACCGGACGGTGAGAGAAGAGCTCCTGCACTCCCTGAAGAACGAAGACCTCGCCGGCTATGAACGGGAAACCCGGGCCGACGCCGGTCTCGCCGACGCCGGCTTCACCCAGCCCGACCAGCTCGTCTCAAAGCTGTCGGGCGGCTGGCGCAAACGACTCGCCATCCTGGCCCAGATCGTCAAACAGCCCGAGCTGCTGCTGCTGGACGAACCGACGAACCACCTCGATCTCGAAGGCGTTCTCTGGCTCGAAACGCTGCTGCGCGGCCTAAGCTTCTCCTTTCTGGTCGTCACGCATGACCGCCGCTTCCTTGAGCTCGTAAGCAACCGCATCATCGAGCTGAGTCCGCGCTACAAAGAAGGACACTTCAGCATTGACGGAAACTACAGCACCTTTTTGCAAAAGCGCGCGCAGCACCTGTCGCATCAATCCGCCAAGGAAGCCTCAATGCGCAACCTGGTGCGGCGTGAGATTGAATGGCTTAAGCGCGGGGCCAAGGCCCGGAGCACCAAACAGCAAGCGCGCATCCAGCGCGCCGGCGAAATGATAAACGAACTCGGTGAACTCAAGTACCGTAATGATCAGGATCGGCGCACGACCATCGATTTCTCGGGCTCCGAGCGAAAGACCAAGCGCTTCGCGCAGTTCAAAAGCGTCAGCAAGAGCCTCGGGGGACGACCGCTATTCACCGGGCTCGACCTGGAGCTCGGGCCGGGCGACAAGCTCGGCTTGCTGGGCGCCAACGGCAGCGGCAAAAGCACCCTCCTCAAGGTCCTGTCCGGAAAGCTCGAACCCGATTCCGGCACGGTAAAGCATGCCGACCAACTCAGGCTGCAGACATTCGACCAGCATCGGGAGCAGCTGGATCTGGAACTGCCGCTGCGCAAGGCCTTGTGCGAAAACGGAGAGCATGTTTATTACCGCGACAGCAAAATCCACGTCGCCGGCTGGGCGTCGCGCTTCTTGTTCGACAAGTCGAAGCTGAATTTTCCCCTCAAGCGCTTATCCGGCGGCGAGCAGTCGCGTGTGCTTATCGCCCGCCTGATGCTGCGCCCGGCGGACATCCTGCTGCTCGACGAACCGACCAATGATCTCGATATCCCTTCGCTGGAGGTTCTGGAGGCTTCGCTCTTGGATTTCCCGGGCGCCTTAATATTGGTGACGCATGACCGGTTCCTGCTGGACCGAGTATCGAATCGAATCCTAGCCCTAGACGGCGCAGGCGGCTACAGCTATTATGCCGATTTATACCAATGGGAACTCCAAACAGCCGAACGCGCCGCTGCGCAGCGCGCCCGGCAAAGAGCGGGAAATGACTCCGCGGAGTCAAAGAAGCCGGCCTCAACGCTAACCCATGCCGAGCGCAAAGAGCTCAATAAAATGGAGGGGCGAATTGAAAAGGCAGAAGCCCTCCTCGCCGCGGCCCGAAATGCGCTGATGGACCCTAAGGTGGCGACGGATGTGGCCGAGCTGCAGAAACGCCATCGCGCTGCTGAGGCGGCGCAGGCCGAGGTGGATCGTCTGATGGCGCGCTGGGAGGAGCTGCAGAGCCGAGCTTAGCTCAAGCCCAAGAGCCCTTTGAAGCAGTTCAGGTATTCCTCGCCTTGGCCTTCCTTCAAGGCCGGATACGGAACGTCCACAGACGGGCCCTTGCCGTAGAAGAACGTCGACTTGGGGAACAAGGGCTTGAACTCGCTTTTCATGTACTTGCCGACCATAAGGATGTGAAGCCCCTCCTCCATCGAACCGCTTCCCCACAGATGCGCCAATACCGTGCGCTTACCGGTCTCATTAGCGGTGTAAAGACAAGGGTTGAGGCCGAACTTGGCCGAAGTGCGCATCCCCCATGACCGCCCGGGGAAATCGCCGACCAACTTGATAAGCTTCGCCCAGAACTCCATGAAGTTCTCATGGTCGGAGGTGTTCTGCTGCTTGAGACCCTCTTCGTACTGCTCGAACTGCGCGCGAATCTTGCTCTCGTCGATGCCGACCTTCCTGCCGGTGAGCTTCCTAGCGCCGGTATTCTTCGGCATCAGCCGCGAGCGGGCAATGTCGACCAAATAGGCGGACTTCCGGGCTTCCTCCTCGGTGCAGGCGACAAATTGTCCGATGAAGCGGAACTTCACATCGGCGCCCACCTCGTTAACGAGAAACAAGCCGTCGGATCTAATCTCTTTGACGGCGTAGATCGCGCCGTTGGCTTCGTTCTTGATGAGATCGTAGACCTTGATAGCGGGGAGCATGAGTGGCATAACACTATCCTACCATTCCTGCCGGCGAATGGCGAACAGCGGCGCGCTATTGCTGCTTGGCGGCGGCGCTCCAAAGGCGGTAATAGACGCCCTTACGGGCCGGCTCGCAGCCGGTTGCAGAATTGTACTTCGCAGGCCGCGCTATTCGTTCTGGTGCGACGGTCTATAACGCGCTCCGCATTTGACCCCTGCCCAGACGGACCGTTGGACCCGAAGGTCATTGCGCTCTAAGATAACATCGCGTACAGTACAATATGGTTGGTATTTGGAGTTGCCCCCGAGGGCGGAAGAACCCTATGATAAAATCACTTCGCATGACGGCGCTATTGCTTGTCGCGGTCGGTCTTTCCGTATCCGCGTATGGTCAAGACCTAAGGGCTCTTTATCTGCGGGGTCAGGCGAGACACAAAGCTTCTGACGTCAAGGGCGCCCTTGAGCTCTGGGAGACCGGCCTGCAGAAAGCCAAAGACAAACAGGACCTCCAGGCCATGGGCTTTTTTCTCGGCGCCATCGGCGTCGCCTATCAGGACATGGGCGACTATCCCCGAGCGCTGAAAAGCCACTATCAGGCGCTGGAAAATGCGCGCGACCGCGGCGACAAGGGCACCGAAGCGGTCGCTCTCGAAAACTGCGCGGCCATCTATAAGCGTCAATCCGATTTCCCCAAGATGCTTGAGTCCCGCAAACAGGCGGCACAAATTTACCACGAGCTCGGTAAGAAGAAAAAAGAAGCGAATAGCCTTCGTGCCGCCGGCTACGCACAAAAGCGTCTCGGCGATTATCCCGCGGCACTGGGACTCTACCGGCAAGCGCTGGAGATTCACCGCGGCCAGGGCGACAAAAAGGGGGAGGCAGCCGCTCTCACCGACTTAGGGAATGTCCATAATGACCGCAGCGAGTTCGATCAAGCGCTCAAATATCACCGCCAGGCGCTGGAAAGCCATCGCGCCCTGGGCGATAAGGAAGGCGAGGGCGTCGCGCTCAACAATATCGGGCTTGTCCGGCAGCGCATGGGAGACAATCAGCAGGCGCTGGAGAACGGCAAGCAAGCGCTGGAGATCGCGCAGAAGACGAAGGATAAGGAGGCTGAAGGAGTTTCTCTAGACAACCTTGGACTCGTTTATCGTCAACTAGGTCAATATCGGAAGGCCTTCGACCACCATATGCGGGCAATGTGGATCGCGCGCGACCTTGGCGATAAGCACGGCCAGGGCATAGCGCTTATGAATATGGGGAACGTTCTATCGGCGATGGGCGAGTATCCTTTTGCGCTGGAGCAGTATCAGAAGGCACTGGCCATTCACAACGAAATGAACGACAAAAAAGGTAAAGGGGCGGTCCTCAGCAATATCGGAACCACCTATGTCAGCATCGGCAACGTTCCCAAGGCGTTGCAGCATCTCCGGCAGGCGCTCGAGATCCACAGCGACCGGGGTGATAAACGCAGCGTCGCAGCCGTCCATATCAACATGGGAAACGTCTATCACAAAATCGGCGACTATCCCGCGGCCTTAAAGCAGCAACGGCAGGCGCTGCAAATCGCACGGGAAATAGGCGATAAGGACAGTCAGGCCATGGCGCTTGGCAATCTTGGGAACATCCTCTTGGATACGGGCGAATACGCGCAGGCTTTGGAGCACTACAATAAAATGATAGCGCTGCAGAAAGAGAGCGACGCGCCCACCTGGCACGCGGAGCTAATGGTCGGCGACGTACATTTCGCGCGCGGAGAGCTGGAGGAAGCCTTCGCGATCTACTCCCGCGCGCAGTCGCCGCTGCGTTTGGGGCGCTACTACCTAGCGAAGGAGGATTTTGCCCAGGCGAAAAAGAGCTTCATGGAGACGCTTGCCACTACCGAAACCCGCCGGAGAAGCGTCGAGCTGTTCGCCAACTATACGGGTTTAGGGCTGGCCTTTGAAGGGCTCGATGATCGAGCCTCAGCATTCAAATATTTTCTTAAGGCGAGCGAGCTGATCGAGCGAATGCGCTCGACGCTGACCGGGCCGCAGCGCGCGGGTTTTTTCGGCGCCAGCGATCTGGGTTTCCGCCGCCTGGAAGCCTATGAAGGACTGGTCCGCACGGCACCGCGCACATCGGCAGAGAACAGGGGCGCATTCTACTACGCCGAGTTCACCCGCGGGCGGCTGCTGGCGGAGTCGATCTCCAGCCGGCACGGCGAGGCTGCGCCCAGCATCCCGCCCGCCGTCGGCAAGCGGGAGGTGGAATTGGAGAACAAGCTCGCGTTCGTCTACACGCAAATGGACGCGGCATATGAGAAGAAGGAAACCGACCGATACCAGGAGCTTGAGCGAGAGCTGCAGGGCTTGATGCGGTCGCGCGCCAAACTCATCGAGCAGCTGCGCGCCGATCATCCGGAATACGCTGCCGTCAAATATCCAGAACCCGTCGCGATAGCGGATGTCGCGCTGGCGGCCGACGAGACGCTGGCGGAGTTCGAGGTGACGGAGACTGAAACGCTGCTTTTCATCCTCAGCGGCAAGGACAAGTCTTTGCAGGTGCGCCGGATTAAGGTTTCGCGCCGGCAGCTAGCGCAGGCGGTCGACCAATATCGCCAAGCCTTCGTGGAAGCGGGTTCGGCAATGGATCTGGCGAAATACGACGCCGCGGCCGGCAAAAAACTTCACGATCTGCTGTTTGCGGACGAGCTGCAAAAGCTGCCCGCCGGAGCGCGGCTGATCATCGTGCCGGATGAGGCGCTTAGCGTCCTTCCTTTCGAGTCGCTGCCGATCTCGCTTCCCAAAGTCGAAAAGATCGGCGAAGGGAAGCACGGCCCCTTCCCCATCGGGGTGAAGTATCTCGGCGACCGTTTTGCCGTGAGCTACGCTCAGTCTGCCACCTCGCTGAGCCTGCTGCGCACGCTCAATAAGGGCTGGGCGCAGTCCCATGCCGCGCTCGCGGTAGTTGATCCGGTTTTCTCTCCCGCCGATAGCCGTGCCGCGGCTCTCGCGCAGCGCACGCCGAGCGCCGTCGCGAAACAACAGCTGAACGCGATCGCGCAGTGGAAGAAGATGGGCGTCGGCGGGACTCGGCGCCGGGGCGCACAGCGCGCCGCGGCGCCTGGCGACGCCGTCGACGCGATGTTCCCTCGACTGGAAAAGACCGCCGAGATCGGGCGTCGACTCAAGGAGCTGTTCGGAGACGAGGCCGCCGTGATCGCGGGCGAGGAGGCACGGGAAGACGCCGTGCTTAAGATGCCGCTGGAGAGCTACCGTTACATTGTCTTCGGTACCCACGGCATATTGGACGGGGCCGTGCCGTATGTGCGCCAGCCGGCGCTGGTTCTCAATCAAGTGGGCAACGCCGAAGGAGTCGACGGCTTCCTCACCATGGGCTCGGTGATGGGGCTCAAGATGCGCGCGGAACTGACCGCGCTGACGGCATGCGATACCGGAATGGGAAAGAACGTGTCGGGCGAAGGGGTGATGGGAATGGGGCGGGCGTTCCAGTACGCCGGGGCCGCCAATGTCCTCATCAGCCTATGGTCGGTGTCGGAGGACGCGACAGTGGCCTTGGCCGGGGAGTTTTTCGCACGGCTGAAGGACGGCAAGGAGCCTGCCGAGGCGCTGCGCCTGGCGCGCAGCGCCATCCGGCGCGACGGCTACGAGCATCCGTTTTATTGGTCGGCATTCGTGTTAATGGGGCGCTGAATCTCGCGTATTGAGGAAGGCTGAAATGGGTTCTAAAATTTTACGCTGCGTATCGATCCTTCTCCTGCCCGCCATGCTTGCGGCGTGGTCGCCGGCGCAGGCGGCGGAACCGGACTGGCTCGAAAAGACGATCATCCCGGACAAGGAGCATATCTATTCCGTGGGTCATTCCCGCCCGCAACAGGACGAGCGGGCAGCCCGCGATGAGGCGATGGCCGAGGCGACGCGGGAATTCGTCCGTTACTGCAAAACGGACATCGATTCGCTCAACAGAATCTACGAGGCTTACTCCAGTGCCGAGGGCAAGGTCAGCGAGAAGACCGATATCGAGAGCAGCAGCCAGATACGGATCAAAGCCGTCGTAAAAGGCGCCATCGCAGAAAATTGGTACGTGCGGCGGAAAAAGAACCGCTACCAGGCGTCGGTGCTGCTGAAGATTCCCAAGGAGGAATACGAAAGGATATCCGCCGAGAAGAACATTAAACTGTCCGTGGATATCGGCTTCTACTATGAGGACGCCGACAAGAAGATGCAGGCGCTGAGCGACGGCAGCGTCCTAAAGTCCGGCGACGGTTACGCCGTCTATTTAAAGCCCAGCGATACCAGCTTCATTTACATCTATCAGGTGGATGCGCTCAATAAGTCCTACCGGCTCTTTCCCAACGCGGATTTCAACACCGCCGCCAACCCCGTGGCGGCGGGGACCGCGCTATGGGTCCCCAGCAACGAGGAGGTCCTGTTTCTCGACGACACCACCGGCAAGGAATACTTCTATATCCTAGCCGCGCCCAATAAGATCGCGGAGTTCGAGGGCGAGCGCGCGGTCAGCCTGGCGCGCAAGGATCTCGACTCCGCCATCGGCTTCAAGAAGATGGGCGTGGCCGGAGTGCGCAAGAAACTGGACAGCCGGAAGATCAAGCCGCCGGCGAAGACCGATGTCGTCGAGGTGAAGAAGAAGCTGCAGGCGGAAGGCGCCTTCGTCTACGAGACTTGGTTTTGGCATAAGTAGCCGCGCCTCTCCCTTTCTTGGAATTCCGCTAGCCGCTTCCCTCATCGTTCCGGCTCAACAGGACGTCCAGAACGCAGCGGCCTACTCAGCCGGCTTCGACGGGACGCCGCTGCGCATGATGCGGCGCGCGATCCAGGTCATCCCGGCGGCGAGAATGACGAACAGCGGCATCATCCAGGCGAGCGAGGCGACGGCGGGCATGATCATGGTCCCGTTGATGCCGGAAGCGGCGATCGTTTCCTGCACCTTCATCAGCATCGGGGCCAGCCAGGGCATGGCGGCCATCATCGCCGCCATGGTCGCAAAGAAGTACTGGGCAAGATAGACCCAGGGAGAGATCCCGCGCTTGCGGGCGAACCAGCGGTAGGCGAGGATCCCCGCCAAGATCGCCCCCGGAATCGCGGCGGCGACGACGGTGATCGTCGTCAGCGAGGCGCCGGCGAGAGCCGCCATCACACCCTGCAGCAGGAACGATGCGGCGATGACGCCGAGATATATCGCACCGAAGGCTCCGCCGACCCAGGCGCCAACGCGGTTGCCCATGGGGAACCAGGCCTGCGGGTTGCGGATTGCGTCGACCGCCGCGGCGCCTTGACGCCGCTCCAGATTCTTCATCAGGAAGCCGTAAGCGGTGAGCGCCAGCGCCGCCGGCGCCATCTGCGCCGCCATCGAGCCCAGCATCACCATGCCCGCGGCGGCCGGCTGGATCATCGCCAGCCCGGCAAGAAGCGCGACCGCTCCCCAGCCGACGCGGCCGAGCCAGGTGCTGCTGCGCGCGCTCAGACGGTAAGGAGCGAGGGTCCCGGCGCGCAGCTCGCGCGCTTCCGCGCGCGCCGTCTTGCGCGTGAACTTCCAGATCAAATAGGCGGCGGCGGCCAGCAGCGCTCCGATCAGCAGCGCCGGGCCGGTCAAGATCGTCGTCGTCCCGCCGACTGTGGCGTAGATAAAGGGCAGCGTCAGGATCGCCAGGCCGTTGAACACCCCGTGGTGCACCATGCCTGAGACCAAACCCTCGCGCACGTACAGATAAGACATCAGCAGTGCCTGGATAATGCGAATGGTGATAAGGATCGGATCCGACATCTCATGCAGGAAGGCGAAAAACAGCGCCGCTTCGGTAGCGGCGATGCCGAACGCCGCCGGAGTGATCCACGCCCGGAGCTTGGCGAGGCTCGGTTTGATCTTGGTCAGCAGTTTGACGGCTCCGTTGAGCGTCCTCGTGGCGCCGAGGGCGGCCAGCCCCATGACGCCGGCGCGGAAATATACCTCTTCGTTAAACGGTGCGACGAACGCCCCCATGAAAACTTCCTGCACCTTGGACAGAATCATCGCCGCCGTATCTCCCAGGGCAGCGAAGGCCGCGGGATCGGTCAGCGCCGGCATCTCGTAGCTCGGATGGAAGACGTAGCCGAAATGCGTGGCGACCCCCATGATAATGGTGTCCGCAGCGAGCATAATAATGGCCGTCAGCGCCCCGATGCGGATGGCGCGCCAAACCTTCTGCTTCGGGGCGGGCGTCTCCGCCCGTCCGGCGACATCTTCCACGCCGGGAACATCCGCGGCGACATTAGACTTGCCGGCGGCTTTAAGCCCCGAGCGGGCATGCCCGATACTGTCGGCGGACGCGGCGACGGCCGTCCCGGAATGCCGGCCGGCATTATCGAAAGTTTGTCCGGACGCGGCCTTGAGTGAAGAACCCTTGAGCCCCAGGAGGTGCGGTATGCCGGAGACGGCGGCCGAAAGGCGGCCCATGGCGGTCTTCTTGGCAGCATCCTGCTTGGGAGCGACAACGGATACGGAAGCGCTGGGGGAAACCGAAGTCTCTACAGAATCATGCGCCACGATGCCGACGGACTTGACGGCCGAAATCCCCCCCTCAGCGGTCTTTAGAACGTTCAGCCCCTTGAACGAGGCGGTGGGCAAGGTACTCTTTAAGGAAAATGACGTCCCGATTTGCGTCAGATCAAGACCGGCCTTGCCATTAAGCCCAACCGCCGCACCCCCGGCTCCGACCTGTCCCACCCCGGATACGGCGTTAGCCGAAACAACGGCCTTGGCGACGACCGCATGGGCGGCCGGCCCCGGGGCGGCGAGAATTACGGCGGCGGCGAGCGTGGAAGCTATTAGGCGTCTCATACCTTCAGCTTAGCCGGAATACCGCGGAAGCGGTTGGGCCAAAAAGCACGCTAAACGGAAAAATATGGCCCGTTCATTTATAGGACCAAAGACCGGGTCGTTAAAAACAAAGCGCACCCCATAAAGGGGTGCGCTTGTTAGGTGGTGGTGGTTGGGTAAATCTAGCGGCGAAAGAAGCCGGAGCTAAGCGCCCCCGATTCCTGCGCGGGCTTGCGCGCATGCTTGACCCTCGCCGTCTTCCAGTCCCCCTGCCAGGTCGGCCGGGATACGTGGCCCATGCGCTGGAAGCCCCATTTCACGTAATACTGCCTGCCCGGTTGGAGCTCGCGCGCGAATTCGGCCGCGAAATCCGCGAAGCGGATCGTGTACATATCGGCTGCGGGCAGCGCGATACTCTTCTTAATGACGGTCTGATCAATCCACAGCGGGACATGCTCCTTGAGCTCCAGCCGCAGCACGACCTCGTCGCCGGTATAGTGCTGGGCCCAGCGATCTTTGAGGAAGAGTTCGAAATTCTCCTTCTCCAGATCAAGCTGGAAGCCGCCCGGATAGAGCCCGTCGGGATCCGGCTCAGTGGGAACTTTGCCGCCCGCCACCGCGACGACCTTATTCTCCCAGCCGGCCCGCATCTCGTAGGCGTAAGAGGCCTCGATCGTCCGCGCCCATAAGTGGTAGCCGTCGAGGCAGACGCGGAAGATATCCTTCTCCCACGGCAGCATCGCGCCGCGGCCGCTGATCTCAAAGCGCACCCGGCGGCGCTCGCTGCCGGTCCGCTCCCGGCGGCAACGCCGACGGCCGTCAGGACCGCGGCGGCAGACTTCCTCATAACGAACGCTTTCGAGCAGGATATTATCCACGACCAGCGCGTCCTGAGGACGGAAGGAAATGACGCGGCAGTCGGTCTCCCAGCCGGTGCTGACCGGGCGCCCGTAGCCCAGCCCCGGAGCGCCGCGGCGGTGTCCCGACCGGACCTCGAGCTTC
This sequence comes from Elusimicrobiota bacterium, assembly GCA_043827405.1. Taxonomy (GTDB): domain Bacteria; phylum Elusimicrobiota; class Elusimicrobia; order UBA1565; family UBA1565; genus JBDRPD01. The sequence continues at coordinate 39,767 of JBDRPD010000054.1, read as the reverse complement.
GCTTGTTCAATAACGGCGGCGGCGTCCACGCCCTGGTCGAAGCTCGGCGTCTCGGCGGCGGCCAGCCGCGTCAAGAACGCCAGCGCGACGGCCCAGATCGCCAGATGTACATGCAGATCGCGATTTCCCATCCCGACTACCCCTTCTTCTTTATCGTTTTATAGAGCAGCATGGCGGTGCCGACGGCGGCGATCACCGCCGCCATCCGCAGCGCGCCGGAGGCGGCACCGATCGGATTGATGATCATATTGACCGAGCCGTAGACCAGCATGGCGATGGGCAGCCACTTCTGCACGAACTTGAGGACCTTGTCCAGCTTGCCCTTCTCCGCCGGCGGCTTGCCGTCGGCCCGCCCCGGCAGCGGGACGTCGCCGGTTTTCAAACCCTTGACCTTCTGGGCGATCTCCGCCGGAGGGACGCCCTGCTCGCTCTCAGCCGCCCTCTCGGCACGGACCGCCGGCCGGTCGCCGGTCTGCAGGCCCTGCATGATCTGCTGCGCCTTAAAGCCCGAATGGTACATCCCCTCGGCCGTGCCGGCCGGAGCGAGCGCCTCGATGCTCAGGACTTCCTTGGCCGCGAGCCCGTGGTGCAGCGAGTTCGGCACCGCGGCCTGCGCGGCGCTGCTCAAGCCGAAGCGGACCGCGAACAGAAAAAATAGAACCGTTTTCAGGCTCACAGGCGCCCCCGGCGAAACATGCCGATAAGTTCGCGGACGGTGCCGAAGAGCCCGAGCACGCCCAGCCCGGTCACCGCGACGGTGATGGCCGGGGTCGGCCAGATAATAACCGCCGCCTCCACCACCAGCAAGCCGACAAGCAAAGCGACCTTCCCCGCCTTGTTCATCTTGGAGATCCGGTCCACGGTCTTGCCGGCAAAGCCGGCGGCCTTGCGCAAGAGCGTCGTCACGGCGCCCGAGGGCTTCTCAGGCTGGACCGCCGGCGGCGGAACAGCCGTCGCCGGCCGCAGGTGCTCCGGAGCATACTCTTCGGCCGTCAGCGCCGGGACGTTCTCGGCGGATGCCTTCTCCGCCGCCGCGACGCAGGCCGCGCCGCATACGGAAACGCCGCCCGAACCGCGGCCCAAAAGCGCCTGCTGCGCCTTGAATCCGGCACCGGAGGAGTCTTCAAGCGATGCGCCGTCCTTAAGCCCAACCTGCAAGGCGGCAATCGCCTCATGGGCGTTGCCGCGCATCGCCTGCATCGCTGCGGCGGATGCGCCATGCGGCATAATTACGGCGAGACAGAACGGCAGCGCCGCCCGCTTCATGGCATCTCTCATGTACTTTTCTCCGCACGTTTTGACTTGCATTACTTGCTCCTCCGCGCGAACGCCAGCCTGATCTTGATGCGCTCCAGGAGCGGCTTGCTCGCGTACTCGTCCTTTACCGTTTGACGCAGCGCGTCGACTTCCGCGTCGTTATGGACCAGGTGGTTGGTTCTGGTGTCCAGCAGACCCGCCTGGGTCATTACGATGCTTTTATGCTTTTCCAGGTACCACTTCTGGAACCCGGTCAGGTCGCGCGCTACCATCAGCGCGACGTTGCCGGCGACGGCACCGGCCTTGACCCGCTCTTCCAGAGCCTTGGCCAGCCGCTCGCCGTTGACGAAGCCGGCCCCCTGCTCATAGGCTGGACGCCCGAGATCGTCGGCGGTCTCCATGAGGAGCGCTTTGACCTCCGACGCGGTGTAGGGGATACCGTTGGCTTTTAGGTAGCCGATCACGTCGGCGGCGATCCCCGAGGCGAGAGGAGTCGCCATCGAGGTGCCGGACATGTAACGGTAGTAGGGATTGCCCGGCGCGTCGCAGGCATCCCCGCCTGACTGCGGGAATTTCTCGTCGCCGCTTTTGGCCGCGATCAAGCCTTCCGGGGCGTAGGGGCACTTATTGCCGCGCGTAACGCCGCCGGCGATGGTGGCGAGGTCGGGCTTGTTGTACTCCTTGAACGGCCAGTTGGTAATCGGGCCGCGCGACGGGAAGAAGGGAATCTCCTTGTGCTTGTCCGTACCGGTCACGGTCAAGGCATGCTTGGCGTTGCCCGGCGCGCCGACCGTATACTTCTCCGGGCCGCTGTTGCCCGCCGCGATGGAGAGGAACACTTTATTGCGCAGCATCATGTAGTTCGACAGCAGGCTGGTGGAATGCAGGTTATGGCCGCCCGGGCCGGCGATGCCGAGGCTCATGCTGAGGACGTCGGGCCGGATGTTCTTGGGCAGGGAACTGGCGATCTTCATCGCCGCCAGGAGCGACATCTCCGAGGCTCCCATGCCCCAGGAATTGAACACCTGGATGATCACGAACTTGGTTTTCGGCGCCATGCCCTTGTACTTGCCGCCGGAGGCTTTGCCGTCGCCGCCGACCGCGCCGGCGCAGTGCGTCCCATGGCCCACGGCATCGACGCCGCCCTGGACCAGGTCGACATAGGTCAGCACCCGGTCCTTGAAGTCGGGGTGCTTGGTATCGAGACCGGTGTCGATGATGCCGACCACGGTCCCTTCGCCCTCCATGCCCTTTTCCCACATCTTGTCGACCTGCAGCAGGTTCTTGGCGACGTCCGACTGGATCCTGTACTCGCCGCCCGTCAGACGCTTGAGCAGGTTTTTGCCGAAAGGCAGGAGGCCGGCGAACGGAAAGCGCTGCTTGGCGATCTCGCGGCCGGCATTCGCCATGGCCACGGCCAGATTGGGCTGGCTGTGGACGCCGCGCTCCTCGAGAGCCCGGCCGAGCTCGGCCGCCTGCTCCTTCGAGATATCCACCTCAACGAGGTTGTCGATGGCGCGAACGATTTTCCCGCCATGCGCGGCGATCAGCTTCTCGTCCAAACCGGTCTCTTCGTAGATGCCGTTCTCCTCGCCGTCGAGCACTTTGAAGCGATCAGAGACTACCGCATTCTTCGCGGAAACGATAAGCCGCATATTTCCGGTCTCGGGATCGATGTAGACGTCGCCCGCCTTGCCCTTCTCGAGCTTACGCCACTTACCGTAGGCTTCCATAGGATAGACAAGCTGCTGCGGTGCGGCATTTCCCGCATCAAACACCTCGCCGCCGGCGCTCCGCGCCTGCTCGGCCAGATGCAGCAGCTGGCCTTCCTTCTTAAGGCGCTCCAGCACCGACTCCCGGCGGACCTTGGGCAGTCCATCCTGCGACGCCGGCACCGGCCCTTGAAAGTTGACCCCATCCTGCGCGGTCAGCAGGTCCATCAGCATATTGCGGCCGAACTGCGTCAGCTGGAGGACGCCGTCCTTCTTCACATAAAGGAGCTTGCCGTTAAGGCGGTTCACTTCACCCAAGGTCGGCCGCAGCAAGGTCTGCAGCACCGGGACCAGAGCCTCGTCCGGATTCTGCTCCGCGATCTTCGCCGTGAGCAGGTGCAGCCGGTCGAGAACCGCGCCGTTGAGCATCTTAGGCTGAAAAGCCAAAGCCTCGCGAACTCCCTCTTTCTTATAGAAGATGCCGCCGCGGCCGTCGGTCGACAGCCCGTAGGCGCGCCCGTACTGCTCGATAAAGGTGCCGGTGACGGGGGGTTCCGCGGCATTAATGGTCGGCGCGGACATTAGGATCGCCAGCATCACATATGCCCAGATGCATAGCGGAGCGATCAGCATGCCGTAGCGCTTGATGAGAAATTTGAGAGTCCAGCGGGGCTGCTTGAGCTTGTTTTTCCGCATTCTCGTTCGTCCTCCGTCTCGTCCCTAAAAAAATGACCAGGGGAAACAGTGAAACGACTCATCTGTTTCCCCTGGTCACCCCGGTTCCGGCCGGGGGTGGATACTCCTTAACCAATTTTAAGGATTACAGGGTACGCTATGATTATACTCCGCTCCAGAAAACCCACAAGAAGCGTAGGGCCCAGCCCGCTGGGCCCTTGGGCCCAGTATACTACCTGGGCCCTTGGGCCCACATGGCGCGACTAGGGCCCGCGCGCGCAGCCACCGCCTCGACGAGAAAACATCTATCGCCCATAGGCCTGCTGGGCCGATATTTTTTCCGCGCGATTCGGCACCCAAGGACGCGCCGCGCGCGCGATGTTAAATACATGCCCGGAGGGCCCAGGAAGATGAATGCCCTCTATTGCCCCGGCAGCGGAAATAGAAGTATACATCGGCCATGGCTCCCCATATTCTTCTCCTGCAAATCCGCAATGCCGATGACCCGATGGCCGGCCATGAGCACGACTGCTTCGCCAAGATGTGCGGTGTTGCCCCGGAGCGGATCATCGCCCATAATGCGGTTCTCGCCGCACCCGCGCCAGGCGCCTGGCGGGACTTTGACGCCGTCATGGTCGGAGGAGCCGGGGACTATTCCATGGCGACCAAGCCCTTTGCCCACCACCGGAAAACACAGGATTTTGTACTGGAGGTCCTCAACCGGCAGGTGCCTTTTTTCGGCTCCTGCATGGGCTTTCATATCGTAGCCGCCGCACTTGGCGGCGAAGTGGTCGAGGATCGGGCCTGCCGCGAGGTCGGCACATTCGAGATTCGCCTGACGCCGGAGGGGGCACAGGACCCGCTGTTCGGCAAACTGCCCCCCTCCTTCCATGCCCATCTCGGCCACGTCGACCGCGTCGCGCGCGCGCCGGGGAACGCCGTCCGCCTGGCGGAGAGCGAGCTCGTAGAGCACCAGGCTTTCCGCATCGGCGGCGGTCCGGCCTACTGCACCCAGTTCCACCCCGAACTCGACAGCCGGACCAACAAGGAGCGCTACGACTTTTACGTGGGGATGCACGAAAAAAGCGGAGGGAAATTAGGCTACGAATCGACGGCGGCGCGCTTCCTCGACCTCGACCCGCCAGTTAACCTCCTTAAGGAATTCCTTAAGGAGTTCTGTTAGGACGGGGCTGTCGGCTATTTCTGCGCCGCGACCCGGGCGACATCCTCTACCCTTGCCGTTTTCGGCAGCAGGCGGGCCGCGATGGTAATGATGATGGTCCCCGCGATAACGCAGCAGAGACCATACTCATCCGGCAGCCCCAAGGGTTCGGACGCTCCGTAGGTTACAAATCCAGCTAGCATCGCATTCATGGTGTCCTCACGATTATTATGGGGCAGCCGTGTTACAGATTCATTGTCCCGCCGAAAGCGAGAGGCAGGATTATGGGTCCTTTATCCCATATCGGGGTGGGCCTATCGCTTCTATGTCTTGCCCCATGAGTGCCGTTACAATAGGGCCGCAGGACCCAGCCGCAACTAGGACCTTTAGTCCGCTGCGGAAAACCCAGGGGGATAGCAGACATGAAACTAATAGGCATGATACTCGCCGCAGCGATGCTCGGCGCGCCGGCCGCCGATGCGCTGGAGCATAACCTCAATTTCGACCAAGGGGTCGACGTTTCGGGGCTAGTCAAAGAAGCGAAGAAGGAAGTTAAGGCCGCCGGCGTCAATAGCAAGTTCGAGGCACGGCCGCTTTTCCGCCGCGAAGAGCGTGACTGCGCCACCGTCTCCTTCCGCCCGGGCGATCCGATGACCTCGGAGCGCATCAGCCTGGAAAGCCGCATCTACGAGGAGATCTGCTACAACATCCCGGACGCACCCCGGCACCCCCGCCCGCACCCGCGCAAAGGCGACCGCATAGGCGACCGCCGCCCGAACCACAGCTATAACGCGAAGAGCCGCGAGTGCCATGAGCGCTGGGTCAGCACCGAGCGCCGCCAGGCCCGCATCGAGGTATCGGGACGCGGCGAGATGCTCCCCTGGGAGCGCGACATATTCCAGGTCTGTCTCCAGGGCCAATGGCTCAGCGCCCACGTGGTCGACGCCTCGCACAAGTACTCGCTCGACGTTCCCGGCTGGAACGGCGACACAGTGCTCGCGCGCGCGCTCAGCAAGAACCGCGCCAACCCCGATCCGAACGGGATTCAGGCCGCCTTCGGCTTCGACCAGGAAACCGGGAGCTTCTCGCTGCAGCTGAAAGACCGCTGGATCGAGTTCTATGAGGGCGAGAAAGTGACCGTTGAGGTCCGGCTCGTACGCTACTACAAGAACTGGTTCGACTCGACGGCGCTGAAAACGGAGATCACGATCCCGGCGGCCGAAGTCCACCGCGTCAACTTCGCGGATTACGCGCAGGAACTGAGCGGCGACCTCAAGCCCGGCAAGGAGTACTACGTCAAGTGGCGCTTCAAGCGGGTGGGGCAAATCTCCAACGACAAGTGGCAGGACTACCGCGAAACGGAGAAGGTCACATACGAAGGAGCGGAGATCAAGGCCCTGCTGACCGCCAGCGTCGAGTAAGCATTCGCCTTAGACGATATCAATAAGCCGCCCGTTCCCGGAACGGGCGGCTTTTTGTCGGCCTAGAAAAACACCCGGCAGTACATACCGGCGCCGTCGGCCATGGAGCCGAACTCGGAGCGCAGGATCAGTCCCTCCGGCGCCCGCCCGGTCGCGATCCAGCCGTAGAAACTGACGTCCGCCTCGTCGGCGGCATTCCAAGTCAGGCGCGGCTGCCACAAGGTAGAGCCATCGGTCAGGCTGACTATTCCCGACAGGTTGATATGAATCAGAGGATGCGGCTCAGCATGCGCCGCCAGCACCGCGTATTGACGCCCGCCCAGGAATGCCCAGCCCTCGCGGTAGGGCGCGTCCAGCGCGACAGCGGCCAGCTCGGATGCCCGACGCGCGCCGAAAGCCTGGTATAGGTAGCCGAGGCCGAGCGTGGTATTCTCGGCCAGCTTATAGTCCGCACCGCCGACACCCGAGAACTTCGGGCTGCCGGGATGATCGAAAAGCGCCGCCTCGCCCCACACGGCGAAGGGCTCGATGTCCCCCTCCCAGCCGGCGCCGCCGAAGTGATGGCCGCGAAAGCGCCCGCCGACGAGCTCGACATCCACGCTGCGCACCGGATGGCGCAGACGCAGGATGCCCGCCGCATCGCGCGCGCGATAGGCGCCCGCACCGATACCCTCGATCTCCCCTTCCTCGCCGATGGAGGTGCGAATACGGGCGGCGTCGATTCCGGGCTTATACGTGGCATCCAAGTCGCCGGGAGGAAACGGCGCCAGCACGTCCAGCACGCCGACGAAATGCGATGTGCCGAGCGAGACCGGCTGGCGCCCGAGGTCCACGTCGAAAGCGCCGAAGCTGCGCGAGACCTTCAAGCGCTCCGCCCGCAGGCGCACATTCTTGTCCGGCTCGCGGACCGGCTCCGCGGTCAGCTCCCACCATTCCAGGATATCGCCCCGGGCGAAGGCGCTGCCGCCCGCCTGAGCCCGTCCGATATCCCGCACGCCCGCCGAGTTGGCCAGCGTCGCGAGCTCAAGCGCCGCGTCGACATTCCACTCCGCATAGGTCGCCTCGAGGGTCGGCCGCACGAAAGTCGCCGACAGCCAATAGGCTTTGTTCGGGAGACCCGGAGCCGTCAGCCGCGGAGCGGCCAAATAAAGCAAATTCTCCCGGAAGGCGATGCCGGGAACGATTTCCGCCCGCGCCGAGGCGGCGGACAGCAGCAGGACAAGAAGACTAGTGCCTCTCTTCATCGACGATCTTTCCGTCCCGCATCCGGATCACGCGTCGCGCCCGTCCGAGGACCATGGGATCGTGGGAGCTGAACAGGAAAGTCACTCGCTGCTCCTGGTTGAGACGCTTCATGAGGTCCATCAGCCCGCGGGCGGTCGCGGAATCAAGGTTCGCGGTCGGCTCGTCGGCCAGCACGATCGCCGGCGTCCCCACCACCGCACGCGCCACCGCCACCCGCTGCTGCTGACCGCCCGAGAGCTGGGTCGGCCGCCGTCCCTGCAGCTCATCGATCCCCAGCTCTTTGAAGATCGGCGCGATGCGCCCCGCATGCTCCGCCTCGGGAGCGCCCTGAATCTGCAGGATGAACTGCACGTTCTCGTAAGCTGAAAGCACCGGGATGAGATTATAGGCCTGAAAGACAAAGCCGATGCGGTGCAGCCGCAGCCGCGTCAGCTCATTATCGGACAGTTTCGAGGTCTCCCGACCATCGATCACGATCTCTCCTTGATCGGGCCGGTCGAGTCCTCCAATAAGATTAAGCAAGGTGGTTTTGCCGCTTCCCGACGGGCCAGCCAAGGCCGCGAATTCCCCGCGCTTGAGCGTCAGATCCACCCCGTCCACGGCGCGCACGACGTGATCGCCGCTTTGGAAGTGCTTGGCCGCGCCTGCAACGCGGATGACCTCTTCTTTTTCCGCTGCCATCAGTATCTCCTCATCGCCTCGGCCGGACGAACGCCGAGGGCGCGCAACGTCGGGTAAATCGAAGCCGTCAGCGCGATCAAGCACATGATCGCCGCGATCGCGGCCACGCGCGGCCAGTCCCAGGCCGGATAAAGGATCGGTTCAATGAGCACGCCGGCGAACTCCTGCCCCTTCTCCCCCATGAGACCGGTCAGGTCGAAGCCGTAGCGGGACTGGTAAAGAATCAGCAGCGAGCCCGCGGCGATGCCGAACGCCGAACCCGTCAGCCCCAGCACGAAGCCCTCGGCCAGAATCATACGCACGACGCTTTTCCTGTCGAGCCCCAGGCTGCGCACCACGCCGAACTCGCGCACCCGCTCGAGGATGCTCATAAGCATAGTATTGGCCGTGCCGATACCGACGATGAGCATCAGCAGCGAAAGAAAGATATAGCCGCTCGCGCGGTCCAGGCGGATGGCGTCGGCAATTTGCGGCATGGCCGCCTGCCACGTGACCGCGTCGACGTGCGGCATGCTGCTGGCCAGCAGCTCCGCACGCGGCAGAAAGGACTTCACTTGCCGGTAGTCGGCGAGCAGCACCGCGACCTCATGGGCGTGCCCGGGCGCGCCGAGAATACCGGCCGCCGCGGGTCGCGCGACCAAAACCAACCCTTTGTCGATATCGGGGATGCCGGTCTTGATGAAGCCGCATACACGGAAAAGCCGGCTGACCATCTCGCCGTTCTTGTCCTGAGTCATCCAGACGAACTTGCGATTCAGCTTGAGTCCCAGCTCGTTGGCGAGCCCCGCGCCCATCACCGCCTCTTTGAAGCTGTTATTCTTGGGCCAGCGTCCCGCCGCCAGGTGCTTGTCCTTAAGCAGCGGATTCGTACCTTTCTCGCGCTCCAGATCCAGGCCCAGCATAGCGGCGCCGCGGCTGTCGCGGCTCGAACGCGCCAGCCCCGGCAGGTGAACACGGGCAAAAACCCCTTTAACACCTTCTTCAGCCGCGAGCTTTTCCATAAGCTCGGCAATCGGGAAGGTCAGCGCCGCCCGCCGCAGCTCGAGGTAGTCCTTCTGGTAGAAGCCGATATGGCCCGAGCCCATGCGCGTGCCCTCTTCGATCATCTTCGGGTACATCCCGGACTGCATGCTGACCGTCCACATGCAGAGAAACACCGCTCCGGAGATCGAGGTGATTTCGATGACGGTGCGCCGCGGCGACCGCCAAAGGTTGCGCCAGCCGAACTTGAGCCAGAGCATCACACCTCCCGCAGAATATCGACGGGACGCATCCGATACAGCTTCCACGCCGGGAGCAGGGCGACGAAAAATCCCAGCAGCACGGTCATGCCCATCGGCCAGAAGATGCCGTCCCAGGTCGGCGAGGCGCGGAATACCGGTTCTATCGAAGCGCCCACCCAGGACAGAGTAGAGAAGCTCCCGCGAAAATCAAGCGGATGCGCCTCCAGGTAGAAGCTCCCCGCGGCGCCCAGCGCCCCTCCCAGCCCGGCGGCGACGATGCTCAGCATCAGCGCCTCCAGCATCAGCAGACTCGCCAGCCGGACCGGCTGCAGGCCGGCGGCACCCATAACAGCGAACTCGCGCTCGCGCTCAAGCAGCGCCATATACATGGTATTCATCGTGACCAGGAGCACCGCGAAGTAGAAAACAAAAGCGTAGATCGCCCGGTAGACGCCGATCAGCTCCAGCATCTCGGCCATCTGCGGCAAAAACCGATGCCAGGAGGACACTTCCGCACCCGCGATATGCTTCCCCGCGGCCCACGAATTCGCGGCCAGCGGCGCATTTAGCGCCAGCACCCATTCATGCACCCGCCCTTCGAGCACCAGCAGCTCCTGCAGATCCCGTCGCCCCACCAGCGCCAATGACGCGTCGCGGATTTGATCTCCCGAATCCAGGATGCCGACCATGGTAAAGAGCTCGGCAGCGATCGAGCCGTCGGCGGCCTGCCCCATGACCGCGATCTTCGACCCGATCTCCGCGCCGATACGCTGCGTGAGCCCCTTGCCCAAGACCATCTCCTTGCCCGAAAGCCCCAGCAAAAAGCGTCCCTCGGCCACGCGCTTGGGCAGACGGCTGACGCCGCGTTCGCCCGCCGGGTCGATACCGAGGAGCTCCGCCGGCTGGGTGCGCGAAGTCTTGCCGTCGCCCGCGCTGAGCAGGGCGAAGCCGTGCACCCGCGCGCTATGGGCGAGAACTTCGGGAGCGGACAGCACGCGCTGCGGCGGCCGGTCTTCCGGCAGCGTCAGCTGAATTCGGCGCCGTTCGAGATAGCGGTCGGCGGTGATCACGGCATGGCCGTGATAGTTCTCCGTCGCACCCGCCACCATGTCCCAAAGCATGCCGTACATGAGGCCGAGCGAGACGATGAGCAGCCCCGTGCCGCAAGCCATGGCGGCGATGGTCAATCCGGTACGCGAGGGCTGGCGCCACAAGTTGCGGAAGGCAAGCAGCGCGAAGAGCCTCAATGCTTTTTCCTCAGCGAGCGGACGGAAAACAGCCCCGCCTTAAGGGGCACATCGAGCTGCAGCGTATCATAGACGATCTCCGTAAACTCCCCTTCGTCCTCGACCGGCTGAATGCGCATGCGCAGCGGCACGAAGCGGCCCGCGATCTTCTCCACCTTATCGAAAACCATGGTCCGGATCTTCGCGCCGTCCTCGTCGAAGTAGTCGACGCTCAGCGCGACGCGGCGCTCGAGGTCCGCGCGATAGACGATCCGCCCCCAGACGACGGCCGCGTCCGGCTTGGGAGTCGCCCCGATCACAACGATCGAACCCTCATGCGACACGATCTCCAAGTCGAAGAGCTCCTCGATCTTGTCCTCCTTGACCAGGTCATCGTTGGTGATATGCGAGCCCATCCAGCTGTCGCCCATGAGCGAAGACGGGACCTTGATCAGCCGGTCGATTTTGGGCAGGAAGTTCCACACCTCATCGTCGCGCTTCAAGGTCGCGGTACCGCGCTCCTTCTTCGGTTCCCGGATCACGGCGAGAAACTTTTCGCGCCCCTCGCCCCACATCTCCATCTTGAGCTCACGCTCCCAGTACTCGGTCTTGATGCGCATCGCCGCGACCGCATGCGAGGTCTTGCCGCGCGCCGCGGTCTCGATATCCTTAATGAGCGCCTTGGCGTCGAGCGGCTTGTCCGCCGCTGAAACGGAAACGGCACAGAGCAACGATGCGAGGACCAATATAGCGCCCATGCCGACATTCTAGCTTTTCGGACGGCGCAGGTCGGCACTAACAGCCGGCTTGTTCCGCCGCCGAGCTGCTGCAAAAATCATAAAAATTGAGCTGATAATTCCAGCAAAATCAACTGGGCCCGGGCCAAGTCGGCGAACCGGCGCGGTCTCAGCGCTGTATTACAAGCTCAAGACGCGCCATGGTCATCCGCACCGGCGAATCGCGGCGAAAATCCAGCGCTCGATCGAGACATGCTAAAATCATCCATCTCGCCGCACATGAAAAAACCACTTTCCCGACCGACAAGCATCAGATGAGCCGCCGCAAGACCGCAGAGCAAATGACATGGGCCACCACCTGACCTCCGACCGCGATTACCGCCTGCTGCGCGAGCGGCTTGACCGCATGCCGACGGGAGCCCCCGACCATCCGGCGCTCCTCAAGATCCTGCGCCTCCTGTTCTCTCCCGATGACGCCAAGTTCGCCTGGCGCATTCCGGGCAGCCCGACCACGCTCGAGGTTCTGGCGCGCAAGCTTAAAGTCCCGCCGCCGGAGCTCGACGCCCGCCTCACCGACATGGCGCGCCGCGGCCTGGTTCTGGATATGGAGCATGGCGGGACGCGCTATTTCATGCTCCCGCCCGTGGTGATCGGCTTTTTCGAATTCACCTTCATGCGCGCCCGTCCCGACATCCCGCAGCGGGAGCTGGCCAAGCTCTTCGACGAGTACATGCGCCAGGACGACCGCTTCGCGCGCGCCGTCTTTCAGGGTCCGACCCAGGTGGGGCGGACCCTGGTGCGCGAGGAGACCCTGCCCGATGGCGACCACGCGGAGATTCTCGACTGGGAGCGCACCTCACGCATCGTCGAGTCGGCGTCCAGGGTCGCCGTATCTCTCTGCTCCTGCCGGCACAAGGCGAGCCACCTGGGCAAGGCCTGCGCGCGGCCGCAGGAGACCTGCTTGTCGCTCAACTACGCCGCCGACTCCTTGATCCGCAACGGCATGGCGAGAGAGATCACCCAGTCCGCCGCGCTCAAGATCGTCGAAGACGCCAAAGGCGCCGGCATGATGCAGATCGGCGACAACGTCCAGCGCCGCATGACCTATATCTGCAACTGCTGCGGCTGCTGCTGCGGAATGATCGAGGCGATCAAGACCTTCGACATCCGCAACGCCGTCGTCACCTCCAACTGGATCATGGAGGTCGACCTCGCCAAGTGTCATGGCTGCGGAAAATGCGTCGCCGCCTGCCCCGTAGGCGCCATTCGGCTCGACGAGAAACGCGAAGGAAGGAAGCGCCGGCGCTGGGCCGTGGTCGACGGCGGCCTCTGCCTGGGCTGCGGGGTATGCCCTACGAGCTGCAAGTACGGCGGCGCCGTCATGCGGCCGCGGCCGCGGCGGGTTTACACGCCGGAGACCGTCTTCGATAAAGTGGTGGCGATGTCGATCGAGCGCGGCAAGCTCGCCGACCTGTTGTTTTCCGACCCCGACAAGCTGACCCACCGCATGCTCGGCCGCGTCGTCGGGGTGCTGGAAAAAACGCCCGTCTTCAAGGCGGCGCTGGCCGTCGCGCCCCTAAAGTCGGCTTTTCTCAGCGCGCTGGTAGCGGGCGCCAAAGCGCAGTCCGGGGACTTCGGAGCCGCTTAAGCGCGGGGCAGCAGGTAGCCGACGCCCTTGATCGTCTCGATCGACCGGCCCAGCTTGCCGAGCTTGCGCCGGATATTGGCGACATGCATATCCACCGTGCGCGTCCGCCCCTGAGCGGCGCCTCCCCACAGGTACCGCAGCAGATAGTCGCGGGGCAGGATGCGGCCCGCCTTCTGCACCAGCAGCAGCAGCACCCCGAACTCCACTTTGGTCAGGCGCACCGCCTGCTTGCCCACGAAGGCGCGCCGTGAGTTCGCATCCAACGACAGCGTCCCCCAGCGGATGTGCTCGCTTACGGGCTCCCGGCGCATTCGGCGCAGCAGAACCTCGACTCGCGCTACCAGCTCGCGGATGTCGAAGGGCTTGACCAAAAAATCCTCGGCGCCCTTCTCGAAGGCGCGGGCCACGATATCGCGGCCGGGATCAGAGGTGACCACCATCGTCCGCGTGCCCTCCGCCGCCTTCTCGCCCCCCACGACATCGAGCAGGGCAAAGCCCGAAATGCCGGGCAGCTCGATCTCAGTAATCAGCACGTCGGGTTTGAAAGAAGCCAGCAGACCGACGGCTTTTTCACCCGTCGCGACCGTCTGGGCGCGGCAGCCGGCCGCCTCCAGCGCCGCGGCCGCTTCGCCGCCCGCCCGCTCTTCATCGACGATGAGGATCTTCGGCTTCATGGCTAGGCGTACGGCAGCGTAAAAAAGAACGCCGATCCCTTGTTGAGTTCGGATTCGACGCCGATTCGCCCGCCATGCCGCTCGACGATTTCCTTGGCGATGGACAACCCGAGCCCGGTTCCCGGCCCGCCGGAGCTCTTCTTGCGCGCCTCGCTCACCTGCTCGAAGCGGCCGAACACGCTGTCGAGCCGATCCTGGGGAATCCCATGGCCGGTATCGCGCACCGTAATCCGCGCCATGCCGCCCTCATCGCTGGCGGATACTCGAATGGACCCGCCTTCGGGAGTGAACTTGATCGCGTTCATCACCAAGTTCGATACCACATGGTGAATATACTCATGATCGGCCCGCACCTTGGGCAGTTTCTCCGCGGTTTCCACTTTGAGCGAAATCTTGCGCTGTTCGGCCAGCCGACGGAAGGACAGGCGCGTCCGGTCCAGCATCGTGGTAACCTTGACCGGCACGATGCTGAACTCCACCCGGTCGGCCTGGAGCTTGGCCAAATCGAGAATATTATTGACGAACTTGAGCAGGTCCTGAACCGCCTGCTCCATATCCTCGAGGTCTTCCTTTATGTCTACTGCGCCCTTGTCCAGCGTCTTCTTGGCATGGTGCAGCGAGCTTTGCATCACCGCCAGCGGCGAGCGCATATCATGCGACATGCTCTGCATGAAGCGATCCTTCATCTGATCCAGCTCCTTGAGCCGCGCGGCCATGGCATCGAGGTCCCGCGACAGCGCGCCGAGCTCATCTTTGCGATGAATCCCCGAGAAGCTGTCGAAGTCGCCGCTGCCGAAGCGCCGCGCCGCCTCGCTCAGGCGGCGTACCGGTTCGGAAACCGCCGACGCCAGGAGCAGCGAGCCCAAAAGCCCGACGACCAGCGCTCCGGCCCCGGCCAGCGCCAGCATGCGCAGCTGCCCGCGCAGCACCGCGCTCACGCTCCCTTCAATCCGGTCCAGATCGTAATGCGCCACCACCGAGCCGAAGCGCTTGCCTTTCATGTGCACGGGACTGGCCAGCTTAAGGACGCGGCCCGCCCGCTCGGAGATCACGCCGTCGGCTTTATTGGCCCGCGCGACAAAGGGATCCTGCGCGTGCTTGCCCACTCCGTCGTAGCGCCCTTCGACGAAGTCCGAATGGATCTGCAGCCGCCCCCGCGTATCCCACAGTCCGATCTTCAGTATCGGGTAGGCCTCGAGCGAAAGCTTCATGTCGTTGAGCAGGATAATCTCCGACTCCGCCTCCAGGGTCTCGCGGCAGACGCGCGCCATACGCGTGAGCGCCTGATGCCGCTCGCTTTCCAGGCGCTGCAAAAGCTGCCGCTTCTGCGCCCGGTACAGGAGGCCCATAGTGACCGAGACCAGGCCGGTCACCAGCAGGGCGCTCAACATCATGATGCGCCACTTCAATCTCATTTTTCCCGAATTATATGAATTTCGATACGACGGTTCTTGGCGCGGTTCGCCGCTGAGGTGTTGGGAGCCGCCGGACGGAACTCACCATAGCCTACCGGCGTAAGCGAGGCGGGGGGCATACCGCCTTGCTCCGTCAGAAAATACAGGATTCCCAGCGCGCGGCGCGCCGACAGCTCGAAGTTGTCCTTGAACGCCGAGCCCGGCAGCAGCGGCTTATCGTCGGTATGCCCCTCGATCACGATGCGGTTGCCTTCCAGGCTGCGCAGCCGCGAAGCGAGGCCGCCGAGAACTTTAACCGATTCCGGCCGCAGATCGGCCGAACCGGAGTCGAACAGAACGGGACTCGGCATGGTCACCTTGATCTTTTCCCGCGTAACCTCCACTTCGGCCGCCGCGGAGTCCAGGGACTTGAGGTCTTCGACCAGGCGCTTTTCTTTATCGCGGCGCTCGGCGCGGCTGACGCGGAGCACATTGGATTCGCCGCCGAACATTCCCTGAATCACGCCGATCACGCGTTCGTAGTCGGTCTCCCGGCCCGTGGCCTGGCCCACGGACTCCATGGAGTATATCACCATGAAGAAGATCATCAGCAAAGTCATCAGGTTGACATAAATGATCTGCCAGTCCATTCTCTTCCGGACGGCGATCGCCTCGCGGATGGACTTGCTCACGGATCGATCTCCGCGGCACGCAGCTTGATCTCCGTGCGCCGGTTGCGCGCGCGATTTTCCGGCGTATCGTTGGGCACTACCGGACGATGCTCGCCCCGGCCGATCGCCACCAGCCGCTCCGGCGGCAGGTGCTTCTCGGTCACCAGGTAGCCCAGCACGCTCTGCACCCGGGCGAAAGAGAGCTCCCAGTTGGTCCGGTACGGCGACTTCGCATGCATCGGCCGGTCGTCCGTGTGGCCCTCCAGGATGATGACATGCGGGTACTTGCGCAGCGGCGGGCCGATGACGTCGAGAATCTTCCGCATCTCCGGCTTGAGCTCGGCGCGGCCGAAGTCGAAGGAGTCGGCCTCGGGCAGCTGCAGCGTTACGCCGTCATGCTCCTTCTTCATGCTGATGCCGGCGACCCGCAGCTCCGCGCCGAGCTCCTGCAGCGCCTGCAGGCTCGCGAGCGCGGATTCCTGAACCTGCGCCTGCTCCTGCCGCTTCTCGGCCGATTCGAAGGTCTGCATGACGTTCGCGGTCACCTTCTGCTGCACGTCCGCCGAGAACCGGGTGCTGGCGTAGAGCACGAGAAAAAACATCATCAGGTTGGTGACGATGTCGCTGTATACCGTCAGCCATACCTGCGATTTCGGCCGGGCCTTGACGGTACGCTTGCCGCGCATTATTTCACCGCCGCCTTGCGCCGCTGCGTCAGAAAGCGCTCCAGCCGGCGGCGCATCACGGTGGGACGCTCGCGGCGCCGGATGCTGAGGACCCCCACGATAATGAGGTCCATAAGCAGCAAACCATCCTCGGAATACCCTTCGAGCTTGCCCGCGGTGGGCAAAAAGATGAAGTTGCAGCCGAAGATGCCGTAGAACGTGGTGGTGATGGCCAGCGCCATATAGTTGCCCATCTGCTCGGGGCTGCCGAGAAATTTCAGCACCTGGACGATGCCGATGAGCGTCCCGAGGAGACCGAAGATGGGGGCGAAGTCCCCCATGGCGCGAAACACATCGATAACGCGCTGCTTGCGCTGACGCTCGTAGAACACCTCCGTCTCCAGCTCATCGCGCAGGTCCTGCTCGGACTGCTCCTCGAGGATCATGCGCAGACCGGAGCGCAGGAAGCCGTCGCCGATGGTATTGATGTCTACGTCGTCGATCCCGCCGGTATAAACGACTTGCTGGATATCCATCAGCTGATCGATAAGCTCCTGCGGATCGCGGCTTTTCCGGGGAAAGAACACAATCCACCAGGCGCGCGGCAGCTGCTTCACGATCTTCCAGGGGTAGGTGATCATGGTGGCGCCGATAGTGCCGCCGAAAACCAGAATAATGGCGTTGACGTTGACGAAAACGGCGATGATGCCGCCGTCCCACAGCACGTAAGCCACCGTGCTCAGGCCCAGCAATAGTCCGAGTAATGACAGCAAAGCCATGTCCCCTCCCGCTTACTCCATATCCGGATCTTCACCCGTCTCAGGATTTTCGTCCATGTCCGCCGCATCCCGCAGCGCGGCCTCATCCTGCAGCGCCGGGTTGCGCTTGCGGCTGATCTTGCCGAACGGCGGAATGATATTCTGCGTCCCCAGCCGCTTGATCTTCTCGAACGCCCCGAGGCTGTCTTCCTTCCACTCCTCGGAAGACACCTGCGGTATCACCTGCAGCCGCTCTTTGAGCATGGTCACCACATCGGGGCTCAGCTTCTCGTAAAACTCCTCGCGCAGACTCTCATCGAACGGCTCCAGGAGGCGCACGAAGCTCTCGATGCCGATCTCGCGGAATATGCGCTGGATGCTCTTCTGGTCGTAGTAGAGCACCTCCTTGAAATCGAAGAGATTATCGGATAGCTTCTTCGCCAGCTCGGGCTCCTTCTCTTCGAGGACCTTCATGATTTCCGTCTGCGCCTCGTCGTCCGCGCGCTGGAGGAGCATGCTCATCTTGTCCAGGCCGCCGTGCCCGAAGCCCATCTCCTGGCGCAGCCGCTCTTCGATCCGCTCGACCTCCTTGGGGTCCGAGTGACGAGCCTCCCGGCCGTACACGAGCAGTTCCCCCTGAAGCTCGGTCGGCAGCCGGTTGAATACGGCCGCGGCCATGCGATCGGGCAGGCATTCCAGCACCACCGAAAGGTCGCTCGCGCTCGATTTCGCGAGAATTTCGAGAAAGCGCTCCAGATTGGCGCGGTTGACGAAGCCGAAGCGTGCGGGTCCGGCATCCTGCGCCGCGGCCGCCATCTCGGCGCCCGTCAACTCCACACGGCCGCCTCCTCCACCCCCTCCTCCGCCACCGCCGCCGGATACCGCCTTCGGGATCGCCGCCAGGCCGGCCGATATGTCGCCGAACGAAACCCGGAGCAGCCGCATAAAGAGTATCGAAAATCCCAGAAAGAGCAGCAGCAGCAGGACCAATGCGTCGAGCTGCCATGCGGCGACGTCTCCCGACGTCTTGCTTTTGCCGTCACCCGGCGCGGGGGGTTGCGCGGGCGCCTGAAACTCGACCGAAACGGTGTCCCCGCGTTCCAGGTCCAACCCGAGCAGCTCCGTGGTGCGCTGCTTGATCCGCTGGGACCGGTCCCGGGGAATATCTTTGCCCAGTATCACGGTGACATGCTTGACCAGCTGCAGGACCTCCGTCGTCGGCACCGGCTTCTTTTCGTTGATGACATTAGGCAATCCCCGGTCGGCGGGGACGCCCGGCAGCAGGTTCCCGGTAAGGCTGGGGGCGAGAGACTGCGCGCTCCCCGGTCCGGGCCCGGCGGCGGGCTTCTCCATCAGCCGGATACGCGCCAGCACCATCACGTTCTGCGTCCCGAGCTCAAAGCGCAAACTGCCGGCCAGACGATCCTCCATCTGCTGCTCGAGCATCAAAGCGTGGATCTCCTGCAGCATCCGCCCGCTGGTCGGCGGCTGAACAGGAGGCTGGGCGCCCAGGACGGGCACGCCGAGCATCAATAAAATTAAGCAGAGCAAAGTTGTCTTCATTGGCCGCATCCGTCCCGTCTTGTTCAGTATTTCTTGGCTTCCTCCTTGAGGTATTTCATGTCGATGCCGGTCCCTTCAAAGCGCCGAACCATTTGCTTGAGGATCAGCTCCAGCATGTGCTTATTGACCCCCATGCGCTGCATGCGCTTGTAGTATTCCACCTGCTCTTTGTACTGCTTCTCAATCTCCGCGGACGGCTTGCCCGCCGGCTGTACGGCCGGCTGGGCGGCAGGCTCGGCGACAGGCTTCACCGAAGGCTGCGCGCCAGGCGACGGCGTCGCGGGCGCGGGCTCCTTGCGGTTAAGGAACTCAAGCACGTCCTTGTTCCCCGGGTCCAGCTCCAATGCGCGCTTCCATACCGCCCGCGCGGTCTGGCGCCGTCCCAGCGCCCAATACGCCGATCCCTGCCGCACCAGCGCCAGCACGCTGTTGGGCTCAAGCTCCAGGACCTCTTGGCACAGGGTCACCGCGGCCGTATACTGTCCGTCGTAGATCAGCGACAGCGCCTCTTCGAGCTTCTGATCCGCCACGTTGAGCCCCTGGATGGGCTTCATGCGCGCGCCGATGTCCGGATACTGGCGCGCGGCCAGCTCGTAAAGCCTTTCGATCTCCTTGTCGCTGGGCCATTTCTGCTTGGCGTAGAGCAGCGATTCGAGAGTCGTCTTTCCGTCGCCGAGAGCGAAGGCGCTGAGCCCGCGCCGGACCAGCCGGTTCTTGGTGTAGCCGCCCTTGATGCTGGGGTCGAGCCGCGCCACGGCCGCTACTCGAACCTCGAGCATCTTGTACTGCGGATCCTCCACCGGCAGGTCGTTCGCCTTGCGCAGCTTCTTGAGCGCTCCGTCATAGTCCGCGACATCGAGCATGCCCATAGCGTCCGAGACCAGGGAATCGGCCTGCTTGCGGGCCATTTCCATAACGATGGCCGGCCGTGAAATTTGCACCGTGGTCGTCGCCGGAGCGACGATGATCCGCTCCTCGTCATCGTCATCCCGCTTGGGCTCCTTCTCCTTGCGCCGCTTGCCCCGGCCGAACCTCCAGGTCAGACCCACCTGATGATTACCCATGCCGGAGGAAACTCCGCTCACCGGCATCAGCATGGCGTAGTCGATCTGGAACTTCTCCCGGATATATCCGAAGCCCATGGCGATATTGCGGTACTGGCGCGAGCCGATGCTGAAGCCGACGCGGAGCGCGACGCTCTTGAAGGCGCCCCGGTGCTCCAGGCCCGACTTGAGGCGGATGTCGGCGCCGGTGCGGGTTAATTGGTTCTGCCATTCCCAGGTCGGCTGCATCTTCGCGATACCGATATTTATCGTGCGGTCCACTTTATTGGCCGACACGATGCCGAGGTCCGGCTCATTGGCGTTGAGAATCGCGAAGCCGATGCGGCGCCCCTTGCTCCGGTACTGAATTCCCAGGTCCAGCCCCATGGCCGACGCGCTGCCGCCGGCCGCGGACTCCGCCTTGCCGGTCGTGTATTCATCGGAGCCGTAAGTCACTGAGAGCTGACGGATTCCCAGGCCCCAGCTGAGCTTCTTGCCGACCGCGCGGCCGTAGTTCAGCATGATCGCCTGCTCTTTATAGAGCGCATCCAGCGCGAACATATTGACGCCCAATCCCAAATACCCCCGGCGACCGCGATTGAGCGGATAAGCCAGGGCGAGCAGCTGCCGCGTCAGCTTGCTGCCGTCGGTAAGGCCCATATACATATTCTCGTAGGAGGTAAAGAACTCGGGGGTCTGAACTCCCGTCATAAGCGCGGGGTTGTAGAACATGGCGGTGGCATGGGGCATATTGGAAGCCACCGCGCCCGCCATGGCCGTCCCCCGCGGTCCGAATTCCGTATCCTCAAAGGACGCGCGGGCACGGCCGGGGAGCGCGGCGAGCAGCGCTCCCGCGAGCAGAACGGCTGAGCCGAGTTTCCGCGTCCTCATTTCGCCACGACGACGGTGCCCGTATGCACCTCGTCATCTCCCTCGATCTGGTAGATGTACACCCCGCCCTTGACTTCCGTCCCGCCGGAGTCCTTGCCGTCCCAATAAATCATGTTGCTGCCGTCGCGCAGGAGGTTCCTCCGGACGACGGCGCCGGTGATATCGAATATGCGGATCGTGACATCGTTGTCCGCCGGGTTTTCGAAATAGAAAACCGCGCGGTTGATCGTTATGTCCGCGGCGCCCGGCGTGAAGATGCGGGGCGCCACCTTGGTCAGCGAGAAGTCGGAGGCCAGCGTCCCGTAGCCCAGAGCGAAGCGGCCCAGGCGGTTGGAGCGCACCGAGATGCGGCTGCGCAGGGCGTCGTTCTGGCCGCCCAGCTTGACCCACTCCACCCCGTTGTGCCAGTAGACGACCTGCCGCTGGTCCGCCTGCATTGCGGCGCCGCTGCCGAGGCCGGCATAGGAGAGCACGATCTGCGCGCCGTAACGGCCCTCGCCGGCGGCCGCGTCGATCAGCGTCTCACCGTCGCGCACCAGCTGATAGTTGTAGATGCTGAGGAAGCCGCCCGGCGCTTCCGAGCTCACCTGGACACCGGCTCCCGCGCCGTACTTGCTCGCGATCAAGGCGCGCGCGCCTTCGGGAAGCGCGACCCAGGCTTCATTATCCGGCGCCATAAAGACGGCCTGCGGCGCGGCCGACACCTCGGCTATGGCCAGGCCTCGGCTGGACTCTCCCTGCGTGCTAAGAGTCCGCACCCGATAATAGACCGCGGCGGCCTCGATGTCGGCGGTGAAGGCCAGCGCCGAAGTGGTCGAGACCACCGCCGTCGAGGTCCAGCTGCCGGCCGGATCCACGGCCTTTTCTACCCAGTATTCGGCGACCAGCGCCGTCATGTCTTCGCCGCTTTCCGCCGCGGTCACAGGCTGCCAGGTCAGCCGCATCTGCGTCGCCGAGAGAACCGCGGCCTGCAGACCGGCGGGATCGCGGGGGGCGAGCAGGCCGACCGCCACGGTCTGGGTGGCCTGGCTTGAGGAGAACTGACCGTCGCCGGCGAACTGAACGGTATAGACCAAGGCGCCCGAGGATGACGGCGCGGTAAAAGTCGCCTGGGCGACTCCGGCCGAATTCGTCGTCGTCAGCGTACTGGATGAGCCGAAGATAAACAACAGCGGCTTGCCGGAAAGTCCGGCATTTACATTTAGGTCGATCAAGGTCGCCCGCGCGGCGAACACGGTTTCCGCTCGCGCCGTGATCTTCAGCGCATTAATCTTGGTGGGATTGGCGCCGGCTTCGCCGCTGGCCTCGAGCACGGTGATGGTGCCGGTCGAATCGCTGCCGGAGTAGGTCGCGTCGCCCGCGAAGTCGGCGGTAAAGGTATAAGTCCCCGTGCTGTTGGGAGCGGAGAAGGTTACGGCGGCGACGCCGTCGCTTCCCGTAACACCGGACAAGGGCGTTCCTCCAAATAGGAAGTCTATGGACTTGCCGGCGATGCCGTCGCCGTCGCTGACGTCGATCAGCTTGGCCTTGGCTTGGAATGCCCGGTTTTGGATGGCCGTAGCGTCGAACGCCGCCAGCAGGCTAATATTCAGTGAGACATGAACCGTGGCCTCGTCGGACGCCGGCGAGAGGGTCCCGTTGCCGGCGAACTCCGCCAGGTAGGCAAAGTCTCCCCCTGTCCCGGGCGTGGTGAAGGTGGCGCGCGCGATACCCTCGGCGTCGGTTACCGAGGTGATCGATGAGCCCTGAAAAGTAAAAGTAATCTGCTCTCCGACAACCGCTTGTGCGAAGCCGTCACGCAGAGTCGCCATCACGGTAACGCTGCTGTTAACCACCGCGTCCACATCCTGCGCCAGCAGGTTGGTGGCCTCGCCGACGAAGACGATGGCGGTAGAGTTTCCGGTCTCGTAGGTGGCGTCGCCGAGGAAGGTTACATTGTAGAAGTAACTGCCCACGGTGCCAGGTGAGCTGTAGGTCGCGGTGGCCCGGCCCAGGGAGTTGGTCGGCTGAGTATCGGTCGAGGAACCGGCCGGCTCAAAGAAGAACTCGATATCCTTGTTCACGAGCGGCGCTCCGGTAGCCTTGTCGAACAGGTTGCCTACCGCGATAAAGGGCGTCAGCTCCTCCACCGTGATATTGGTGCCGCGAATCTGGATGGCGCGCTGCACTACGACGGCAGCGGCCGAGGCGGCAGCCGCCGCATAAGCCGGAGTCTCGGCGATCGTGACGTCGATGGCATAGGTACCGGACGAAACCGGAGCGTAGAAGCCGGTGGTCGCGACGCCCAGGGCGTCGGTGACGCCCGTCTGCGTGATGCCGTTGAGAACAAATTGCATGGTCTCGCCGGCGACCGCGCCGTCGATATCGGTCAAGGTCGCGGTCGCGATGAAAAGATCAAGCGCGGCGACCGTCGCCGAGTCCACAGCGATCGAGGTCGGGCGGGGCGCGACGGTCACCGCGGCCGATGCGGTAGTCAATACATAGGCCGCATCCTCGTCCAAAGTCAGGCTTAGCGGAAAAGTCCCCGAGGAGGCGGAAGCGGTGAACGAGACCGTTGCCACGCCCAGGATGTCGGTGACCGCCGTCTCGGTGCTGCCCCGGTGGAAGAAGGAGAGGGTCTTCCCGGCGACCGGGCCGTCCATATCGCTCAAGGTCGCGGTGGCCTTAAATACCACGCTGGCGGTCGCGGCGACCGCTTCAACCGCGATATACGACTCGCGCTGCAGGACCGTCAGCGTCAAGGTGGCGCTCGACTCGGCGAGCGCGCTGGTGCCGTCGAAGTAGGCGCCGATGGGATAGGTCCCCGAAGCCGCCGGCGCCGTATAGTCCGTGGTGGCGCGGCCCAGCCCGTCGGTGGTATCGGTATGCGTGGTGCTGACGAGGACGAAGCGAACGGTCTCGCCGGCGATCGGGGTGCCGTACTGCGACAAGGTCGAGGAAGCCGTAAACACCGCCGCCGCGGAGGCGACCGGGACTTCGAAGGCCAGGCTGGTCGGGATCGGGGTGACCGTCACCTCGGCGGTGGAGACGCTCGGGGCATGGTACTGGGTGCCGTCGAAGTAGATGTCCAGCGTATACGTGCCGGAAGACGCCGGCGAGGCATAGTCCGTGGTGGCCTCGCCGAGAACGTCGGTGACCGCGGTATGCGTGGCGCCGTTGAAGACGAAGCGCACCGTATGCCCCTCCAGCGGCCCGGTACTGACGTCGACTAGCGTCGCCGAAGCGGTGAAGATCCGGCCCACCTCGACGGCGGCCGCCGGCCCGGAAACCTCGGTCGGACGCCCGACGACGACGATGGTCTCGGTCGCCTGCGAGAAGCCGTAGTGCGGCGTTTCGTCGAAGTAGATCTCCAGGACCAGCGTGCCCGTGGAGTCCGGCGCCGTGTAGTCCGTGGCGGCGACGCCCAAAGCGTCGGTCACCGCCGTCTGGCTCGTGCCGTCGACCACGAAGCGCACCGTATGCCCCGCCAGCGTGCCGGTCGAATGGGTCAGCGTCGCCGTCGCCGTATAGACCTCGTTGATATTGATCAGTACGGCCTCCGCCGCCAGCCCCGTCGGCCGCGGCGCGGCGTCCACGTAGGTCCAGGACGAGGCGCCGATATAGGTCGGGCTGGTGCTGAAGGTGACCTCCAATAGATAGGTGCCGGAAGATACGGGCGAGGCGAAATCGGTGGTGGCCAGGCCGAGGGCATCGGTAATGCCCGTCTGCGTGCTGCCGTTGAAGTGGAAGGAGACGGTCTTGCCGACGACCGCGCCCAGCGGATCGGTCAGCGTAGCGCTGGCGGTGAACACAGCGCTGACCAAGGTCGCCGCGCTGCTGGGCACGACATCCGTAAAGCGCCCGTCGACCTTAATGGTCTCGGAGGCGTAGGACAGGTCATAGGTCGACGTGGCGTCCATGAAGACGTCGAGCTGGTAGGTACCCGAGGCCGCCGGCGCGGCATAGTCGGTCGTCGCGACGCCGAGCGCGTCGGTGACCGCCGTCTGGGTGGCGCCGGCGAAGACGAAGCGGATGGTCTGGCCTGCGACCGCGCCGGCCTTGTCGCTCAAGGCAGCGGCGGCGGTGAAGATGTCCAGGGTCAGCGTCGTATCGGAGGAGGTGAAGACGGAGGTGATGCGCGATGAGATCACCACTTCCGCGGTGCTGGCGGCCACGCCGTAGATGCCGCTGCCGTCGTATTCGATCACCAGCTTATAGGTGCCGGAAGACGCCGGCGCGGGGAAGATCGTCGCGCCTACGCCGACCGCGTCGGTTACCGCCACCGCCGTCAGCGTGGTCCCCTCCATCGAGAAGCGCAGGGTCTCGCCGGCCAGCGGGTTCGCGCCGCTGGTCAAAGTCGCGCTGGCGATGAAGGACTCCAGGGCCAGAGCCGCCGTGGCCGGCGCGGTCAGAGACGTCGCGTCGGGCAGGACGATGACCTCGGCGGTGGAGGTGATGGCGGCGAAACGCGGCGTCCCGTCATACTCGAAATTCACTTGATAGGTGCCGGAGGACGACGGCGAGAAGAAGGTGGTCGTCGCCTCGCCGAGCCCGTCGGTGGTGTCGGTCTGGATCGCGACCGCAAAGAGGAAGCGGATGGCGTGTCCGGTGAGCGGCCCGGTGCTCGACGTCAGCGTCGCGGTGGCGGTAAAGATTTCGCTGAGGCCGATCGAGATGCTCGGGCCCGAGAGCACGGCCGGGATCGGCAGCGCCGTCAGCGCGTCGGTCGTGCCGGCGAACTCGTAGCCGGCGTCCTCGTCGAAGTAGGCCTCGATGCGGTAGGTCCCCGAGGTCTCGGGCACGGCGTAGTCGGTGGTGGCCAGGCCCAGCCCGTCGGTGACCGCGGTATGGCTGGCGCCGTTGAAGACGAAGCGTATAGTCTTGCCGGCCACCCCGCCCGCGAAGTCGGTAAGCGTGGCGCTGGCCGTAAACACCCCGTCGACCATGGCCGTCGCCGGGGTGATCGCGAGATACGGCACGCGCTGCATGATGTCGACGTCCGTATCGGAACTGGAGGCCACGTAGGTCGCGGTCTCGTTGTACTGCGCGCTGATATTATAGGTACCCGAGGTGAGCGGAGCGGTAAAGCCCGTGGTGGCCTCGCCGAGAGCGTTGGTGTAGACGGTATGCGTCTCGCCCTCGAAAGTTATCTCGATCGGCATGCCGGCCAGCACCCCGGTCGAATGGCTCAAGGTCGCGGTGGCGATCAGCAGCGTATTGACGGCGACCGTATCGGCTTTGACGTCCAAAGTCGTCGCCTGCTGCAGAACGGTCAGCTCCTCGGTGGTGACGTAGACGTCGTACTCCGGGCTGCCGTCGTAGTAGAACTCCAGCATATGCGTCCCCGAGGCGGCGGGCGCCTTGTAGGTCGCGGTGGCTGCGCCGGCGCTGTTGGTCTCGGCGTACTGGGTGGCGCCGTTGAGCACGAAGCGCACCGTCTCGCCTTGCACCAGGCCGTAGGTGCCGGTCAGCGTCGCGGTGGCCTTGAAGTCCTCCAGCGCGTTGACGGTATCGCTCTCGCCGGAGAGCACGGCCGGAATCGGCTGGGCGGCGATCTCCGCGGTCGAGTAGGAGACGTCGAGAACCGGCGTGCCGTCGAAGTAGATCTCCAGGATATAGGTCCCCGAAGCGGCCGGCATGGCGTAGTCGGAGGTAGCCAGGCCGAGAGCGTCGGTCGTCGCCGTATGGGTCGCGCCGTTAAAGACGAAACGCAGGGTATGAGCATCGACGGGCGAGCCGCCGCTGGTCAAAGTCGCGGAAGCGGTGAACACCTTGTTGATCTCGCGGCTCTCGGCCGGAGCGGAGAGCTCGGCGGCATCGCCGAGCACCTGCACCAAGATGACGCTCGAAGAGGCCGCGTAAATCACCTCCTCGTCGTAGGTTGCCTGCAGCGAAAACGGGCCGGAGGAGGCCGGCGCGGTATAGGTCACCGAAGCCAGACCGACGCCGCTGGTCAGCGCCGACTTCGGCGTACCCGCGAACAGGAAATCGATCGTCTTGTCGGCGATCCCGGCGTCCTCGGCGTACAAGTCGGTCAAGGTCGCGGTGGCAATAAAGACCTGGTTGATGCGCACGGTCACGGTATCGAGCGCCAGATCGGTCGGCCGCTGCAGCACCGAAACCGCCTCCACCTCGCCGGCGCCGGCATAGACGGCATCGGCGTCGAAGTAGGCCTCCAGATTGAAGGTGCCGGTGGACGCCGGCGTGGCGTAGTCCGTCGTCGCCACGCCCAGGGCATCGGTAACCGCCGTCTGGGTCGCGCCGGCGAAGACGAAGCGCACGGTCAGGCCTGCCACGGGGCCCGCGAAATCGGTCAAGGTCGCCGTAGCGGTGAACAACTCATTGATCACCACCGCGCCGGGTTCGGCGTCGAGCGCGGTGGCGCGCGGCGCCACGGTAATATCCGCGGTGTCCTGCGCGAAGCCGTAGACCGGGGTCTCGTCAAAGAATGTTTCGAGAACGAAAGTGCCCGACGATGCCGGGCTGGCATAATCGGTCGTGGCCTCGCCCAGAGCGTCGGTGACCGCGGTATGACTGGCGCCGTTGAAGACGAAGCGAATCGTTACCCCCTCCAGCGGCGAGCCGCCGACGGTGAGGGTAGCGCTGGCGGTAAATACCTCGTTGACGACGGCCGCGGCCGCATCGGCGGAGAGCGTCATGGCGCGCGGCAGCACCGTCAGCGCGGCGGACGATACCCGGCCCGCATAGGTCCCGCTGGACTCGAAGGTACCCTGCAGTTCGTAGGTGCCGGATGACGCCGGCGCGTAGAAGTCCGTGGCTGCCAAACCCAGGGCGTCGGTCAGCGCCGTCTGCGTCGAGCCGTCAAGCAGGAAGTAGACCGTGGCGCCCAGGACGGGGTTGCTCTGATCGTCGGTGAAGGTCGCCGAAGCCGTAAACAGCGCGGAGACGGTGACCGTTTCGCTGGAAACCCCAAGGACCGCCGGCCGCTCCAGGACGTTCACCGCGGCTGAACCGATCGTCGCGCCGTAGACGTCGGTCTCGCCGTCCCACTCCGCCCACAGCGTATAGGTTCCGGTGGTGGTAGGCGCGGCGAAGGTAGTCGACGACACGCCCGAGCCGTTGGATGTGCGGGTGACGGTGGAGCCCGCGAAAATAAGCCGCACCGTACGGCCCGACAGCGGAGCGCCCGTATCCACCACGGTCAAGGTCGCCGTCGCATAGATGACGCCGAGCGCGAAGACGTTGACCTCGTCGACCGCCAGCTCGGTCGGCGGCAGGATGACGTTGACCGTGCCGGTCTCTTTCTTGCCTTCATATAGGCCGTTGACGAAGAACTCGACGGTGTACTCCAAAGTGGCCGAGGATGAAGGGGCCGAGAAAGTCACGGTGGCCACGCCCGGCACGCCGAACTCGCCGGTGACCGCGGTCAAAGTGCTCCCTGCGTAGACGAATTCGATGCTTTCGCCGTCCACCGGGCTGCCGTCGAAGCCGTCGACGAGGGTGGCGGTGGCGATAAACGTCTCATCGATGCGCACCGTCACCTCATCCGGCGTCAGCATGACCTCCCGCTTGATTACATTAACGATGGCCGCGTCATTGTCGCTGAAGTAGGTGATGTCCCCGGCAAAGGAAACCGACAGCGGATAGGTCTGCAGGATCGACGGCGCGATATAGGTCGTCGTGGCTTGGCCGAACGCATCGGTAACCCCGGTCTGAACATGTCCCTGGAAGGTGAAGGTCACGGTCTTGCCGGCGATCGGGTCGCCGCTGCCCGCCTCGGTCAAAGTCGCGGTGGCGGTGAACAGCGTGTCGGCCGGAACCACGACGTCGTCGGCCGAGAGCAGAGTATTGATCTTCTGGACATTGGCCGTCCCGGTATCGTTGTCCTGCGAGTAGAGGATGGTCGAGGAAAAGCGCACGTAGAAATTAAACAGACCGATCTCGGCGGGCGCGGTGAAAGCGGCGGTCGCCAGGCCGACGTCATTGGTAGTACCGTAAACGGTGGTGCCCTGAAACAGAAACGACAGGGTATGGCTCGAGATCGGACCGCCCGTCGTCTGATCGGCCAAAGTGGCCGAGGCGATAAACAAAGTAGAGGGGGTTATTCCGCTCGCGTCGATCGCCGTTACGTCCACCGGCCGTTGATTGATGGTGACCGTACCGGTCCCGGTCCCGGCCTTGAACTCCGTATCGCCGGTGAAGGCCGCCACAAAAGGCGCGGTGCTGGGCAGAATATCGGCCTTGAAGGTCACCCCGGCGATACCGAAGGAGTCGGTGACGTTGGTCAGCGTCGAGCCGTTGAAGGTGAACTTCAGGGTCTTGCCCTGAATGCCGAGCGAGCTGTCGGTATTGATCAGCTGCGCCCGGGCCAGGAAGTTGGCCGATGAGATCACCGCCACGTCCACCGGCACGACCAGAGTATTTATCAGATCTACGATCACCGTCCCCGTCTCGGAGAAGGCCTCATAGGTCGCGTCGCTGCTGAAGTCGACCGTATAGGTGTAGGTTCCCGTGGCCGCCGGCGCGGTATAGGTGACGGTGGCGATGCCTACGGAGTTGGTCAGCGCCGACTTCTCCGTCCCTGCGAACTCGAAATCGATGGTCTTGCCCTCGAGGTTGCCGCCCGAACGCGTATCCTTGAGCCGCGCCTGCACCTCGAAGTCCGCGTTGATGGAGACGTCGACGTTGTCGGGAAACAGCGTCGTCGGACGCCGCTGAACCGTCACGGTCCCGGCCGTATTGTTGCCGGCATAGATTGCGTCCGCGATGAAGGTGGCGGTAAAGGGCATGGTGCTGGCGGTCGCCGGCGCCGAGAAGCTTTTGGTCGCGTCGCCCTGGCTGTCGGTGGTCGCCGTCTGGGTCGAGCCGTTGAACCAGAGGTCCACCGACTTCCCCTGCACGCCGAGGCCGGTCAGGCCGTCGATCAGACGGGCGGTCGGCTCCACGTTTTCCAGCGCGAAGCCCGCCGAGCCGAACGGCACCATATTGGTCGGGCGCTTGTTGATGGTGACCGGCCGCGTGGAATAGCTGGCCGCGAAGCTGCCGTCACCGAGCCAGGCGGCGCCGTAGACGTAGGAGCCGGAGGCCGAGATCATGGCATAGGTCGTGGTGGCGTCGCCGTTGGCGTCGGTGACCGCCGTCTGCGATGACCCGTTGAAGAAAAAGGTCACCGTGAGGCCCGGCACGCCGCTGAGATTGTCGGTACGGATTACCTGCGCCGCCAGTTCCACCTCGTTGAGCGCGAACTCGGAGTGACTGGGTGCGTTGGTCTGCGTTGCCTGCTGGGCATGTCCGCTCCGGCCGCCGAAAGCGAGAATCAGGAAAAGCGCCGCGATACCCGCAGCGCTCTTCCTTCCCGCTTCCCGCCGGCCGGAGCGTCGGCTCATGCGCGATACTGCTCCCTATCCTTGTCCAGGGCGGCCTGGACGCGAATCTGGATCACTTCGGGATCCGCTGACTTCAAGATATAGTCGTCGGCCGTCAGGTCCAGGCCGGCAACCCGATCTTCGACGCTCACCCGGGCGCCGGTTAGAAAGATCACCGGCAAGCGCTTGAAAAGCGCGTTCTTGCGCAGCTGACGCAGCACCCAGAAACCATCTTTTTCCGGCCGCTCTCCCCCGAGATCGCAGTCCAAAATAACCAGGTCAGGGCGCAGCTCTTCCGTCTTGGTGAGCGCGCTGTCGGCGGTAGAGGTGGTAAACACCTCCCAGCCCTCCTGAAGCGAAAGCGTCCGCGAGAAACTGCGCAGCTGCCTTTCGTCATCGTCAACTACCAGAATCCGGCTCGTCATCGTCTCCTCCCTAACATTCACCGCGGAATCTATCTATAGGGAAAGTGTAGTCGGCGAAGGTAAATTCCAGTGTAAAGAGTGTGTAAAGATTTGCCGTGCCCTGACGGGTAAGATTGACAGTCCCCGGTACCTGGCATATAATCATGACATGCGTGGTTTTTGCCTGTTTTTTCTTGCACTAACGATCCTTTCCCCGCACCGGCTCTCGGCGCAGGATGCGTCCGCGCAGGAACTGAATAAACCCCCGGCTGAAATGCTGGTGATCGGGCCGCTGCAGAGCTGCGAGGATGCCGCGAACTTCGCGGACGTCGCCAAATGCGACACCGCCAACGAGAAAGCCATGGTGGACGCCAAAATAGAATTATCCACCGGCGGCATCATGGGTGAGACCGCCTGGATGCCGCACCCTGATCCGTCCAAGAAAGGCTGGCTTATCGATCCCATGGTGGTGGGGCGCTACGCCTTCGATATGAGCCAGATGGGGGAGTCGGACCTGCTGCCCGATGTGCTCGACAGGATCTCCCCTGAACTGCAGGATCTCCGGGCCGCCATCTTCTGCAAAATCCAGGAGCGTCTGATCGCGGAACTGCGCAAGGCGCAGACTCCCAAACCAAGCACCGCGGTCCGCAACGAACTCATCCGGCGGAGCCGGGCGCATCTCAGCGTGCCGCATCCCCCGATCCAGGCGGCGGAAATCGCCGCGGAGTTCTGCTTGCTGACGGGCGATAACAAAGGGGCGACGGAGTTCGCAACCCGCGCCAACGAAGAAGCGCCGGAGGCCCCCTACCCTTTGGTGCTGCGGGCCGCGGCTCTCATCCGCCTCGGCGAGGACCAACGAGCGCTGGTCGACGCCAAGAAGGCTCTGCTACTGGACCCCGGAAACAGCCTTGCCGCCGCCATCAAAATGCGCGTCGAGAAACCCGATCCGGCAGCGCCCAAACCGTCCGCACGCGCCCTGCTGACCCCCGCCGCGATGACGGCGACCGCGGCGCCGGAAGCGGAGCCGGCGGATCTGCCGGCGGCGGACGAATCTCCCGAGCAGGAGGCGGAAACGCCCCCGACCGTCGCCTCCAGCACGGCCGGCGCGGTCGAAGAATTCGATCCGCTCGAGGACGCCGGATTGACGCTCCCCGCGACGACCCCCATGCTCATGGCGGGGGAAACCGGCGCCGATCCCGATGCTCCCGCGGCGGCACCCCAGCCCCAATTCCACGACGAAGAGGGATCCGCTATTTTCCGCTTGACCGCCGCCGGCGGCGTCCTGCTGCTGGCGCTCATCATCGGCACGGGCATTCTACGGCGCCGCGCAGAGCGCGGACGGGACGCATCCTCCGGGCACCGCGGCATCCGCCGGCGCAGGCCGCCGCCGCCATCGGGCTGGCGGGAACGCCCGGATCTTACACGCGGCAAATAAGCCGCCCGGAGCCCTACAACGCCGCGAGCAGGCGCGCCATGAATTCCGCGTGATTCCATGCGTCGACATGGATCGACATGCCGAGGCGCACGACCACGAGGTTCAGCGAAGGGATGATCGTTAGGACTTGCCCCTCATGACCGATGGCGAAGTAGGCGTCCCCTGGGATGCGCCGGGCGGCCTCGCTCCCGCCGCCCATCACTTCGTGCAGCTTAAGCCACCAGTGCGCGCCGTACTGGCCGCCCGGCGACTGCGGCGTGGGCGTAACGCAGTAGCCCATCCAGCCCGCGGGCAGGATACGCCGGCCTTCCCAGGCGCCGTCCTGCAGGCACAGCTGGCCGAAGCGGGCCCAGTCGCGCGCGCTGGCGTACATAAATGATGAAAAAACAAAGTTGCCGGCCGCATCGGGCTCCAGCAGGGCCCGCGTCATGCCGGCGGGATCGAACAAAGCCCGGCGCGGAAAGGTGAGGTAGTCTTCGTGGCTCCCCCCGAGCGTCCGGCGAATAAGCCGGGACAGGATGTTCGTCGTTCCGCTCGAATAGTGCCAAAGCGTCCGGGGCGGCGCCGTGAGCGGCTTGGCGGCGGCGAAGGCGGCGGCATCGCCCTGGGCGAAGAGCATCTGGGTTACGTCCTTGAGCGGATTGGTGTATATCTCGGCGAACTCCAAGCCGCTGCGCATACGCAGCATGTCGTCGAGAGTAATCTCGCCGCGCGGATCTCCCGGCGCGCTCCATTCGGGAGCGAGCTTTCGCTGCTCCAGCGCAAGCCGCCCTTCGCCGACAAGAATACCGATAAGCGCGCCGAGAACGCTCTTGGTCATCGACCAGCCGCAAACGCGGCTGAACTGGTCGAAGCCCGGAGCGTAGCGTTCGGCGATGATGCGGCCGTCGCGGACCACGACAACCGCGCGCGTGCGCCGGAGCCTGCCGGGATGGGGTTCAGTAAAGGCCTCACTAACGAGGCCGGCGAGCCTTCCGTCCTCCTCAAGCATTCTGGGATAGCGCCGGACATCGCTCTCCGGGATGCGGCGCGGCGTCAGCTCCTCCGCCTTGACGCCGACGGTCAAGGTCGCGCCGAGGCCCGGACGATAGGCGGCCGTCCGCGCCCCCAGGCCGAGCAGAGACACCGTTACCGTCTTCCGTTCCTCATCCACGCGCGCGCCGAACAGCCGCATAATGCGGTAGCTGTCGGCCGAGACGTCCTCGATCAGAACGGAAGCGAGCCGGCGGCCGCTGACATAGAGCGCTGAACACAAGATTTTCGCCTTGTAGGAAGCGCCGACAAGAACGATGCGGCGAATAATATAAATCCCCCCCGCCAGCGCCAGCGCGGGGAAAATCAGCCGCCACCATGAAATACTCAGACCGGACATCTTGGGTATGAAGACACTTTAGCATACGAATAGTAAATTCATAGAATCTCCTTACCTCGGCCTTCCTCGACCGGGTTGAGCGGCCATGACCAGCGACAAACCCGTTTACATCCTCGACGGCAAGGGGCTCCACGAGAGAGACGAATCCGCCCCGGCGGCGGCGCCTCCAAAACGCCTCCTCGGCCGCCCGCTGCTCGGCTTTTCTCTCCTGCTGGCTCTCTTGACCTACTACATCGATTCGGGCGGCTGGCTGCGCGCCGCGGAAAAGGCGCTGTGGTCCAAACAGCAGCGGGCGGCGCTGAAGCCGTTTTATAAGTGGGCCAAACACCATCCGCTGAGCTACGATGATATCGCGATCAGCCCCTCCGCCTACTGCGGCAAACCCGTCCTGTGGGATATCTCCTGCACGGAAGACGGCGCCTGTCACATCGCCGGAGCCCCGGCGCAGAAAATACGCTGGACGAATACGCCGGCCGACGAACTCCGCGCCGCACAGGATGCCGGCCACCGAGTTCTGGCCCGCGTGGAGGACGCCGCGGACGGCGCCCTAAACCTAGCGCTCCTGCACGTCGGCTAGGCCAAGAGGCAGCTGCGCCCGCAGCAGCTCGACCGCGGCGCGGTCGCAGCCTTCAGCCTGCGGACCGAGGTACTGGGTTGCGAAGGCAAACAGCACCAGCGCGGCGCCCAGCAGCAGCAGAACGCAGGCGCGCGCCGCGGTTCGCTTGGCCGCCGCTTCGAGGAAGACGCCGCCAAAGAGCAGAAGGACACCCAGAGCGAGACAGCGTTTGAGCTCACCGCGCAGCGCCTGGGCCGTCGCATGCAGGTCGTCCGCGGTGACGGCCGGGGCGGGCGCGCCGCGCGCCGGCGGCCGGGCGGCGCCGGAGGAGAGCACGACCTCGGCGACCAAAGCGGGGCGGTCCGACAGCCGCCCCTGACCGCCGCCGAGGTCCACCGGCTCATCCAACGCCAGATGAAAGGCCGCGATATCGGCGCGCAGTCCACCGCCGTCGCGCGCCAATACATGGTCAACGCGCGAGCTCCCGACCGCTCCGGCGAATCGCAGCCCGGCGCGCCCGGTCAAGCTGCGCATCCCCTGATCGTCCAAGCGGTGGCTCAGATCGCCGGCGACAACCAACGGCGCCGAGGCGTCGGCCAGCCCGCCGACCAGCTGCACGAGCTGAGCATAGCGGACCCGCTCGTAGCTATCCGCCGGATAGGCCGCCTGCAGGTGCGCATTGACAATGCGCAGCGGGCCGACGGGAGTTTGCAGGAGACACGACGCGAAGCCCTTGCCGCCGTACCAGTCGAGCTCCCGCGGCTTATGCGGCCCCCCGGAAACGTCGAAGGCTTCGAAGGCGGCCTGCTCGATCGGATAGCGCGCAGCGACGAACAAGCCGCTGCCGAATATGCGGGAGCGGAAATACCGATGGTGCTTCAGCCCCGCGTCTTTCAGCGCGGCGGCGATCCGCTCGCGGCCGGAGGAAGGCCAGGCCCCCTGGAGAACGACGACATCGGGAGCCAGCGCCGTCAAGGCGGGAGCGAGCGCGGCCAGCCGCTCCGACCGCCGAGGCAGGGCGCCCGGGAAGGCGCGAACGTTCAGGCTCACTACGCGCAGGCGCAGGCTCTCAGCGGCCCGCACTTGCGCGGCGGGATACAGCCAAACCGCCGCCAGCGACACGAAGAGCAGCCGCCTCATACCGCTAGGAACGCTCGGCCCTCCAAGCCAGCGCCCGGCGGTTAATCTCTTCGATAAATTCGGTCTTGGCGAGAGTATACTTGTCCCGGTCGTCGCGGAACTTCGCCGCCAGCTTCTTCTTATGTTCCTCGTATGCCCGGCCGTCCGCCGGATGAGCGCGCATATAATCCCGAAACAGCAGCTGCTTGTCCCAGAAATCGCTCGTAATTTCGACCCAATGGACATGGTGCGTAGGCGGCGTACCCTTGCGGAAGAAGTGCCGTCCCGGGATGCTGAATTCGCCGAAGTAGCTGTAGCCCAAATCTGCAAGCGCCGCGACCACCTTCTTACCGACATCCAGCCTGTCGACTCCCACCATAAGGTCGATCGTCGGCTTCGCCGCGACGCCCGGCAAAGCGGTGCTGCCGACATGCTCCACGGCACTGATCATGTCGCCCAAAACGGCGAGGATGGCGTCCTGTTCGGCCGCGAACTGCCCGGGCCAAGCAGGATCGTACTCCACAATCTCGACATGACCGCCTTTCTTGTTGGTAAAGATATCAACGGCGATCTTCGCGATATTCCTGCTGTCATCGAGCGCCCGGTGGTGGACGCCGTCCAGGGGCAGCCCCAGATCGATGAGCGCCTGTTCCATTGGACGAGGCGCTCCGCCCTGCTTCGCCGCGAACAGCTGGCGCAGATCGATATGGCTGCTGAGCGCGCGGGGAAGCTCCAGCCCGTGCCGCGCGCAGTCCACCTTAAGCTGCTTTAGATCGTAGGTGCTCCAGGTGCAAAACCTGATGGGATCTTCGCCGACCCATTTCATAAACGCGGGGAGCACCTCTTTGAAGCCGGCGGCGGAATCCACGTCCTGCTGGCGAATCGAGGTCAGCCGGCGGCAGAACTCGCTAAGCACCGGCTCAGCCACCGGGCGGACAAAGCTCGCATACTCGCCGCATGGCTGATAGGTCTCGCCGTCCAGCTTGACGGCTCCGATCTCGATGATCTCCATCCGCTCGAGCTCCTGGCCTTCTTCCCAGCAGGTAGCTTCCAAGTCTGCGATAATATAATCCATAGCGCTCCGCTGCATAGCGTAACTCTGTTTCTGCAGTCTTGCAATGGGGTTGTATTTTTGTTTTCTTAGGCTCACAATTACTAGACTTGCGTCTGCGGATAGACTTCACAATGAGCGCTTCCAGCGAGCCCATCGAGTGTACGAGCTGCGGCACCGTCAATCTGCCCGGCGCCGAAGCCTGTTCTATGTGCAACTTCATGTTCGTACAGGTGAAGGAGCCTCCCCCTCCGGAGCCGGAGGATAAACCCGAACCCGAAGCTCCGAAAGAGGAGACGAAGCCGCCGCCGGAAAGCCCGCAAAAGGAAAATAAGCCGGCGGCGGAAAAAGCGCCGGAAAAAGCGGAGCCGCCGTCGACCGACCCGATCGAATGCCAGAGCTGCGGCACCATGAACCGTCCGGGAGCGACGACCTGCGAGATGTGCTACTTCGTCCTGTCGAAAACGGCGGCAGCCCCGGCCCCGGCCGAAGAGAAAGCGCCCATTCCCAAGAAGCCGGAAAAAGGCAGCGCGATCATCGACGAAATGCAGATTCTTGATGAAGCGGCGCCGAAGAAAGAGCCGCCGCCCAAGCCCAAACCGCCGCCGGAACCGAAGCAGCCCAAAATACGGCGTGAGCGCCCTGCGGCCGAACGCATCCCGCTGGGACGCTTCCCGCAGAAGATCCCCATCGACGTCTCCACCAAGCCCAAAACAATCGAATGCCCCAACTGCTACGCCCAGAATACTCCCGATGTGCCGTTCTGCACCATGTGCAGCTATGTCCTCGCTCCCGTAGCCGAACGGCCTAAGGTCAGCGCCGAGCCCAAAATAGCGCCGGTGGAGAAGCAGAAGATAGAGACGCCGCCGGAAAGGCCGCGCGAGCAAACTCCGCCGCCAAAGCCCAAGCCGAAGCCGGCGCCGGAACCAGAACCGGAGATCAAATTGGTGCTGCAGCCGGCACCGGAGGAGAAAGACCAGCCCGCCGAGCCGGAACCCGAGATGAAATTGGAACCGGCACCGGAGCCGGAACCAGAACCCGCGCCGGAGCCGAAGCCGGAACCCAAACCCGCTCCCTCGACGGCCCCCGCGGAAAAGGAAGACGCTCAACCTCCCCGGCCGAGCAAGCCCCGCAAGACCCGGCCCTTCGTGCTGCTCGTCGACAGCGACTACACCATGCGCGACAAGCTGCTGGCTTTTATCGAAGCCAAGGGCGTGGAATGGGTCGCGGATTGCGCCAATGCACAGGAAGCCCTCATCCAATCCCAGGCTTTGAGCGTCGAGATATTAATCATCGATCTTGAGCTCGGCATGGGTGTCTTCAAAAGACTGCGCAACAGCCCCTTCCTGGACAAAGAGATGCCTATCATCTTTATGAGCTCCCTGCCTCCCGACAAGGCCCAAGACAAGCTGCCCAAGGACGACCCCTACGTCGCGTGTGTAGCCAAGCCTCTCGATGAAGAAGCGCTGTGGACGAAGATCGTCGAGATGACCGGAGACACGTTCGCCTGACGCCATGAAGCGGATCCTTTTTGTCTGCGTCGAAAACTCCTGCCGCAGCCAGATAGCCGAGGGCCACGCGCGCGCCCTGGGGGGCGCGGGCATCGACGCCCACAGCGCCGGCTCCCGGCCTTCCGGCCGGGTAAATGCGACCGCCGTTGAGGTTATGCGGGAGGTCGGCATCGACCTCGCCGCTCAGCGCTCAAAAGGGCTCGACGACCTTCCCGCAAATGAGTGGGACGCCGTCATCACCATGGGCTGCGGCGACGCCTGCCCCCAGCTGCCGGCGAAGCGGCGCGAAGACTGGGCGCTGCCCGACCCCAAAGCGATGCCGCTGGAAGAATTTCGCGAAGTGCGCGACGAGATCAAAACCAGGGTCGGTAAACTATTGGCCGAACTCGGAGCGCTATGAGCGGCGAGCCGCCCGCCCCCGATTGGGACCAGCTGGGTTTCAATCTGACCGCTACCGACGCCGTTTATCGCGCGGCCGGCGATGCGGAAGCGGAACCGGTATGGGGGGCGGACGAATTCCTGCCTTTCGGCGGCGTGGCGCTGTCTCCCGCGGCGGCTGCCCTTTCCTACGGTCTCGGCGTCTTCGAGGGGATGAAGGCCGAACGCGCCGCCGACGGAAGGATACTGCTGTTCCGCCCGGAGGAGAACGCTCGCCGGCTGCAGCGCTCAGCCGCCCTATTCGCTATGCCGCCCTTTCCCGAGGACCGCTTCCTGCGAGCCGTGACGGGCATCGTACGCCGCAACGAACGCTTCATCCCCCCCGCCGGCAAAGGCACCTTGTACATCCGTCCGATCGAACTGGCTTCCGAACCCATGCTGGGGCTGCGGCCCGCCAAGCGTTTCGAGCTCCTCATCTATGCGAGCCCGGTCGGAGCGTATTTCCGCAGCGACGCCAAGGGTCTCCGCCTCCGCGCCCTGGAATGCGGACGCGTAGCCCCGGGCGGCTCCGGCGCCGCCAAGGCGATGGGCAACTACCCCAGCGGCATCATGGCGCGCACGCGCTGGCAGCGGGAAGGCTACGACGATGTCCTCTACCTCGATGCCCGCCACCGGCGCTACGTGACGGAAACCAGCGGCTCCAACGTCTTCGCGCGCCTGCGCAGCGGCGTCCTCGTCACGCCTCGGCTCGACGATCAGATTCTGCCCGGGATCACGCGCGCCTCGGTAATAGAGCTGGCACGGTCGGAGCTGGGCTGGCCGGTCGAGGAGCGCGACCTCGCGATCGATGAAGTAATGGACGACGCCGTCGAGGTTTTCTGCACCGGCACCGCCTGGACCGTGCGCAGCGTCGGCGAAATCGATACCGGCCGGCGCGCCGCCGCCTTCCCCGATGAGTCCGCTCGGCGGCGGATTCTAACGCGTCTGCGCGGCATTCAGTCCGGCGCCGGCGCCGACGACCGCGGCTGGTCGCATGAGGTCGCCCCCGAATAAAACCATGGACAATCCCGACCGGCGGCGCAATACTATCGAACGGACGGAGCTCCAGGACTGATGTATCGCATTGGCATAGATCTGGGCGGAAGCAAAATAGAAGGCATCGCGCTCGATGAGGCGATGGAGGAGGTCTGCCGCAAGCGCGTCCCGACCCGGCGCGAGGAAGGCTACGAAGCCATCCTCAAGACCGTGCAAAAGCTCTACGACGACCTCGTTATCGGCATCCACGCGGAAAGGCATTCCCTGGGAATCGGCACCCCGGGCGCTATTTCGCCCAAGACCGGGCTGCTCAAGAACTCCAACACGGTGTGCATGAACGGCAAGCCGGTGCAGAAGGACCTGGAGCGGCTGCTGGGGCAGCGCATCGA
Organism: Elusimicrobiota bacterium; assembly: GCA_043827405.1. Classification (GTDB taxonomy): domain Bacteria; phylum Elusimicrobiota; class Elusimicrobia; order UBA1565; family UBA1565; genus JBDRPD01. Next base: position 566 of record JBDRPD010000054.1, on the reverse strand, counting down.
GCTGAGCAACGACGCGAACTGCTTCACCTTGGCGGAGGCGCGGATGGGCGCGGCCGAGTGGAAGCGGGTAGTCTTCGGCGTTATCATGGGCACGGGCTGCGGCGGCGGCATATCCGTCGAAGGCAAGATCCTTACCGGCCCCCAGAGGATCGCCGGCGAGTGGGGGCATATGGTCATCGACCCCGCCGGACCCGAATGCTACTGCGGCGCGCGCGGCTGCGTCGAGACCTTCATCAGCGGCGGCGGGCTGGAGCGCCGCTACGCGGCGGAGTTCGGCGAGCCGAGGACCCTGCCGCAGATACTTTCCGCCTACCGCGGCGGCGACGGAAAGGCCGTACCGTTTATGCAAGAGTTCTTCGCGCGCTTCGGCCAAGCGATGGCGAATCTCATCACCGTACTCGATCCCGACATCGTGGTCCTCGGCGGCGGCTTATCGAACATCGACGAGCTCTACACTGAAGGCGTGAAAGAAGTGCGCCAGCGCGTCTTTTCCGACAGCCTGGAGACTCCCATCGTCCGCAACAAGCTCGGCGATTCCGCCGGGGTGATCGGCGCCGCCCTGCTCG
>JBDRPD010000053.1:0-194892 GCA_043827405.1 Elusimicrobiota bacterium | reverse complement strand
ACTCCGGCGCGACGCGGGGATTGGTCCGAATACGGTGAATAAGGACATCTCCATCCTCAAGTCAGCGCTACGGAAGGCGAGGGTGTGGGAGTATTCTGCGCCTACGTTGGACCAACTGGCGAGCGTGAGACGGCTCAAGCGTGAGAAGCGGCATCCTTTCTTCTTCCAGAAGAAGGTTGTTGCGGACCTGCTGAAGGGACTCGATGGGTTCTGGAGGACCGTGGTACTTATCGGAGTGTATGCCGGCTTGAGGCGTGGCGAGTTGTTGAGCCTCAGATGGGAAGATGTGGACTTCGTGAGCGGTATGCTGAAGGTCGTTCCGAGGGATGGATGGTCACCCAAGGATCGGGAGCCTAGGGAGATTCCGATGTGTAAGGCGCTTCGGAAGCATCTCAAGGCTTGGCGAGCTGCATGTGGGCGTGGAGAGAAGGTGTTGCCGTGGGATAAGCCCTTCGGCGCATTCTCCTCGGCGTTCACCCGGATCCTTCGCAACGCCGGGATTAAGCGTGGGAGCTTGCATGCGTTGCGGCATACCTTCGCTTCCTGGTTGGCGATTGCGGGAGTCGATACCGCCCGCATCGCGAAACTCATGGGACATAGTTCGATCGTGACGACGCAGATCTACACGCATCTGATGCCGTCAGATCTAAAGGATGTAGTTGAGAAGTTGCCTTCGCTGGATGATGATCCAGAGGAGGTGCAGAACTGAGGTGGGGGCCCCGGCGTTAGACATTTTGTCTAACGTCGGGGACACCCGTTTTGTTGTCTAACGTTTTGTACCGGGTTTTCGCCTATGTCAGCCAATATGCAGCAACATCAACCCCTGTCGAGTTCGGGGAATAAAAAGAGGATTAATCATGAAAAGAGAAGAGAAAAAGCGAAGTTGTAAGAGTAAATTAGGGGTCGTTGGCGGGGATGCTCTAAACCCCTCATCGGTCTCCCACGGACAGTGCCCCACGTAGCGTCCACCGCGGGGACAGTTGGCTGGCCTTGCCAAACAGATCGACTGGCCCTAGGGCCAGTCGTTGCACCCAGCCATACGACCGGCTGGGCGCTCGCTAACGGCGATTTCGAGGAATTAAAGATTAACTGCGGTCCTCCACACGGGTGAAAGCCGTCGCATCGTCCTGCCTACTTATCTTTCGTCCCCTCCAACGCCGCCATTTCCTTAAGACACTGAGCCTTCTTTTTTGGACCATTCATGAAGTACTACGGAATCCAGCCCTTCGTCGAGAGATCGTTCGTGTTCTAAGCGTATTAAGTACTGAGATGTTTCGCGTTGAACCGCGCGAGTATCTCAGACAGGTCTTCTGGTAGGCGGGACCAGACCTCACGCTGAATTTCCGCAGGAATCTTCTTGTAGAAGGCTTGAGCAATCCCGCCAGTTATACAGGCGATGGTGTCGGAATCGCCTCCGAGTGACACCGCCTTCCGAATGGCGTCCTCGAAATCCTTCGATTCCAAAAAGGCGATAATGGCTTCAGGCACAGAGCCCTGGCAGGTAACGTCGAACTTGTACCCTGGACGTATGTCTTCGATTGTTCGACCGAGATCATAGGAAAAGTCCTTCTCGATACGCCGCCGGATAGTATCCTTGTCTTTTGTCGTTCGGGCCAGATAAACGGCCAGCGCCGTCGCTTGGGCGCCTTTGATCCCCTCGGGGTGATTGTGGGTGACGATGGCGGTTTTTCGCGCCTCTTCAAGCACCTGCTCTTCTGAGTCAAAGGCGAAGCCCACCGGGCTGACGCGCATAGCGGATCCGTTTCCGTAGCTGTTGTATGGCTCTTTTTTCTTAAGGATGAGCCATTTTATGAACATCCCGCCGTAGCCGGAATTGGGGTATTTTTCCGCGTACTTTCTTATGGGTCCAGCGTAATCGCTTTTGTGAAGGATACTGTCCGCGACGGCGCAGGTCAGAACCGAATCATCTGTAAATTTTGAACGCTCGGAAAAAAGAGGGAAGTCCGTTCTTTTAGTGTTGTTGAACTCGAAAACTGAGCCAATAATATCGCCTGCTATTGCGCCTATCATATGTCGGTGTTTGTCGGGCGGATTAGTTATTATGCCACCTTTTGTCTGTTATTCCTCTTTTTTCCCTTCCATCGCCGCCGTCTCCCGGATATACTGAGCCTTCTTCTCCGGGTCACTCATATAGCACTGCGGTATCCAGCCTTTCGGCCTCTCGGGCCGCCAGGGCGCCAACACCTCGGGCAAGTGCAGGCGCCGCGTATTGGCTTCTGGATTCTTCAGCTCCCAGCCGACAATGTGCCGGTAATCATCCTGATAGGCGCCGATAAGAGACAGATCAAAGCGGCGCAGCATCAGGTAGGGACGCATGCGGTCAAAGAGAAAGAGCAGGGATTCGCGCACGAGCTCCTTGACCGAGGACCGGCCGTTTGTCATTTCCTGGTAAAAGCTCTCGCGGACGCGAATGGTGAATTCCATGACGCCGCCGCTCGGCATCCAGCTTTTCTGCAGTAATCGGACGACCACAACCCAGCCGCCTTCGACACGGCGGGGCTCCGACACCTTAAGGGCCGAGCCGGGCGCGCATGCGGGTTCGCGAGGTTCGGTAATTACGGGTAGCTCTTCCTGCCGATGATACCGCCAAATGCCGATACCGTTAATAATTGAGCCGCCTTGGCGCATTTCTTTCCGCCGCTTGTCTTTGGCTTCCTGGAATTCCCGCTCATGCGCGTTTCGTATCGCGAGTCTCACCTGTTTCTGCTTGTGGCGCCACTCGTACACCGCGTGATCCCAATCCCTCCACTTTTCCTCTTCGGTCCACTTGGCGCGCTGGGTTTCCGTTTCTTTCAGCCACCTGGAAATAAAGTCGCCATATGACTCCATTCATTACCTCCCCAGCATGTGATTAACGGTATCGATCAGTCTCCGCATATCGAAAGGCACATGCAGAAAGGCGTCGGCGCCGGCTTCCATGGCCAGGCGCTCCGCCCGCGGAGAGGCGCTGTTGATTATGACCTTCATGCCCGCCGTTCGCGGATCGGCGCGGAGCTCCATTAGCATATCGGTGCCGAACATGAACGGCATCATATAGTTGATGAGCGCCACGTCCGGAATTAAAGTCGACAGCAGGGCCAGGCCCGACCGGCCGTCGAAAGCGCGGGCGGTCTGATAGCCTTTATTGCGCAGGCAGAAGGTGAAGAGCTCCGCCGCGTCCTGGGAGTCGTCGACTACCGCGATGCGGACGGGGCGGATGCCGCTTCGTTGATATTCATGTGACATAAAAAATTCCACAGCGGTCGCGCGGACCGCGAAAATCAATACTTGGGTGCGGCAACGGCTTGTTTTAGGGCTCGGCGTGAAGTCTGGTGGGTGCGGCTTATGTGAGGCGCAGAAGTCTGGGCAAACAGAATGCCGGGCAAACGCCCAGCATCATTAGTATAGCCGGATTCCCCGATTGCGCCAGGGGTCTCGACGGGGAAGGCGGCGTGAAGCCCTTACCTAATAGCTCGGCCGTCGGCGTCAAAGGCGTGAAACTTGTCTAAAGCGAAAACCATGCGGATGGTCTCTCCGGTGCGGATCTCGAAATTGATCTTCTGGGTGGATTGGAAGCTCAGGCCGGCGCCGCGGCAATGCAGGCAGATCTCGTTGCCCAGGGACTCGGCCAATTCCACCTCGCAGTCGAATGCCGCGCTGTATCGGACGCCGTCCTCTTTGCGCTCGGCGAGGCAGATATCTTCGGGCCGGATGCCCAGCTTCCCGGCCGTTCCCTTGGGCGCCGGGATGGACAGCTCGCCGGCTTTAAGCTTCCCGTCCTCCAGGCGCGCGTCAAAAAGATTCATCGCCGGGCTGCCGATAAAGCCCGCGACAAAGGTATTGGCGGGCTTGGCATAGACTTCCAGGGGGCGGCCGCATTGCTGCACGATCCCGTTATGCAGCACCACGATGCGGTCGGCCATGGTCATGGCCTCGGCCTGGTCGTGGGTCACATAGATTGTCGTGACCTTGAGCTTGCGGTGCAGCCGCGAGATCTCGGCGCGCATCTGGGTGCGCAGCTTGGCGTCGAGATTCGACAGCGGCTCGTCGAAGAGAAAGACCTTGGGCCGCCGGACGATGGCCCGGCCGACCGCCACGCGCTGGCGCTGGCCGCCCGAGAGCTGGCCGGGCTTCTGGTCGAGGAACTTCTCCAGGCCCAGGATCTCGACCGCCGTGTCCACGCGGCGGGCGATCTCGGCTTTGTCCATCTTGCGGATGCGCAGGCCGAAGGAGATATTCTCGTGCACGTTCATATGCGGAAAGAGGGCGTAATTTTGAAAGACCATGGCGATGTCGCGGTCCTTGGGCGGAAGGCGGGTGATATCGGTATCGTCTATCCGCATGCGGCCGTCGCTGGCGTCGGTCAGGCCGGCGATCATCCGCAGCAAAGTGGATTTGCCGCAGCCCGACGGGCCGACCAGCACGATGAACTCGCCGTCCGCGATCGAGAGATCCAGCGGCCGGACCGTGGGCTCGGCGTTTCCCGGATAATGTTTGACGATTTTCTCGAATTGAACCGTGGCCATATCTCTAACCCTTTATCCCGGAGGTCGCGATGCCCTCAATGAAGTATTTTTGAAAGAAAATGTAGGCGAGAACGACGGGCAAAACCAGCACCATGGACGCCGCCAGCTCCACGCCCAGCTCGCCGCCGGCCTGTCCCCCGACCGAGAACATGGTGACCATCTGCGGCATGGTCATCATGGAGGCCTTGCGCACGACCATCATCGGCCACAGCACCTCGTTCCAGGAGCCCATGAAGGTGATGATCCCCACCGTGATCATGGCCGGTTTAGACAGCGGCCAGAAGATCTTCATGAGGATCTGCAGCTCGCTCGCGCCCTCCATGCGGGCCGCTTCAAGCAGCTCGTCGGGGATGCCCATGAAGGTCTGGCGGAAAATAAGGATGCCCATGCCGCCGATCATGGTGGGCGCGATGAGGCCCATATAGGTGTCGGTCCAGCCCAGCTTCACGATCAAGGTGAACAGCGGGATGAGCAGGAGCTGTCCCGGGATCATCATGGTCAAGAGCACCACCATGAAGACCGCCTCGCGGCCTAGAAAGCGCAGCTTGGCGAGGCCGTAGCCGGCCAGCGAGCAGAAAAATATCATGGAGGCGGTTGTCGTCGCGGCGACCACGAAGCTGTTGAACAATGCCCGGCCGATGGGGATCTTCTCGAAGACCGCGGCGTAGTGGCGCAGTGTGAAGTTCATGGAAAACAGATTCAAGGAAGCGGCTTCGCTCGCGGGCTTTAACGATACCGAGGCCATCCACAGGAAGGGATAGATAAAGCTTACGGCGGCGGCGGTGAGCACGAGATAGAACAGGAGCTTCTTCATCCCGCTTGGGTCTCCGTATCCAGGTACCGCTTCTGGACGAGCACCACCGCCAGGGCGACGAGCGCCAGCGCGAAGCCGATGGTGGCCGCATAGCCCATATGCTGAAAGAGGAAGGCATGCTTGTACATGTAGAGCAGCACCGACATGGTCGAGTTCAGCGGCCCGCCGCCGGTCATCACATAGGGCTCGATGAACAGGCTAAAGCCCCCGAACGTCGACAAGACGACGACCAGCAGCATGGTCGGGCGCAGCAGGGGCAAGGTGATATAGCGGAAGTCCTGCCAGCGGGTGGCCCCCTCGATCCTGGAGGCCTCGTAGAGATGGGCCGGGATATTAAGCACCCCGGCCAGAAACAGCACGATGTAGAAGCCCATATTCTTCCACGTCGCCATGACCGCGATCGCCGGCATGGCGAGCTTGGCGCTCGTCAGCCAGGGGACGGCCGCGAAGCCGGCCGCGGTGATGAGCTGATTGAAGATCCCGGTGTCGGTGGCATAGAGCTTCTGCCACAGTATGGTCACGACCGCGCCCGATATGATGACCGGCAGAAAGAACGCGGCGCGGAAAAAAGTCCGGCCGAAGATTTTCTCGGCCAGGATCAGGGCGATGAGGAGCGAGCAGGCGATCTGCAGCGGTATGTGGATGGACAAAAACACCAAGGTATTAAGCAAAGACCGCCAGAAGGCGCCGTCATGAAACAGGAAGACGAAGTTGCGCAGTCCTACGAACTCGGGAGCCGTCACGAGGTCCCAGCGGTGGAAGAGCAGGTAGAAGGCGAAGAGAAAGGGATAGACGAAGAAAATCAGGAGATGGACCAGGTACGGGGCGACGAAGAGCTGTCCGATGCGTCCGCTTGCCCGCTGTTTACCAGTAGTCATAGATATCCTGGATCTCCTGGGCGGCGAGATCGAGGGACTTCTCGGGGGAAATGATTCGGTAGACGGCGGCGGCCTCAAACTGGGTGGAGAGGATGTCCAGAATCTGCACCAGATGCGGGGACTCGTCCATCGGCGCGGTCCGCTCCGCCTGGAGGGCGAACGCCCGCAGCAGCGGCTGGCCTTTAAACAGGCTCTCCAGGGCCGGGTCCTCGGCCAAGCCCCGGCGCAGGGGAATCTGGTTGGTGACCTCGATGAGCATGCGGTCGGCCCGCTCGCTGATGAGGAACTTCGCGAACTCCCAGGACTCTTCCGGGTGCCGGGTGGCGCTGAAGATGACGATATTTTTCGGATCGCCGTAGGTGTGGACGGGGCCAGCCTGGCCGTCGGGAACGGGGATCGGGGAGACCCCGAATTTCAAATCCGGCTTGCGCCGCTCATAGTACTTGAGTATCCACGGGCCGGCCACGTTCATGCCCACTGTTCCGTCGACGAACAGGTCCCCCGAGAAGCCTGTCATGGGAAAGACCCCGCGCCGGAAGCCCTCGCGGAAAAAGCCCATGGCCGCCGCGCCGCCGGCGTTGTTGAAGACCGCCTTGCCGTTCTTGAGCAAGGTCTTGCCTTGCGTGGCCGCCACGTAGAAGGTGTAGAAATCGAAGAATCTCTGCCACCAGACGGTCTTGATGGAAACGGTCATGGCCCAGCGGTCGATTCGGCCGTTGCCGTCCGCGTCCCGGGTGAGAGCCTCGGCGACCCGCATGAACTCGCCGTAGGTCCTGGGCGGCGCGAGCCCCAGCTGCGCGAACAGCTCCGTATTGTAGATGAGCATGACCGGATTGACCTTCCACGGAATCTGATAGAGCCGTCCGTCCGGGGAGCGAAACATCCCGGCCCCTTGCGCGCCGCTGCGCCGCGTGATGACCCGCTCCCCGTCCGCGAAGCGGTCGAGAGCGACGACGGCTCCGGCTTTCGTCAGCCGCCCCATGATGGCGGGCAGGATATTGGAGCAGACGTCGGGAGTGGTCCCGGAGACGATCGCCGACAGGAGCACCTCCTCGCTGGACTGGGTCGCCGGAAGCGGCTGCATGCGGACCGTAATGTCCGGATGGAGACGATTGAATTCTTCCACCAAGGTCTTGGCGATCTTGATTTCCTCGGGGTTGGAGGAAGGCCAATACGTCAGCTCCACGGCCGCGGCGGAGGAAACGCCGAAGAACATAAAGAGAGTGAGGGAAAGCGTGTGCCGCATGAAAGACTCTCTGTCGAAAAAGCATACAATTTGCAGGGAGATGAAGAAGACTCTTTTAAGCGTTGTTCTCTGCGCATGCACGGCCTTTCCCTGCGCGGCGCAGTTCGCGCGCGAGGAAATCAATCTCGGCCATCTGGAGTGGCTTACCAAGGTGCAGGACGGCCTGGGTTTGGTCGCGGTGTATGCGGAGCGGGATATCAAGACGGGCGAGTACCGGCATGTATTCGCCAAGGGGGCCGGGAACAAGGGCAAGGAGCTTGAAGGGGTCGCCTGCGTCGACGATGTCGCCCGGGCCGCGGTCCTGCTGCTGCGCTATTACCGCATCACCGGAGACGTCGCGATCCTGGAGCGGGTCAAACCCTATTTGGAGTTCCTGCTGCGCATGCAGGAGAAAGACGGGACCTTCTACAATTTCGTCTATGCGGACCTGAGCGTCAACAAGAAGGGCCGCACCTCGCGTAAAAGCGTGGACTGGTGGATGGGCCGGGCCATATGGGCTTTGGGCTCGGCCTTCGCGGTCTTTCAGGAGCGTGATCCGGCGCTGGCGCGCCGGCTGGGCGCCGCGCTCGACAAGACCCTGCCGCGCCTGGAGCCCTTCCTTAAGAAGCGGGGCCAGTATCGCGAGGCCAAGCTCGCCGGCCGCGCGGTCCGGGTCCCATTATGGCTGATCGGGGATTCCGGCGGGCTTACCGCCGTGGTTCTGCTCGGCATCACCCGCTACCATGAGGCCGCTCCGAGTCCCAAGACCCGCGAGCTGATCATGGCCCTGGGCGAGGGTTTGGCCGCTTTCCAGTACGGGGACTTCAATCATCCGCCTTTCGGCGCCCATATGTCCTGGGCTCAGGAGCCCGAGCTTTGGCATGGCTGGGGAAACCGGCAGGTTCATGCCCTGGCCTATGCCGGGAAGGTCGTCGGGCGCAAGGATTTTATTGAGTCGGCCGTCCAGGAGGCGGAGCAATGGCTCTCCCATCTGGCGGTGGTACAGATTCCGTACAAAATCGCATGGGGCGGCGAGAGCCGCGCTTTCGAGCGCATCCCCTATGCCCAGAGCTGCGCGGTCATGGACCTGCATGCGCTGGGCCTGGCCACGGGCGAGGAACGCTACCATACATTGGCGGGCCTGCTGGCCTCCTGGTTCTACGGGAATAATTCCACCGGTGAACCGATGTATGATCCGGCCACCGGCCGCGGTTATGACGGCATTTCTCTTAAAGAGGGTTTGCCGCGCCGGAATATGAATTCCGGAGGAGAGGCCACCATCGAGACTTTGCTCGCGGTTTTAGACGCGGCGTCTCATCCCGCGTCGCTTCGCGCCATGCGCATGAGCCGCTACCATCGCCCCGAGATCGTTACCTCCGAGGGGAAAAAGCGCGAGCCGGCTTTGGGCGAGCTGCTTATGCCCGCGGGGCCGATGAAGGAGAGCGTGCTCCGCGAATCGCGTTTGTTTGAAAATCCCGCAAGCGGTGAGAAGATCGAGCTTATCCGCGATTACCTCAAGGAGACCGTGCGGATTCGGGAGCTGCCTTGACCGATATGAACAACACCTGCTTTGCCTGCGGCGAGCCCGCTAATAGCGAGGACTTCTGCGCCGGCTGCGGCCGCTACAATACCGCGGCCGCGGACTCCGCTCCGCCCGAGGGCGTCGACGGCTTCCGGCCCGACAAGCGCGGCGAGTATTACCTCATCGACCGCTCCTGGTATCACGGCGAGAACCGCTGGGGGGCCTGGGGATGTATCGGGGTCATGGTCATGGTCGGCTTCGGAGCGCATAATATGTATTTGGAGACCGAGCGCTGGAACTGCTGGCTGCTCGGCTTTCTCGTCTTCATGCTCTACCCATTGGCCGCCTGCCTGTTCAACCGCACCGCCGTGCTGCTGCGCCGCGACCGGCTGGAGGTCAAGCGCGGACCGCTCTATATGCCGCTGGCGACGTCCTATGCGGTTCCCCGGGAGGAGATGAAGCGCTTCGACCAGGCCAAGTTCAAAGCCACCTTCAAGGGCAGCACCACCATCTCCTATCCCCTGTCGCTTTTGACCCGGGACGGCGAGCGGCTGGACGTATTCAGTTTCGATCAAGAAGAGCAGGCCAAGAAGTTCTACCGCTACCTGATCAGCGTTTACGGCACGCAGTAGGCATGCCGGAACTCCCCGAAGTCGAAACCGTGCGCGCCGGGCTCGCGCGCCTGCTCAAAAACAAGCCCGTCATCGCCGCGCTGGAGCTCAGCGGCAGGAAGCTGCGCCGTCCCATACCGGCCGGTCTCAAGCGGCGGCTCAAGGGTCAGCGCATTATGGCGGTGCGCCGCCGGGGCAAGTACCTGCTTATAGATACCCCGCGGCTGACGCTTATAAACCACCTCGGGATGACCGGCACCTGGCGCCTCGGCGAGCCTGATGACAAGCATGATCATATAACCCTGCGCTTGAGGGACGGCCGGGCGCTGATATTTCGCGATCCGCGGCGCTTCGGGCTTTTTCTCGACTGTCCCTTGAAGCAGGAAGCCAAAAACAGCTGGCTCAAGAACCTCGGCCGCGAGCCGCTGGAAGATTTCGCCGGGGCCTATCTCCATGCCGCCGCGAAGAAGCGCCGGACCGGCATCAAGGCGCTGATCATGGATCAGAAGGTCGTGGTGGGGGTCGGCAATATCTACGCTTCCGAGGCGCTGCACCGCGCCGGCATCGCGCCGGGCAGGCGCTGCTCGCGCATCAGCAAAGACCGGTTGGATAAGCTCGCCCGCGCCATCCAAAAGATACTCAAAGAAGCCATCGCCGCCGGCGGCACCACCATCAGCGATTTCCGCCAGGCGGGGGGAAGCGAGGGCTACTTCAGTTGCCGGCTAAGGGTGTATGACCGCGCGGGCGAGGCCTGCCGCGCCTGCGGCGAATTGATCCGCAAAATGACGCATGCCGGCCGCTCGACCTACTGGTGCCGGCGCTGTCAGTCCTAGTCCCGCTTTACGGCCGGGAACTTTTTTCGCCGCCGCTCGTACCTGCTGGTGTGCAGCGAGAGATGGATCATCGCCATATTGACTGGATCCCGAGCTCGTGCTACACTCCTATTAGCATACTCCCCGGCGTTCTCCCGAATGGGAATCAGGACGTCGGGTTAGCATTTGGGCCCGCCCGCAGCGGGCCCTTTTTTTGTGGCGGTAATTGTGGCGGCTGAACGGATCGCCATCTTTCTGGATGCGGGCTATCTGGAGCAAACGCTCCGCAAAGAGTTTCCCGGCGCCAATGTCCACTTCGGGAAGCTGGCACAGGAACTGGCTGGTTCGCAGCCTCTGCTTAGAACGTATTATTACAACTGCCCGCCCTATCAGAGCGATCCTCCGACTATTGAGGAGGTTCGACGGAAAACAAGCTTCGACCGGTTTTATTCCTCGCTTGAACGACTACCTCGGTTTTCCATCAGGCTCGGGAGGCTGGCCAGACGTTCATGCGCTTCATGCGGACACAAATTCTTCCAACAAAAACGTGCTGATCTAATGTTGGGCGTCGATCTCGTCAGCCTCGCGGCAAAGGGACAAATTGCCGGTGCGATTCTGATAACGGGAGACAGTGATTTTCTGCCGGCGGTCGAATTGGCGAAGGACTGCGGCGTACTGGTGCATCTATATCATGGAGGCGCCAAGAATCCACCGCATAAAGATCTGTTCAATGTCTGTGACGAGCGTACGCTGATTACACCGGATTTTGTGCATAAAGTCGCAAGATAAGTCCAAGGTGCGGGAGGCGTGATTTTGCTAACGTAAGGGACTATGAAATATTTAGAGAAAGCCTATGCCCAGTTCCCCGCGGTGGCGGCGCGGCTGTACCGCGAAAAAGGAATCAAGTCGCCCAGCTTCCAGGCGGTGGCCGACGCCTTCAAGGGCCTGCGCAGCACCAAGGACCTGGAGAGCCGGCATGTCGATCTGCTGGTCAAGCGCTCGCACTTTTGGGATCCGCGCAAATTCGGCTTCACCGCCGCCATGCTCAAAGGCCTGCGCGAGAAGCGCATCGATCTCGTGCCGGATAAAACGAAGGGCGTCGACGTCGAAGACAAGCTGATCCGCAAGCTGATGAAGCGGCTGGGGGAAATCGGCCGGGTCTCTTTGCTGCTGCGGCTGGTCAATCCCAAGCGCTACCCGATCTTCAAGGGCTTCGCGCACGGCGACTTCTTCCCCATTCACGGCCAGGGCGCCAAGGAGTCCTTCCTGACTTTCCGCGACGACCTGCTCGGCCTGATCAAGACGCATAACCTCAAGCTCAATGTCGCCGAGGCCGAGCATGGCCTATGGGCGCTGTGGATGGTGCGCAAGAAGGGCTGGCATGAGGGGCGGCTGTGGGACGATATCTGGAAGGAGTTCTGCATGGATCCCTTCATCAGCCGCCTGCGCGCCGAGCGCATGCCGATCCGCGATATCTTCTTCGGGTCCGACGTGGTGCGCCGCGGGGCCTTTCTGGAGCAGTACGACGCCTACCGCGAGGCCGGCAAGTTCTACGGCGAGGCGCTGGAAGGCGAGGTGCGCCGGCTCTATGAGGCGCGCGGCGGCCTGGCCTGGGATATGGCGGCCAAGACCTTTCCTCTGAAGGTCGATGAGATCCGGCTGGGCAAGGACTTGGGAGATCTCGTCAAATGGGCCTGGGTCGACCGCGCCTATTGCGTGCATCCGGTGAGCAAGCGCAAGCCGATCAATGCCGAGCGCGAGATGGTGGGCCGCATTCATGAGGCCTACCGCAAGCTCCGGGAGTTGGAGTCCTAGCTGCTGGGTCTCTTGGCCTAGGCAAATTTGCCTGATCGCCTCAGGCGCTGAAGCGGCGCCGGTGATATCCTGATATCACCATGAATAACAAAGCGCTTTTCTCGTTTTTATTCCTCATCGCCGCCGTCCGGCCCGCCGCGGCCTTCGACGATCTCAAGAGCTTTATGGGCGTCGATCTCGAAGAGGCCAAACGTCAGGCCGAGATTGAGCTTTACAAGCATTATAATCCGGCCCAGGCGGAGCCCGTGGACTACTGGCCGCTGGCGGTCGACAAGGCCTGCATGCTCAAGACCGTGGCCGGGAAAATGGGCGTCACGCTCAAGCCCGATGTAGCGCCGCCGGAAGTTTATCTGGAGAGGCAGACGGAGATGACGGTGTTTCAGGACGCGATGGAAAAGAACTACGGCCAGCGCCCCGAGATCTTTCACAACGTCTACCTGGACAACATGAACATCATCTTCTTAAAGGACGACGCGCTGTTTTATAAGAAGGGCCGCACCGCCGAAGATTCGCTGGCGCATGAGTACGTGCACTTCGTGCAGGTGAAGTACCGGGGCGCCACCCGCGACGGCGACATGGACGCCTACGAGGGCGAAGCGATCCGCATCCAGGAGTGGTTCCGCACGACCTATATGCACTGGTCCACGCCCAAGGATCCCTGCGGCTCCAATGAGCCGGAATCCTATGACGGCTACCACGTGGAAGACCCGCCGCGCCGCGGCCATTACGAGGTCTATTCGCCCGACGGCTGGCATATCGAGCATCACTTCGTGCCCCATGACGTGAAAGAGTACTCCCCCGACGGCTGGCACATCGAATACCATTAAGCTTTTGTCCGCGCCAGACCTATGCGCAGGGGTGGGCAATATTTAGCGCGATTCGCGTGCTGCTTTCAGTTTCGCTTGCGAAGCTGAAAGCAGCAGGAATCGCGTTGCAGGAACACTCTGCCAAAAATAAGCGTCGTGTTTTTCGGTCTTTTCAACTGCGCCTGGGCGTAGTTGAAAAGGCTTATTTTTCAAGCATCTTTTCCCTTGAGGAATGCGCCGGCACTGCCGTCACAATTTGGCCGGAGCACGAATGCCACGAGAACTCCGCTCATCCCCGGATAAGCCCTCAGGGAACCATCCTTCCGGCGATCAGGATGCGGCAAGAAGATTGTGTACGCACTGGGTATACGATCGCCCGCGGAGTGGGTGCGGCGCGCAGCTGAGCAGCTATAATATCGTCATGAAGGTCCTGGAGCGCAGCGAAGCCCGGCTGGTGATCGGCGAGCGCGGCCTGGACACCCGGCATTGGGGCTATCTGGTGATCGTGCTGGGCGGCGCCGGGCTCTGCGTCATGCTGACCGACGACAAGCCCCTGATCCTGCCGGCGCTGCTGCTCTCGGGATTTTTCTTTCTATTCGGCCTGTTCGCCGCGATCTTCATGCGCAAGCAACTGACCCATATCCTCGATAAAGGGACCAATACCTTGACCGTCGAGTACCCGGCGCAGATGAACACCAAGCTGGAGATCGAGCGCGTGCCGCTGAGCTCGATCGTCGCGGTGTGCACGCAGAAGAAGGTATTTATGCGGACTTCCGGCTCGCCGGGGCCCTCGCACCGCCTGGCTTCAACCGGCCATGGCTTCTTCTACCAGCTGGAAGACGGCAAGGAAATAGAAAGCGGAATCTATACCTCGGTGCAGGAAGAGATCGACGCGGTCGTCGACGCCCTGCACGATTTCCTGGATTTCGGCCGCTAGCTTCCCGGCTCCTTGCAGGAACGCATGCAGACCGCGTAGCCCAGGTAGGTGTCCTGCAGGCAGGGCCTGAGGCCGACCGGGTTGTCATGCAGCTGATAGCAGAGGTCGATACGGGCGCGGTAGCCGCTGTCGCATTTTTGCTCGCAGGCCGCGGCCTGTTCGCCGTCGCCGGCGGTTAAGGCCTTTATGCCCTTCTTCGGCTTTTCCGCGGGAGGCAGCGGCGGGGCGTCCATGTACTGCAGGCAGGCGCGGCTGCCCATGCGCTCGAGGCCGGGCGGAAGCGGCATGAGAATCTTGCGGCCGTCGCGGCACATATAGACGCATTGATTGTTTTCGAGACCCATCATCTGGCAGCGGTTCCACATGCCGGTCGCGGCATAGGCCGGCGGCTGCTTCTTTTCATCGACGGCGCCGGCGCGGCCGAGCAGTTCGCTCAGGCGGGAGAACCGGACCTCTTCACGGGCGCAGGCAATGACTTCTTTTACGTCCACGCCTTGGTCGAAATTTGCGGCGGGCGGCGCGGCGAAAGCGAAGCGGGCTGCGGCTAGAAGAAGCGCGCCGACGGTTGCCGGCAGGGGGACCTTATCGATCATCTTTTCCACCTCCATGGAACGACGCCGATAGTATATGAACGAGGCCTATGAAAGGAGTAGGAGCATTGGGCCCCGCCGAAAGGGGACCAAGGGCCCGGATTGTTGGCGGCCTGCTCCGTGGGTTTTTATCGCGTATTCCCTAAAGGCAGTCAGGCCTTGTGGACTTCGTTGAGCTTGGCGGCCACGAAGTCCATGTCGGCGATCATGCCCGCCTGGCCCGCGCCGGCGCAGGCGAACTCGACCGACTGGCTGAGCGCCTGCGCGGCTTCGCCGGCGCCGGAGCCGATCAGCAGCCGCAGGCCTTCATGGGTGATCTTGGCGGCGGTCTCGCGCGCGTGCAGCCGGCACATGGCGCGCCAGGCCGGGACGTCGAAGAGCACCGATTCGGGGAGCTGGTCGGCGGAGGCCGCGCGGCAGAAGGCCAGCGCCGTTTCCGCGTAGCACATAAGCTCGCCCAGCTTGAAGGTCAGGTACTGGTTGCGCGTCAGCTTGGCCAGGCGGCACTGCTCGAGCACCACCGAGAGGTTGCGCAGGCCGCAGGCGGCGGTATTGGCGCCCACGTCCGCGCACTTCTGGTGGACGGCGTCGAGCTCGCCGGCGAGGTCGGTATAGTAGCGGCCGCGCGACTTCATATGCTCCTGCCAGCGGCCGCGGAATATGGTCATCTCCATGATCTCGGAAGTGCCTTCGTAGATGCAGGTGATCTTGACGTCGCGCTTGATCTTCTCCACCGGGAACTCGCGCGAGTAGCCGTAGCCGCCCATGGCCTGGATGGCGTTTTCGGCCGCGGCGTTGCCGGTCTCGGTGGCCAGATACTTGGCGATGGCGCCTTCGGTCTGCAGGCCCTCTTCGCCGTTGTCGAGGCGGTGCGCGGTTTCTTCGATATAGGCGCGCGCGGCTTCCAGACGGACGGCATAGGGCACGATCAGCTTGTGGGTATAGCCCTGCTTGGTCGACAGCGGCGCGCCGGCCTGCACGCGCGTTTGGCTGTACTTGATGGCGGTCTCCAGCGCTTCCCAGCCGGCGCCGAGGCCGAAAGCGGCGACCATGACCCGGGTATAGCCGAAGACGGCCTGCGCCTGCAGCAGGCCTTGGCCTTCGACGCCGCCCAGCAGGTTCTCGACCGGGACGTACATGTCGCGGAAGGTCAGCGGCGTGGTATTGCTCAGGCGGATGCCGTGCTTGTCCTCGTCGCGGTCGCGGATGAAGCCCTCGGTGCCCGCCTCGACGACAAACCAGGAAGGTCCGCCGGGGGTCTTGGCCAGCACGGTGTAGAGGCCGGCGACGCCGCCGTTGGATATCCACTGCTTGCTGCCGTTGATCTTGTAGCCGGCGACTTTGCCGTCCTTTTCGACCGGCTCGGCCTTGGTCTTGAGCAGCATCAGGTCGCTGCCGGCCTCGGCTTCGGTGGCGCCGTAGGCCACCAGCAGGCGCTCGTCGGCGATCTTGGAGATCCACTTCTTCTTCTGCTCCGGGGTGCCGCCGACATAGATGGGGTCGGAGCCGAGGAAGGTGGCGAAGACGGAGGTGGCGATGCCGAGGTCGATGCGGGCCAGGACCTCGCAGGCGCGGTAGATGTCGTAGGTGCTGCCGCCCAGGCCGCCGTACTCCTCGGGGATCATGAGGAGGTTGATCCCTATCTGTTCCGGATCATAGAGCTCTTTGAGGATTTGGGCGGGAAACTTGTTCTCCTGGTCATGCTCGTGCAGGAGCTTGAAGGGGATCTTCTTCTGCGCGTACTCGCGCAGGGTCTCAAGGACCATGTCCCGTGTTTCTTTATCCAAGCCTGCGGTTTTTGTGGCGCCCATTCCTGTCCTCCAAATAAAGTGAAAACCCCGTCAGACGACGGGGGCGTTCATTTTAGCATAGTCAGTCCGCTTTTTCGGGGACGGAATCAAGAGCGCTGAAGAAGTCGGCGCCCGACTGGAAGCGCTGCTGCGGCTCGGGGCTAAGCGCGCGGCGCAGGATGGGATCGATCTCGACCGGGACCTTGGCGGAAAGGCCGCTGGCCGGCGCGTACTTCCGCTCGCGCTTCTGCGCCAGGAAGTTCGGCCCGGGATAAGGCGGCCGGCCGGTCAGCAGGGCATAGCAGAGGACGCCTAAAGAGTAGATATCGGACTGCTTGAATTCGGAGCCGAGCTCCTGCTCGGGAGCGAGGTAGGCGGGGTCGCCGACCTCGCGCGAGAGCGCGAGCTTGGCGGCGCGCCGGCGGGCGTCGCCGCAGATTCCCAGGTCCAGGACTTTGACGCTGCCGTCCGCCTGCAGGATGATATTGGACGGCGCGACGGCGCCGTGGATGAAATTGCGGGTATGCGCCGCCTCGAGCAGCTCGCTCAGCTGGCCGGCGATCAGCTTGACCGAGCGCAGCTCGGCGGCGCTGCCGGGCCGGAGCAGGGCGGACAGGGCCGTGCCGGCGACCTGCTCGGCGGCGATATAGATGCGGTTGTCGATGCGAAACACCGCCCGCACCTCGGCCAGGGCGGGATGGCGCAGGGCGCCGTACTCCTTGGCGCGGGCAAAGAAGCGCTCCACATCCTGCGTCGTGCGGTGAAAATCCTCGGTGACGGTTTTGAGGATGAGCGGCCTATGGTCGAAGGAATCGATCGCGCGGTAAACCGGCCCCAGGGTGCCGATGCGCAGAAGCTGCTCGACGCGGTAGCGCCCTTCCAGCACGCTGCCGGTCACGTCCTCGGGCGAGGGGGGCGGCTTGAGCTGCGGGACGCCGGCGGGCTGAGGCGCCGGTGCGGCCGCCGGAGGGGGCAGCGGGGCCGGCGGCTGCGGTTCCTCCTCGTCATCCCGGCGCCGCAGGAAGAAGAACAGGCCGGCCGCCAGCAGGACGGCGGCGGCGGCTCCGCCGCCGGCATACAGCTTGCGCCGGCGCGCGGCGGCGAATCGCTTGACGGCCAGCTTGTAGGCGTCTTCGTCGGAATTGAGCGTGTCCCGGATTTCATCTTTGAAATCCTTGGCCATTATCTCGCGCAGCTGGACATTGTCGAAGATAACGTTGAAGTTCTCTTTGATCGAATCCTCGGACTCGCGCCGCGACAACTTGCCGAGCATGAGCATGGTCTGCTGGAGATTGTAGCGCCCCCGCATATCGTCAAACGCCTGGCCTTCCTTCTCGATCACCCCCAGGCCGTTATTGATCGTCCGGCGCAGCTCCTCGCGCTTGCCGGCGGCCGTCGCGGGATCGTCGAGGGCCGCGTAGGTCGCGCTGAGCGCCGTCAGCTCGTGGAGGAGCGGGGTCAGACGCTTTCGTTCCGTGTTGATGGCGAGCTTGATGCGGGCTGCCTGGGGGGCGAAGCTGCCGTCCAGAACGCCGCTCTGCGGCGCCGCCGCGAACAGCGGCGGGCAGAGGAGGAGCAGCAGCAGCGGAACCGCGCGCATGGAGCTACTCCGTGTTCGGCGGCGCCGTGCCGCCGTAGGCGCCGAAGGCGGCCCAGAAGAAGGGGTCGCTGTACTCCTCGCGCTTGCGCAGGGTGCGCTGGGCCAGGCTCAAGGCGCGGTGCGCGGGCGCGCCGCCGCGCAGATGCTCGTGCAGCGCGGTCATCAGCAGGGAGGTGCTTTTATCCTCCACGCTCCACAGGCTGGAGACCACGGCGCCCACGCCGGCGTGAAAGAGCGAGCGGTTGAGGCCGATGATCTCGTCGCCGGCCGCCAGGTAGCCGAGCGCGGTCTTGCAGGCGCTGAGCACGGTCAGGCGCGCGGGCAGCGGCGCGCGCAGGATGTCGGCGGCGGTCCACATGCCCTGGGCCGGCGTCGGCCCGGCCAGCAGCAGGCCGGAGAGCAAAGGCTCGGACGGATCGTATTCGCCGTGGGTGGCGAAGTGGAAGATGCCGGCGTCCGCATGCGCCAGAACTTCCCGGCGGCCCGCCTTATCGCGCTGCAGCAAAACATGTTCGGGATAGAGCTTGGCGATCTCCGTGGTTTCGATTTGGGCATGGGGCAGATCATGCGTTCCCTCGCCGATCTTGGGATTGCCGACCAGCACCGCCTTGGCGGACTCCGAGTTCTTGCGGCCGCGCAGATGCAGCAAAGTGGTCAGGCTGCCGCCGTAGCTCAAGGACCGCGCGTCGACCAGGCGCCGGCTGCCGTCCGACAGCGCGGCGAAGGGCAGATAGTGCAGGCTGTCGTGCGGGATGACGAGCAGGTCGCCGCTGCCCGCGTGGGCATAGGGACGAATAAGGATGTCGTAGAGCTTCTTGGCCAGGCGCATTTCGTCGTCGCGCCGCCGGCCCAGTACGGCTTCGCGGTAGTCCTGTACCAGGGCGGAGAGGTCCGCGCGTTTGATATCCGCGGTCTCCGCTTTGAGGCCGTCCTGGCCCAAAGTCCAGACGATGAGCCGGTCCTTGGCGGCGTAGTAGTAAAGGAGGTCCGTGCCGGCGGGTACGGCGGCGGCGAGCTCGTCCCAGGCCAGATGCTGCGGGCTGATCAAAGACAGGGTCTCGGGAATCTTGCGCCGCAGCTTGGCGAGGATGTCGCGGTAGCGGGTCTCTTTGTCTTCGATATTGCCGTTGACGGGCGCCAAGGTCTTTCTGGCCTCGGACGTGTCCAGCTGAATCCCGCGCCGGATGAGGCCGTCGCGGATGCGGGTCGCGCGGAGATAGTCGGACTGCAGCGCATGGCGGACTTCCGCTTCCTCCGCCAGGTCGGCGGATTCGCCGGCCAGCGCCTGGCCGGCGAAGAGGTCCACCAGCCCGCGGGAGCGGGCGCGCTCGCACAGCTCGAGGGCCTCGGCGGGCGTCTTCAGCTCGAAAGCCAGGAGGATGGCCAGCTCATAGATCCGCCGCTTGTCGCCGAGGAACATCCGCTTGTTGAGGTCGGTTTCCAGCTGGCCGCGCAGGGATTCGACGCTCTTGATGGAGACCAAAGCGCTCTCGTAGGCCACGGTCTTGAGAATCTGGACCAGCTCGCGCCCCTTGGCCGCCGCGGCGGCCCGGTCTTCGGAGAGCGTGTCCAGCTCCTCCATGACCTGGTTCATGCGGACGGCCTGGTCTTTGGCGAGCAGGCCGATGAGCGGGAGGCCTTTGAGCGTCTTTTGCTCCTTGAGCGAGCCGCGCAGCTCGCGGATCCTGTAATTGTCGGTCGCGCGTTCCAGCTCGTCGAAGCGGCCGGCGACGCGATCCGCTTCGAGCGTGAGCGCCTGCGCGAACTCGAAGCGCATGCGCCAGATGATCTCGTCGATCCGGGATTGGGTGATGCGGTCGAATGCCGGCTGCGCCAGCCGCGAGCCTTCCGCGTAGTCGCCCTGCAGGATATGGGAATAGGCGATCAGGCCCTCCGCGATCAGGTCGCCGAAGAGGTACTTGGCCTTGGCAAAACGCCCGCGCGCCGCATAGAGCAGGTCGCGGCCGTCTTCGATTTTTCCCAGCCGCAGCAGCGAATCTCCCACCGCCAGCATGGTGAGGCCGTAGCCCTCGTTATAGCTGCGCTTCTCTTCCGAGTTCGCCATCTTGATAAGGCCGGAAATGTCGGCGAAGTGCCGCATCGCCCGCTCACCGATCTCCACGGCCTTGGCGTAGTCGCCGCGCAGGTAATGGATGGTGGCTTCGGCGCCCTCGGCCGCGGTGACGCCCTTGATCATCGGGACATCCGGCGGCAGGCCGGGATGCTTCATGGCCTGATCGAGCACTTCCAGGCGGCCGGCTCCCTCCAGCTTCCGGCTCAGCTCCCGCCGGCGCTTGACGACGACGTCGAGCGCCAGGCGCGCCGAGATGAGGCCGGCGTCATAGAAGCCCATGCGCGCCTGCAGGGCGCCCAGACGCGCGTAGTGGATAGAGGCGTTGTAATTGGGCCCGCGGCTGACCTCGATGGCCCGGCGCATGAGACGGACCGCTTCGGGATAGCGTCCGAGCTCGGCTTGCATCCAGCCCAGCTCGCTGAAGGTCTGGGCCAGGGTTTCCGTATCCTCCTTGCGCTCCGCCATGGCGACGGCCAAAGCGAATGCTTTCTCCGCCCGCTCGGCATCGCCCGAACGGTAGAGGTCGCGGGCTTGCCGGAACTGGCCGGAATAGCGCGGTCCGGCGCAGGCGGCGAGCAGGATGCAGGCGACGGGAAGCAGCAGACGGCGGAGTGAATTGATTTTCATGAGCATAACCCTTGGAATAGGACTGTTTTAGCCAATTGCCCATGCCGCGGACAAGGACTATATGGCAGTTATGTTCGATTTGAGGCCGCGTTAAGCTCATGGTGAGGCCGGGGCGCTATTCTCTTGGGGAAGAGGAATATATGCGCCGGGGAACCGCCTTGCCGACATGGTCTGGAGCCGTAAATTACCGCATCGCCGCCGGCGACGTGGCGGGGCTGGTGCGCGAGCATACCGCGGTGCTGCTGCGCTGCGCGCTCGGCCTGGCGCGCAATATGGTCGACGCCGAGGAGCTGGTCCAGCAGACTTTTACCACCTTCCTCGAGGCGCGCAAGCGCTTCAAGGGCAACTCGACGGTCCGCACCTTCCTGTTCGGCATTCTCTACAAGAAGGCGCTGGAGCATGGGCGCAAGAAGTCGCGGGAGATCGCCGCCGACACCACGGATGCGGCTTTCGAGAACCAGTTTTCCGACGGCGGCATGTGGAAGCGGCCGCCGGACGGTCCCGAGGACGTCCTGGCGTCCAAGGAGCTGGGAGCGCGCATCGAGGAGGCGCTGGCCGCCCTGCCGCCGCTGCAGAGCGCCGTGTTTCACCTTAAGGAAGTGGAGCGCGAGCCGGTGGAGAGCATCTGCCGGACCCTCAACATCAGTGAGGGCTATTTCCGCGTGCTGATGTTCCGCGCCCGCGTCAACCTGCGCGAGCTGATTACGCGAGCAGACTCGCTCCGGACGCGGGATCGAAGTAGTGGAACCGCGCTGAATTGAAGCGCGCGGTGATGACGCTGCCGGGCGCGGGCGCATCGTCGGGCGCCGAGACGGCGATGAACTTCTCGCCGCCCCGGACACAGTGCAGGAAAGCCTCGGAGCCGCGCTGTTCGACGATATAGGCTTCCACCTGCTCGGCCGCGGCCTCTTCGTTGGGCGAGGGATTGGGCGTATAGCGCACGTCCTGCGGGCGGCAGCCGGCGATGACCTTGCGCGGCGCGTCTTTGAGCCGCTCCCGCGCCGGTCCCGGCACCGCGGCGGAAAACAGCGCGCTGTGCAGCATGAGCTCGCCGCCCTCTTCCCGGAGCTCGGCGTTGAAGAAGTTCATCTGCGGCGAGCCGATGAACCCCGCCACGAACTTGTTGGCCGGCCGGCGGTAGAGCTCCATGGGCGGGCCGATCTGCTGGATCTTCCCGCCGTGCATGACCGCGATCTTGTCGCCCAGCGTCATCGCCTCCACCTGGTCATGGGTGACGTAGAATATGGTTTTCTTCATCAGGCGGTGGAGCTTGGAGATCTCGACGCGCAGCTGGGAGCGCAGCTTGGCGTCCAGGTTGGAGAGCGGCTCATCGAACAGGAACACGTCCGGGCTTTTGACGATGGCGCGGCCCATGGCCACACGCTGGCGCTGGCCGCCCGAGAGCTGGCCCGGCTTCTTGTCCAGAAACGGCTCGAGCTGCAGGATGCGGACCGCATCGGCGACGCGCCGCTCGATTTCGGCGGGCTCGAGCTTGCGCACCTTGAGCCCGAGCGACATGTTCTCGCGCACCGTCATATGGGGATAGAGGGCGTAGTCCTGAAAGACCATGGCCACGTTGCGGTCCTTGGGGTGCATGGCGGTGACGTCGCGGTCCCCGATATGGATGCGGCCCGCGGTCACCGACTCGAGGCCCGCCAGCATGCGCAGGCTCGTCGACTTGCCGCAGCCCGAGGGGCCGACGAGCACCACGAACTCGCCTTCCGCCGCCTCGAGGTCCATGCGGTCGACCACCGTCGTGTCGTATTTTTTCGTTACCGTCGCAAACCGTACGCCCGCCATAAGGCCTCCGCTACTTGATTCCCGTCGTCGAGATGCCCTGGATGAAGTATCGCTGGAAAATGATGAACACCACGATCACCGGCAGGGTGATGAACATCGTCCCCGCCATCACGATATTCCAAAAGGTGTAGTACTGCCCCTGAAAAGAGTTGAGCCCCACCGGCAAGGTGTACATGGCCGGCGTCGACAGCAGCATCGCCGGCCACATGAAGCTGTTCCAGCTGCCGAGGAACATGAAGATGGCCTGCGCCGCCATCGCCGGCTTGGCCAGCGGGAGGATGACGCGGAAAAAAGTCTGGAAGGGCCCCATGCCGTCGAGGGTCGCCGCCTCTTCCAGCGATTTGGGGACGCTGAGGAAGAACTGGCGCATCATGAACACCCCGAAGGCGCTGGTCAGAAACGGGACGGTGAGCGCGTAGTAGGTGTCGACCCAGCCGAGCTTGGACATCAGGATGAAGACCGGAATGATCACCACCTGGCCGGGGATCATCATGGTGGCGATGATGATCCAGAACAGAGCCTTGCGCCCCGGGAAGCGCAGGCGCGCCAGAGCATAGCCGGCCATGGCGTTGAGCAGGACATTGGCGGCGGTCACCGCGCCGGCGATGATGAGGCTGTTGGCCAGCCAGCGGAGAAAGGGCAGCTTCTCGAGGATGTAGCGGTAGTTCTCGAAAGTGAAGGGGCGCGGGATCAAGGTCGGCGGCCAGGCGCTGACGGCGTCGGCGGTTTTGAAAGAGGCGGACATCGACCATAGGAACGGGCCGAGAGTCAGCGCCGCGTAGCCGAGCAGGATCAGGTGCAGGAGCCGGACGCCGCGGCCGCCTTTCACGAGGCCTCCTCCCGTCCGAACAGGACCTTCTGCAGGACCGAGAGCGTGAAGATGACGAGAAACAGCAGGAAGGCCATGGCCGAGGCATAGCCCATGTCGAAGTTTTTGAAGGCGCTCTTGAACAGGTAGAGCACCACCGTCATCGTCGAATCCAGCGGTCCGCCTTCGCCCTTGGTGATGATGTAGAAGGTGTCGAATACCTGGAAGGTGCCGATGGTCGACATGATGAGCACGAAGTAGGTGGTGTTCTTGAGCAGCGGCCAGGTGATGTGGCGCAGCTTCTGCCAGGGGTTGAGGCCGTCGAGATCGGCGGCCTCGTAGACCGAGCGGGGAATCTCCTGCAGGCCGGCCAGGTAGATCACCATGAAGTTGCCGACCGTGGTCCATACCGCGAGGACCATGAGGGCGGGCAGGGCGAAGCTGACGGTGTTGAGCCAGTCGACGGCGGGCAGGCCGATGAAGGAAAGCAGGTAATTGAGGATGCCCGTTTTCGCGTAGATCCACATGAACATGAAGGAGACCGCGACCGAGGAGGTCACCGTCGGCAGGAAGAAGGCCACGCGGTAGAAGGTCTTGCCGCCGATATTCGAGTTGACGCAGACCGCGAGCAGGCAGGCGATCAGCATCTGGGCCGGCACCACGCCCAGCGAGTAGAGCGCCGTATTCTTCATCGCCTTGAGGAAGGTCTCGTCTTTGAACAGGTTGTGGTAGTTGTCGAAGAAGACGAACTTCGAGTCCGCCGGGACCATGAAGGAGAACTCGTGGAAGCTGATGTAGAAGGCGTAGAGCAGCGGCCCGAGCAGGAATACCGCCAGGGAAATGATCAGGGGCAGCAGCAGGATATAGGCGGCCAGGAGTTCGGTGCGGGCCCGGTCCTTGATCATGGCGTCCGGTAGAAACGCTTGAGCTGGCGCGCGGCCCGCGCCAGGGCTTCGTCGTCGCTCATCTGCCCGAGACGGGCCGCGTCAACGGCCTTCCCCAAATGCTCGACCAGGCGGTTGCTGTCGATCCCGTACTTGAAGGGGACGGAATAGGCGACCGCGTCGATAAAAGGGGCGCGCTCGGGGAAGCGCTTGAGGAAGTCCGTTTCCGCGACCGACCGGCGCGAGGGGATCTCGAGCCCGAGCTCGGCGACATGCGCCAGGCCCCGGCGGCCGGTCAGGTAGCGCAGCAAAGCCACCGCTTCCGGCTTGTGCCTGGAGCGGGCGCTGGCCACATAGGCGACGGTGAAAAACAGGTTGTAGCGCCGCGTTATGGGCGGCACGGGAGCGAAGCCGTAGCGCAGTTCGGGCGCGCGCAGCCGCAGGTAGGGCGCGACCCACATCCCCTCGATGATCATGGCGGCGTCGCCGACGGCGAAAGCGTCGCCGGTCCAGGACTTGCCGAAGTCCTGCGGCAGGCGGGCGAGCGGGCGCGCGCCCGTGAACAGCGACAGCAAAGTCGCGATCCCGGCGCGCGCCGGCGGCTCGAGGAAGGCGAGGGTCTTGAGGTCTTTGAGCACCGCGCCGCCGGAGAGGCCGGTGAAGAGATGGATGGTCTTCATGTCGGCGGTCAGGCTGAGCGGGGTGCGGCCGCGCGCGCGCAAAGCGGCGGCGGCGCGCAGCAGCGCGGCCCAGTCCCGGGGGGGCTCCTGGACGCCGGCTTGCGCGAGCAGGTCCTTGTTGTAGTAGAGCGCCAGGGTGGAAAAGCCCTTGGGCAGGCCGTAGAGCCTGCCGTCCGGCCCGCGAAAGCAGGCGAGCAGGTTGGCGTAGAAATCTTCGCCGTCGTCGCCCGCGGCCGCGAGATGCGCGTCGAGCGGTTCCAGCACCCCGTAGTAGGCCATGCGGTCGATGTCCTTGGAGTCCAGGTAGAAGACGTCGGGCTCGGTGCGGGAGGCGAAGAGGACCTGCAGCTTCTGCATATAGTCGCCGACGATCGGCTCGAACTTGACCCGCAGGCCGGGGTGCAGGGATTCGAACTCGGCGATCTGGGTCTCGATGAGCTTGGCCTCTTCCGGCGAGGAGGACCAGCCGGAGAGGCGCAGCACGGTGCCGTCCTGCGCGCCGCGGCCGCAGGCGGCGAAGAGAAGCGCGGCGAGAAGCCCGAGGCGGCGCATGCTAGTCTTTTTGTTCGATAATGCGGGCGCGCCGGCGGTCGATCTCGACGCGCAGGCGCCGGCCGCGCCGGCGCAAAGTGAAGCGCATGGACTTCCAGCCGCGCGGCAGGCGGGGCTCGACGACCATGGCGCCGTCGCGGACCTGGACTCCCGCGAAGCCGTGCACCAGCGCCTGCCAGGTGCCGCCGGTGCAGGCGGTATGCATGCCGTGCGCCGAGTTGCCGTGCACGTCGTGCAGGTCGGTGAAGAGCGAGGCGAGGAAGTACTGGTAGGCCTGCTTCGGCTTGCCGGCGCGCAGGGCCATGATCGCGTGGATCGAGGGGCTCAGCGAGCTTTGGTGCAAAGTCCGGCTTTCGTAGTATTCGTAGTTGGCGCGCAGCTGCGCGCGGTCGAAGGCGTCGGGAAAGAGATACATCAGCAGGAGCACGTCGGCCTGCTTGATATACTGGGAGCCGCCGAGATCGCGGATGCCGGGATTTCCGGCGATTACCGGCATCCCGTTGGCGCTGCGCTTGAGCGGCGGGACGCGCCGCTTGCGGGCGAAGCCGTCGAATTGCGGGATGATGCCGCCGTTATGCGTCGAGGTATTGGCGAGGCGGCCGGCGATGCGCTTCCAGGCGGCCGCTTCCCCGCGCGGGGCGTCCGCCAGCCGCGCCGCGACGCTCAGGTTCCAGCGCGCCAGCCAGTTGGTGTAGGCGTTGTTGCTCACCTGCTCGTGAAACTCGTCCGGGCCGATGACGCCGGTGATCTCGTAGGGCCGGCCCCCGGCGCCGCCCTCGACGCGGCTGGCCCAGAAGCGCGCGGTTTCGATCAGCAGCTTAAGGCCATGCTCGCGCATGAGCTTCTCGTCCCCGGCGGCCCGGCAGTAGCTGCACAGGCCGTAAGCGATGTCGGCGGTGATATGGTGCTCCTGGCTGCCCGTCTCGATGGGGATGACCCGGCCGTCTTCGGTCTTGTGCCAGGGGGGGGTGACTTCCTCGCCCGTATCGGCGGATTCCCAGGGGAACATCGCGCCCCGGTAGCCGTTGGTGGCGGCGATCTTCCTGGCGGCGTCGAGGCGCCGGCAGCGGTAAAGCAGCAGCCGGCGCGCCATGGCGGGCTGGGTATAGATATAAAAGGGCAGGGTGAATATTTCGGTGTCCCAGAAGGCATGGCCCTTGTAGCCCTCGCCGGCCAAGGCCTTGGCGCCGATCCCGGCCGGCTCGCCCGCGTCCGCCGCGCAGATGAGCAGGTGGTAGATATTGAAGCGCACGCCCTGCTGGACATCCAGCGGGCCGCCGATCTCGATATCGGAGTCGCGCCACAGCCCGTCCCAGGCCCGGGCATGTTCCTTGAGCAGGCGGTCGAAGCCCTGGCTCTCGGCGCGCCGCAGGGCGGCCAGCGCCCGCCGCCGCAGCGCCGCCGCCGGCTCCGCGCGGCCGGTCGCGAAGGCGAAGTACTTGGTCAGGCGCAGGGTGCGGCCGCGCCCGAGCTTCACCCGCGGCGCGCAGCGCATGGAGGCGGCATAGGCGATGCGGTATTTGCGGTCCAAAGTCCGCACGCAGAGGCTTTCGCGTCCGTCCTTGCCGCCGGCTTCCTCGATGGTGAAGTGCCGCTTGCGGCCTTCGGCCGCCGTGCCCTCATTGGATACGGAGGCGTCGATCGCATGCGCGATATCGAGCTCGGCCGCGCGGTCCAGCGGCGTCACCTCGACGCGCATGACGGCGATGCCGGGAGCGGAGCGGCTGATAAAGCGCAGCGAGCGGTAAAGGAAGCGGCCGCCATGACAGGAGCGCAGGACGGTGCGCCGCAGCAGCAGGGCGCGGCGCAGGTCCAGGATGCGCTCGTGCTCCAGCACGTCCATGGTATCGACGCCGAGCTTCTCGCCCGCTTGCGCGAGCCGCAGGCGGAAGGGGTCGGGGGCGTTGACGAGCTCCGGCACCAAAGCGCCCGCGGAGTTGAATATGCCGGCGAAAAAGGTGCCCGGAGTCGAGCCTTCCGGCAGCTCTTCGAGCGCGGCCCGGTTGCCCATGAAGCCGTTGCCCAGCGACAGGCGGGCCTCTTGCGAGCCGAGCTGTGCCGGTTTCCAGCCGGTCTCGCGAATGCGCCAAGGGGACGGCGGAGGCTTAAACACGGCCATCGGAACAATCATAGTATAATAGCCCGCGCGCATTAACTTCAGATAAGGTTCAGATAAGGTGCCAGGCAGGTTATCTGAACTTTAGATAACCTGCCTGGCACCTTATCTAGAGGGATATGAAGAAAGAAATTGAGTTGTTCAAGCGGCATGCGAAGAATCCGATCCTTACGGCGAAAAAATGGCCCTATTTGGCGAATGCGGTGTTTAATCCCGCAGCGGCCATGGACGGGAAAGATACGGTGCTGCTGGTGCGCGTGGAGGACCGTTCGGGGATATCGCATCTGACGGCGGCGCGCAGCAGCAACGGCTATACCGGCTGGAAGATCGATAAGACGCCGACCTTTTCTTCCGATCCGCGGCGCCGGCCCGAGGAGATTTACGGCGTCGAGGATCCGCGCCTGACCTGGCTGCCGGAGCGCAAGGAGTGGGCGATGACCTATACGGCGGTCTCGGATCATGAGACCTATGTCGCCCTGGCTATGACCCGGGATTTAAAGACGTTTCGCCGGCAGGGGACCATCCTGCGGCCTCCGGATAAGGACGCGGCGCTGTTTCCCCGGCGCTTCGGCAACCGCTGGGCGATCCTGCACCGGCCGATCGTCGATCCCCGCCAGGACGCGCATATCTGGCTGTCCTTCTCGCCCGACCTCAAGCATTGGGGCGGCTCGCATCCGTTGATCAAGGCGCGCTCCGGCACCTGGTGGGATTCCGGCAAGATCGGCCTATGCCCCCAGCCGCTGGAAACTCCGGAGGGCTGGCTGGTGATGTATCACGGCGTTCGCCGTCACTGTTCGGGCAGCATCTACCGGGTTGGTTTCGCCTTGCTGGATTTGGAGCGGCCGTGGAAGGTTATTCGCCGCAGCCGCGACTGGGTCATGACGCCCTCGGCGCCCTATGAGATGAGCGGCGATGTGGGGCAAGTGGTGTTTCCCTGCGGCTGGGTGCACGACCAGGCGAAAAAAGAGGTGCGGGTTTACTACGGAGGAGCGGATACCTGCGTCGCCGTCGCGTCGGTGCCGATGCGCCGGCTGCTGGCCTATATCAAGAGCCTGCCTTCTTAGGCAGGATGTTGAGGTCCTGCATCTCGTAAGAGCCCACGCCGAAGCCGGCGTCGGGCTGGCTGAGCAGGAAGCTGCCGCCCTTCTTCTCCAGGCGCATCTGTCCCGCCTTGCGGTCCTTTATCTGCCAAAACATGACCAGCGCCTTGTCGCGGCCCACGCTGCATCCGGTCGCGATCTCGAATTTCCCGTCCGCCGCAGTGACCGCCGCGGCGTCGAAGACGACATAGGTCGGGCGCGACCGGCCCTGGATGCCTTGGCGCAGAAGGTTGGACGCGGTAAAGCCCACCGCGGCGCCGGATACCGGTTTGCCCGCCCATTCGACGACCGCACCCGTCAGCTTCAGCTTGAAGGTGCAGCGCCGGCGAAACGGTCCGGCGATGAGATCGGTGGGCGCGGCGATCACGGTCATGGGGACCAGCAGCAGCATGCCCAGCACGCCCATGACGATAGAGTGCGGGTGCCAGCCCGAGGCTGAGATCTGATCGCTCATATAAGGGAAGTAGCCGCTGACGGCTTTGGTGTTCTCCATCTGGAAGGGGCGGCGGGAGCAGTCCAGCTCCTCGATCTCGGCCTTCTCGATGCGGACATGGGCGCTGGAGGGCGGCAGAATTTCGGCGGCGACGGGGTGCGCCGCCAGCAGAACGGCGGCGGCGGCGCGCAGTAAACCGTTTCTGCGGGTGACTCTCATGTGGACAGCTTAGGCAACACCGAAGCCGCCGGTCAAGTTTTATATGATGCAGGCTTAATGGAACGCATGCCGAAGAGCGTACCGTTTTGGCAGATCGACGCTTTCTCGGTGGGGCCGTTCACCGGCAATCCCGCCGCGGTCTGCCTGTTCGAAGCTGAGCCGGAAGCCGCCTTGATGCATAAGATCGCCATGGAGATGAACCTCTCCGAGACGGCCTTTATCTGGCGGCTGGCCGACGGTGCCGCGCCGCGCTACGGGCTGCGCTGGTTCACCCCGACCGTCGAGGTCCCGCTGTGCGGGCATGCGACCCTGGCTTCCTCGGCGGCGCTCTTTAATGAGCTGGGGCTGGAGGCCGACCGGCTCGAGTTTACGACCAAGAGCGGAACGCTGACGGCGCGGCGGCGCGGCGCGGGCATCGAGATCGATTTGCCCGAGCATCCGGCGGCGAAGTTCAAGCCGCCGCCGGCTCTGCTCGCGGCGCTGGGCCTCAAGAAGATCAAGGAATGCGTGCGCGGCCGGCACGGCGAGAACCTCCTGCTGCGCATCGAGGACGAAAGCGAGCTGCGCGGATTGGCTCCCCGCTTTGACCGGCTCAAGAAAGTCTCCGCCGACGCCTTCGGCGGCGTGATCGTGACGGCGCGCGGCGCGGCGCCCTATGACTTTATCTCGCGCTACTTCTGTCCCTGGTGCGGCATCAATGAGGACCCGGTCACCGGTTCGGCGCATTCGATGCTGGCGCCGTACTGGGCGAAGCATCTGCGGAAGAAGGAGTTCTTCGCTTTCCAGGCTTCAGCGCGCGGCGGCGAGCTGCGGGTGCGGTATAAGGGAAGCCGGGTGCTGCTGACCGGCGCGGCCGTCACCGTGCTCAGCGGCGAACTGCGGATTTAAATCTCCTTCTGCGGCAGGACCAGCAGCAGAACTTTCGCGGCGCCCTTCCAGCGCTCGACCATGGCCGAATCCGGCGGCAGCATCTCGATCTTCGGCTCGGCCATGGGGACGAAGGTCTGGCTTTCCACGAAGTTCAGCTTGCCGTCGCCGGACATGTGGAAGAACAGCACCTGCTCGCTTTCGGGATGTTCGGCGGGCGTCTCGCGCAGGCCGATGGAGAAGCTCATGATCTCCCGGCGCAGCACCGCCTTATGGATATCCCCTTCCTCGGTCAGATCGCGGATGCCCATGCAGCCGCTTACGCTGCGGTGATCATCCGGCAGGGGTACCGTGCCGCCCAGGCAGCACAGGCCGCTGGCCGGTTCATGCTCGCAGTGCTTGAGCACGTGACGGTGGACCTTGTCGTAGAGCTCCTGGGGCAGTGGGATCGGCTTCGCTACCGGGCCGCTGGCCGGGATACCGCCTTTCATGTCGCCGGCCTGCGCGCTCGCGGCGGGCTCGTCATCGACCGGGCCGTTCGGGTCGCCCTCGATAGTCAGGCCGGCCGGCCGCGCGGGCAAAGACAGGTCGGGCTCGGCCTGGGCGGCGCCGAACAGACCCAGCAGGGCGGTCAGGAAGAAATACCTCATCCCTACGAGTATAGGTCCCGTTGCGGCCGATTGCAACGGATAATCGGAAATGCTTCGCCGAACAGGAGCTTAATCGGCGTCGATAAATATGGGGCGTTCGGGCATCGCGGCCGGCTGCTGGATTTTTCGCGGCTGAGTTCGCGCATTTTGCGTCCCGCCGCCCCACCGCGTCGACATGCTGAGCCGGTGGGTCGCGCCGAGGGCGCTGAAGGGGAGCAGCGCGTAATCGAATTCGAGCCGGCCGAACGCCCAGCCGAGACCGTAGGAAAAGCCGTTGATGCCTTCGATGTCCCCGAAGGTGCGCGAATTGTAGCCCAGGCGCGCCGCCAGGCTCCAGGCCGAACCCGCGTCGATGCGGTACTCGCCGCCGACTCCCACAAAGGGCGCATTATCATAGGGCAGATTCAGATCAAGGGCCGCGGTCCAGCGCGGAGTAAGTGACAACGCGCTTCCAAGCCGGACATTCACCGGTAGGGCGTCCGATTCACGATCGAACTTGAGCCGGCCGCCGATATTTTGCGCGGCCAGCGACAGGCGGAGCTTTTTATTGAGCAGGGGCGGGCTCAGGACGCCGAAATCAGCCGCCAAAGTCCAGGCGGTGTTTACGATCTCGGAGCGGATGTACTTGATGGACAGCCCGGCGTCGAAGCCCCGGGTACCGCGCGCATACCCGGCGGTGAATGCGAGGTCCTTCGGGTTGAACTCCGAACCGGTATTAAATCCTGTTGAGTCGGTCTCATAAATTCCTCCCGCCGAAAGATACTGGAGGCTCGCTCCCCAGGCACCTGTCGCATCGGCTTTTCGTCCGAATGCCAGATAATCGTAAACCACGCCGCCCAGCAGGACCGCGCGCATAAAGGTGGCGGAGTTGCCGTTGATGCGGTTGAGGCCCGCCGGATTCCAGTAGAGGGCGCTCGCTTCATCGGCCGCCGCGGAGTAGGCCTCGCCCATGCCCACGGCACGGGCGCCGACTCCCAGTTTTAGAAATTGCGCGGCGCCGGTCCCCTTGCCGCCGCCGCCGGCCGCGGCGTTAGAGGCCGCGCTGAAGGTGCAGCAGAATAAAACGGCGATGCCGAACGTTCCGGGCTTCATCGTTCGATAGCCACTCGGATGATCCGTTTGTCGCCGGCGCCCTGGATAAGCGCGAGGTAGACGCCGCTGGCCACGCGCCGTCCCGATTCATTGCGGCCGTCCCAGACCGCCATCCCGGTGCCGTCCACCGTCAGCTCACGGAGCCGCTCGCCGAGATAGGTGTATATCCGTACCCGCGCGTCCGCCGACAGGTTGCGGAATGTCATCTGCTGTTCCGGATTTCTGCTCGGCCGCAGGGGATTGGGGCCGACCGTGACTTCGGAGATGGACTGCGCGGCGCCTGCCTGCAGGATTTGGAACTTGGAGAGATGGTCCGTTTGAGCGCTGATCCTGTTGGCGGAGGCGTCGCGCTGGGTCGGGAGGGCGATCCAAAGCGCGCGCACGGCGTCATAGCGAGCGAGCACGAAGTTCGCTTCCGTCAGGCCGCCGGCATCCGCGTCGAAATAAGCCAAAGTGATCCGCAGGTCCTTGAGCGGCTGCACCGCCTTGTTAAGGGAGAGCTCCAGGTTCACCGCGCCGGCGAGCGGCGTCATGCGCGCGCCGGGAGCCGGGACGCTGGCCGGCAGCCGGACGGTCAATTCGACCGCTTCCGCGAAGGCTCCCTGGGGAATGCCGATCTCCACGGCCCGGCCGCTTAGGGAGTGAGTTATGGTGTAGGAATTGCCCGGGCTGATCGAGGTCGTTTGCTGCGGCACGAAGGCGGCCGGGGCGTAGGCCTGCGCGGTGAAGCCGCCGGCGAGCTTGAAGTTCGCGCTTTGCGCGGACCCGGCGGCCGGCTGGGCGATTGTGGCGACGGTTTGGAAGTTCGTGGAGGCGGCGCTTTCTCCGCCGCCGGCCGAGGTAGCGAGAGTTTGGAAATTCGTGCCGGCGAGAGTCGCGGCGCCGGCCGCCGCGGCGGCGAGGAGGAAAAGGGGCCAGGATGGGAGTTTTCGCGCTGTCATTGGCCGCAGACTGAAGTGGAATCGCTTAGTTTTGCCCAGTTCCGAGTGAAGGTCGCAGTCGAGTATGTGCTGATGCATACTTCGGCCGTGGGGACGTAGTAAATGAGCTTGGCCTGAATATCAGGCGTTGTTAGGTTGTGCACATGCGGGAGGCGCGGCAGTCCGATCATGGTTACGGTGTCGTTGCCGAAGCCGCCGAGCCTTGTCGTATCGTTTGCAATCAGATCGCCGCCGATCTTGAGGTCTCCATTCGCCGCGGCGGTGCTCTTGATCGTTCCCGCGCCGAACTGCGCGCCGCCGTAGACCTCGACCAAGTTTTTGGGCGTATCCGTACCGATTCCGACCCGGCCGGAGGCGGTGGCAAGCAGTACAGAATAAGCGGCGGTGAAGCTCGCGGTTTCCACCTCATAGCCGGCCAGCGTGTCGCCGCCGCCGGAAGCGTGTGAGGCGGAATGCGGCGAGGGGACCGAATCCACATGCGTGTGCAATACCGTCGTTCCGCCGTCGGTGAGGTCGGTCCAGTCGGCGCCGTAAAGCCCGGTGTCGGCGGCGTAGTCGGCGCTTGAGGCGGTGAGGACATAAGGCAAAGAGGTGAAACGGAATCTCGGCGTCATCTCGCCGTCGCCTGCCGCGTCAACACCGAGCCAAAAATCCTGGGCGAAGGTCAAAGCGGGCGAGAACGGCGTCACGGTTCCAAGCCGCACCTGATAGAGACCGTCCGCGTCAGGCGCTACGGTCTGAGTCTCGGTCCAAAAAGCCGCACCTCCGGATGCCGTTGTATAGAGGCTAAAAGAGATGCTCTGGGAAGCGGTGAGGGCGTTGCCGCTCCCGTCCATCAGTTTCCCTTGCAAGGGAAGCAGCCGGGAGGGCTCCGCCGCCCCGATTACGCTGACAGCGAGCCCCGCCGCCGCGAAAAAACAGAGACGCGTAAGCCTTGGTATGTTCATGGGAGCGGGCATGGCGTGCTGTTATCGTCTCCCCTTACCCAAGTCGAGGGGGTCGTCCCGGTGCTGACGCAAATGGAGTTGTGCATTAAGCCGTATACAAGCTCCCCAGTGCCTGTCGGCGTGACCATAATCGCCGGGATTACCGCCGCGGGAATCTGGAAATAGCCGTTGAATATGAAGATGTCGGAGGTCGAATCTCCGAGGTATATATCGCCTCCGCTCGTGAATGTCGAGCCGACGATCAAATCCCCCGTCGATGTAATAGTGCTTTTTATCGCGCCGCTGCCGAATTGGGCCGCGCCCGCCACATCGAGGAGGAGAGCGGGTTCAGAGGTCCCGATCCCGACTCTCCCGGATGATGTCGCGAGCAGAACGCTATAGCCGGCGGCGAGGCTCGATACGTCCACCTGATGGGGCGTCAGGGTTTCGGCGGCCCCCGCCGCGTGCACCGCGGCATGCGCGCCCAGAGCGGGGCCCGCATGGCCGTGCAGGGTCGTAGCGCTCCCATCGGTCAATGCCGTCCAGGTACTCCCTGATATCCCGGAGTCCGGAACGTAGCGGGCGCTGGAAGCATGGATGGCGTACGGCCCCACCGTCAGTCTCAACCGCGGCGTCATCTCGCCGTCATTGGCGACATTAATACCAAGCCAGTAGTCTTGGTCGAAGGGAAGCGCTGCGGGAAACGGAGTCGCTTGCCCCAACAGTATTTCGTAGCGGCCGCTCGTATCGGGGCTTACAGTTTGGGTTTCGCTCCAAGCCGCGCCGCCGCCTGTGGGGGCGGAATAAAATGAAAACAGTACCGATTGCGTCTGGACTATGGGCGATCCGACGGCATCCATCAGCCGGCCCTGAAACCGTATGAGCCGGGACGGCTCTGCCGACACCGGGCAGGCGAGCAGAGCCGCGACTCCCCAGAGCAGTATTATCTTGGACCTCATTGACATGGTTGGCTTGGATTGTCGCCCCGGTACCAGCCTCCTGCCGCCGTCGTCTTGCTGTAGCAGAGGGCTTTAAGGTTCGGCTCATAGAGCAGCAGTCCCGTCGTGGTCGGAACTATCAGGCTGTTTGGATTGATGACATGCGGAAGCTTCGGCAGGCCGAAAAACATCGTATCGGAGAGGATGCCCGAACCAGCGACAGTTAAGTCGCCGTCAATGGCGACCGCCCCGGTGGCGGTGAAAGTACTTTTACTGACTCCCGTTCCGATCAGGATCGAGCCCGCCGCATCCAGCAAGGTCTGCGGATCGCTGGTCCCGATGCCCACCCGTCCCGACGAAGTCGCCAGGTAGACGCTGTGGCTCACGGTCAAGGTCGCGACATCGACTTGCAGCGGAGCCAGCGAGTCCAGCCCGCCCGCGGCGTGGTCATCGGCGTGAGGCCCGTTGACGAGTCCCGCATGCGAGTGCAGCGCCGTGATGCCGCCGCCGGTGAGACCGTCCCAAGTGCTGCCGGATATGCCGGTGTCCGGGACATACGAGGCGCTTGAGGCGTAGATCGCATAGGGTGAGACCGTAAACATAAGCCGCGGCGTCATCTCGCCGTCGCCGGCGACGTTTATTCCCAGCCAGTAATCCTGATTGAAAGCGACCGAGGACGGGATGGCGGTGACGCTTCCCAGGTAGACCTCATAGAGGCCGGCGGCGTCCGGAGCGACGTTTTGGGTCTCGTTCCAGAAAGCGGCCCCGCCGGTCGATGATGTGTAGAGAGAGAAGACGACCGGCTGCGGCAGGGTGATGACGGTGCCGCCGGCGTCGGTGAGACGGCCCTGCAGGCTGATCAGCCGCGACGGCTCGGCGGCGGCTGAGGAGCAGAGCAGTAGGGATATGACGGCTGATCGTCCCCATACGGACAGCATTAAGGAAGGGTAATACATGCCATCTTGAAGAGGCAAGGATATGGATCAAACTTGCGGCTGGGCGGTGGTTGATGGTTGATGCCGCATCTGGCGCGATTGCGCCGCGAGAGGTAAGCTATTTGAGGGAGCAGTGATCGTTATAATCGCGTGAAAAACGTTATTAAAGCGCTGTTTAGAACCCTGCTGGGGCTGGGGACTTTAGCGGCGCTTGGGTTCATCGGCATATTTTTTGTCACAGAATTTATGCTGCTTTCATCGGAAGATCGCGAGCTCCTTAAGAAACTCCAGCCGGAAGCAAAGGCGGCTGCCGAGCTTTGCATCCGGGAAGGCTCCAGTGAATGGGTATTGGATGAGACCTCATCACGGACGAGCCGCGAAAAGGCGGTCAAGGGGCTGCTGGACCTGCTGCAGACTCCCCGTCCCGATCTGCGCGCATGTGCTGCCAGGACTTTAGGTTATACCCGGGATTCCAAACATCTCGATACTCTTATTGATTCTCTAAATGACGAGAGCGATTATGTCAGAGTCGCAGCCGTATACGGCCTGGCCGAACTGGGCGATCCAAAGGCCTTGCCTCACCTAAGAAAGCTCACGCAAGATAAGGCGCCGAATATGCACTCCGCGGTCGAGCACGCCTTAAAAGAACTGGAGAAAAAGGCAGGACCATGACTTTGTACCCGCCGTCGCGCATCCTCGCCGTAGGAGTCATGTTCATGTCCGTCGCGGTCTTGACCTGGGGCCTGGCTCCACGGCTTCGCAGCCGCTGGCACTTCGCGGTTTTCCTCGCGGCGCTCGTCGGCTCGACTCGGCTGCTTGATTGCGCGGCGGATATCGTCCACTTTTCAACCCTGGCGGCGGGACTCAAGACGGGAATTTTTGAGGCGGCAGTCTCCGCCTTGGCCGTGCTGCCGTTTACCTATCTCGCG
The DNA here is from genome assembly GCA_043827405.1 of Elusimicrobiota bacterium. GTDB lineage: Bacteria > Elusimicrobiota > Elusimicrobia > UBA1565 > UBA1565 > JBDRPD01. The sequence continues at coordinate 158,395 of JBDRPD010000053.1, read as the reverse complement.
GCGCGGCTTCGCGCTTCGCCAGAAGCATCCGAGCAGAAAATCAAGCTGAGCGGACGGCTAGCCGCCTCATGGGCGCTGCTTTTGATGCTGCTTGCCGCCGTTAATTTCGCGTTGGTGAAGATGTGAACGGCGGCTTGATCGAACGCCGGCTGTATGTCGCCGCGGATTCCGTCGGCCTCGCCCTGGTCACGCTGGCGCTTATGGTTTTTTCCTTCCTGCACATCCCTTATGCGGAATACTATGCGCTGTCTCTATGCTTCATGCAGTGGATTTGGCTGGCGGTGTTCGGATACCGTTCTTTGCGTACCTATCACGATGATGATGCCGCGGCGCGGCACCACCATTTCGTCCTGTCGCGCCTGTCCGCTCTGTTCTTGCTCCCTTTGCTGGCGTGGTATTCGTTCCTGTCGATCATGATAGTGAGGGATGTGGGGGGCGCGCAGTTTATCGAGATCGGTTCGCCGCTTTTGCTCACCATGACATCTGTTGAAGGGCAGCCGGAATCCTTGACGCGATTTTATCGCTCGGCGGGACTCATCTTGCCGGTCCTGAGCATTGGGGGGTATTATCTGAGCCGGAAAGCGCGGGGACTTCGGCACGCCTGGCCGGGGATCGTTCTCGCGGTTATGGTGTTCCCGGCGTTTAAATTCGGCAGCGCGTTCGGGAAGATGCTCGAGTGCGCGTGTCTGCCGCCCGATGAGCCGTTTCCTGTGTTTAGCGCGCTGGTCCTCTCATCTCTGCTGGCGCTTCTGCCGCTTAAGCGGGCGATTTCTTGGATGGACCGGAAGGTGCGGGCATGAGAATTTATACGGTCTTTACTCTTATCCCATACTTTTTGTTCTTCTTTCTCAGCGCATGCTCGACGGGGGGGTACTTCTATCTCGCTTCCGGCGAGGGCGGAAGGGGGCTCCTTAACCGCGCCGGCAGGCTGTGCTGGGTAATCCCGCTCTGTCTGCTGATCGTCAGCGCGGCGACGTGGGTCTTCACCGATATTTGGTTTAACCCCGGCACCTCTATGGTCGAATAGGCATGCCGCTGTTTCATGATTTTCCGCTTATGCTGCTGCCGCCGCTGGTCCTCGTGTTCGCGGGGATAGCGGGGCTCGCGGCTTTGCACCTGGCGAAACTCCATGCGCGGCGTCTGTGGATGAAGACGGCAGTCCTGGCGCTCCCCGCCGGATGGTATCTCGGCACGCTCTATTTTTACGACGCTTCGATCAGGCCGGGCGAGTGCCTGGAGCTGGCCATGTTCTACGGCTTGTTCCTACTGCCTGTTGTTTTTTTAGATCCTAAGGGCTGGGCGGCATCGGCGCGGGCGAAACGATTTTTTATCTATTCAATTTTAACCGCATTCGCTTCATATCTCCTGCTGCTCGGCTACGGTATTTCCATGGCCCCCAAGCCCTCGTGGTCGGTGGAGCGGCTCGTGGAGGCCATGCAGAGCGACTGGCCGGAGGTGAGCGAGAGAGCTTCGTACATGCTGACTGATCCCGAAGAATCCGGCTCGTTTATCCTGACCCGTATGGGGCCCGGCCCGACGGCGCAGGAAGCGCTGCCGGTCGTGACTGCCGCGTTGCAAAAATCCGGCTTAAGAGGGCGCCGGCGCCTCATCCGACTCCTGGGATATTATGGGGCGGCGGCATCGAGTGCTGTCCCCGAGCTGAAGAAGCACCTATCTGACGAGAATCAGGACGTTCGCTCGGCAGCCGCGCGCTCGCTCGGTAGAATCAAAAAAGACGCAAATCAGCCTAGCGGCGGCTAGATGGTCTGGCCGAAGCGGTCGGCGCGCAGGCAGCGGTCGATGCCGACGGCGATATCGTACTTGGGTTCCCATCCCAGCGCCGTCCGCGTCTTGGTCAGGTCGGCCCAGGCGCCTTCCGAGTTCTTGCGCGGTCGGCTCTTGAGAGTCCGGGTATAGTCGCGGCGGCCGGCCAGCTTCTTCTCCATCAGGCCGCAGACCTTGGCGACCTTGACCGCGCAGCCGGTCCCCACGTTGTAGGCGCCGCTCGGGGCGTTCGCCGTCACCGCCGCGGCGATCGCGGCGGCGGCGTCGTCGACGTGGATGAAGTCGTGGGCGTTGGCCGGGGTCAGGACCTCGTACTTCACGTCGGCGTCAAAGTGGTGCTTCGTGGTCGGGGTGAGCCGGCGGATGCGCTCCTCCTGAAAACGCATGGCGAGGGTGGGGAGCAGGCAGTCGGGGCGCTGGCCGGGCCCGTAGACCGAGAACAGGCGCAGCCAGTAGAACTGGATGTCGCAGGTGTTGGCCAGCGCCATGCCGCAGTTGAAGAGCTGCTTCTTGGCCAGCGCCAGGTCGCCGGGGCTGTCGACGGGGTCGTCCTCCTTGAGCGCGCCGCGCAGCGCGGCGTACTCGCTGCGGGTGCCGGCGGCGACGATGCGGGCGCACTTGGTTTCGTCGACCAGCAGGTTGAAGAGCTGGGTCGAGAGCATGCGGTTTTTATTGCATTGCTCCTGCGAGTAGTCGGGCCGCCCCTCCCAGGCGAGGTGGACGCAGCATTCGGGGGCGAATTCCTTGATCGGCCCCTGCAGGCCGGCGAGGTCGGCGAGGTCGCCCTCGAGGACCTGGACGCCGCCCGGCGCCCGCGCCTTGCTGCGCGTCAGCAGCAGGACTGTATGGCCGCCGAGCTTGGGGAGCACGTGCCGGCCGATGAAGCCGGTGCCGCCGGTGAGCAGGATGCGCATGCGGGTATTTTAGCGAATTGACGCGCCTCGTACGCGGTCGCGGCTTTCGGTGAGCTTGCGGCGCAGTTCCTCATGGTCCTTCTTGGCCGGGATTTTAAGCCCCCGCTCATAGAGGTCCAAAGCGTCCTGCGGACGCTTGAGCGATTCGAGAATAGTGCCCGCGCTGAGGTAGGCGGACAGGAGTTCGGGCTCGAGCGCGAGCGCGGCCTCGAGGTCCTTGACGGCTTGCTCGGGAGCGCCGTTGAGGTACTCGCAGACGCCCTTGTCGCGCCGCGCCGCGGCGGCGAATTTGGGATTCCGGGTGAGGCGGGAGAATACGGAAACGCAGCGCGGATATTTCCGCAGGCGCTGATACAGCCAGCCGACCCGCATGCGGAGATCGGCTTCGGGCGCCGCGTCGCGCACCTGATCGGCGAACTTGAGAGCGAGCTCCTCCTTGCCCAGGTCGGCGAGCTTTTCGGCGGCGCGCAGGCGGCGCTGCGGCTGCTTGGCCAGAACCGCCGCTCGTTCGAGCACCGCCGGGAGCTCTATAAAGACGCGCGCTTCTTCCAGATGACGGGCCTGCTGGAACCATGGTTCGGCGTCGGCGGGAGCCGACTCGGCGGCCCGCTTCCAGGCGGCCGCGGCGCGCACATGTTCCTTCATGTCTCCGTAAAGGCGGGCGGCGCGGATGGTCCGCTCGTAATCCAGGGGAGAGGACATCGCGCGGTCGACCGCATGCCGTGCCGCGTCGCCTTGGCGCAGGTTCAGGTAGAGACGCGCCATCTCCAGGCGCAGCTCCGCGGCCGGCTCCATCTTTTCCAGCCGCTGGAGCAGGTCGAGGGCCCGCGCGTCGTCGCCCTGCCGGGCGGCGCCGGAGGCGTCGGCCATCAGCTGCTGGTGGGCGCCGAGAAAACGGCTGCCTTCGAGCGCCAAGGCGGGCATCTTTGCGGACGGCTTGGCGGCGGGCTTTCCCTTGCGCGTCTTGATGCCCGGCAGGGCGGCGCGGTAGTAGCCGATCTCCGGCATATCGCCGTGCTCGCGGGCGAGCAGGTCCAGCGCCAGCGCGGCCTCTTTTTTGCGACCTGAGCGGGCCAGCGCCGCGGCGCGCCGCAGGCGAACAGCGGTCAGCTTCGGATTGAGACGCAGGGCCTCGGCGAAATATCCCAGCGCGCGCAGGCTTTGCCCCCGCCGGAGATAGGACTCACCGATATGGCCGAGCATGACCGGCCACCACGAGTCCAGATTGGCGGCCGCCTCGCTGTCCCAGATATTGCCCGCCAGCTTTCCGCGCAGCCACTGCTTGAGCTCGAGAATATTCGCCAGGAGCTCGGGATGCGCGGCATGGACCACGTCCATCAGCGCCACGATCCGCTCCGAAAGTCCGCCGCCGCCCAAGCCCGCTCCCCAGGCCCGGAAGCGGAAGACGATCCAGGCTTTCTCGTTGCGGGCGGCGGCTTTCTTGGCCAGCGCGCGGTAGCGCATGAAATCCGGATATGGGCGCTCCGGGCGCAGGGCCCGGACGATGACTTCGGCGACGAGCGGATCGAGGAAGCGGTCCCAGTGCATGTCGTCTTCGAACAGGTCCGAGCCGGTGAGGCCGTGCGGGCTGACGCGGGCAAAGGCCTCCGCGAGGTCGGCGAGGGGGACGTCCTCCTCATCGCTCAGGCGCTTGAGCGCGCGATTGATCGCCGGCATAGGCGGGACGGCGAGCTCCAGCGCCGCCTGATAGGCGTCCCGGGCCGCGGCATGCCGGCCGCGCTTGTCGAGCGCGCGCGCCAGATAGTATTTGGCGAAGATAAGCTCTTTGCTCAGCGCCGGGTCCTTGGCGAAGGCCGGCAGGGCTTGGCGGAACAGCTTCTCCGCCGCAGCGTAGTCTTCTTCTTCGAAGGCGAGCCAGGCGTCGAAGAAGCGCCGGTCCTTGAGCGGGAGGGCGCCGCGCGGCGGCATATCGCGCAGGTTCCAGGGCAGGGCGGTGAGGACGATAGGAACCTTGCGCGCCTTGGCGCGCCGTATCATGGAGCGTACGTTGGCTGCGAAGTCGGCGGCGATGCGGGCGGGCGGCGGCGTGGGTTCGACGGCGGAGCGCGCCAGCCGGTAGGCCAGGACGGGATGCCGCAGCAGCAGCCCGCGCAGGGTCATGCGCAGCAGCCACCGGCCGCGGTGCGGGACGGCGGGACCGATGCGCTCACCCTCGTTGACGCCGCTCATGAGCACGATGAGGTCCGGCTGGTAGTTGAGGACTTCGCGCAGGATGAGCGCGTCGCGGCGGCTGTCGTAGGCGCTCAGGCCGCAGTCGATGATCTCGTAGCGCTCGCCGGGGCCGGCCGCTTCCAGCGCCGCCTTGAGCGCTTCTTCATCGAAGAGCTGGACGACCGAGCCGCCGAGAACAAAGACCCTTTTGACGCCCGGGGGCTTGCGCGCGGAGAAACGCGGGTGCGGCGGGCTCATGGCGCGGCGCGCGGTGAAAAACCAGGAGCCGTCCGGCCCGCGCTCCCGGCTGAACAACGGGGTCAGCGGATCGAGGTAGAAGTACTTCTGCTGCCGGGCGGCGGCTTTTTGATAAGCGTGACCGGGGCCTTCCGTCCGGGCGCAGGCCGCGAGCAGCAGCACCGCCAGGGCGGGGGTGAAATATTTTCCGGTTAATGGATGGCGCTTCACGACGGAAGGTATTATGCCATTCAGTAAATGAGTCAAGCAAAAAACCCTGGCGCCATATGCAAATAGTGCGCTATTCTTTGCAGGTTGTGCGCGCAGAAAACCAGAGAAACGACGAGGAAAGCCGGCGCGCCGTTGAGCGCGCGGCGGCCCTGCTGCGCGAGCATCCCCGTGCCGGCGAGGACCCCGCTCCCTGGCGCGGCCTGCAGGCGCGGGGCGGCAACGGGAAGCTGCCGGCGCTGGTGCTGGAGGACTTCAGCGACATCCCATTTCTCGACGGGGTGCAGGGCGTCGAATGGTATCAGCTCCGCTCCCGAACCCGGGCCGGCGACGGCGATGTCTGCGTCTCGACGCAGCGTCCGATCGACGGCTACGAGTCGTACAACAAGGATATGCTGGGTATCGGCGAGCCGGCCTATCTGCGGGCCGCGGTGCCCGGCGCCGATCCGCTGTGCGTCGCCGGAACCTGCCTGAAAGATCCGCTGATCATGCGGGGACTGGTGCGTCTTGCCGATGAGAACGGAGGGCTGCTGGTCCATCCCTATATGGGTTCGCGCGCGGTCTGGGAGCTGGCGCTCGAGCTCAGGGAGCGCGTCAAGACGAAAGTGCGGGTGCTGGCTCCGTTTCCGCCCGCGACCTATGCCGCCAACCACAAGGGCCTGCTCACTCAGGCGGCCACGGTGGTTCTCGGTCCGGAATCGGTATGCCGGACGGTTTCTTCCAATGATCTGCAGCCGCTGGCGCGCGCGGCGCAGGACTTCGCCGGCCGCTTCCCTGCGGTCGCGCTCAAGGTCGCCAACTATGCTTCCGGAATGGGCAATCAGGTATTCAACGCCAAGAAGCTGGGCGCCGGGACGGTCGATGAGACCGCCTCGCGCATCGCGGTGTTCGCCAAGAACCATGCCTGGGATGGGCGGGTGGAGATTCTGCTCACCCAATGGCGCAGCGATGTGCTGCAGTCGCCCTCCACTCAGCTGTGGGTCCCGCCGGCCGAGGAAGGACCGCCCCGCGTGGATGGGGTCTATGAGCAGATTTTGACCGGCAAGGCCGGGGTCTTTCAGGGCAGCATGCCCTCGGCGCTGCCCGAGAAATTGCAGCGAAAAATGGCGGATATGAGCCGCGAGGTCGCCCGGGTATGGCAGGCGCTCGGCTATGTCGGGCGCTGCTCCTTCGATTTCCTGCTCTGCGGCGAGGATATCCCGAGCGCCAAGCCGATGTTCGTCGAATGCAACGGCCGCTGGGGCGGGACCTCGATACCGATGGCTTTGTGCGAGCGCGTCTTCGGCCGGGGCCGGCTGCCCTGCTACCGGGCCCGCGACTATGTGGACTCCCGTCTCAAAGGCATCCGCTTCGCTGATTTTCTCAAGATCTTCGGCGCGTCGGCTTACGACGTGCGCAGCGGCCAGGGGCACTATATCTTCTACAACGTCGGCTGCCTGCTCGATTTCGGCAAGTTCGACGTGATCGCCGTCGGCGCCGACCGCGAAGAAGCCTCCGCGCGCCTCGAAGAAGAGCTGCCCCGGCTCATCGATCGAGCCCAATAGGCCCTTGGGCCCGCAATAAGTAGTGCGTTTGGCCGGCGAAATCTGCCCCAGATGACACCTGCCGCCGGCCGTGAAGCGCACTATATTTATAAGGATGAGGATGAAACGGTCGCTCGCCGGACTCCTGGCCCTGCTGCAATTCGGCTGGACCTTTTTCGGCGCGCCATGCGAGGCGATCGCCGGGGTCGTCGTCCAGGCTCAGGTGCAGGTCAAGACCTCGCCGGTCCAGGCCGCGCCGGTCCCGGTCGTGCAGGCGCTCAATTTCAGCAATCCGTCCGTTTTCGCCGCCGACGGCTACAAGCTCTCCGCGGTACTGCCCAATGTGAACGTCGGCGCGCTGCCGGCGGTTAGCGGCGGCAATAAGGTCATTTCGCTCTCGGATCATCAGCGGACGATTGCCGTCGAGACCGGCCATGTCCGGCACCCAGGCCGGGTCATCCCGCTGGTCCGTACCGGGACCGTCGCCGGCGAGAATAGCGCCGAGACCGCCGCGGTCGCGGCCAAAGATGAGGCCGGCGGCAAAGGCTTGCGGGCGATCACCCGGCGCGTCGGCAAGGCGCTCCAGCTCAAGGGATTTAAGGCGACCGCCGGCGGCGAGGTTTCGAAGGAGGCGGCGGACAGGCTCTTCTCCGCGCTGCGCGGCAGCGAGCTGATCGCCACGCAGGGCACGGCCGGCAGCAAAACTTCCGCCCAGGCCGGAGCGCTCCACCGCGGCCGCGCCGCTCGTGTCCTCCTGCATAAGACGCAAGGCCAAGCCGCTGATGATTACCAGAACAAGCCGGCGGTAGAAAATGCGGATTTCAGCGCCGCCGAGGCCAAAGCGCCTTCGGCTCTGGCGCGCTTATGGCAGAAGCCGGCGGTCCGCTGGGCCGCGGCGCTGGCGGCGGGCGCGGGAATCGTCGCCGCCCTTCCGGCGCTGGCGGCGCATGTCGGCCTGGTCGCCGGGGCGGGCAGCATCGTCCTGAGCGTTATCGGCGTTCCGCAGATTTATAAAAATTTTAAAGAGGGCCGCAAAGCCGTGATGGACGTGCCCGTCGCCACTCCGCTGATCTGGTTCGCCGCCGCCGTCATGTTCTCGGTCGTTTCCATCGGCCAGGCCGCCAACCCGTGGTGGATAGGCGCCAACTTGGCGGGGGTGCTTGAGAGCATCCTTCTTATCGGCCAGATCAACAATGCCCAGCGCAGCAGGAAGGTGCTTATCGCCACCGGGCTGGCCATGGCGGCGGCGCTGCTGCCTCTGCCCTTTATCGCGCTGCAGGCCTTCATGCCGCTGTCTTCCTGGCTGTCTTTGGCTTTGACCGCGGCGCTCTATCTCTGCTGGCTGATCAACTGGCCGCAGATCAAGAGCTACTACCACCTATACAAGGAAGACGGCCGCCGGCCTGAGGGGCTCTCCCCGCTATGGCCCGGGCTGGTCGCGCTGGGCAGCCTCCTCCATCTTTACGCCGCCGTCATGCTCGGCGACATGTCCTGGGTGCTTAATGCGGTGGTCGCTATCACGGCCTCCTCGACCGTTCTCGCTCAGTACTACTTCCCGGGCCCCACCAATGCCGTCCTCGGCCCCGGAATTCGCGCGGTTGAAGGCGTCGGCGCGTTTCTCAAAAAGGCGGGCGCGCCGCTGGCCGCCCGCGCCGCGAGCGCGCTGATCAAGTACCGCAAGGCGCGCTATCTGCCGGAAGCGCGCCGGACGGTGAGCGGGATCTTTAAAGACATCGATTATGCGAAGTTCACCGACGGCGATCTGGAGCAGCGGCTGGATCATTTCGTGACCATGGCCGAGGCGCTCCCCGGCCGCAGCCTGATCTATCTGCAGGCGCCCACGGCGGCCGGCAAATCCACCTTGGCCAAGCGTTTGGCCAAGACCATGGGCGAGCGCATTAAGGTCTTCCCGGTGGACTCCTATTTCAAGAATCCCAACGACGTGCCGCGGCTGGCCGACGGCAGCCCCGATTTCGACCGGCCGGACGCGCTGTATCTCGACCGCGCCGCCGCCGATATCAAGGCGCTTCTCGAAGGCCGGCGGGTGGAAATGCCTTACCGCAATATGGAAAAGATGACCACCGAATTCAAGACCGGCGACTATATGCAGCTGGGCAAGGAGGATGTGCTCATCGTCGATTCGATCTTCGCCGCCCACAAGACCTTGCTCAAGGCCGGAGTGGGACATACCAACCTTAACGTCTTCCTGTCGGCGCCGACGGCCGCCCGTCTCGCCCGCCGGCTCAAGCGCGACAAGTATGAGCGCGGCCGCTCCATCGAGGACAACCTCAAGGGCTGGGAGCGGGTGCTGGAGAACGAGAAGAAGCATATCATGCCCCTGCGCCACCACGCCGACTACTTCATCGAGATGACGAGCAAGGACGAGGTGGCGAACCTCGCCGAGTCTTTCGCCGAGCTTCTCGCCGAGGACTGGGCGGAGCATGGCAGGAATGCCGGGCTCGCCGAGCTGTTCACCGGCATGATCGGCCAATCGGTGGCGCGCGACAAGCTGATCCTCTCGGAGGCCTACCTGACGGCCGATCTGGCAGCGCGGCTTGAGGAGGAAGGCAATCCCTCTTATCTCAGCCCCGCGAAGGCGGCGGAGCTGACGGAAGCTTTGGATGTGTCGCCGGAAGAGCTCATCAGCGCTTTGCGGCCCATCGCGGCCAAGAAGGCGATGCCGTCGGTATCCGGGCGTTCGGTGGGCGCCGTGGGCTTGGGCGAGAGCGGCGCCGTCTACCTGGGCGGCAATATCGAATCCTACGCCGGCGGCATCGAGGTGAATATCCACGCCGAGCAGGCGGTGGTCATCAACGCTTTGGAGCATGGCGAGACCGGGCTCAAGGCTCTCGCGGTCACGGCCAATCCCTGCGGGCATTGCCGGGCTTTTCTCAATGAGCTGGCCTCTCGCGGCAGCATGAAGATTATCGTGGAAAGCCGGGAGAAGCCGGCGACTCTGGCCGAGCTCTACCCCATGCCCTACGGCGACGACGGCTCTTTGCTGACGGCGCGCGATAATAATTTGGCGATGATCCGTAAGCCCTCCGGCGCCGGCGCCGACCTGATCAACGCGGCCTTCCGCGCCGCCAACCGTTCTTACTCCAAGGACAGCCCGGCGGGAGCGGCGCTGAGGACCAAGGACGGCAGTATTTACGTGGGGGCTTACGTCGAAGTGCGCGGCCACAACCCCAGCCTGCGGCCGCTCCTGGCGGCCTTGGTTGCCCTGCGCGCCGACGGCAGGAACGTCGAGGACATCGTCGAGGGGGCGCTGGTCGAGCTCAAGGACGCCAAGATCAGCCATCGCGGCATCAGCCGCCGGGTCCTCAAGGACCTCGCCGGCGCGCCGCTGCGCACCATGCGCGTCCGCCGCGGCGACGGCTAAGTTCGCTCCATCCCGCCCCTGGCGCGTTCCCGCCGCGCGAGCTAACATCTTATCAGACGGGCATGCTTATGCAACGGACGCGGACCGGTCTGCTGGCGGGCGCGCTCTGCGCCAATCTGCTGTCGCCCTCACCCGGCGGCTGCCAGGAGCCCTATGCGCGCCTGGTGCGGGAGGTGGACGCCGAAAAAGCCGCCGCCGCCCTCATCGAGGTGGGCGGTCCCTATATGGGCGTCGTCATGTACAACGGCAGCCCGCTGCCGACGCGCCTGAGCTTCTACTACCCCGTGGCCAACAGCGTCGACATGCGTCCCGACTACTGGGCGCACGACGCGAGCCGCGCCCTGGCCCTGGGCCTGAAAATCGGGGACGGGCCGAAAGAATGGATCGGGGGCGAGCCGTACGCGCACCGGCTGACCCCGTACTCAGTCGTTTTTCATAAGCGCGATGATCGGAAGGCGATAGAGATCTCGTACCGGTTCTTCGAGAACAAGCCCGGCATGGCGGCGGCGATTGAGCTGACGAATACCGGCGGCGCCCCCGAGACCTTCGAGCTCTTCACCCAGCTCGAGGCTGCGGTCAAGACCAGCCACAGCTTCACCCTCAAGGATAAGGCCTGGACCGAGTCGCGGGACGGGGGGGCGACGCTTATCGTCCACTTTGATGACAGCGAAGCCGGGGACGCGCGCCTGTTCGCGGCCAACGCGGGGGAAGCTCCCGCCGCGTTCGCGACCGACGGCGGGAAGCTCGGCGCTCCCGGCACGGACGAGAGCTGGTGGATAAAGCGCGAGGCCGGCCTGCCGCGGGCGGACCTGCCGAAGTCCGCTCCCGGCCGGCCCGCCGCCGCCTTCGTCTACCGCAAGCGGCTCGCGCCCGGAGAGAAGATGACCGTCGTCCAACTCATCGGCGCGGCGCGCGCCGGCGAGGTCGGGGAAATGGTCGGCTATCTGCGGAAGAATTACCGGCGCGAGGCGGAGGTGTTCGAGCGGCGCGTGCTCGAGAAGTCCGCCGGCGGCGCCGAGACCGGCGACGCGGCCGTCGACCACTCGGTGCGCTGGGCGCGGGCCATGCTGGCGGCCAACGCCCATTATCTCGACGGCGAGATCGTCCCCATGCCCTGCCCCGCGGAGTACAACTTCCACTTCACGCATGACGCCCTGATGACGGACATGGGGGCCGTGAGCTTCGATCCGGCCCGCGCCAAGCGGGACCTCCTCTTCATCGTCAGCCGCGCGAAAGAGGACCATGTCATCCCCCATGCCTACTACTGGAAGGACGGCCGCTACGCGACGGAGTTCGCCTCGCCCACGAACTGGAACCACTTCTGGTTCGTCCTGGTATCGGCCAGGTACCTGCGCCACAGCGGCGACCTGGAAACCCTGCGCAAGCTCTATCCGTACCTCGAGACCAGCGTGCGGCAGATGCTCGTGAACATGAAGGACGATGTTATCGGGGCCGAGCGCCCGGACTGGTGGGACATCGGCCGGAGCTTCGGTCCCCGGGCCTATATGACGATCCTGGCGGCGCGCTCGCTGCGCGAGTTTTCCTACGTCTGCTCGGCGCTCGAGCAAGGCGTTGAGGAGCTTTCGCGCTACGCGGAGCTCGCCGGCCGTCTTGAGCGCGGCCTCGGCGAGAAGCTGTGGGACGGCGAGCTGGGCTATCTCATCAACTATAACCTGGGCGGGAAGAAGGACCCGCACCTCTACACGGGGTCTTTGCTCGCGGCCCACTTCGGCCTGCTCGACCGGGAAAAGACGGAGACCTTGGCCCGTACCGCGTCCGCGACCATGGTGGATCCGGACATCGGCGTCTACAACGCCGTGCCCATGGACTTCCACACCCTCAAGGACTTTTTCAAGTTCGAGGAGGGCGAGGCGGGCGAGCCCTACTACTACATGAACGGGGGAGTCTGGTCGCACGGCAACGCCTGGTACGCTTTGGCCCTGCGCGCGGCCGGCAGGCGGGATGAGGCCTTTCGCTTCCTGAAAAAGATCATGACCGTCGACGGAGCCGCCGCCAGCCCGCGCGGGCATGCGGCGATGTACGAGTTCCGCATCGCCAAGAAGGGCGCCCCGGCCGAATACGGCCTCATCCACAAGCCGCAGTTCCTGTGGGCGGGCGGCTGGTTCCTCTACGCGGTCCATGACCTGCTCGGCCTGCGGGAGAACGCGTGGAACTTCTCGTTTGAGCCCCGGCCGGCGGAAGGACGCGAAAAGGCCCGCTTCGAGCTGGCGGTCGGCGGCAAGTCCATCGACGTCGAGATCCGCGGCGGCGGCCCCCTCCTCGCGGAGATCCTTTTCGACGGGAAGCCCTATCCCTCGGCGGTCATGCCCGAGACCCAGGCGCCGGCGCGGACAATCGAGCTTGTCCTCGGCGTGCCGCGGACGCCCTATTTGGCCGCCGCCGGATCGCGGCTGCTCGAGAGCGTCTATGATCCCAAGGACAGGACCCTGCGGGTCCGGCTTCAGGCCTTCGCCGGGCATCGGGGCAGGGCGGTCGTGATCTCGCCGGCGCGTCCCAAGGAGGTCCGTCTCGACGGACGCGCCCTGACCGAGGGCTGGAGCGTCGTCGAAACCGGCGGCGCCTATCGCCTGGAGGCGGACTACCTCCACGGCGCGCCGCCCGCCGAGCTCGCTATCCGTTTCTAGCTGCGGACCATGGCGCCTGGCTCCGACTTGCCGCGTCCCCCCATGCTAAAATCACGGGGTGAGCCTGCTCCCGCTGCTTTCGATTCTCGCCCTCCTCTGCCGCGCCGCGGAGCCGCCGACGATCGCGGACCGCGGGCGGCCGGAGGAGCGCGCCGTTATCGAGAGGGCCCTCTCCGCGCTCAAGAAGAGCCCGACCGCCGCGCGTCTTGAGACGCGCCGGGACTTCGGCTATCTCGTTTCCTTTTCCTCGGATGTCGCCCATAAGGGAGGCTGGGGCCGGGCGGACAGCGGGGCGCTCCCCGCGCGCATCCTTCTCAGCGAGGGGCTCATCCGGTCGACCGGAACGATCGTGGCCGAGACTTTGGCCCATGAGCTCTACGGCCACGTCCTGCTTGGGCGGGAAGTCCGGAGCAGGGGGATCGAGACGTTCCTGCATCTGGAGGAGAATGAGGCCTACTCGCTGGCCGTGGGCGCGGCGGCCGCCTGCGAGCTCGGAGGCGTGCCGGCGGGCGAAACGGCCGCGGACCTCGGGACGGGCATGGACGCCTACCACCAAGTGATCCTTTTTCTGGATTCCGAACAGCGGCGCCTGAGCCTGAGCCGCGGCGAGGCCCTAACCCCGCGAAAATCGGTCGAAGCGCGGCTCGCGGAGCTCGCGCGCCGCCGCGGGAGCCTGGAGTACGTGCGGAGCAAGAACCGCCACTGGTTCTGGTTCGCCTCTCATCTGATGCTCGCGCACGGGATCGAACAGGAGCGGCTCAAGGGCGTCCTCGACGAGCTGCGGTCGTGGCGGGACGTGCACCTGCCGGAGCGCCGCCGGCTCCTCGACGCGGCCGAGGCCCATCTCAAGGAGGTGCTGGACTGGCTTCCCTCCGCGGACGGCCGCCGTTTCGCCGCGGATGTCCGCCGGGCCGCCGCGCATCCGTACGCCGAGGAGGTCGAACGGGAGATTCTGCGCTTGGCCGAAAAAATTCCGGCCTGTCTGGCGCGCGCGTCTGCGGCGGCCGGGCGGGCGCCGGAAGGCGGCGGGGCTATGGGCTGGGACGAGCTCCAACGAATCTACAATGAGGACCGGCGTCGCGAGCCGGACCATTTCGCGGGCGCTCCCGAGATCGGTCCTGAAATCCCCTGGCGCATTCCCGTCGCGCGGGCTAAGCTCTCTAAAGGATGAAAGGCGGTTTCGTATGAAGATCAGGGAGCTGCACGACTGGGACCTCACCCCCGCCAAGGCCAAAGAGCTGCAGCTGAAGCTGCGCGAGAAGCTCATTTTTACGCCGTACAAGGTCTCGGCGAAGCTGGCGGTGGGGGCCGACTGCGGCTATGACTTAACGACCATGCGGGCCACCGCGGGGCTCGTCGTCTACGCGGTGCCGTCGCTCAAGGAAGTCGAGCGCGTGTGGGCCGTCTCCGACATGAACTTCCCGTACGTGCCGGGCCTGTTGAGCTTCCGCGAGGCGCCGGCCCTGCTGGCGGCCTTCCGCAAGCTCAAGAGCGAGCCGGATGCCGCCTTCTTCGACGCCCACGGCATCGCGCATCCGCGCGGTTTCGGACTGGCCTGCCATATGGGGCTGTGGCTGGGCATCCCGACGATCGGGGTGGCCAAGTCGGTGCTGATCGGCACCCATCGCACTCCCGCTTCGGGTTTTGGCTCGACCGCGCCGCTCCTGCACCAGGGGGAACAGATCGGGACGGCCTTCCGCGCCGGCGAATGCCGGCGTCCGGTCTATGTCTCGCCCGGGCATCTGATCGACATGAAGAGCGCGATGCGCCTGACGCGCGCCGTTTGCGACGGCCAGCGGGTGCCCAAACCGACGCGCGAGGCCGATCGCTACGTGCGCGAGCTCATGCGCTCATAGGGAAATAAGTTGCCGCCGCGCGCCCCAGTCTCCGGGCGGCCCGGCGAAGACGCCGGCGAGCCGCTCGCCGCAGCTGCGGCAGTTTCCGTTCGCGTCAAGTTCCCATGCGGAGAGCCGGTAGCGGTCGCGGCCGATGAGCGGTTTCCCGCAGCCGCCGCAGTAGGTGCTCTCGCCCTCCGGGTCGCTGACGTTGCCGGTATAGACGTGGAGGAGCCCGTTCTTTTTGCCGATGTCGCGGGAGCGGGAAAGGGTAGCGAGCGGGGTGCGCGGCCGGTCGGTCAGCTTCCAGTCGGGATGAAAAGCGGTGAAGTGGAGCGGCACGTCGGCGCCGAGCTCGGCGGCGATCCAGCGCGTCATGGCGTCGATCTCCCGCGCGTCGTCGTTGAGGCCCGGAATGAGGAGAGTGGTGAGCTCCAGCCAGACCTTCGTTTCTTTTTTGATGTAGACCAGAGTGTCCAGAATATCGGCCAGCCGCCCGGAGCAGTGCTTGGCGTAGAAGCTCTCGCTGAAGGCCTTGAGGTCCACGTTGGCCGCGTCCATATTCCGGTAGAATTCGCCGCGGGCCAGGGGCGTGATGTAGCCCGCGGTGACGGCGATCGTGCGGACGCCGAGCTTATGGCAGGCGGCGGCGGTATCGACGGCGTATTCGAGGAAGATCACCGGATCGTTGTAGGTGAAGGCGACGCCGGAACAGCCGTGCTCTTGGGCGGCGCGGGCGATGCGTTCGGGAGAAGCCTGTGCGGCGAGGGTGTCGTGCTCGCGGGACTTGCTGATATTCCAGTTTTGGCAGAAGCGGCAGGCCAGGTTGCAGCCGGCGGTGCCGAAGGAGAGGACCGGCGTGCCGGGCAGGAAGTGGTTGAGCGGCTTCTTCTCGATGGGATCGATGCAGAAGCCGCTGGAGCGGCCGTAAGTGGTCAGCACCACGGCGCCGTGCTCGCGCTTGCGCACGAAGCATAGGCCGTGCCGGCCCTCGGCCAGCTTGCAGGCGCGCGGGCAGACGTCGCACTGCACGCGGTCGTCGGGCAGACGGTGCCAGTATTTGGTCGGGAAAGAGGCGTCGGCCGTCATTCTTCTTCGCCGAACGCCTCCGCTTCGAAGGTCCAGAGCTTGGCCGCGGGATCTCTCCAGGCATCTTCCCGGGCGCCGGCCTTGGAGCCGGCGAGGACGTTCATGAACTTTTCCTTGTCCGGGTAGCGCTCCCACATCAGGGGCAGAAACAGCCCGCGGGCGCGGCCGAGCTCGAAGACCACGCCCTGGCCGGGGCGGACGGCCTCGGCGGTGGATGGCCGGGACGGTGAGAGCACCGAGACCTCGGCATGCAGCGCGGGCAGGTCCGCCGCGGCGACGGGAGTAAAGCGCGTGTCGGAGACGGCGCTGCGGACGGCGAAATGGGCGACGCAGTTGCCGATCGTCCGGTCGCGCAGGGTCGTTCCCACGCAGCCGCGCAGCTCGCGTTCGGCGGAGGCCGAACGTTCGGTCCAGGTTACGAAAGCCGCCCCGGGCAGATTGAGCAGGGGCAGGTCGAAAGCGCGCGGCGCCGGCTCTTTTCCCGTGCGCAGGTATTCAGCGAGGGCCGCGCGCGCCAGCTTGAGGAGCGCCGACTTTTCCTGCTCGCCCAGGCCGAAGAAGGGGCCGTCCGGCCGCGCGCCCTTCTTAAACAGCGCGGCGCCGTAGCCCACGACCCGTTCGGCGTCGCCGGAGATGTCATAGGAATTGGCGTACTGCAGGACCTCGCAGACGCCGGCGTCCAGCTCCAGGCAGGCCGTGATTCCGACGGCCGCGGCGCCGAGGCCGCAGGCGGTGCAGTGCAGCTGCGGGATGTCCAGACGCATTAGGGCGCGATCGGCGTCCCAGAGGAAATCCGCATCCATTTTTTCCAGCGCCGCCAGCAAGGCGAGGTCGCTGCGCCGCGCTCCGGAATCGGAGGGGAAATGCGAAAGGTCGGTGGCTACGATCAGTAAAGCGTCTCTTTCCTTAATGAGCCGGCCGAGCTCCCGGCCGAGCTCCTCCGCGGAGCCCCGGTTTTTGACTCCGGTGAGCAGCGGCAGGATATGGGCGCCTTCATGGGCGCGTTGGAGAAAGGGGAGCTGGACCTCAAGTGAATGCTCGCGCGCATGGGCGGCGGGGGAGATTTTGACTTCCGGGTGGGCGGCCAGCAGGGCCTCCGCCATCCCGGTATCGACCGGGACCTCGCCCAGCGGGGTCGCGAAGGAGGCGGTATCCGGCAGGGCGAGGCCGCCGACCTCCTCGTGATGCGCCGTGCCGAGCAGCACTATGGTCTTGGGCCGCTTGTGCTTGAGCGCTTTGCAGACGCGCGCCGCGAGGCGGCCCGAAAAAGCGTAGCCGGCATGCGGGGAGACGCCGCCGACCGCGTTGTCGTCGGGGACGGGGTCCGGCGCGGCATCGAGCATGCCGTCGACTTCGGTCCTGAGCTTGCCGGGATCGCCGGGGTAGAAGCGTCCCGCCACCGCCGGCGGACGCGATCCTGAAAATTTCGGCATAAATCAAGAATACAAATTTACCTTGGCGCAATCGCTTTGTAACACCCCGGGGCTAGACTGATAGCGTCGCAACGCCGAGGCAGTGATGCGCCGAGAGTTAAAGAAGCTCTTCTCTGGTTTTGTCGTTCTCGCGCTTCTTTCCACCGAGATCGGTGCGGCTCAGTTGGCGCCCATCCTCCCTCCCTCCCTGCTTCGGCCCCCCGCTTTACAGCCCGGCAATCCCGTTCCCTATCTCCCGCCGCAGCGCGCCCGCGACTTCGGAGCCGGCAAGGCCTATCGCCTGGGCGAGAAGTCGATGCTCGCCGGCCTCGGCCGGGCGGCCGCGAGCCGTCTGGCCGCCGGAAGGATCACCGGCGCAGAATACTTGAGCCGTCCGGCGCAGAACTGGGCCGTCTATAAGCAGGTTTATGGCCGACGCATCGCGGCTTATCTGAGCCGTCCGGCGCGGAACTGGTCCATATATAAAGGAGCGGTCGAGCGGAAGCTCTCGGGGCTGCGCGCTCCCGCCCTCTCCCTGCCGCGGCTGCCGGAGCTGACTTTGCTCAAGCGTTTCGCCGGCGACGTCTGGGAGGGTATTTGCGCCACGGTTTCCGGTATCTCCGGCCTGACCGAAGTCATCGGCTTCATTAAGCCGGAAGCCGTGACCATTATGCCGGTGCCGATTCCCACCGGACATACCCGGGCGCTCTCCGGGCTCCTGGGATTTGACGAGAAGCCGCAGGCGCCGGTTCAGGCGGCCAAGCCGCGGGGCTCAAGCGTGAGCTTCGTGGTGCCGATGCGCCGTCCCCCGCCGGTATTCCCGGCCGGTTCGCGCATGCCGCGCGGCGCGAATCGCGCCGTGCTGGTGTCCGCGCCGCGCCCGGTCTGGGACACCTTGTTTGATCATTGGACGACCTTCATGATGATGATGCGGCTGGAGCATATGCGGCCGAATCAGGGGGGCTCGCGCAGTGCCATCTGGACGCAGCCGGACGTGAGCTTGTCCCTGCTGCGGGAGAAGCGCAAGGAGGGCCGGCCGCTGCCGCGCCTGTCTACCTATATGCTCTTTGCGGAAGGCAGCAGCGGTTCGAATCCGGACGCGCTGCTGTCGTTTCGGCGTTTTAAGGACGACCGCTTCGGCCGGCGCAGCAAGTCGATGGTTTTCGGCTTGTACACCGATCTGAAGAAAGGCATCGAGCGGCTCGAGAACGTGCGGCCGCTGGGCCGGGACCTGGTCGAGCTGACCATGGCGGACGGCTCCACCAAGCCCATGAAGATCAAGGAAGTCCAGGAGCTTTCGCCGCTGGTGCTCGACCTGGACGGCGACGGGGTGCTCACCAGCTCCCGGGACGTCCGCTTCGATCTGGACGCCGACGGCCGCCCCGATTTGCTGAGCGATATCGCCGCGGGGGACGCGGTCCTGGTCTTCGACGCCGACGGCGACGGGATCGCCGGTGAAAACGGCAAGGAGCTTTTCGGCGACCTCACCGATCTCACGGCGGCCGGCGGGGAAGCGGGCTATCGCGACGGCTTCGCCTCGCTGGCGGTGCTGGTGGAACGCGCCGCGGACGAGGGCGTTATCACGCGAGCCGCTTTCGACTCCGGCCGGCTCGGGGCGGAGGAGCTGGCGGCGCTGGGACGGCGCTACGGCCTGCGGGCCAAGCTCGGCAGCCTGAACGCCCCGGCGGTGACGCTGGCGGAGGCGGGCATCGCCTCGCTCACGCTGTCCAATAAGGCGACGACGCGGGTCAGCAACTTCGATGGGCGCGGCAACAGCTTGAGCTCCCGGGACGGCGCCGAGTTCACGCGCGCCGACGGCTCGACCGGCTCCTACGGCGATGTCTGGTTCAAGTATCTCTCGGGCGCCCATGATCCCGCGCTGACGTCATGAGCCGCTGCCTCGCCGCCATGCTGCTCGCGTCCGCCTGCTCGGCGGCATGGGGGCATCCCTGCCCAAAGAAAAAGGCGGCCGCTCCGCTGTCGCAAGAGGATGCCGCCCGCCGGCAGGCGCTGCGGCACTGGAATAACGGGATCATCTATTACCAGGCGAAGCGGTACGAGAAAGCGGCCAAGGAATGGGCGGCCTGCTTCGAGCTCGATCCCGAAAACGCCGACTGCCGCGACGGACTCAAGCGGCTGCAGTATCCGGTACCCGCGGCTAAAGCGCCGCGGCGGGAGGCCCCCGACGCCGACCGCCGCAAGGCGCTGGGGCACTGGAGCACGGGGATCGTGCTGTTTCAGCAGATGCGCTACCGGGAAGCTGCCGCCGAATGGAAGCTCTGCATCAAGAATGATCCCAACAACAAGGACTGTTCCGCCGGACTCACGCGCATCGGCCATCACTTCGCCAGGCGTGAGCGCTGATCACCGCCTCCGGGAAATGCTAAGTTGTGGGCCGGTGGGAGGTGCGATGAACCGGTATATCCTTATTCCTTTTTGCGTATTTCTGGCTTTGGCCGCATCCTGCGCCAAGGCCGATCCCGAGCTGAAGACGGTCGCCTACGGCGAGCAGACCGATGATAAGGGAGCCATCAGCGTCGCCGAGTTCTATAAGCGGCTCGACGAGCTTGATGGCCGGCGTGTTAAGGTCAAAGGCATGGTGACCGATGTCTGTGAGAACCGCGGCTGCTGGATAAATATCGGCGAGGAGACCGGTCCCCAAGCCGTTAAGTTTAAAGTGGAGGACGGCGTCATCGTCTTCCCCATGAGCGCCAAGGGCAAGAGCGTGATCGGCGAAGGGACGGTATTTCGCCGGAAGCTTACGCTGGAGCAGACCATCGCCGGCAGGAAGCATCACGCAGAAGAGCAGGGCAAGGCCTTCGATCCGAAAAGCGTCACCGAGGCCGAGACTATCGTAATGCTCCGCGGCATTGGAGCGCGCATTACCGATTCGCGCTGAAGTTCCCGCGATGAACGTCCAGAAGCTCGCGCGCGTCCTGCACCGCGATGTCGGCTACTTCCTGACGGTATTGGTATCGCTCTATTGCGTGAGCGGGGTGGCCGTCAATCATATGGGCGACTGGAACCCCAACTTTCGCATCGAGGAATATACGGTCAAAACCGCGCCGCTGCCCCGGGGAGATCTCGACGCGATGGAAGCGGCGGCCGTTAAGCAGTTGGGATTCGCTCCCCAGGATGTGCAGGGACGCCACCTCTTAAGCCCCACGGAATTCAAGCTGTTTTTGCGCCATGGAGGCGAGGCGGTGCTCGATCCGGTGGATGGCGGGGCGTTTGTAAAGCTGTTTCACCAGCGGCCGCTGCTGTTTGAGTCCAACGCTTTGCATCTCAACCACTTAAAGGGCGTCTGGACTATAGTCGCGGACATCTTCGCGCTCCTGCTGCTGGGGCTGGCGGTGACGGGTCTGCTGATCCTGAAAGGGCCGCAGGGCTTCTGGGGACGGGGGAAGTGGTTTTTCGCCGCCGGGACGCTGCTGCCGCTGGCCTTTATCGTTCAGCGCTGGCTGACGCACTGACGTCGGGCTTGAGCAGGGTCAGGTAGACGGCCGCGGTGATGCCCGAAGCGCCGAATACCATGCACATGACCAGAATTTGGTAGCGGATGGCGATTAGGGGATCGGTCCCGGACAGAATCTGTCCCGTCATCATTCCCGGCAGGGATACCAGTCCCATGGCGAAAAACATATTCATCAGCGGCAGCAGGCAGGCGCGGTAGGCCGCGTTGCGCGCCCGTTGGTAATCGGCGCCGCCCTTGAGCTCCGAATCGAAACGCTCGGCCGCCAGGCTCAGGCTGTTCATGGAGTTGGCGAAGATCATCCCGGCCAGCGGGATCAGATAGCGGGGGGCGAACCAGGGATCGAGGCGCAGGACGCCTCCGGTTACCAATGCCAGGATGGGCAGGCTGCCCGCGCCTACCGCCAAGGCCGCTTTCCAGTAGAGCTTTCGCCGCTGTTCGGCCAGGGGCCGCAGGGCGATCCAGCTGGCGGCGGTCAGCATCATGCAGAGCACCAGGTAGACGATCGCCGGATGTTTGGACTCAAAGACATAGGTTAATGCGTAGCCCACCAGGACCAGCTGCAGCACCATGCGGCAGGCGGCGTAAACCGGCGTGCCCGCTCCCAGGGACCATCTCGAATAGATGCCGATCACTACCGCCACCGGGATGAGGATGAGCAGCAGGTTGGGGACCGGGATATTGAGGATCGAGTTTGCCATCGCCGGAGGGCTGCTAGGGAAGCATGTAGAGCCGGACCACCCAGAAATGCACGCCGGCTCCCGCGAGGATGCAGATATGCCAGAGCTCATGGAAGCCGAAGCCCGGCGGTTCCACGTCGCCTTCATAGCGGTTGAAGACAATAGTGCCGAAGGTGTACAGCCCGCCGCCGAACAAGGTCAGAAACGAGCCCTTTAATTCGAGGACATCCCATAATGCCGGCGCGATCAGGATGCCGAGCCAGCCCATGATCAGATAGGCGGTGATGAAGCTCCACTTGGGGAGATCCGGCCGGGCGATGCGTAAAGTGATGGCGGCGATGGCGACCACCCAGACGACCGACAATACGCAGTAGGCGAAGAAGGTGTCGAGCGCCAACGAACAGAAGGGGGTGAAGTTGCCCGCGATCATGAGGGCGATCGCCGCGTAGTCGATATGCTTCCACAGCAGGCGCTCCTCGCCCGCATGGTAGTGAAAGACGGCGCTGGCGGTGAACATGCTCAGCAGGCCGACACCGTAGACGATGAAGGTGACGATGTGGACGCGGCTGCCGGCCGCGAAGGCGTCGGCCAGCAGCCAGGCGATACCCGCCGCCGACATGATCGTACCGAGGGCGGACAGCCGCGCGCTCCAGATCTCGGGCTTGGAGTATCGGCGCATGGCGACGGTTCTCCCGCGGCTTTTGCAGGCCGGCCTTGCTTCTGGGGTGCTTGCCATTCGAATCCCCATTTTACCAACTTAGTGAACGGGCCGCCTGAGCGAAAGGGCCCGGCTTCTTGCAGGCCGTGGTTGAGAGATGTAGTATCCATCTATATTCAGGTCTAAGAGGTAGTTGAACTATGCGAAATGAGTCCCTGGCCTTTCTGAAGGAATTGCTGACGACGCCGTCGCCGAGCGGCTACGAGTCCAAGGTGCAGAAGATCTGGTGCGACTATGCCCGCGGCTTCGCCGACGAGGTGATGACCGACAGCTACGGCAACGCGGTGGCGGTGCTCAACCCCGGCGCCCGGCCGCGGATCATGCTGGACGGCCATGCCGATGAGATCGGTCTCATGATTAAGCATATCGACGGCAACGGCTTCGTCTATGTGCAGCAGATCGGCGGCGTCGATACCGCCACCATTCGCGGCAAGCGGGTGAGTATCCATGCCGAGAAGGGCTGCGTTCGCGGCGTGCTCGGCGTTATGGCGATTCATTTGCAGGAGCGCGGCGTCGAGGCCAAGGCGCCGAAGATGCACGAGTGCTATATCGATATCGGCGCCAAGAATAAAAAAGACGCGCAGAAGCGGGTGGCGGTAGGCGATCCGATCACCTTTGTCGACGACTTCGAGATGATCAACGGCCGGACGGCGGTGGCCCGGGGCTTCGATAATCGCGCCGGGATCTGGACGGCGATCGAGGCTTTGCGCATCGCCGCCGCCGGCAAACCCAAATGCGCGATCTATGCCTGCTCGAGCGTGCAGGAGGAGATCGGGCTGGCGGGCGCGGCCATGACCGTGGCTAATGTCAAACCGGATGCGGCGGTGGCCGTGGATGTGACCCATGCGACGGACACCCCCGGCATTAATGTCATGCAGCACGGCGAGGTGAAGCTCGGCGGCGGGCCGACCGTGTCGATCGGGCGCGAGAATCACCCGCTGGTGGTCGAGCGCCTGCGCAAGACGGCGAAGAGCAAGAAGATCCCGCTGCAGATCGAGACCTTCGGCGGAGGCACCGACGCGCTGGCGATTTGGACCAAGAACGGCGGCGTGCCTTCGGCGCTGGTCAGCATCCCCAATCGCTATATGCACAGCACGGTGGAGATGGTCGATCTGCGTGATCTGGAACAGGCCTCGCAGCTGCTGGGGGCCTTCTGTCTGAGCATCAAGAAGGACGAGACCTTCAAGGTTCGTGTTTAGGAAACGGTCGGAGACCGTGAGAGGGATTTATGGCGGAAGCGAAGGAGCTTGACGAGCAGGCGGTGAAGACGCTGCACAAGGCGCTCGACATGGAGGCGCTCTATCCGTCCCTGTCGGCGGCGCAGGTAAAGGAGCTTTTCCCCCGCAGCGGGCTCTTCCTTTATCCCCAAGACGCGACGGTCATCCAGCAGGGCGAGATGTCCAAGGACCTCTATGTCGTCTGTGCCGGCGAGGTCGCCATCCGGCAGTCGCTGGGGATGGCCGGCGCCGAGATGGGTTCGCTCGGGCCCGGGGAGCTCTTCGGAGAGATAGCCTTGATCCGGGACGAGAAGCGCGTGGCGAGCGCGGTAGCCGTTGCGGACAGCCTGCTCTTCCGCCTGGTCGAGGACGACTTAAAGGCTCTGGTGGAGCGCAATCAGAAGCTGGCTGAACACCTGAAGACCCTGGCCGAGAAGCGCCTTTACGGCGACTAAATAGTACCTCAAGGCTCCGGCCGACACCGGAGCCTCGAGGCTGTACGGGTACGGAGGAGATTCAGTTGGTTAGCGGCAGCACCTTGTCGATGCGGAAGGTGACCAGGTAGCGCCGGTCGCCCTTTTTGCCGCTGCAGATGGCCGGCGTGGTCCGGCGGCGCAGCGCCTCGATCTTGCGGCTGTCGGTCGATTCCCCCACCATGGTCAGCATCAGCCGCTTGCCGGCGTGCTCGAAGCCCGCCTCGTGGAAGAGGTAGGAAGCGCGCGGGTTCGACTGCAGGTTCTCATGCGTCAGCCGCGGGGTCATGATAAAGGCGACCCTGTTTTTACCGATCACATGCGGCCGGGCATAGACGGCCGTGTTGACGACGCCCTGGTCGTTGGAAGTGGCCAGTACGCCGAGGCCTTTGGTGCTGGTGAAATATTTCTTGAGGTCCATGTTTCGCTCCTGTCTGCCGGGATTTTCATTATTGTAGCGGCTGGGATGTTATTAGTCCAATAAATTGATGGTATCCGTATGATAGATGCTGACGATCGAGCGGAGAGCTAGCGGCGGGCGGCTTTGAGGATCGGCGGGAAGTCCAGAGTCACGATGACCGGGAAGTGATCCGAGGGGTTCCGTTTACGTTCTTCAAAGGTCTTCGGGATCGGGCGGACCTTGCCGTTATGGTCGTGGTAGCGGTAGACGGCGGCGTTCTTGATGATGCCCTGAATGGCCGGGGTGACCAGCAGGGCGTCGAGCTGGTGATACTGCGTCGGGCCGTCGAAAGGATGGAACGTATGCGTGACCCGCTCCCCGGGGGGCGGGGGATTCGCCAGCAGGTCGAAGCTGTCCAGCATGCCGGTGCGCCGGAAAAAGTCGGCGAAGGCGTCCTCCGTCAGCTCGCCGTTGAAATCCCCCGTGAGCATGACCGGGACGGACGCTCCGAACTCCTGCTGCAGCTTCAGGATGATGTCCGCCATGCGGTCGGCCTGGACTTTGCGCTGGTTGCGGTTTTCGGGATCGAGAGTGTGCTCGGGGCTGTCCTTGGCCGAATGCTTGGACTTCATATGCGCCGCGAGCAGCACGAAGAGCGGGCGTTCCTGGCCCCGGGGGCGGACGATCATGGCCGGGAGGTCGCGCGTGAAGATCGGTTTTTCCTTGCCGCGCACCGGGTTGTACCAGGTCTCATCCTTGTGCGAGCGGTATTCGATTTCGACCGGCAGCCCCTTCTTGACTAGAACGGCCGAATTGATCCCAACGGGATCGTTTCCTTCAAGGTGGAATACGTCATAAGAGTCGTCCAAATACTCCTTGTTGAATTTTTCAAGATGCTCCAGGCTTTCGATTTCCTGGAGCACTACGACATCGAGGTCGCTCTCCAGGATCGCTTCCGCCGTTTGCTGGACATGCGCCTGGTTCTTGTAGGGGCCGTCTTTAACTTTGACCAGCTGGCCCTTCGCCTTGTCGTACACGTAGCGGCCGGGATGCTGCAGCAGGTGCATCGTGTTGTAGGTCCCCACCTTGAGCTCGCGGATATCCTCGAGACGTTCGGGCGCGGGGCTGAGTTTCGGCGGGGTCCAGGCGGCGACCGCTCTGCCGATGGACTCGACGCCGCGGCCGATTTTCGGGGCGATCGAGCCTTTAATGCTCGCCCCATCCCAGAACTTCTTGAGCAGGCCGCCGCGGGGAGCCTGCTGGTCCTCAATGCCTTTCCAGAAATCTCCCAGATGCTCGAGGTTCGAGGGCGAGCTTTTTTTCTTCTTGGTTTTTGCTTGCTTGGCGCGTGGGCGATGCCGGCGCTCGACTCTGCCCTGCTCGTGCGGGGTGATCGTGTGCAGGACGGGCTTTACCGCCGTGACCGCCTGGTTCGCCGCGATAGGCGCCAGCGTCGCGGGGGCGCGGAAGTTCGGCGCGCTTAAGTCGAGAGAAGGAAGCGTCGGAAGCGCGAGCCCGGGCGGAGCGATTTGGCTGCGGCCGGCCGAGATGCTCGCGGCGGCGGCGGCATTCGCCGCGCCGGCGGAAGAACCGGCGGCAGTCGCGGCCCGGCCTACTACTTGCGCCCGGCTATGGGTCCCGGCGGAGAGGACGGCGCATACGAGAATCCCCGCGGTCAGTATGCGCCGAATTTTACAGTTCGGTCCCATATGCCCAGGTAGAATACGGACATTGGGGATGTTCTGTGAGATACGAAAGTCCCAACTCGCCGCGGACATGAGGCCCGGGTTCAGAAAGGCTAATGACCCAGGATAAGTATTCCGAATTCAGCCCGGGGCTGGCGCGGCGCGCGGAATAAGGGCTATGCTAGCCGGGCCGGAAACAACACCGAAGGAGAATTAGGATGCAGATTGGCATGTTGGGACTGTTGGGGGCCGGAAAGAAGACCCTGTTTAAGCTGTTGACCGGGGTGACGGTGCAGACCGTCCCGCCCAAGGGGCTGCCGAGCAATTTCCATGTGCGGGACCCGCGCGTCGACAGGCTGCATGAGATGTATAACCCCAAGAAGACGAACTACGCCCGCATGGACGTGCTGCTGCTGCCCGATGTCGAGAAGACCCAGGGCAAGGCGGCCTGGCTCGGCGACGTGCGCGACCTCGACGGCCTGATCTGCGTGGTGCGCGCATTCGACGACCCCTCCGTCTTTCATCCGTCCGGCACCGTGGACGCGGCGCGTGATCTGGACACCTTTATGTCCGAGCTGCAGTTCGCGGACATGCTGTTTCTGGATAAGCGCGTCTCCAACCTGAAAAACGAGCTCAGAACCCGACGCAGCGTGGAGAAGGAGAACGAGCTGAAGCTTATTGAGCGCTTGGCCGGCGAGATGGAGGCCGGGAACGCCATCCGCAGCGCTGAGCTTAGCGAAAGCGAAGCGCGCCTGCTCTCCTCTTATCAGTTCCTGACCGACAAGCCGGTGATCGCGGTGATCAACGCGGCGCAGGGGACGGACGCGGCCCAGCTGCGCGGCGAAATCGAGCAGGCCTATCCGGGCCGGGTGGCATGCGCGGTCTTCGACGTTAAGCTGGAGGGCGAGATCGCCGAGATCGAGGATGCGGCGGAGAAGAAGGAGTTTTTGGAGGGGCTGGGCATCGCGGAGCCGGCGGTGGCCGTGCTGACGCGCGTTATCTATGACTCGATGGGGCTCATGTCCTACTTCACGGTCGGCGAGGACGAGGTTCGGGCCTGGACGGTGCCGCAGGGCTCAAACGGTCCGCGCGCTGCCCGCGCCATCCATTCGGATCTGGAACGCGGCTTCATCCGGGTGGAAGTTATGAAGTACGAGGACCTGATCGGGCTTGGCGGCGAGGCTCAGGTCAAGGAAGCCGGGAAGTTTATGCTTAAGGGCAAGGAGTATATCGTCGAAGAGGGGGACATCCTTTCCTTCCGGGCCGCTACCTAGCCGCCTGCCCCGTCAGTACTTTCCGTCTTCCCAGAGAACTCGGCCGTTGACGTGGACGCCGCGGCGGCCGTTGCGCTCGACGTTGTAGGCGGCGATGTCGTCGCCGTCGGTTTTGCTGAGATCGTATTCAACGGCGGGCGCGGCGTCGCCCTCGTACCATACGCGATAGCGCGTCCCTGAGCTGACGAAGCGAACCTTCCTGCCGTCCGGTGCGATTACGGTGCGCAGAACCCTTTCGCCTTCGTTTTCCTTCTTGTACGAGGCCAGCGCCGCCGCCGTGTTTTCCGCCAGCAGCAAAGTTCTCTCGCTGCGCGCGAAGGCGCGCTGCTTGGCGGCCCGGCGGACTATGGTCTGGACGCCGCCGTACTGCGCGTCGTTGAGATACATCGCGCTGCGCTGCAGCTCATTGGCTTCCTGCTCCACCGCATCGAGCTCTTCCTCGGCGATACGGTCCTCGCCGATGCGGAAAATCAGCTTCGCCGCCTGAACACGCTTGCGCTGGGCGACGCTTGAGGCGGCCTGGACCAGAAGCTTCTGCTGGCGGCCGGAGTCCATGGCCGCGAACTCATCGGGGCGGACGCCGACAGCGTCGAGCTGCGAGATAACGGGGCCCAGGGGTTCCCAGTGCGCAGGATTCTCCAGGCGCAGCTCGCTTAGCCCTATCATACAGCCGCGCATGTCCGGCAGTACGCTGCTGAAGTCCATTGTGCGCAGCGGTATCTGCAGGCTGACGGCCCAGGCCATGGCTACCGGCGCCGGCATAAGGGAGGGGGTGGAAGCTGAACCGCCGCGGATGCCGGGGCCGAGCGCGAGGTTAACGGCCCGCGCCTGCGCGGGCAAGGTTAGAATCAGGGCTATGAGCAAGGTTCGCATTCCGGTGTTCCTTGCTCATTATTTAGCCGGTTTGCGTTCCGGACGCAGGGGCGTTTCGGGCAATTATTGGGACGAAAAAAGCCCAGGGATATTTAGGAGAAAGGGCCTACTTGATAACGCCTTCGATTACGCGGACGGTGTCGCGTGCGATCAGGAGTTCCTCGTTGGTGGGGATGACGAAAAGCGAGACCTTGCTTTTTTTGCTGGAAATTACGCCGCATTTCCCGGAATGAACGCCAAGGTTCGCCTTCTTGTCGAGCTCAATTCCCATGCACTCCAAGCCCTCACACACCCGGGTGCGGATTTTAGGGGAGTTCATACCGATGCCGCCGGTAAAGACCACCGCGTCGGCGCCGCCCATCTCCGCCATATAGCTGCCGATAGCGCGCCGCACCCGTTGGCAGAACATATCGATGGCCAAAGCGGAGCGCCGGTCATTGTTTTGGGCTTCTTCCGCCAGGAGTTCGCGCATATCGCTGGTCAGCCCGGAGACGCCGAGCAGGCCGGACTGCTTGTTGAGTACCGTTTCAACCTGGTCCACGGTCATGCCTTCCTTATGCACCAGATAATCGATCACCGAGGGGTCGATGTCTCCCGAGCGCGTGCCCATCATGAGGCCCTCCAGGGGAGTGAAGCCCATGGTGGTGTTGATCGACTCTCCTTTCTTGATGGCGCAGGCTGAGCAGCCGTTGCCCAGGTGCAGGCTGATGATATGGACCTTGTTTTTTGGAATCTTCTTGTAGATGCGGTAGCGATAGGCGATATAGCGGTGCGAGGTGCCGTGAAAGCCGTAGCGCCGGATCTTGTGCCGGCGGTAGAGCTGATAGGGGATGCCGTACAGGTAGGCGGTTTCCGGCATGGTGGCGTGAAAGGCGGTGTCGAATACCGCCGCCTGCGGGACGCCATCGCCGAGCAGTTCCTGCGCCGCCTTGATGCCTTTGAGGTTGGCCGGATTGTGCAGCGGCGCCAGCTCCACGCAGTCCTCGATGCTCTCGATTACCTCTTTGGTGATGAGCACGGATTTCTGGAAGTTCTCGCCGCCGTGCACCACGCGGTGGCCGACGGCGTGGATGTCGCCCAGGGATTTGATGTGCTCAAGCATGGAGTCCGCCGAGACCAGCCAGCGGAAGATATAGTCGATGGCGTCGCGGTGCGAGCGGATCGGCGCGGCCTTCCTGACCTTGCGCTGCCCGGGCGCCTGCAGGGTGATGAGGGCTTCGCTGCCGATGCGCTCGATGAAGCCGCCGGCCAAAGTGCGGTCCTGGCGCTGCTTGATGAGTTCGAGATCGGTCTCAATGACCTGGAACTTTATAGAAGAAGTATCAGAGTTGAGAACCAGAACGTTCATGGATCACCTCGGGTCAGCGTATTATGCCAAATTGAATTAGCTAGAATAGAGCCGGTTCCGCAGCGCTTATGGATTTCCCGGACAACATCGCTGAGCTCTATTTTCCTCCCATCTGCGACTTTAAGCGCTTCGCCTCGCTCGCTTTGGATTCCGCCGCCAAGGTCTACGATCTAAGCCAGGCCGTTCCGGGCTATCCGCCGCCTGAAAGCATCCGCAGCGCTTTGATCCGGGCGCTGGAGTCCGAGGACTACTACCCCTACACGCCGGATGAAGGCCTGCCTGAACTGCGCGCGGCCATCGCCAAGGAGCTGCGCCGCCTGTACTCCCACGCTCCCGGTCCGGATTCGATCTGCGTTACCGCCGGCGCCAACAACGCTTTTTTCTCGACCTTGGCGGCGCTCGCCGAGCCCGGCGATGAGGTGGTGTTCCTCGCGCCCTACTACTTCAACCACTATATGACGGCGCGGATCCTGCGCCTCAAGCCGGTGGCGGCGGCGCTCAACGCGCGGGACGGCTACGCGCTCGATGTCGGGAAGATTCGTCCGCTGCTGGGGCCCAAGACCAAGGCGCTGGTCCTGGTCAATCCCAGCAATCCGACCGGCAAGTCCTACGCCCAGGCCGACGTCGACGCGCTGTTCGCGCTGTGCGCGGAGCGCGGAGTCGTGCTGATCTCGGACGAGGTGTACAACTATTTTCACGACGACTACCCCCGGCCCGCCTCGGTGCTCAATATCGCGAATTTCGCCGAGCATGCGGTGTCGATCCACTCCTATTCCAAGACCTTCAGCCTGACGGGATTTCGCATCGGCTTTGTCGCCGCCGCGCCGGTCTTCCTGCGCCAGTTCCTGAAAGTCCATGACTCCAACGTCATTTGCGCCCCCCGGATCGGGCAGCTCGCGGCGGCGGCGGGGCTGCGCGACGCCGGGGGCTGGCTGCGCGACCGCATCGCGCAGCTGCGGCAAAGAGTCGCGGCGTTTCGCACCGCTTTCGCGGCGCGGGAATCGGCCTTCCGTATCGCCTCCGCCGGGGCTTTTTTCGTCTATCTGAATTTCGACCTCCCCGCGACGGCGGAGGAGGTCGGCCGGGGATTCGTCGAAAAAAGCAATACCATCCTCCTGCCGGGCAGCTTCTTTGGACCCGGGCAGGAGGGCGCGCTGCGCCTGGCGCTCGGCAGCGTGCAAGAGCGTGATATTCCCGAAGTGGTCCGAATCATTCACGATTACAAGGAGACAACAGCGAAATGAACCTTAAGAACCGGAGTCTGACAACGCTCAAGGACTTTTCCCGAGATGAGATCCAGCACATCCTGGATACCGCGGCCGCCATGAAGAAGGCCTACAAGGCCGGCGAGCGTCCCCTGCCGATGCGGGGGAAGATGATGGCGATGATTTTCCAGAAGCCGTCGCTGCGCACGCGCGTATCGTTTGAGACCGGCATGTTCCAGATGGGCGGCGCGGCGATGTACCTCGGGCCTTCCGATATCGGCCTGGGCAAGCGCGAGACCACCGAGGACATCGCCAAGGTGCTGTCGCGCCAGGTCGACATTATCATGGCGCGCGTCTTCGGCCATAAGATCATCGAGGATTTGGCCAAGTACGCGGACGTCCCGGTCATTAACGGGCTCAGCGACCTCGCGCATCCCTGCCAGGCGCTGGCGGACATGCAGACCATTATCGAGCGCAAGGGCAAGCTCGACGGCTTGAAGCTGGCCTTTATCGGCGACGGCAATAACTGCGCCAACTCGCTGGCCTTCGGCGGCATCCCCTTCGGCATGCAGGTGGCGGTGGCTTCGCCTTCCGGCTATAAAGTGGTCGACGAGGTGCGCGCCTGGTCCGAAGAGACGGGGAAGAAAACCGGCGGCAGCCTGGTCGTGCTCGATGATCCCAAAGAGGCGGCCAAAGACGCCGACGTGATCTACACCGATGTCTGGGCGTCTATGGGGCAGGAAGAAGAGGCCGAGAAGCGCCGCCAGGAGTTCGCCGGCTATCAGGTGAACGCCGAACTGGTGAAGCTCGCCAAGCCCGACGCCATCGTCCTGCACTGTCTCCCCGCGCATTACGGCGAGGAGATTACGCACGACGTGGCCTACGGGCCGCAGTGCGCCATGCTCGATGAGGCGGAAAACCGCCTGCACGCGCAGAAGGCGCTGATTACCTTGCTCGCGGGCTGATCAGCCGCAGGAGCAGGAACAGGCGCCTTCCGCGAACAGCTCCTTAAACGCTTTCTCGATCACGGCGAAGGCTTCGTCGATCTGCGCCTTGGTGATGACCAGGGGCGGGGCGAAGCGCACCGTGACGTCATGGGTGTCCTTGGCCAGGATGCCGCCGGCCATCATCTTCTTGCAGAACTTTTTGGCGATGGGTTCGGTGAACTCGATGGCCAGAAGCATGCCCTTGCTGCGGACCTCCTTGACCTTGCCGTTCTTGAGCGTGTCGAGCTTGGCCCGGAAGTAGGCGCCGAGCTCGATGGCCTTCTCCGGCAGGTCTTCCTCGAGCAGGACGTCGATGGCGGCGCTGCCGATGGCGGCGGCCAGCGGGTTGCCGCCGTAGGTGCTGCCGTGGGTGCCGGGCTTGAACACGTCCATGACCGCGGCGTCGGCGACCACGGCGGAGATCGGATATACGCCGCCCGAGAGCGCCTTGCCCATGACGATCAGGTCGGGCGTGATGCCGCTGTTCTGGAAGCAGAAGTTCTTGCCGGTGCGGCCGAGCCCGGTCTGGATCTCATCGACGCACAGCAGCACTTTGTTCCGGGTGCAGATATCGCGGACCTTCTTGAGGTAGTCCTCGGCCGGGACGCGCACGCCGGCTTCGCCCTGTACCGGCTCGACCAAAAAGCCCACGGTGTTCGGGGTGACCGCTTTCTCCAGGGCGTCCGGATCGTCGAAAGGGATGATCACGAACCCCGGCGTCGTCGGGCCGTAGCCCTCATAGGCGACCGGATCGGTGGAGAAGCCGACGATAGTGGTGGTGCGGCCGTGGAAGTTCTCCCGGCAGACGATGATCTCCGCCTTATCCTTCTCCACGCCTTTGATCTCATAGCCCCAGCGGCGCATAGCCTTGATGGCGGTCTCGATGCCCTCGGCGCCGGTGTTCATGAGCAGGGCTTTCTCCTTGCCGGAGAGTTTGCACAGCTTCTCCAGAAAGTCCGGCATGCGGTCGTTGTGAAAGGCGCGCGAGGTCAGACACAGCACGTCCATCTGCTTCTTGGCGGCGGCGATGATCTTGGGATGGTTGTGCCCCTGGTTGACCGCGCTGTAGGCGCTGAGCATGTCGAAGTAGCGGTTGCCTTCGACGTCCCAGACGAAGACGCCTTCGCCGCGCTCGAGAATGACGGGCAGGGGGGCATAGTTCTGCGCCCCGTACTTCTTGTCCTTGTCGAGATAATCCTGGGTCTTGCTCATGTTATTTCCTCACGATATGGGTTCCCGCTTTGCCGCGGATGGCGTCCAGCACTTTTTCCGGCGAGGTGATGATGACGTTGCTGCCGCCGTTCTCCAGAAACATGATGGAGGCCTCGATCTTCGGCCCCATGCTGCCGGCGGGGAAGTGCCCCTGCCGCAGGCAGCGCTTGGCCTCCTTCACCGTCAGGCGGTCCAGCTCTATTTGCTGCGGAGTGTTGTAGTTCAGGGCGACCTTGTCGACTCCGGTGGTAATGATCAGCGTCTCGGCTTTGGCGTTGATGGCCAGGATGGTCGAGGCGAGGTCCTTGTCGACCACCACGTCGACGCCTTCGAAGTCGCCGTTGGGCTCAAGCACGACCGGGATGCCGCCGCCGCCGGCGGCGATGACGATGATGCCGGCCTTGATCAGGCGCTTGATGGTCCGGTGCTCCACGATCTTGATCGGCATCGGCGAGGGGACCAGGCGGCGCCAGCCGCGTCCGGCGTCTTCCTTCATGATCCAGCCCTTCTTGCGCATCAGCGGCCGCGCTTCCTGGGGGCTGAAGAACGGCCCGATGGGCTTGGTCGCCTTCTTCAGCCGCGGGTCCTTGCGGTCCACCAGCACCTGGGTGAGCATGGTCACCACCGGCCGCTTCATCCTGCGCCGCCACAGCAGGTTTTGCAGCGACTGCTGGATCATATAGCCCATGCCGCCCTGGCTGTCGGCCACCAGGACGCCCAGCGGCATGTCGGGGACCTTCTTCGAGGCGGCCTCGGACTGCAGCAGGCGGTTGCCTACCTGCGGCCCGTTGCCGTGCGTTATGACGACGCGATAGCCCATGCGGATCAGGCTGGTCACGCCGGCCAGCGCCGTGCGGGTGTTGGCGAACTGCTCGGTGATCGTTCCCTTTTGGCCGGGCTGGATGATGGCGTTTCCGCCCAGCGCCATGACCACAACTTTGGGCCGCTTCGACTTACGGGTGCTCATATGCCGCCTCGCGACGACGCCTTAGCTGTGCTTGGTCAGGAACTCGTCGATAATGCCGCCGAGCGCATTTCTGCCGGTGGCGTCCATTTCGTAGGTCACGCGGATCATCGGCCGGTCGCTCTTGATGATGCGGCCGATATCGAAGGGCGTGCCGACAAGAACCACGTCGCACGGAGTATTGTCGATCGTCTCCTGCAGCTCTCTGGTCTGCGTGTCGCCGTAGCCCATGGCCGGCAGGATGTCGGTCAGGTGGGTGTATTTCTCGAAGGTCTTCTTGATCGAGCCGACCGCGTACGGCCGCGGGTCCACGATCTCCGCCGCGCCGTGCTTGCGCGCCGCCACATGTCCGGCGCCGAAGGTCATCTCGCCGTGGGTCAGCGTCGGTCCGTCCTCGATCACCAGAACCCTCTTGTCCTTGATGGCGTCGGGGTCCTTGGCGGTGACCGTCGACTCGGCGCGGATGATCAGGGCGTTGGGGTTGGCTTTTCTGGCATTCGCTTCGACCGTCGCGATGTCTTTTACCTTCGCGGTGCCGACCTTGTTGACGAGGATGACGTCCGCCATCCGCAGGTTGGTCTCTCCCGGATGGTAGAGGACCTCATGGCCCGCCCGGTGCGGATCGACCAGCACGATGCTCAGGTCGGGCTTGAAGAAGGGGGTATCGTTGTTGCCGCCGTCCCACAGGATGATGTCCGCCTCTTTTTCCGCCGAGCGCAGAATCTCCTCATAATCCACGCCCGCATAGACCACGAGGCCGAGCTGGGTATGCGCCTCGTACTCCTCGCGCTCCTCGAAGGTGCAATCGGCCTTGTCCATGTCCTCGACCGAAGCGAAGCGCTGGCAGCGCTGGGCGCTCAGGTCGCCGTACGGCATGGGATGGCGCACCAGGACGACCTTCTTGCCTTTGGCGCGCAGCAGCTGGGCGACCGCGCGCGAGGTCTGGCTCTTGCCGCAGCCCGTGCGTACGGCGCAGACGGAAATGACGGGCTTGTTGGACTTGATCATGGTCTTGCTCGCGTCGAGGATGACGAAGTCGGCGCCGGTGGAGGTCACCAGCGAGGCGCGGTGCATGACGTCGTTGTGCGAGACGTCGCTGTAGGAGAATATGCAGGCCTCGACCTTATGTTTCCGGATGAGGTCGGCGAGCTCGCTCTCGTCGTGAATCGGGATACCCTCGGGGTAGCGCTCTCCGGAAAGCTCCGGGGGATAAGTTCGTCCCGCAATGCCGGGGATCTGGAAGGCGGTAAACGCCACCACCTCGTATTCGGGGTTGTTGCGGAAATGGACGTTGAAATTGTGGAAATCCCGTCCCGCGGCTCCAATGATGATAATCTTCTTGGCCTCAGCCATAATATCCTCCTCTGTACAGATGATGTAGTGAGGGCGCCTACCACCGGGACCCCGGAAGTTCGGCAAGAGCGCCGATGGGGTCTGTCGGAACCGGCTAAAGCTGGCCCAGGGGTCCTGCATGCGCCGCAGGACTTTCCTAGCGGCTGTATTTTAGATTTTTTTAGCGCGCGAAGGAAGTCCCGGCGGCATATGGCGTATGTGAGGCGCTATAATATCAGCAGGTCCCATATCCGCCGGCCTGCGCCAGCGTATAGGATTTAGAGGGGGAAGAGCATGGCCAACAACAAGAACGGCGTCGAGCTTCCGGTTAATCCCGAGCTGGATAAGGCGATGGATAAGTTTTTGGCGCTTAAGGGCGATCTGCTGAAGTCCGCCGCGGCCTTCGGCGCGGTATGCGCGGCGCTGGCCAAGAGCCGGCCGCTGGTCGGCGTCCGGGCGCTGCCGGAGGAACTGCGCGCCGCCCGCCGAGTCGTCGAATCCGATCAGCAGCTGGATTTTCTGCTGGCCGACAACGGGACCGGTGAGACCGCGCTGCTGGTATTCTCCGATATCGGGGCGCTCAAGGCGCACGATACCGTGGTCGACTGGCTCGAGCTCTCGCCCGTTCAGCTCATTGAGTTCGCGCGGCAGGAGAAGTTTAATGCGCTGCTGATCAATATCGCCGGTCAGTGCATGGTGATTTCCAGCGACTATTATAAAGCGGTGGAAGGGCGCTGCCGCTGCGGGAAATAATTTTTCAGATAAGCCGATAAGGATGTTGTACTTTATGGATGGATTTGGCTGCGGAGGTATTGGACATGGATGCCGGGGATGAACTGATTGTCGTGGCGGTTGCTTTTGGGCTGATGGCGGCTATCCTGACCTGTCCGGTGCGCGCCGAGGGCCCGGCCGGCCGGGGTGTCTTCGCGAAACAATGCGCGTCCTGCCACGGCCAGGATGCCAAGGGCAACGTCAAGATGGCGAAGATGTTCAAGCTCAAGGCCGCCGCGCTCGATCTCACGGATAAAACGACGCGCCAACAGAGCGACCAGCAGCTTATCGCTCTCATCACCGGCGGCAAGGGCAAAATGCCGTCCTACCAAGGGAAGCTCTCAGCCTCCGATGTGGCCGGCGTGGTGGCCTACATGCGCTCGTTGGGCAAGGGCGAGGGAAAGACGGCGAAAACCAAGGGCTCTGAGGAGAAGCCCGTCGCCCCCGAGACGGCGGCCCTGTTCGCCAAGAAATGCGGCGGCTGCCACGGTGAGGACGCCAAGGGTAAGGCGGGAATCGCCAAGGCTTTCAAGCTGGAGCTTCCGGCGCTTGACCTGACCGACGAGGGGACGCTCACGCAGAGCGATAAAGCCCTGATCGGCTTCACCACCCAGGGCAAAGGCAAGCGGATGCCGAAATACGCCAGCAACCTGAAGGAGTCGGAGATCGCTGACCTGGTCGCCTATCTGCGTTCGCTGGGCAAGCCCGCCAAGAAGACCAAGAACAAGGCTAAGAAGTAGGACAGCCCGGCAGCTGGGCCGGAACGGCCCGGCGTATCGTATCCGCCAATACCATCAGCCGGCAGGGCTTGAAGAGGAAGTCAAAAACTACGGGCTCCCGGCGAATGCGTTCGACGGTATCCGGGTCTTTGTGCGCGCCGGTGATGACGATCACCGCCGGCTTGGGCCCCTCCTTGCGCTGCAGCTGCAGCAGGACTTCGAAGCCCGTGCAGTTGGGCATCATCAAATCCAGCACTACGACGTCGAACAGCGTTTCCTCCATGCGCCGCAGCGCCGCGTAGCCGTCGGCGCATATCTCCACGGCGAAATCCAGCCGGCGCAGCGCGTCCTGATACACCTCGAGGAGATCCTTATCGTCGTCGACGATCAGCACTTTCTTGGGGCGCGAGGCCCGGAACATGTCGTAGTCGGCGTTCATGGTCAAAGGGGGGAGGAATCGTCCGTACGATATTATGCGGCGCCGGATGCGGGGGGGCAATACCGTACATGTCAGGGGGTGTCAGGAAATGTCAGAGAAAGTCAGCTGGCGCCGGCCTTCCAGTGTTCGCCGCCGAGCAGGAGCTTCTGCAGATCATCGGCGCCGTCCTTCCTCGCGGCGCGCAGCTGCTTTTCCAGCAGCTCATCGTAGGTGGGCTCTTCGACACAGTGCAGCACGCCGATCGTTTCGGGAAAGTCCGGCGGCTCAAGCTGGGTCAGCAGGTAGGCGAACTCGGGGCTCGCGGTCTCATCGTGGACCAGCAGGTCCCGGGGCGGCGCTTCCGGCTTGAAGTCGACGATCTCCGGGGCAAAGCCTTTGAGCCGGATGCCCCGGTCGCGGTTTTTGCCGAAGATCAGCGGCTTGCCGTTTTCCAGGCGTACGGTGTGGTCATCGCGGGTGTCGCGCTTCTGCACGTCGGCGAAAGCGCCGTCGTTGAAGACGATGCAGTTTTGGTAGATCTCGACAAACGACGTGCCTTTGTGGGCCGCCGCGCGGGTCAGGGTCTGCCCCAGGTGCTCGACGTCGGTGTCCACCGAACGGGCGACGAAGGTCGCCTCGGCGGCCAGGGCGACGCGCAGCGGATAGATGGGACGTTCGATCGAGCCCGCAGGGGAGGATTTCGTGATCTTGCCCCGCTCCGAGGTCGGCGAGTACTGCCCCTTGGTCAGGCCGTAGATGCGGTTGTTGAACAGCAGGATATTGATGTCGATGTTGCGCCGCATCGCATGCAGCAGGTGGTTGCCGCCGATCGACAGCCCGTCGCCGTCGCCGGTGATGACCCACACCTGCAGGTCCGGACGGGCGCACTTAAGTCCCGAGGCGATGGTGGGCGCCCGGCCGTGGATGGTGTGGAAGCCGTAGGTGTTCATGTAGTACGGGAAGCGGCTTGAGCAGCCGATGCCGGAGATGAAGACGATATTCTCGCGCCGGACGCCCAAGGCCGGGAGGACTTTCTGCATTTGGGCGAGGATGGCGAAGTCGCCGCAGCCCGGGCACCAGCGGACGGTCTGGTCGGAGCTGAAGTCTTTGCGGCTCAGTTCGCTCATTTGAGCATGGCCTCGATCTGGTCCGTGATTTCGCTCACCATAAACGGCTGTCCCTTGACTTTGTGCAGACCCCTCGCCGGCACCAGATACTTGGCGCGCAGCAGCAGCAGCAGCTGGCCCCGGTTCATCTCCGGCACCAGGATCTGATCGTAGCGCCCCAGGATGTCTCCAAGGTCCGACGGCAGCGGGTTGAGATGGCGCAGATGAAGCGCCGAGACGGGGGCGCCCTTCTCCCGCAGGCGGTTGACGGCGGTGGTGATCGCTCCGTAGGTCGAGCCCCAACCGACGACGAGCAGCCCGCCGCGCTCCTGCCCGAGTACCGTGGTCGGCGGGATCTCCGCCGCGATGCGGGCGACCTTTTCCGCGCGCAGCGCGCACATGCGCTCATGGTTGTCCGGATCGTAGTCGACGCTGCCGGGCCCGTCCTTTTTTTCCAGCCCGCCGATGCGGTGCTCGCAGCCCGGCGTGCCGGGAAGCACCCAGGGCCGGGCGAGAGTCTTTTCGTCGCGGGCGTACGGTTGAAACGCTCCGCCGCCGGACGGCGGCTCATGCGATATCGTGAACTCCCGCAGTTCGCTGACGGCGGGGACCTTCCAGGGCTCCGCGCCGTTGGCGAGGTAGCCGTCGGACAGGACGAAGACGGGGACCCGGTACTTCATGGCGAGGCGGCAGGCCTCGATCGCGACCTGGAAGCAGTCGGCCGGGGTGGCCGGCGCCAGGACGACGGCGGGGCTTTCCCCGTTGCGTCCGAACAGGGCCTGCAGCAGGTCCGCCTGCTCGGTCTTGGTCGGCAGGCCGGTGGAGGGGCCGCCGCGCTGTACGTTGATGACGACCAGGGGGAGTTCGGTCATGACGGCGAGGCCGATGGCCTCGGACTTCAGGCAGACGCCGGGGCCGCTGGTCCCGGTGACCGCGAGGGCGCCGCCGAAGGCCGCGCCGATGGCCGAGCCGACGGCGGCGATCTCGTCTTCCGCCTGGAAGGTCTTGACGCCGAAGGCCTTGTACTTCGACAGGAAGTGCAGGATATCGGAAGCCGGGGTGATGGGATAGCTGCCGTAAAAGAGGGCGTGCTTGGAAAGCACGCTCGCCGTCGTCAGGCCCAATGCGGCCGCTTCGTTGCCCGTGATGTTGCGGTAGTCGCCGGCCGGGATCGGCGCCCGGCCGACGTGCCAGCGGCGGGGGAAGAGGTCGGAGTTTTCCGCATAGGCGCTGCCGGCGCGCAGCGCGCGCGCGTTGGACTCGGCGCTGCGCGGGACTTTGTGGAACTTCTTTTGGATCCATTCCAGCGTGGGCTCGAGCGGCCGCTCGTACATCCAGTAGAGGATGCCGAGGGCGAAGAAATTCTTGCAGCGGCCGACCTGGGCGGGGCTCATGTTAAGGCCCTTGAGCGCTTCGTCGGTGAGCTTGTACATCGGCACCGCGATGGCGCGGTAATCCGCCAGCTCGCCGCTCTCTAGAGGGTTTTCGGCCAGGCCGGCCTTCTTGAAGTTCTTATCGACGAAGGCGTCTGCGTTGAGGATGATGGTGCCGCCGGGCTCGAGATCCTTCAGGTTGGCCTTGAGCGCCGCGGGGTTGAAGGCGACGAGGACCTGCGGGCGGTCGCCGGGCGTCAGGATCTCGCGCGACGAAAAATGGACCTGGTAGCCGCTGACCCCCGCCAGCGTTCCGGCCGGGGCGCGGATCTCGGCGGGATAATCGGGGAAGGTGCTGAGATCGTTGCCGACGAGGGCCGAAGTGCTGCTGAAGCGTCCGCCGGTCAGCTGGACGCCGTCGCCGGAATCCCCGGCGAAGCGGATGGTAACCGAATCACACTCCTCGATGCTCTGTTCGCTCGACTTCATGCCGCTTTTTCAATATGTTACCATTTGCTCAAATTATGCGGAGTCAAATCGGACTAAATTTCCGCTTGGAGCCCATCCCCGATGAAACTACTTGAATATGAAGCCAAAGATGTTTTCCGGTCCTTCGGCATCGCGGTCCCCGCGACCGGAGGAGTCATAACCGACGCCCGCCAGCTGCCGGCGGCGCTTAAGCGCGCCGGCAAAGGCCCCTGGGTGCTGAAGGCGCAAGTGCTGGCCGGCGGCCGCGGCAAGGGCGGCGGCGTCAAGCTGGTCAAGACCCCGAAAGAGGCGCGCGAGGCGGCTAAGAATATGGTCGGCATGATGCTGGTGACGCATCAGACCCAGGGCAAGGGGCTGAAGGTCAAGGAGGTCCTCGTCGACCAGGCCTCCAAGATCGCGCGCGAGATATACTTCTCGATCACCATGGACCGGCGGGCCGGCCGCCCGGTTATCGTCGCCTCGGCCGAGGGCGGAGTGGAGATTGAGACGCTGGCCAAGACCAAGCCGCAGGCGATCCTCAAGGAGCCCGTCGATCCGGTCGCCGGGCTGCAGGGCTACCAGGCCCGGCGTCTGGCCTTCGCGCTCGACATCCCGCCGAAGCTGCTCGGCGCCTTCGCGCAAATGGCGACGCGGCTGGTGCAGGTGTTTATCAAGCTTGATGCCTCGCTGGTCGAAGTCAACCCGCTGGTGATCACCGCCAAGGGCGAGCTGGTGGCGCTCGACGGCAAGGTCGTAACCGACGACAACGCGCTGTTCCGGCAAAAGGACCTCGCCAAACGCAAGGATACCGAGGCGACGGCGCTAGAGCGGGAAGCCAAGAAAACCGGGCTGTCCTATATCGGGCTCGACGGCAATATCGGCTGCATGGTCAACGGCGCCGGTTTGGCGATGGGGACCATGGACACCATCGCGCTCGCCGGCGGCCAGCCCGCGAACTTCCTGGACGTGGGCGGCGGCGCCACCGCCGAGCAGGTCACCAAGGCCTTCCAGATCATACTCAAGGACAAGAAGGTCAAGGCGATCCTGGTCAACATCTTCGGCGGCATCATGCGCTGCGACGTGATCGCCGAGGGCGTGATCGCCGCGGCCAAGAAAGTGAAGCTCAAGGTGCCGCTGGTCGTCCGCCTCGAGGGGACGAATGTGGAAAAGGGCAAGGCCCTCATGGCGGATTCCGGAATCTCCATGACGCTGGCCGACAGTCTTTGGAGCGCGGCGCAGAAAGCGGTCGCGGCCGTAGGGGGGGGGAAATGAGCATTCTGCTGAATAAAGATTCCAAGATCATCGTCCAAGGCTTCACCGGCGGAACAGGCACGTTCCACGCCAAGCAGTGCATCGAATACGGCACCCAGATCGTGGGCGGCGTCACGCCCACCAAGGGCGGCCTGACCCACCTCGACCGCCCCGTCTTCAATACGGTCGAGGACGCGGTGCGCTCCACCGGCGCCAACGCCACGCTGATCTTCGTTCCGCCGCCGTTCGCCGGCGACGCGATCCTCGAAGCAGCCGACGCCGGCATTGAGGTGATTATCTGCATTACCGAGGGCATACCGGTGATGGATATGGCGCGGGTGAAGGCCGATCTGGACCGCCGCCGCGCGGCGGGCGAGAAGGTCCGGTTGGTGGGACCCAACTGCCCGGGCGTGATCACGCCGGGCGAGTGCAAGGCCGGCATCATGCCGGGCTATATCCACAAGCCGGGCCCGGTCGGCCTGGTGTCGCGCTCGGGGACCTTGACCTATGAGGCGGTATGGCAGCTGACTACCCAGGGCATCGGGCAGTCCACCGTGGTCGGGATCGGCGGTGATCCGATCGCCGGCACCAGCCATACCGACGCGCTGAAGATGTTCGAGGAAGACGACGCGACCAAGCTCTGCGTCCTTATCGGCGAGATCGGCGGCACCGCGGAAGAGGACGCCGCCGAATACTACAAGCAGCATATGTCCAAGCCGGTCTACGCCTTTATCGCCGGTTCTACCGCGCCTCCCGGGCGCCGGATGGGACATGCGGGGGCCATCATCGAGGGCGGATCGGGCACTTATGCCGCCAAGGTCGAGGCGCTGCGGCGGGTCGGCATCCATGTGGTCGAGAATCTCAGCGAGATTGGAGAGGTAGTCGCCCGGACGATGAAGGGCGCAGCCGTTTCCGTCTAGCGGATGGTGGAAGTCGGATTGGCCTTCGTCGCGGGGCTGGCCAGCTTCGTGTCGCCCTGCGTCCTGCCCCTGATACCGGTGTATCTGGCGACGCTGAGCGGTGCGACCTTCGATGAGCTGACCTCGAAGACGCCCCGGCGTCTGGTGCTGATCAATGCCGGCTTCTTCATCCTCGGCTTCTCGCTGGTGTTCATCGCCATGGGCGCTTCGGCGTCGTATCTCGGCCGGGTGCTGTTCGCTTACCGCGTTTGGATCGAACGGCTGGGCGGGATCGCGCTGGTCCTGTTCGGCTTGTGGATGGTGGGCGTGCTCAAAGTGGGCTTTCTCCATAAGGAAGGGCGATTCCACTTCGACCGGAAGCCGGCGGGCCTGCTGGGCAATGTGCTTGTCGGCGCGGCTTTCGCCGCCGGTTGGACGCCCTGCGTGGGGCCCCAGCTGAGCGCGATTCTGGTGATGGCCGGGCGCAGCGGTTCGGTCGGGACCGGGGTGCTGCTTTTGAGCATCTACTCGCTGGGCATGGCGCTGCCGCTGTTTCTCTGCGCGCTGGCGCTGGAGCGGGCTATCCCGCTGCTCAACCGCATCAAGCCGAAGCTGCCCGCCATTGAGCGCGGGGCGGGTATTCTGCTGATCCTGCTTGGCGCGGTGCTGGCGGCCGGCTGGTTTTCCCGTCTGGCGACCTGGCCGCTGTCGTTTTTTCCGTCCTGGACCCGTTTCTTTGGAGGCCTAGGACTATAGTTGGTACCGGTTATTAACATTAACTTTCGCATTGGTGCTAAATACTGCTTACGAAAGTTAATGTTAATAACCGGTACCGAGTAGTGGGGTACCGGGTGGGGCGCCGGGTGGTGGTATTGCCAACTCACTCATAGCCTGCTAGCCTATCGCGCATACGAGGTGATCTAGATGGCCACAAAAACCGCTAGTGAAAAAGCCAAAGCAATGGGAGCCGCCGACGCCGGCGACGGTGAGGGGAAGTCGGCGAAGTACGCCTTTCATAAACGATTCACCGCCGGCTTCGCGCTGCTGCTGGCCGCCCTGAATTTCTTTTTTGTGTTCAGCTCCCACGATGATGCCTGGGTGGATACCCTGTTTCGCAGGCGCGGCATGGAGGAAGGGGATCCCCGGATAACGGTGGTCTCGATCGACGATACCTCGCTGGAGAAAGTGGGCGCTTATCCCTGGCCGCGCGACGTCTACGGCAAGCTGCTCGACAATCTCTACGCCTCCGGGACCAAGGCGGTCGGCCTCGATATACTGTTTCTCGATCCCAACGACAGCAAGCGGGACAAGAGCGGGAAGCTGATCCCGGGGCCCAAGGACCGGGCGCTGATACGCTGGACCAATAAGGCCGGTAAAAAGCTCGTGCACGCGATCGCGCTGGACACGCGCGGCGAGTTATATCAGTTTAACCAGGTCTGGGATTTCGATTTGCCGTTCTTTGACGAGCTCGAGGGAGTCTACAAGAACTACGGCTTGGTCCAGCAGCCGCTGTCCGACAACGATGGGACGGT
The DNA here is from genome assembly GCA_043827405.1 of Elusimicrobiota bacterium. Lineage (GTDB taxonomy): Bacteria > Elusimicrobiota > Elusimicrobia > UBA1565 > UBA1565 > JBDRPD01. Next base: position 114,797 of record JBDRPD010000053.1, on the reverse strand, counting down.
GCGTGAGATCCCGTTTCTGGTGGGCGTCAACGCCCAGGTTCCGATGCGGGATACCTGGACTACGGATAAAGAACGGGTGACCAGCTTCGGCCTCAAAGTTCTCGCCGCCTTCGAGGAGCGCGAGCCCGACAGCTACGTCAAGGAGCATGGCCGCAACCAGATTCGTTTGAACCTGCGCGGCGAGATCCCGGGGTTTCAGGATTTTGAGATCGACGACAATAATAAGCTCCAGCCCGTCGCGCGACCGGCCCGCTACGGCATCAAGCGCATTCCGGCCTGGAAGATTCTTGAGCTGGATAAGCTGATGTCGGCCGAGCGCGAGCTGATCAAGAAGCAGCTCGACGGCGGGCTGGTTTTGGTCGGCGCCACGGCGCAGGGCGCCTACGACCACTTTCCCACCGCCTTCAGCGGCAGTACGCCCGGAGTCGAGTCCCATGCCACGCTGGTGGATAATCTGCTCAACAACCGCTATCTGCGGGAAGCGCCGCGCGCGGTCAGCTATATTATGATCTTTGCCTTGGCCTGCGCGGCCTACTGGCTGGTGTCCTTGCCGGCGCTGACGGCGGGCCTGGCGTTCGTGGGTTTGCTCGTCGGCTGGGTGCTGGCGACCTATTTCGCCTTCGTCAACCTCTACGTGCTGGAGTTCTGGGCGCCGATGCTGTCGCTCGGCGTGACCTTCGGCGTGCTGATGGTCCACAAGACCATGCTCGAACAGCAGCAGAAGAAGGAGGTGCGCGCCATGTTCGGTCAGTACGTGGCGCCGGAGATCGTCGACATTCTCGTTAAAGACCGCAGCAAGCTGCGCCTCGGCGGCGAGAAGCGGGATATGACGATCTTCTTTCTCGATATCGCGCACTTCACGTCGATCTCGGAGAAGATGACGCCGGAAGCCCTCATCAACTTCCTCAACCGCTACCTGACGGCGCTGACCGACGACATCCTGGAAAGCAAAGGCGTGGTTGATAAGTATATCGGCGACTGCATCATGGCTTTCTGGAACGCCCCGCTCAAGGTTCACAAACACCGTGAGCAGGCTTGCTTGGCGGCGCTCGGCTGCATCAAGACCATCCAGCGGCTCAATGATGAGTATGTCGATCCCACCATGCCGGAAAAGCCCGCCGTGCGCATCGGCCTGAATTCCGGCGAGGTCGTCGTCGGCAATACCGGCTCGGCGCGCAAGCTGGCCTATACGGTGCTGGGCGACGAGGTGAACCTTTCCAGCCGTCTCGAGGGCGCCAACAAGTTTTTCGGCTCGGTGGTTATGTGCAGCGAAGATACTTATGAGGGAGCCAAGGAGGCGGTCGAGGCCCGGCGGCTCGGCTCGGTGCGCGTCGTCGGCAAGGATATCCCCATTATGGTCTACGAGCTGCTGGCCAAGAAGGGCGAGCTCTCCAAGGAGTGGACGGAGGCCCTGCCGCTCTATCACGGCGCCATCGAGAAGTACCTCAAGCGCAGCTTCGAGGACGCGAAAACGGACTTCGAAAAAGTGCTTAAGCTGCTGCCCGATGACAAGCCGACCAAGCTCTATCACAACGCCTGCAAGGACTATTTGGTGATTCCGCCGCCCGCTATCTGGGACGGGGTCTTTAACCTGACGTCGAAGTAGGCCGGCCCAGCCGCGGCGCAGACAGATAGGGATATGCGCTTTCTCGCGCAATAAGCCCTTTGCTATACTCAAAATCACTATCCGCAGTAATTATTCCTCGGAGGCGATTATGAAGGAAATTCTGATTTTGAGCGCCAAGCGCACCGCTATCGGCTCGTTCAACGGCGCGCTGGCCAACTATACCGCGCCGCAGCTCGGCGCCAAGGCCATTAAGGCCGCCGTTGAAGCCGCCGGCGTGAAGCCCGAGGACGTCTCGGAAGTGATCATGGGCAACGTGGTCGGCGCCGGCATCGGGCAGGCTCCGGCGCGCCAAGCCATGATCGGGGCCGGCATCCCCGTTTCCGTCGGCGCGACCACGGTCAACAAGGTCTGCGGCTCGGGCATGAAGGCGATCATGATGGCCGGCCAGTCCATTCTCCTCGGCGAGTCCGATATCGTCGTCGCCGGCGGCATGGAGTCGATGAGCAGGACGCCCTATCTGCTCGACAAGGCCCGTTCTGGCGGCTACCGGCTCGGCCACGGCAAGCTGATTGATTCGGTGATCCATGACGGCTTGTGGGACCCGTACAAGGACCAGCATATGGGGATGTGCGGCGAGACCTGCTCGGAGCAGGAGCAGATCAGCCGCGAGGAGCAGGACAAATTCGCCGTCGAGAGCTACGAGCTGGCGCAGAAAGCGGTGGCCGACGGCGCCTTCAAGGACGAGATCGTCCCCGTTGATGAGTTCGAGGTCGACGAGGAACCGGGCAAGGCCAGGCTCGCCAAGATTCCCAAGCTTCGCCCCGCCTTCAAGAAGGACGGTACCGTGACCGCCGCCAACGCCTCCAAGCTCAACGACGGCGCCTGCGCGCTGGTGCTGGCTTCCAGCGAGAAGGCGGACGGCAGGGAGCCGCTGGCCAAGCTGGTCGGCTGGTCAACTTTCAGCCAGGAGCCGGAGATGTTTACCACGGCGCCGGCCGGAGCGATCAAGAAGCTGCTCGAGAAGACGGGGTGGAAGGTAGAGGAAGTCGACCTGTTTGAGATTAATGAGGCCTTCTCGGTGGTGGCGCTGGCGGTTATGAAGCTCGCCGGTATCCCCCGGGAAAAGGTCAACGTCAACGGCGGAGTGGTGGCCCTCGGTCATCCGATCGGCGCCAGCGGCGCCCGCATTGTCGCCACTCTGGTGCACGCGATGAAGAAGCGGGGCGCCAAGCGCGGAATCGCCGCCATCTGCCTGGGCGGCGGGGAGGCGGTGGCCGTCGCGGTGCAGCGCTGACGCCGGGCGGAATCGGCATGCCGCGAACACGCACCAGCGCCAAGGGCAGCGGGCTGAAGACGCCGCTGGAGGACGTTACCTTCGCGTTTCTGGATACCGAAACGACGGGGCTTTCCCCGTCCTGGGGCGCGCGGCTGTGCGAGCTGGCGATTCTCTTTGTCCGCAACGGCGAGACGATCGACGAATACCAGACGCTGATCGATCCGGAGACTCCCATGGATCCCGGGGCGCAGCGCATTCACGGCATCAGCGATGAGATGGTCGCCGGCAAGCCGACCTTCCGGCAGATCGCGGCCGAAGTGCGGGAGCGGCTCCGGGGGACGGTGATCGTCTGTCATAACCTGCAGTTCGACAAGCGGTTCATGGCGGCGGAGTTCCAGGATGCCGGCCTGACCGTGCCGGATATCCCCGAGCTGTGCACCCTGCAGCTGGCCCGGCGCCAGTTCAGCTTTCAGCGCAACGGTCTCGGTCATATCGTGGACTGCGAGATCGACGCGGAGTTCAAGCAGCGGCACGGCCTGACCTCCGACGGCGCGCACCGCGCGATGCATGACGTGCGCCTGCTGCACGGGGTGTTCCGCTATCTGATCTCGAAGCTGCCGCCGGCGAAGCATCCGAAGACGCTGGGCGACCTGCTCAGGCTGGTGAAAAAATGAAAGCATTTGAACTCGGCTCGCACGTGCGCCTGACGGACCTGTGGGAGGTCGCGGTGGGGGGGCGCAAAGTGCGCTTCGGGACGGCCGCGCGGGCGCGCACGGCCAGGGCCAAGCGCAGCCTGGAACGGGCGCTGTCGTCAGGACGTCCGGTGTATGGAGTGAATACCGGCTTCGGCGAGCTCGCGTCCACGCGGATTCCGCTCGACTCGATACGAACCCTGCAGCGCAATCTCCTGCTCAGCCACGCCTGCGGCGTCGGGGAGCCGTTAAGCGAAGCTGAAGCGCGCGGCATCCTTTTTTTGCGGGCCAATGAGCTGGCGCGCGGCTATTCCGGCTGCCGGCCGCTGCTCGTGGAGCGCCTGGCGGCGATGCTTAACCGCGGCGTGCTCCCCTGGATCCCGTCGCGCGGTTCGGTGGGCGCCAGCGGCGATCTCGCCCCGCAGGCGCATGCCGCGCTGCCGCTGATCGGTGAGGGACGGGCATTTTTCCGCGGGCGCGTCATGAGCGGGGCCGGCGCTATGCGGGCGGCGGGGCTCAAGCCGCTGACTTTGGACGCCAAGGAAGGGCTGAGCCTGATTAACGGCACGCAGACCATGCAGTCGGTGGGCGGCCTGGCGCTGCTGCGCGCCAAGCGTGTTTGCGCTGCGGCCGATCTCGCCGGCGCGGCGAGCCTGGAAGCGATTCAGGGGACTCCGGTGCCCTATGACGCGCGGCTTTCCCGCGTTAAAGCGCATCCCGGGCAGGTGAAGACCGCGGCGCGGATGCGGCGGCTGCTGGCGCACAGCGAGATCCGGGAGTCGCACCGCGATGACGATGAGCGGGTGCAGGATCCCTACAGCCTGCGCTGCATCCCCCAAGTGCACGGCGCGGTGATCGACGCTCTGGAAGCCGGGCGGCGGACGGTAGAGATCGAGATGGGCAGCGTCACCGACAATCCGCTGATCTTCGGGAAAGAGCTGCTTTCCGGCGGCAATTTCCACGGCCAGGCGCTGTCTCTTGCTTTCGACGGCGCGGCGCAGGCCATGACCGTGCTGGGGGGAATCTCCGAGCGGCGGATATTTCAGGTCGTCTCCCAGGGCGGGCCCGGCCTGCCGGCTTTTTTGGCCGGCAACCCCGGCCTGGAGTCGGGCTTCATGATCCCGCAGGTTACGGCCGCGGCGCTGGTGTCCGAGAACAAGACGCTCGCGCATCCCGCGTCGTCCGACTCCGTGCCGACGTCCGCCAATAAAGAGGATTTTGTCAGCATGGGGATGTGGGCCGCGCTCAAGCTGGGCTTGATCATCGAGAACACCGCGCATGTGATTTCGATCGAGCTGCTCGCCGCGACGCAAGGGCTCGAGTTCCATAAGCCGCTGCGGCCCGGCCGGGGCGTGGCGGAGCTGTACCGGCGGCTGCGCCGGCACGTCAAGCCGCTGCGCGGGGATGAACCGCTCGCGGAGCGGATCGAGACGACGCAGCGTCTCATACTGCTGGACTACTTCGGAGGGATCATATGACGGCAACGCAAACGGCGATTCGTGCGCCGCGCGGCTCGCAGCTGACCTGCAAGGGCTGGCAGCAGGAAGCGGCGCTGCGCATGCTGATGAATAATCTTGATCCCGAGGTGGCCGAGCGCCCGCAGGATCTGGTGGTCTATGGCGGGCGGGGCAAGGCGGCCCGCAACTGGGAGTGCTACCATGCCATCGTCGACTGCCTGCGCAAGCTGGAGAACGACGAGACGCTGCTCATTCAGTCCGGCAAGCCGGTCGGGGTGTTCCGCACCCATGAGCATTCTCCCCGGGTGCTGATCGCCAATGCCAATCTGGTCGGGGAGTGGGCGAACTGGGACGTTTTCAACGAGCTCGAGAAGAAGGGGCTCATAATGTTCGGCCAGATGACCGCCGGCTCCTGGATTTACATCGGAACGCAGGGTATTCTGCAGGGCACCTACGAGACCTTCGCCGAAGCCGCGCGGCAGCATTTCGGCGGCACGCTGGAGGGCCGGCTGCTGGTGACCGCCGGCCTGGGCGGCATGGGCGGCGCCCAGCCGCTGGCCGCGACCATGTGCGGCGCCAGTTTTCTCGGGATCGAAGTCGATCCAGAGCGCATCAAGAAGCGCCTGGAGACGCGCTATATCGACCGCATGGAGACGGATCTGGATAAGGCGCTGGAGCTGGTGCTGGAGGCCAAGCGCAAGAAGGAGCCGCTGTCGGTCGGTCTGCTGGGCAACGCCGCCGAGCTGCTGCCGGAAATCGCCAAGCGCGGCATCGAGATCGACCTGCTGACCGACCAGACTTCGGCGCATGATCCCCTCTATGGCTATATTCCGCAAGGCTTGAGCCTGGAAGAGGCGGCGGCCCTGCGCTACCGCGATCCCAAGGGCTGCGAAAAGCGCTCCATGGCGTCGATAGCCGTCCATGTCAGGGCGATGCTGGAGCTCCAGAAGCAGGGCGCCATTACCTTCGATTACGGCAACAATATCCGCACCATGGCGCATAAGGCCGGGGTGGAGAACGCCTATGATTTCCCGGGCTTCGTTCCGGCGTTCATCCGTCCGCTGTTCTGCGAGGGCAAGGGGCCGTTTCGCTGGGCGGCGCTCTCGGGCGATCCCGCCGATATCGCGGAGACCGACAAGGCCATCCTCGAGCTTTTTCCCGAGGATAAGTCGCTGGCGCGGTGGATCCTGATGGCGCAGGAGAAGGTCCAGTTCCAGGGCCTTCCCTGCCGCATATGCTGGCTGGGCATGGGGGACCGCGCCAAAGCCGGGCTGCGCTTCAATGAACTGGTAAAGGAAGGAAAGATCTCGGCGCCGATCGTGATCGGGCGCGACCATTTGGACTGCGGTTCGGTGGCCAGCCCCTACCGCGAGACGGAGGCGATGAAGGACGGCTCGGACGCGATCGCCGACTGGCCGATACTCAATGCCCTGCTCAATACGGCGTCCGGCGCCTCCTGGGTCAGTTTCCATCACGGCGGCGGCGTGGGCATCGGCTACGCTCTGCATGCCGGACAAGTCATCGTGGCCGACGGCACGCCCGAGATGGCGGTGCGGCTGGACCGGGTGCTCAATAATGACCCGGGTATCGGCGTGGCGCGCCATGTGGACGCCGGCTACGACGAAGCCAAAGCGGTGGCGCGCAAGAAGGGCGTAAAAATTCCCATGGGACTGGAGTAGGAGCTATGGCAAAGGAATTCTCGTTCGACGTCGTATCCAAGGTCGACATGCACGCGATCGGCGACTGCGTTCAGGTCGCGCTCAAGGAGATCGGCAATCGCTATGACTTCCGCGGCACCAAATCCACGATTGAATATGATCAGAAGGCGGCGGTTTTGACGCTGCAGTCCACCGACGATTTCAAGGTGAAGGCGCTGCTGGATGTGCTCAATATGCGGCTGGCCAAGCGCGAACTACCGCTGAAGAATTTCGTCGATGAGAAGGTGGAAAGCGCCCTCGGCGGTACGGCGCGGATGCTCGTCAAGATCACGCAGGGAATTCCTTCCGATAAGGCTAAAGAGATCGTCAAAGAGCTCAAGAAGACCAAGCTGAAGGTCCAGGCGTCCATCCAGAAGGACCAGCTGCGGGTGACGGCCAAATCGAAAGACGAGCTGCAGGAGGCGATCTCCTTTCTCAAGGGCAAGGACTTTGGCCTGGCGCTGCAGTTCGAGAACTACAGGTGACCCTATGTCCTGGGAATATTTTTCCAATACGCTGCAGACGCTGAGGTCGGACGCGGGGCATAACTCGGCGCGCTCGTTCTATCAGGATTCCGGCGGCCGGGTTTTTTTCGGCTGCACCTACCGGCAGTACCTCAACGTGGAGAAGGGCGTGTCGGCGCCCGGGGCCAAGCTGGTCGAAAAGATCTCGCAGGCCCTGCGCCTGCCCTACGACGCCTCGCGGCGCAAGGAGTTCGTCGAGTCCTATCTTAAGAGCTTGGTCGGAACGGAGAGCTTGTTCAAGCTCATCGTCAGCGCCATGACCTCCACGGTGCGTTCGGCCGAGGTCCCGGTGGCGCCGCTGCGCAAGGCCATGGTGCGCAACTACGAGGCGCGCAGCATCCCCTTCACCAAAGAGCAGGCCTCCTGCGTGAACTCGTCATCCGAGCTCTACTGGGTGTTTACGGTGCTGGCCAACGACATCGGGCATTGGAGCGTCGCGGAGCTCGCCAAGGCGACGGGATTTCAGCAGCCGGTGGTGAAGAAGTCGCTCAAGCGTCTGCTCAAGGTAAAGCTCGTCTCCGAGGACAAGAAGGGGGAGTACTACTGCCCTAATGCGGGCAAGGTGTACCTCTATCCCCGCACCGACTACTACGATCCCAACCTCGACGGCCTGCGCAAGCTGTGGGACCAGATGGGAGACCGGCGCGGCGGCATCATGATGAAGCAGCATCTGTTTACCCGCGCCTCCGAGCTTGAGCTGCGCGAGTACTACCCGCATTTGATTCAGAGCGTGCAGGCGGCGGACGTCTGCACCACCGACCGCAAGGGACCCGATACGGCGTTCTTTCTGATCGAGACGGTGGTGCGCAAGGTTATGCCGTTCTGAGCGGCTGCCGCCAATCCCTCATCCCGGGCTCATATGGTGTCTGGGCCTGCCACCCCGCAGTATTTGCGCCCCCGTTAGAGCGATTCATGGAACAAATCCTATTTTTCTATTTGGACCAGGACTATCGACATTAATGTTTATGAGCGATTCAACGGCCTGGAATAATTCTTCGATTTCCGTGTCGTTCTTGTCTAAACGCGTTTTTACTGCCTGTTCGAGCTGTTCAAGCTTCTTCGCGAGAGAGCCTCGGGAATGAAGTGCTTTGCGAAACCGGACAAAAACCCTTACGACTTCAACACTCATGGCGACTGCCCGAACTGAGTTCAACACGTTCGCCGCCATTACAACTCCGTGTTCAGTCAGCACGAAAGGCAAATATCGACGGCCTCCGCGTCCTTTTTTTGAGGTCGCAATTTGCGACCTCAAAAATTCGGATTCGGTCGAATTTAGGCGAAATGCGAAATCAACAGGGAAGCGATCTCGGTTGCGCCGGATTTGTTCGTTAAGCCGTTTCGTCGAGACACCGAACAACACCGCCAGATCCGAGTCCAGGATCACCTGCTGTCCCCGGATAAAATATAGCGAAGGTGTGACTATAGGGACTTTTGAGGACGCCACTCCCAATATATACGAATGAGGAGCAAGTTAAGTTCCAGACTGAGCGCCCTAACAATAGCGTCCGCAGAGCGCAAAAATCATGCGGAAGCCGCTCCCCGCTGTGAACTTCCATTTCACATTAGTGAGAGTTTAGGAATAGGCCGTTCTGGAGCCAATACCCGAATCTGCCTGCCCCTTCGCTTCATAGTGAAAAACCCGTCCCGGAGTACACTGTCTGCAAGGTAATCCTATGAAGATAAAAAAAGTTGAAGAAGAACTGATCGGGACGAAGCTGTTCCAGAACGGGCAGCGCCCGCGCACCGTCGGCTATCTGCGCGGCAGCAAGGTGGAGTACAAGATGCTGCTCGATGCGGACGGCCGCGTCGCGAAGCTGTGCCGCGTCCGGGGCATGCCGCTGTACTACTTCGTCGGACCGGACGGCGACGTCCGCTGGTCGAAAGGGGACTTCCCTCCGATCAGCATCAGCTAGCCCCGACGACGACAGTTTCGCATCAGCGCAGTATCCTGTCGTCGTCGGGGCAAGCTGCCTCGATGGACTAAGGGGTTGAGGCTTCCAGTCCCCGGTAGGCAGCTAGAAACGGTAGGAAATCTCGGCGCGGAAGGCTTCGCCCAGCACCGCCATCGGCTGCAGGCCGAAGTCGACCGAGAGGTGCCGGTAGCCGAAGCCGATGCCTCCGGTCAAGCCGGACAGCGCGCCGATCTCATGCGCCTGCAGGGATTTGTAGCCGGCGCGCACCGCGGCGTAGGCGTCGTCGCTCACCGGGAAACTGTACTCCACCCCCAGCCTCCCCGTCGGTACGCCGTAGACGGGGACCACGCATTCAAAGACCGGCAGGACGCGGTGCCGGTCCCAGCGCTGATCGAAGGCCGCGGCGAACGAGAACTCGGCGGGCAGGTCCTGCGCCTTATTGATAAAGCGGTGCTTGGTGCCGATATTGCGAAAAACGAAGCTGAGACTCATCTTGGACAGCGCGTAATGACGGAAGATCGCGCCGCCGTCCACCGCGAAGGCCGTCGCGGAGCGATCATAGAGCGTGCTGCGCACCCCTTTAAGGGACAGCCCCAGCAGCAGGTTGCCGTTCCATATCTCGTCCGCCGGCCGCAGGGGCATTTCCGCTCCGCCCAGGCGCCAGAGATCGGCGAAGGCGTCGCGGTCGCTCATCCCCCAGTCGTGGCCGATGCGGAATGCGCGCGCATAGGCGAAGGCGAACACTTCGCTGTGGTTTTTAAAGGTTCCGACCTTCACATTGCGGTTGGTGACCAGATCCTGCCGGTCCTCGTAGAAGAAGGTCAGCGCCGTCCCGAGCGTTCCGCGCAGCAGGGGAATGGGATGCGCGTAGGCGATATGCTCGTGATGGAAAAAATCCAGAAGCTCGATGTGGGTGTAGCCGAGTTCGGGCCGGCGCTGCTGCGCGAGGCCGGCGGGATTCCAGTATATGGCGGCCGGGCCTTCGGCTACGGCGCTGAAGGCGTCTCCCATGCCCAGCGCCCGGGCGCCGGCGCCGATGCGCAGGAACTGCGCCGTCGACCCGCCGGTGTTGCTGATCGACGCGCTCGCGGGAAGGGCAAGCGCCAGCAGCAGGAGCGCGCCCCTCATCGGATAACCACCACGCGCTCGACCCGGCGCGCGCCCGCCCCGGAGATGACGACCAGGTAGGTCCCGGAGCCGGCTTCCATGCCGCGCTTGGATTTTCCGTCCCAGTAGACCATGCCGGCGGCGCTCGCGTCCCAGGTGCCGAGCGATTCGCCGATTATGGAATAGAGCTGAACGCTTCCTCCCGCGGGGAGATTCATGATGCTCAGCTTGGGCGCGTCGTAATTGGCGTCTCCGGAGCCCGGCATCCAGGGGATCGGGAAGATCTGCACATTATCCAGCGCCGTGCCCGCGGCGACATAGAACGGCGCGAACAGCGAGAAGTGCCGGGTCTGCGCCCGCAGGACATTGCCGGCGGTGTCGTTTTCCGTTTCCAGCACGTCCCAGTAGCCGTCGCGCAGGTGCGCGATGACCAGCTGGTGCTTGCTGACGCCGGGCGGCAGGAAGGCGGGATCGTAGTCCATACGGATCGCCACCGGACCCAGCGGCTGATTTCCCTGCGCGTCGATATCGATGGCGACGCCGGCGCCCAGCGGGGTCAGGTTTACCTGCTTGACCGCCGATGAGTCGAAATCAAAAGGCACGCTCGCGTTGACGGTGACGCTCACCCCGTCCGGCAGCGTGCCGGGCGGGATATTCACCTCGACGTATTGGAGCTGCAGTACCGACGGCAGGATGGACAGCGTCAGCTCGCTCCCGTTGAGCGTGCTGCTGGAGAGTATCGCTATCACGGTTACGCTGGAGCCCAAGTTGGTGAAGGTGGGGACGCCGTTGAGGTTGACCGCGCCGACGCGCAGGTAATACGTCGTCTGAAACAGCAGGCCCTCCACTCCCAGCGAGCTCGCGGCCGCATCGGCGGTGCGGTTGGCGGTGGCGATCGGATAAAACGTGGGCGAGGTGGAGGCCTCCACCTGATAGCCCTGGCAGGCCGCCGAAGAGGGGGATGTGGGCAGCGGCGTCCAGCGCACCGTGATCGACGAGGTCACGCTGGCGAACGGCGCGGCGACAAGGCCGGGCGGATTGGCCATAGTGGCCGTCGAGAGCGTCAGATAGGATGTGGGGATGCCGTGGCGGTTGAGCGCCGAGACCCGCACGTAGACCGTGGTATTGGTCCAGACGCCGGTCAGCAGGCGCGAGGTATTCTGGGTGCTCGATGAGTCGATCAGTGTCCCGAAGCCGGCTTCGGTCGAGGACTCAACCAGCATCCAGGTGCCGGAGGGGTTGCCGCCGTCGGTCCAGTAGGCCGTGACGCTGGACAGGTAGACGCCGGTAAAGGCCGGCGTGACGGCGCCGGGCGCCAGGGCATGGGTGGCCGTCGATGAGGCTGCGCCGAATGGGCCGGTGGCCGGGCGGACCTGGAAATAATAGGTGGCGTTGGCCGACAGACTCGAGAAGTCGGCGTAAAGGCCGCTTGTCTGTTCGGTCAGCAGCGTGCCGCTGAAGTCCGCCGCCGTCGAGAGGTACGCGAAATACTGCAGCCCGGACGGATTGCCGTTGCGGGTCCAGTTCGCGCGCAGCGCGCTCTCCGAGATGTTGGAAAAAGTGGACGTGCCGGGAGCGAGCAAAGTGGTGTCGGTTCTAGTCGAGCCGAGCGTCGAGAAGACCGACGCGCCCTGCGGGTTGAGCGTGCCGATGCGGAAGTAGTAGGTGGTGAAGCCGCTTAAGCCCTCGATCAGCAAAGTGCCGAGGTCCGAGTTTGGCGTGGAGCTGGAGAATATCGTTCCGGTGAAGTCGGCGGCGGTCGAGGCATGCAGCAGATAGCCTTCGTTCTGCCCGCTGAGCTTGCTGTAGCCGACGGTGACGCGCGTGATCTCCTGAGCGAAGGTCCCGCTGCCGGAGACCGGGACGGTGAGCGTCGCCGTGGTCAGCGAGACGCCGCCCGTACCCTCGCCGCAGATGTTCTGTCCGCGGATTTCGAGGCGGTAGTCGGTGTTCGCCGCGAGGCTGGTGAAGGTGTAGGCCGGGGAGGCGACATTGGCGATCAGGGTGCCCGTATCGGTGGCATAGTAGATGTTGTAGGACGTGGCGTTGGTGACCGCGCCCCAGGTCCAGGAAATCGATGAAGCTCCCAGGGTGACCGGCACGGCGGCCGAGGGCGCGCTGTCGACGGTGTTCCCGCAGGCCAAAACCTTAAGTTTGCCGTAGCCCCAGGTCCCGTCGGGGAGGCTGGCGCCGGTCATGGAATCGGTGTGGGTATCGGTTTGCAGGTTGGACTTGATCTGGGCGGCGGTGAGCGTTGAGTTCTGCTGGATCCGCACCGCGATCGCGCCGGCGACGACCGGCGCCGCCATCGAGGTCCCGCGCCGGAGGTAGTGGCGGTTGTCCTGCGCGGTATAGGCCGAAGTCGCGGAGGAGTCGGTGCTCAGCGTCGAGGCGAGGCGATGGCCGGGGGCCGCGATGTCGGGCTTCTGCCGTCCGTCGCGCGTGGGGCCGTGGCCGCTGAAAGAAGATATCTCACCCAAAGTGCAGGCGTCGGTCTGCTGGGTATTGGTGCCGTCGTACCAGGTCTGTTTGCTGCAGTAGGAACCGACGCCGATGCCGTTGGCGATTACCGACGGGGAGGTCAGCGTGCTGGTCAGGTCGACGTCGCTGGTAAAGTTCGCGTAGTCGGTGTAGATATTCCAGCCGTGCAGCTTGCCGGTGCCGCCGTTGGAGACGCGGGTGAAGCTGAAGGTGAAGTTGCTCTGGCTGATGGTGCCGGTGATGGTGATCAGAATCTGCTTGTCGCCGCCGGGGTGCGAGTTGGTCCCGTTGTAGATATCGAGAGAGGCGGTGCCCATGGCCTGGCTGGTCTTGTCCTGGTTGTTGGAGACCGAGACCGGGGTGTTGATGCCGTCGGTGATGGTCAGGTCGTAGGCGTCGCCGGTGGCGGCCCAGAACTCAAACTCCAAAGTTGAGGCCGCGAGGATCCGGCTGGCCGTAAAGCTGTGGATGCCGCTGGGGGCGAAGGTGTAGAGCGCATGGTCGCTCTTGTCGTGATAGTTGCCCATGGCGATGACTACCGGCGTGCTGGCGGCAACGGTATTGATTCCCTGCTCGAAGCTCAGCGTGCCGTCATGGGCGCCGCTTTGGCCCTGGATGCTGAGGTTGACGACGGCGCGCTTGCCCGCGGCGGCGGCTTTGCCGACGATATAGTTGACGCCGTCGAGGATGTCGCTGGGGATGAAGCTGGTCTTGACCATGATGATATCGGCTTGGGGTGCGATGCCGCTATAGGTGCCGGCGGCGGGGCTGCCGTCCGAGTCGCTGCCGTCGCCCGCCGCGATGCCGGCGACATGGGAGCCGTGGCCGTTGGTGTCCAGGGTCTGCAGGACGCCGGCGGGGAGGCCGTCGATTTCATTGTTGATCTGGGTTTGGGTGTACTCCGCGCCGTAGGCGTAGCCCGCGGGGTTGGGCCCGCCGCCATGGGAGGCTATCGTCTGGTCCCAGATGGAGAGAATGCGGCTTTGCAGTACATTGACGTCGTCGCGGAAGTCGTAGTGGTCCCAGTCGATGCCGGTGTCGACGAAGCCGATCACCACGCCCTGGCCCTTATTGGCGCCGAAGTCCACCGAGCTGGGATCGAGGATGCCGAGGTAGACGGAGCCGCTGGTGGTGGAGGACTTCGCGATCTCAAGCGCGGGCTCATAGCGCGCCGGCGACTCGGCGTAGTCCACGTCCGGGTCGGTGTCGATGGCGTCCAGCAGCGAGGCGCGTAGACGAGCCGTCAGGATGCGTCCGTTGAGGACGCCGAAGTGGGAGCCGGGATAGCGCGCGACGACGGCTTCCCGGGTCGCTCCCGGGCGCAGGCGCAGCAGCAGGCTGACGATGGGATCCGCCGTGCCGGCGTCCGCGGCGACGCCGAAGCCGGTGACGGGACGGCCCTCAGCGGCCTGCCGGCGCATGGTGCGCAGGCGCGGTGAGAGCTTGCCGTGCTGGGCGAAAAGCTCAGCCGGTAAGCCGCACAATAACAACGCGCCCGCCAGGAGGCAGAAAAGGAGCCCCCGGCCGGCGGCTACGGATTTGGCCATTTCGCTATTAGGGTAAAGGCGAAGCGTTACGGCGTCAATACCAGCGGAGAACGGTTGCTTGACGCTGTATCCCTCTGCGCCCACTATAGGCGATAATGGTTAGCACATGAAGCGGCTGCGCATCGAGGTACGCGGACGCGTACAGGGAGTCGGTTTCCGGCCCGCCGTGTACCGGCAGGCCCGGAGGCGCGGCCTGCGCGGCTGGATCAGCAATACCTCCGACGGGGTCCGCATCGAGGTGCAGGGCCCCCCCGCGAAGGTGCAGGAATTTCTGCGCGTGCTCGAGCTTGAGCCGCCGCCGCAGGCGAGCATCAAGTCGTTGACCTCCCGGGAGGTTGAGCCGGCTGAGGATGAGGACTTCCGCATCCTGCCCAGCACCGGCTCGGCGCAGGCGCTGGCCGATGTTTCCCCCGATCTCGCGACGTGCGGGGAGTGCTTGCGGGAGCTCGCCGATCCCGCCGACCGGCGCCGCGGCTACCCCTTCCTGAACTGCACCAACTGCGGCCCGCGCTTTACCATAGTGCGCAGCGTTCCCTACGACCGTCCGGCGACCGCTATGGCGTCGTTTCACATGTGTCCGGAATGCCTCGCCGAGTACGAGGACCCGGAAAACCGCCGCTTCCATGCGCAGCCCAATGCCTGCGCCGTTTGCGGACCGCGGCTGCGGCTTACGGATGCCGCCGGCCGACCGGTCATCGAGGGCGATTCCCTTGAAATCGTGGCTCGGGCTGCGGCGCTGTTGCGCGACGGCAATATCCTCGCGGTGAAGGGGATCGGGGGCTTCCATCTCGCCTGCAGCGCGTTTGACGAGCGCGCCGTCGGCGCATTGCGCGGCCGCAAGTACCGGGAAGACAAGCCCTTCGCCGTGATGGCCGGCGCTGCCGCCGCGGTGCGGCGCTGCTGCCGCGTAAGCCGCGAGGAGGCCGCTCTCCTTGAGTCGGTCGCCCGGCCGATCGTGCTGCTGGAGCGGGTAGAGGCGGCGGCGCTGGCGCCGTCGGTCGCGCCGCGGCAGAAGCGCTTGGGCTGCATGCTCCCGTATGCGCCGCTGCATTCGCTGCTGTTCGCCGGCGGCTGCCCGGAAGTCCTGGTCATGACGAGCGGGAATGTCAGCGACGAGCCGATAGCTCATATTAACGAAGAAGCTCTGGCGCGGCTGGGAGGGATCGCGGATGCGTTTGTGCTGCATGATCGCGGCATCGAAACGCGGTGCGACGATTCGGTGAGTCGCGTTTTTCGCGGAGAGGAGCGCCTGCTCCGCCGCTCCCGGGGCTATGCTCCGGCGCCCATCCGCCTGCCGGGGACGCTCAAGGAGCCGGTCCTCGCCTGCGGGGGCGAGCTTAAAAGCGTCTTCTGCTTGGGACGCGGGTCCGACGCCTATCTGAGCCATCACATCGGCGACCTGAAGAACCTGGAGACGCTTGACGCATTCGAGCGAGGGGTAGATCATCTGGCGCGGCTATTGACCATTAAGCCGCGCCGCATCGCCTGCGACCTGCACCCGGATTACCTCTCCACGCAGTACGCGGAAAAGCTGTGCGCGCGGCTGCCGGACGCTGAGCTCGTTAAGGTGCAGCATCACCATGCGCATGTCGCCTCCTGTATGGCGGACAACGGGGTGTCGCAGACGGTCATCGGCGTGGTCTTCGACGGCGCCGGCCGCGGCGACGATGCGACGGTCTGGGGGGGTGAACTGCTGGCCGCGGACTTCAAGGGATACCGGCGGGCGGCGCGTCTCCGGACGGTCCCGCTGCCGGGCGGCGACGCGGCGGTGCGTGAGGTGTGGCGCATGGGCGCGGTGTGGCTGCGCGAAGCGTTCGGCGCGGAATTCCTGGAGCTGGATATCGATTTTGTGCGCAAGCTCGACCGGGATAAATGGGCGGTGCTCGACAAGATGATCGACCGGAACCTTAACAGCCCGCTGACTTCGAGCATGGGCCGCCTGTTTGACGCGGTCGCGGCGATTATCGGCCTGCGCCGCGAGATACGCTATGAGGGCCAGGCGGCAATTGAGCTGGAGGCGGCCGCCGCGGGGGAGGAAGGGGCGTATCCCTATGCGCTGGAGAAAGCGGAAGGGCTGCTGGTCCTTGATCCCGTGCCCATGGTGCGGGCCGTCGTCGAGGACCTGCGGCGCGGCGCGGCGCCGGATATCATGTCTTCGCGGTTTCATGCCGCGGTCGCCGATATGACGGCCGCCGCATGCTGCGCGGTGCGCGACGAAACCGGCCTGGAGACGGCGGCCCTGACCGGCGGCGTGTTCCAGAACGCGCTTTTGTTAGAATGGAGCTCGCGTCGTTTGGAGGAAGCCGGCTTTCGCGTGCTGATGCACCGGCAAGTGCCGCCCAATGACGGGGGTATCTGCTTGGGCCAGGTGATGGCCGCCGGATTATTTGCGGATTAATAAATATGTGTCTTGCGATTCCTATGGAGCTGGTCGCCGTGAACGGCGAGGTCGGAACGGTCCGTATGGGCGGGGTTGAGAAGGATGTCCGCCTGGACCTGGTGGATGATCCCCAACCGGGAGAATACGTGATCGTGCATGCCGGTTTTGCCATCCAGAAATTGGATCGGGAGCAGGCGGCGGAAGACCGCAAGCTGATTCAGCGGTTGACGGGAGACGCTGAGGAAAGCGCATGAAGTTTCTTGACGAGTACCGTCAGGCGGATGCGGTGCAGGCTGCGGTCCGGCTGATCGCCGAGGCGCTCGACGGCAAGTCCGCGGTCCTGATGGAGGTCTGCGGAACGCATACGGTGGCGCTGTTTCGCAGCGGTCTGCGGCAGATTTTCCCGCGGCAGCTGGAGCTTCTCTCGGGCCCGGGCTGCCCGGTGTGCGTTACCGCCAACGGCTATATGGACCGCGCGATCGCTTTCTGCCGGCGGCCGGACGTGATCGTGGTCACCTTCGGCGACATGTACCGCGTTCCGGGCTCGTCGTCGAGCCTGGAGCAGGAGCGGGCGGCGGGGGCGGACGTGCGCACCGTTTACTCGGCGCTGGAGTCGACGGCGATCGCGCGTGAGAACCCCGGTAAAAAAGTCGTTTTTCTGGGCGTCGGTTTCGAGACGACGACGCCGAGCGTGGCGGCGTCGGTCATCGCGGCCCATGATGCCGGACTGACGAACTATTTCGTCTACAGCGGGCATAAGCTCGTGCCGCCCGCGCTGCGGGCGCTGGCGCAGGATCCGGATATCCGCGTGCAGGGGCTGCTGCTGCCCGGGCATGTGAGCACTATTATCGGTACGGCGCCCTACGGATTTCTCGCCTCGGAGTTCAATATCCCCTGCGCGGTCGCGGGTTTCGAGCCGTTGGATATCGCGCGCGGCGTCCTCTCTTTGGCGCGGCAGGTCGTTTCCGGCGGCAGCGAGCTGGAGAACGCCTATAAGCGGAGCGTGCGGCCCGAGGGCAACCCTAAAGCGATGGCGGCGATGAGCCGGGTCTTCCAGCCATGCGACGCGGCATGGCGGGGGATCGGCGTGATTCCCGGGAGCGGGCTCGCGCTGCGCCCGGAGTTCGCGGCTTTCGACGCGGAGCAGGGAATCGAAGTCGAGGTCGAAGCCGAGCGGACTGATTCCGGCTGCATGTGCGGAGATATTCTCAAAGGGGTGCGCAAGCCTCCGGACTGCCCGCTCTTCGCCGGCGTATGCACTCCGCTCGCGCCCGTCGGGGCATGCATGGTTTCAAGCGAAGGGACCTGCGCGGCGTATTACAAGTATGGCCGGGAAAACTGAGCGGATTCTCTTGGCGCACGGCAGCGGCGGCCGGCTCTCGCATGAGCTGGTGGGCGAGATCGTCCGCGCTCTGCCTGATCCGATTCTGCGGCGGCTGGGGGACTCCGCCGAGATCGAGCCGGCTCCCGGACGTCTCGCCTTCACCACCGATACCTATACGGTGAGCCCCGCGGTATTTCCCGGCGGGGATATCGGCCGGCTGGCGGTCTGCGGTACGGTCAACGACCTCGCCGCCGCGGGAGCGACGCCGCGGTACCTGTCGCTGGGGCTCGTCATTGAAGAGGGGCTGGAGTTTGATTTTCTGCGGAGCATCCTGCGCTCGGTGGGCGAGACGGCGCGGGAGGCGGAAGTCCGCATCGTGACCGGCGATACCAAGGTGGTGGAGCGCGGCGGCGTCGACCGCCTCTTTATCAACACTGCGGGCGTCGGCGAGCTCGGACGGCGCTCCGCGCTGGGGCCGGAGGGGATTCGCGCCGGCGACCGGATCCTCATCAACGGGACCGTCGGCGACCACGGCGCTGCCGTGCTGTCGCGACGGCACCAAATGGGGCTCAAAGGTCTGCGCTCCGACTGCGCTCCGCTGTGGAGCTTGGTGCAGCCTGTTTTGGACGCAGACTGCGGAGTCCGCTTCATGCGTGATGCGACGCGGGGGGGGCTGGCCACGGTGCTCAATGAGGCCGCCGAAGGGCGGGACTTCGGGATAGTCGTCGATGAGTCCGCCGTGCCGGTAAGCGATTCCGTCCGCGCGTTCTGCGAGCTGCTGGGCTACGATCCTCTCTACATAGCGAACGAAGGGAAAATGGTCCTGGTCGTCGATCCCGGCGGCGCGGAGCGCGCGCTGCGGCTCCTGCGGGCGCACCCGCTGGGCGCCGCAGCGGCTGTCGTCGGCGAGGTCAGCGGAGAGTCCGCGGGCAGGGTCCTGCTGCGGACGACGGTGGGGGGGCGGCGCATACTCGACATGCTGGTCGGGGATCAGTTCCCCAGAATTTGTTAGGCGCCGGGAGGTCGAATGCACGAGTGGGCATTGGCGGAAGGCGTGGTCGTCTCCGCTTTAAATGAAATGAAGAAGGGCGGCTACCGCCGGATTACCGGGATTCGGCTGCGGGTCGGTGAGCTGCAGCAGATGGATATGGAAGCTTTCCGGATGGGGCTTAAAACCGTGATGGGCACGCATGAAGCGGCGATCGGCGCGGCCGGCATCGATATCTCTCAAGAGGACGCAGCATTTAAATGCCGGGCCTGCGGCAAGGAGTGGCTGTTCGCGGAGACGAAAAAGAAGCTCACGGAAGAAGAGGCGGAGTATGTCCACTTCGTTCCGGAGGTGGCGCACAGCTATGTCCGCTGCCTGCAGTGCGGGAGTCCCGATTTCGAGGTGACGCGGGGACGCGGGGTATGGCTGGACGAAGTCGAGGTCGAATGATATGAACATTGATCCCCGCTTGAGCGTTATCAGCGACCGGCTGTCGGGAATCGGCAGAATACTGGCCGTTACCGGCGGCAAGGGCGGCGTCGGCAAGAGCGTCACGTCTTCCGGGCTGGCGCTGGCGCTTTCTGCGGCGGGACGAAAAGTCGGTCTGCTGGACCTGGACTTGAGCGGCCCCTCCCAGCACGTCATCCTGGGCGCCCGGGGAGTTTTTCCCGAGGAAGAGCGGGGCATCGTGCCGCCGGAGGTCGCGGGCATCCGCTTCCTGTCGCTGGTTATGTTTACCGGCGAGCAGCCGTCGCCTCTGCGCGGGAGCGATATCTCCAACGCCATTATTGAACTTTTGGCTATCACGCAGTGGGGCAAGCTCGACGTTCTGATCGTCGATATGCCGCCGGGCCTTAGCGACGCGGCGCTGGACGTGCTGCGCTTGATGCGGCGGGCGGAGTCCGTCTTGGTGACGGTGCCGTCCAAAGTGGCTTTCGCGACGGTCGAAAAGACCATCCGCATGTTTCAGGAGCTGCATGCGGGCATGATCGGCGTGCTCGAGAATATGCGGATGCCGTCTTCCGCCTTATTTGTCGAGAGGGAGTGCGCACGGCTTAAGGTCCCATTTCTAGGTGCGGTCCCTTTCGACGAGCGGCTGGAGGCCGCGATCGGCGCGCCGGCGGAGCTCAACAAAACGGACTATGTCCGGAGCCTGGCGGCGATAGCGTCCCGCGAGGGCCTGCCCGGTTGGGGCTGATGCCGCGCGCGTTCAGAGCGCGTCCTGGTTGTCGTGGAAGCCGTAGATGAGGCCGAGCACGCCCACGGCGTAGATGTCGTCGCCGTCGGTTTCCAGGACCGCCTGCGGCAAAGTCTCGGTGGCGTGGCCGGAGACCACCATGCCGTGGCGCCGCAGGTCGAAAACGGTGAGGTGCTCGGCGCAGGGGCCGAGAGTGGAATGCTCCTCGCGGAATCCGTCGAGCGGCGCCCCCATGTGGGCGCATAGCCGGCTGAAGGCGACGATGTCCTGGTCCGGGCCGACGCCGCCCGCCGCCTCGCGGCCCAGCCGTACCAGCATGAAGGCGCAGTGGGCATGCTGGCCCGGGTACTTGAAGAATACCGGCCGGCCCTTTTCGAGCAGGCTGATGCGGCCGATCTTCGTCCGCGGATAGCCGGTCCGGCGCAGCTTGAGCACTCCCTTGGCATGCGCCATACCCGGGAGGCTGGACAGCAGAATGGTGACCATGGTCGAGCCGCTGCCGAGCAGGAAGCGGCGCCGGCTGAAACAGGGTTGGTCGTCGGCCATGGCTAGATGATGGTCCTCGGCAGAAAGGTCATGCTGCGCAGCGATTTCTTGTAGGGCGACTCGCCGATCCGGCGGATGCGGCCCTTGCCCAGCTTGAAGCGGTAGTGGTTGGTGATCGGGTCGGGCACCCGCGGCGACAAGGCGTTGGCCGGCTGGGTAGGCCAATCGGAGTAGGAGAAGGCCACTCCCGGCTTGATGTCGTCGGTCACGATCGCGACCGCCCGGAAGCTTCCGCGCCCGCGCCGGATATGGCCTTCGCGCTCCAGCGCGGAGAAGGTCAGGTCATCGGGGCGGCGGCCCACGAAGCCGCCCGTCTGGACGAGCACGTCGTCGGAAGACGCCTCGATATAGTCGCCGCTCTCGATGCCGCGCGCGGCGGCGTCCCGGGGGTGCAGTTCGATGAAGCTGTCGGGCCAGCGCATGAGCGAGTAGGGCCGGCGCTGGTCGTCGTAGCCCGACTGCCACTTCTCGTTGATGCGGCCGCTGGTGACCCACAGCTCGTCCTGCTGCGGCCGCACCGCCGCGTAAAAATCGGAGAAGGTTTCCCAGGGCGACTTGTGGAGGAGCACCTTGCCGCTGTGCGTCTGGAAGACGCGCAGCCACTTCGGATGCGTGGTCGGTCCTTCCGGCGTGCCGAAGTCGGTCTCGGGGTCGTGCAGGCGCTTGGTCCCGACGACGATGCCCGGGTGCTTGGGCGAGGAGTAGGACCCGGCGTACTCGATGTAGGCCCGGCCTTCGGTGGCGTGCGAGCGGTAGCGGGCGGGCAGCTGGATTCCCGTCGTCCCCATTTCGCGCAGGACCTCATGCGCGGGCTTGCCGATCTCCTTGGCGTACCATACCAAGGGGTAGTAGTTCAGCATGTCGTCGCGGCTGAAGCGCGCGGCCTCTTCGAAGAGGTCGTTGGACGAGCTCCATTTATAGTCTTCGAAGCCCATGGCCCGGCCGAAGCGGGCGATGATCTCCCAGTCGGGCAGCGCCTCGCCCGGAGGGTCGTAGAATTTGGAATACAGGCGCAGGCGTCGCTCGCCGTTGGCCCGGGCGAAGTCGCTCTCGCCCCAGCCGGCGGCCGGCAGCACCAGGTCGGCGATATCGGAACCGATCGGCTCGCGCAGGTAGACGTCCTGGTCCACCACGAACATGCCGCCGGCGTCCACCCGTTTGATCAGGGCGGCGGCGGCGTGCTCCGGGTCCGCGGCGCGGATCTGGTGCTCGCTGCCGCGGGTCAGCTCGAGGAATTTCCGCTTGAGCTCATCGGACGCGGCCATGGCCTGGATCCAGGTGGCGCCGATCACCCAGGCGAAGCGCAGGCGTCCGGACTCCACCCAGCGGTCCAGATCGAGCGGCTTCTTGCGGCGGCCGGCCAGACGTTCCGGGCTCATGACCAGGGGATAGGGGGCCGCCTTGGCCGCCCAGCCGCGCTGATGGCCGCCGAGGCGGCAGACGACGCGCCCGGCGCGGTGGCCGGCGCCGTTGACGATCGCCAGCGCGGCGTAGGAGGTGGTGTTGGTGTAGTTGTTGGTCCAGTAGTTGCCCTTCTCGTAGACGAAAGAGGACTTCGGCCGCCGGCCTCCTCCTCCGGTCAGCATCTTGGCGGCCCGGATAATCTTCTCCTCGCTGATCCCCGTGACGCGCGCCGCCTGCGCCAGGCCGGCGGGACGATAGTTCAGGATCCACTTGCGGTAGCCGAGGTAATCCGTCCCGTACTTGCTCCAGGTCGTGCGCCACTGCCAGGGCGTGTTGCGGGTTCCGCGGCCGAAGCCGGATTGGATCTCCCAGTCGCTCGCGGTATGTTCCTTGAGGAACTCCGCGTCTTCCCAGCCTTGGT
Organism: Elusimicrobiota bacterium; assembly: GCA_043827405.1. Lineage (GTDB taxonomy): Bacteria > Elusimicrobiota > Elusimicrobia > UBA1565 > UBA1565 > JBDRPD01. Next base: position 92,275 of record JBDRPD010000053.1, on the reverse strand, counting down.
CGAAGATGTAGCGGATGACGGCCAGGTGCAGCAGCGTGTCGGTGCCGGGATTGACGTCCAGCCACAGCCCGCCGTCCTTTTCGGCGTAGGCGACGCCCATGGTCCGGCGCGGCGCCGCGATAATCATCTTCGGACCTTTGCGGCCGGTCCGGTGCGCCGGAGGGCGCAGCCATTCGGTGAAGAGCACGGTCTTGGTCTCGTACGGATCGACGCCGGAGATGAACAGGACCTCGGCCTGCGCGAGATCGTCGTAGGAGGCGCCGAAGGTCTGGTAGCCCGAGTCGGTCAGCCCGGCGGACTCGTCGCCGACGGTCGGCGCGTCATGGGTGGAGAAAGCGGGCGTCTTGATCGATTCGAAGCAGAGCTTCGAGATCGCGTACATGCTTTCGAAAGACTGGTACGAAAAGGTCTTCATGCCCCAGGATATCTCGCCGTGCTTGGCGAGCACGTGCTTGGACACCTCCGCCATCACCCGGATGGCCGCATCCCAGGAGACGGGGACCAGCTTGCCGTCGACGCGCAGCAGCGGGTGCTTGAGGCGGTCGCGGGTCGGCTTGCGGGGGCTGTAGCACTTCTGCGCGATCGCGCCGCCGCGCACCGAATGGTTGCCGCCGCGGTTGACGACTTTCGCCTTCGGGTCGGGGATGACGATCGCGTGGTGGGGTTCGCCCCCGACCAGCACGATCGTGTGCTGGTTCGGCGTGACCCAGTAGCCGGACAGCGGCGCGACGGGAAAGTCCACGCCGAAGGCGTTGTCCTTCGCCCGCGGGCCGCCCTCGCGGCCTTCGGGCCAAACATAGGTCCGGTAGCCGCAGCCGACCACGCAGTAGTCGCAGACCGTGGTGCGGACCCGGGCGTCCGGCGGCGGCAGCGGGACGCGTTCCGCGGGGACGTAGTCGGGCGGTGGAGTGACGGTCTTCTCTAATGACATCGTATGCTGCCGCTATTTATGCGTCGAGCCCGGATAGCCGGGAAGCTCGGGCGCCTTGACCAGCACGGGTTCGCCGCTGAGCGACTCGAGAAAGGCGACGAGGTCCGTTTTCTCCTTGTCCGTAAGACGCAGCGGCAGCAACAGGGGCGTCTTGCCGGCGAAATCCCCGCCGCCGCGATCGTAAAAGTCTAACACATTGCGCAGCGTCGCAAAGACGCCGTTATGCATATAGGGCGCCGTGTGCTTGAGCTCGCGCAGGCTCGGGGTGCGGAACTTCCCGATGTCGTGTTCGCGCTTGGTGATCAGGTACAGTCCGGGATCCCTTGCCGCCGTGCGGTAGAAGTCCTCCGGCACGCCCTGCGAAGCCAGAATGTAGCGCATGGTGATCTGTTTGAGCGGATCCCGGCGGAAGGCCGGATTGTCCGGGACGCCGGTGGCGTGGTAGTCCTCGTCCGACAGCAAGGGGCCGTTATGGCAGCGGAAGCAGCCGGCCTTGCCCTTGAACAGCCGCAGACCGCGGCGGGCTTCCGGCGTGAGCGCCCGCTTGTCCCCCCGCAGGTAGGCGTCGAAAGGAGTGTCCCGCGAAACGGGCGCGGCGCGTTCGAAGGCGGCGATGGCTTTGATCATATCCTCGAAATGCGGCCGGTCCGTGCCGAAGACCGCTCGGAACTTCTCCACGTAGATCGGGGCCTGCGCGAGACGCTCCTCGATCATCGCCGGATCGCCGTTGGCGTTAATGTTGGATAGGATCGCTCCGCGCGCCTGCTCCTCGAGCGTAGTCCGGCCGCCGTCCCATTCCAGCTTGGCGTAATAGGCCGAGTTGAGCAAAGTCTGTGAGTTGCGCCAATGCTGCGCTCCGAGGTAGCCATGCGCGATATCGTAGCCGTCGCCCCACCCGGCTTCAGGGTTGTGGCAGGTGGCGCAGGAGTTCTCGCGGTTGCCCGATATGCGGGTGTCGAAGAAGAGCATCTGTCCGAGCTCCACCTTGGCGGGGGTCTGCGGATTGTCCGGCGGTACGGGGACGGGCGGCAGGGGGGCCAGCGGCGCCGGCTTTTTCTTCTTCGGCGCGGCGGCCGGCGGCGCGGGGGGGCGAGCGGCTTCTTCCAGGGGCAGCGCCGCATAGGAGGGCACCCGCGGCCGTTCGTCCGGCTCCGCGCTCCCGCTGAGCGCCTTAATGAACTCCACTACGTCCTCGCGCTCGCCGGCGCTGAGTTCCGGCCCCTCGAAAGCGACCGCCTCGCCCAGCGTCTTGAGCGAGCCGTTATGCATGTACGGGGCGGTGCGCGCGGCCTCGCGGAGGCTGGGGGTTTTGAATTTCCCCGTGTCCTCCGGCTTCTTGGTTACGGCGTACAGGCCGAGATCCCGCTTGAGGTTTTGGTAGCCGACGATGCCCAGCGTGCGGAAAAAGCGCCGGAAGACGATCTGCCGCCGGGGCGAGCGAATGATTTCGGGATTGTCCGGGACCTTGCGGTCATGGAATTTTCCGTCGGAGAGCAGGGGGCCGGAATGGCAGCGGATGCAGCCGCCCTTGCCGCTGAATAATTCCAGGCCGCGCTTCGCCGGCGCGCTGAGCGCTCCTTTGTCGCCCTTAAGATAGCGGTCGAGCGGAACATCCTTGGAGACCTGCGAGTTGACGAAGGCCGTCAGGGCCTTGAGCAGCTTGCCGTAGTCCGGCTCGCCGCCGTAGACATTTTGAAAGTCACGGACGTAATCCGGGATTTGCCGCAGGCGCTCGACCAGCAGCCGTCCGTCCGCCTGCATGAAATGCGCCTCGGATAGATGGTCCCGGATTACCGAATTAAGGTCGCTGGCGGGGAAGCGGCCGTCCCAGTACAGGTGCTGTTTGAAGCTCGTATTAAAGGTGGTGGGGGTATTGCGGAAATACAGCGTCGAAGGATAGCCTTCGGACAGCTCCAGGCCGTCGGTGTAGGCATAGTCCGGGTTGTGGCACATCGAGCAGGCCGTGGTGGCGTCGCCGGAGAGGCGGAAGTCGAAAAACAGCGTGCGGCCGAGCGCGACCTCTGCGCTGTCCAGCTCCGGTACGGGCGGCAGCGGCGCGAGTTCTCCCGCCGCGGCGGGACCGGCGAGCAGCAGCGCCAAGAGCGCGGCGAATCTCATTTGGCGCCGAAGAGCCGCTTCATCTCCGGGCTTTTCGCGAGCTCGCCCGCTTGCCCTTTCCGCGCGCCCTTATTCAGCAGCAGGCGGGCGGTGAAGAGCTGGTCGCCGCGAACGGCGGCGCATAGCGGGGTATCTCCGGCCTTGTCCTTGGCGTTGATGTCGGCGCGGGAGCGCAGCAGCAGTTCGACGATATCCGTGGAGCCCGCGGCGGCGGCGGCGTGCAGGGGCGTGCGCCCGCTGGACGGCTCGGCGCGCGCGACGTCCGCGCCGTCATGCAGCAGCATCTCGACGATGCTGAAGCGGCCGTCGAGCGTCTGCGAGTAGAGCGGGGTGCCGCGGTCCCGCGACATCGCCTCGATGTCGGCGCCGTGCTTCAGCAGGGCTTGGGCGACATTGGGGAAAGTCGCCATATGCAGCGGCGTCGCGCCGACCGCTCCCTGCGCCTTCACGTCGGCGCCCGCCGCGATCAGGATGTCGACGATCTCGGGCCGCTTGGCCGTATGCAGCGGCGTCAGCCCCATGACGTCGACCGCGTTGATGTCGGCGCCGGCTTCCAGCAGCGCCGTTACCACCTCGCGCTCGCTCGCCACGTGCAGAGGGGACTTGCGGGTGAAAACGATATCGGAGCCTTTGGCCAGCGCCGGATTTTTGCGCAGCAGACGGCGCACGTCCTCGGCATCGCCGACCGCCGCGGCTTCGTAGAGGTCCCGGGTGAGCTCTTCCTGCGTCCGGCCGCAGGCGCCGAGCAGCAGGACGGCCAGGGCGCAGGCGGCGGCGGTCTTGAGCTTCGTTGGCGGTCGCATCAGCGATAGGATACAATAAGTCGGCGTCGGACTCCGTTCCTGTGAAGAAGCTGATTTCCAAATATCGGGATTCCCCGGCCGTAAAGCTCGGGATTTTCTTCGTCAGCCTGCTGCTGAGCTTGACGCTGCTGGAGCTCGGCCTGCGCGCCGCCGGCTATGCCGTGACCGCCGGCCGGACGGCGGCGTTTACCCCGCCGTATGATGACGCCATCGCCGATTCGGATTCGGCGTTCGAGCGCTACCGCGACGGCCGCGGCCGGGGCCGCCTGATCCTGACCTTCGGCGATTCATTGACCAATGCCGGCAACGTCAAAAGCTACCACAGCTACCCCTACTATCTCTACCGGCGCTTCGCCGACTCCGGCGCGCGCGCGGCGGTTTACAATATCGCGAAATGCGAAGAGAGCACCTTCGGCGTGGCGGCCAAGCTCAAGCGCTATTTGGCGGAAAACCCGGAGGGCCGGGGTCCGGATACCATCGTGGTGCTCGTCGGCGCCGCTGATTTATTCAACCTGCCGCTGGTGGAGAAGAAGATGACGGCCGACGACACCTCTTGGGCGGATGTGCTGCCGGCGGGCTGGGTCTATACTTTGCGCCTGTACAAAGTTTGGCGTCACATCAAATTGAGCTGGCTGGCGCGCTACGGCGCGGACGCGGACGGCGAGGAAGAGGGGTTGTCCATGGAGAAGCGGCTCGCGACCCTGCTGGGGGTCTACGCCGCGCATACGCGGGACATGGGCGGGGATCAGGCCAAGCCGCTCGCGCCCGCGCTGGTGGACGAGATCCATCAGGCCTTCTCGCGGGAGGAGACGTCGCATGACGATTTGGATATGCGCTCGGCCGCCGACTTCGCCTCGTTTCTGGCCGACTATGCGAGCGTCGTTTATACGCCGCGAGCGCGCTACGACAAGTTCTTCGCGCTGCTGCTGGATATGGCGGAGAAGTTCCCCGCGGCGTTCTGGACGCCGGAGTTCGATACGGCGAGCTACTTCTTCGTGCAGACCTATCAGCTGCAGAGCAAGTATACGGCCGAGGATGTGCTGCGGGTTCTCGATGCGGGCGCCGCCAAGCATCCCGGCCTGCTGGGCAACGGGATGTTCGTTAACTTCCGCAAATACCTGTCCGATCGCGACGCTATGGATCGCTACGTCGACCGCCGGCGCATGGAGGCCTGGGACGAGATCGTCCGCCTGAGCCGGGAGCGCGGCATCCGGGTCGTGCTGCAGAACTATCCGGTAGAGTACAAGAGCGCCAACCGGGTGCTCGCGGAGGTCGCACGCAAGCATGGTCTCATGCTGGTGGACAACCGGAAGCACTTCGCGGGACTGCTCGAAAAGGGCGGACGGGAAGCCTATCTCGAGGATAACGACCATCTAACTCCCGCCGGCTACGAGATCATGGCGGAGAATGTTTACCGGGCGCTGACGGCGGACGGTCCCGCCGCAGGGCGGGATTAGCCGAGCTCGATATCCGCGAGGCTTGCGACCGCGAAGTCCGGCTGGAGCCCTTCCAACCCGCCGGTGTAGGGCCGGGGGATGAGAACGACCAGACAGCCGGCCGCGCTCGCGGAACGCACCCCGGTCACCGTGTCCTCGAAGGCTACCGCCTCCGCGGCGGCGACGCCGACGGCGGCGGCCGCCGCCAGGTAGATGTCCGGATGGGGCTTGCCGCGCTCGACATCGTCATGTCCGGAGATCGTCGCCTGGAAGAAGTCGGCCAGTCCGGAGGCCCGTAAATTCGCCGCGATCTGTTCGCGCGGCGAGGAGGAGGCGATGGCGCAGGGCATCCCGGCGGCGCGGCAGGCTCGCAGCAGCTCCCGTGCGCCCGGCAGCGGCTCAAGCCTGCCGCTCCCTATCAGCTCGATATAGGCCGCGGAGCGGCGGGCTTTGAGCTCATGGGGATCGACGCGCAGGTTGAAGCGGCGGACGAGGTCCTCCCAGAAGGGTATCTCGGACCAGCCGATATACTGGAACGTTTCCTCGTAGGTCATGCGGGCGCCGAGCGGCTCAAGGACGCGGTTGGTGCTCGCGCAGTGAATGGGTTCGGTGTCGACCAAGGTTCCGTCCAGGTCGAATAGGGCGGCGCGTTTTGGGGGGAGCTTGACGCTCACGACGCCGGTCAGGGCCGCCGGGCTCGGAGCGCGATCGAAACCATGCGCGAAGCGCCGCTCAGCGTCCGGCCGATTTCGTCCTGATCCTCTTTCTGCAGCACGGCGGGCGCATGGAAGATCAGGCGGCCGAGAACGTCCCCGCCCCCCAGCAGCGTGACATGGTAGGTCGAGTCATCGTACCAGGCGCCGCCCTTGGCCACGGTCTCGCCGAGCTGTTCGGCGACCGGCGTGAAATCGAAGCCGCCCTGCGAGACCAGGGCTTGACCGTCCAGCTGCGCCGCCGCCGACCACCCGTCTTCCAGGTGCGGCAGAATGCCGTCGATGACCTTGGCCATGAACTCCTGCTCGGACTCGCTGTCGTCGAGCATAAGGTTCGCCAGCACCGAGTGTAAAGTGAGCTCGGTCGAGGTCCGGCGCAGGCGTGTCGACTGGACGTGCACCAGCTCGGCGAAGAACTGCACCGCATGCTGCGGGTTCTGTTTGGCCCAGCGGTCCAGGTCTCCGCGGAAGAGCTCGAACAGCAGCGTGTCGCCGACGGCGCTGGCGCTCGCGCTGCGGGTGGACTTATCGATCAGCGCCGCCTCGCCGAACAGGATTCCGGGGTTGAAGAACGCCAGGTCCTGGTGCTCATCGCCGGCGACGTGCATCGAGATCCGGATCTGGCCGCGCGATACGAAATACAGGCTCATCCCCATGGAGCCTTCCTGAAACAGGACCTCGCCGTGCTTGAGCTCGCGGGGCCGCAGAAATCCGCCCAGAGTCGTGAGCTGCCGGTCCGGGAGGCGGTGCAGCATGGGGATGGCTTTTAGGAGCTTGAGCTTGTCGACAAACAGCATATTATCCTTGGCTAAACCTTGCCCGCTTCACGCAGCGCTTCTTTGAATGGTCGATAGAACTTGTCGTTATCCGCCACGGTCTTGCGCGTGATATCCTCGAGCTTTTCCAGGTCTCCCTCGGCGATGACAAAGTTCGCGCTCTTGGCGAAAGCCGTCATATTGTCGAGGGTCTTTATGTCCTTGCCGACCAGCCCGACGCACATTTCCCGGCGGTGCAACATCGCCAGCGGCCGCAGGTACCGCAGCACCGGATTCTCCGCTTCCGAGCCGCCATAGTCGCGGTGGACGAGGACGACCTCGTATTTATAGCGCCGCAGCCAGAAGACTCCCTCCGCCGGCTTGGCGGGGGTGTGCACGGCATACGCAAGGTTCTCCAGCGCCTTCTTTGCCGCGTCCCGGGCCGCGGAGTCGTCAAAGCAGACCATGGCCAGGCGGTCGCCTTCCGCGAGGCCTTCGATTTCGTCGAACTCCTCTTCCGGCGGGGGCTCGGCGGGCGGCGGCGGGGCGGCCGGCTGAGGGATATCCTCAGTGGGCGGCGCGGCCGCGGGCGCTTGGGCGGCCGGCTTATTGAACTCGATCACGATCGGCTGCTGGCACTTCGGGCACTTTACGGTGATGCGGGGAATGTTCTGGGGGATCTTGTCGTCCGGCAGGTTTAGCTCTGCGGCACAGGATTTGCAGGTGATATTCATGGTTTATACCGCGGCCCCTTCCGCTTCGGATTCAAGGACCAGGCCCTCGATCTCGGTTGTCTTCTCGCCGCGGCCCTGCTTAATGCGGTCGATTCCGCGCTGGACGACCGGCTTATGGGTCGCGTAGAGCTCGGCGTTTTCTTTGGAAACCAGATTCTTCTCGAAAGCCGCGATCAGCGCTTGGTCGAAGGTCTGCATGCCGAAGGCCTGGCTCGCCTCCTGGATTTCGTAGAAGGTCTTGCCCTCGCATTCGCCCTGCAGAATGGACTCCTTGGTCCGCATATTGTTGCCCAGGATGTCATGGATGGCCAGGCGGCCGCCCCCGGTCTTCGGCACCAGACGCTGGCCGACAATCCAGCGGATCGTCTCGGCGAGACGCTGGCGGACCTGCAGCTCCTCCTCCTGGCTGAACATGCCGACGATGCGGTTGATCGTCTGCCCGGCGTCTATGGTGTGCAAAGTGCTGACTACGAGGTGGCCGGTCTCGGCGGCTTTCATCCCCAGCTCGACGGTCTCGCGATCGCGCATCTCGCCGACGAGGATGACCTTCGGCCCCTGGCGCAGCGCGGCGCGCAGGCCGCTGGAGAAAGTGTCGAAATCGCCGCCGAGCTCGCGCTGGTTGAACGTCGCCTTGATATTCCGGTGCACGAACTCGACCGGGTCCTCAAGCGTAACGATGTGGATCGACTGGGTTTCGTTGAGCTCGCGCAGGAGCGCCGCCAGCGACGTCGACTTGCCGCTGCCGGTGGCTCCGGTCACCAGGACGAGCCCGTTCTTCTCCTTGGGCATTTTGTAGAAGGCGTCCGGCATGTTGAGGTCCTTCAGGGTCGCGATCCGGGTCTCCAGCTTGCGCAGTACGATCGAGTACTTGCCCCGCTGGGAGAAGATGTTCACGCGGAACCGGGCGTCGGCTAAGGCGTACGAGCTGTCGCAGGAGCCTTCTTCGAGGAGTTTTTTGAACAGGCGCTGGTCGTTATGGATGAGGTTGAGGGCAAAAACCTCGGTCTGAAACGGGGTCAGTTTTTCGATGTCGGGCTGAATGGGCACCTTCATCAGCTGGCCCGATGATTCGACCTGCAGCGGCCGGTCGACCGAGATGTTTAGGTCCGAGACGCCGGAAAAGGAGCGCAGCATCCTTCCCAGCATATAGTCGATTTGCGCTTTTCTCATAGTTGGGTGCTCAGCCGAAGTAGTCGGCCGGCTTCTCCGTTAGCCGCGGCAGGAATTTGGCCTTGTCGATGCACTTGTCGAAAGCCTCCTCGGCGCTGATCCAGCCCTTGTCCAGGAGCTCCATGATCCCGGAGTCCAAAGACTGCATTCCCTGCTTCTTGCCGGTATCGATCGACGACTGCATCTGATGGGTTTTGTTCTCACGGATTTGGTTGGAGATGGCGCTGGTGCATACCATGATCTCCAGGGCGCAGCATCGGCCCTTCTTGTCGATGCGGCGGAAGAGGTTCTGGGCCACGACCATCTTCAGGCTCGTCGCCAAGGTGTTGCGAATCTGGCTTTGCTCCTCGTGCGGGAAGACCTCGATGACGCGGTCCACGGTCTTGGGGGCGCTGATGGTATGCAGGGTGCCGAAGACGAGGTGTCCCGTCGCCGCCGCCTCCACCGCCAGACGGATCGTCTCGAGGTCGCGCATTTCGCCGACGAGAATAATGTCGGGGTCCTGGCGCAGGGCGCCCTTGAGGGCCGACGCGAAGGACCGGGTATCCCTGCCGACCTCGCGCTGGTTGACGAGACATCCCTGGCTCTGGTGTACGAACTCAATAGGATCCTCAACGGTGATTATGTGGTCGCGGCGGTTCTTGTTGGCATGGTCCATCATCGCGGCCAGCGTCGTCGATTTGCCGCTCCCCGTCGGGCCGGTTACCAGGACCAGGCCCTTCTTGTACATCGCGGCCTGCAGCAGGATCGGCGGCAGGCCCAGATCTTCCGCGGTCAGCACCTTGCTCGGAATCTGCCGGAACACCGCCGCGCAGCCGTTGCGCTGATTGAAAAAATTGGCCCGGAAGCGCGCCATGCCCACGACCTCGTAGCCGAAGTCCACATCGCCGGTTTCCTCGAACTGCTTGCACTTGATCTCGGGGGCGATCTCGTAGAGCATGTCTTTGAGCTTGTCGTTTTCGAGCACTTCGTACTTGATGCGTTCCATCTCGCCGTTGAGGCGCACGATCGGCCGCTGTCCTGAGACCAGGTGCAGATCGGACGCTCCCTGCTCGAACATCAGTTTAAAGAACGCGTCAATTTTGGCCATGGTTTTGGGTTGAGGGTTTTAGGTTGATAAGGGTCCGGAGTATCTCTGATATCAAAAACGCCCGTGTTGGTCAATATCCGTCCGCGGCGCCAATGCCCGGTAGGAACCATTTTGGGCTCAACACGTAGTACAATACACAACCTGATGAATATCGCCTTCACCCACAACCTCCGGCAGCGTCTCATTGAAGAGGAAGCCGAGTTCGACAGTCTGGAGACCGTCGACGCCATTAAAGATTCCCTGACGCGGCTCGGGCACCGGGTCGATCTGGTCGAGGTGGGCGGCCCGCCGTCGCGGACCATCGCGCGGTTGGAGGCGCTCAACCCGTCGCTCGTCTTTAATACCGCCGAGGGGGCGACGGGGCGCTACCGCGAGGCCTTCTTCCCGGGGATGTTCGAGCAGCTCGGCCTGCCGTTTACGGGCTCCGACGCCTATGTCTGCACGATAACTCTCGACAAGGACATGACCAAGCGCCTCCTGGCGGCCCAGGGCGTTCCGGTCCCGCGCTCCAAGTTCATCACGCGGATGGACGATCTGGTCAGTCTCGGGCTGCGCTACCCGCTGATCGTGAAGCCGAACTTCGAGGGCAGCTCCAAGGGGATCACGGAGCTCTCGGTGGTGCATACGGCCGCCGAACTGCGCGAGCGGACGGCGCAGGGCCTTGAGCGCTACGCGGCCGGGGTTCTGGCCGAGGAGTTCATCCCCGGACGGGACGTCTCGATCGCCTTTCTGGAAGGGGCGGCGCCGCGCAGCAAAGGCATCCTGCCGCCGGTGGGCTATGCTTTCCAGCTGGCGCCGGAAAAAGCGAACAGCTCCCTGCAGATCTACGATTATCAGCTCAAAAACGATAACAGCGAGCAGGTGGCGCCGCAGGTGCTCGACGATCTCGTCCCCGAAACGCAGCGCCGGCTGTTGGCTTACGCGCAGCAGATATTCCCGGCGCTCGGGATACGGGATTTAGGCCGCATCGACTTCCGGATCACGCCGCAGGAGGATATCTATTTCATCGAGGCCAACGCTTTGCCCAGCCTGGAGCCCGAAGCGGGAATCTACCTCGCCGCGGAGGCGGTCGGACTGCACGGCATGGACGCCGTGCTTAACACCATCCTGGCCAGCGCCGCCAAGCGCTACGGCTTCTCGCTGCGGACGGGAACCGCGAGGAGCGCGGGCGCGAAGAAGCTGCGTGTGGGCTTTACCTACAACGTAAAGCGGTTGATTCCCACGGCGGACAACGACACGGATCAGGAGGCGGAGTTCGACGCCCCGAAGACCATTCACGCCATCAGTGACGCGATCGCGTCCTACGGCCATGAAGTCGTCGAGCTCGAGGCCACGCCGGAGCTGCCGAACCTGCTCGCGGTGTCCAATGTCGACGTCGTGTTTAACGTCGCCGAAGGGATACGCGGCCGCAACCGGGAAGCCCAGATCCCCGCGCTTCTCGAGCTGCTGAATATCCCGCATACCGGCTCCGACTCCGCGACCATGGCGCTGACCCTGGACAAAGGCATGGCCAAACGCATTGTGCGGGAGGAGGGGCTGCGCACGCCGGCGTTTCTGCTGCTGGTGACGGGGAAAGAGCGGGTGCCGGCGCACATGAACTACCCCATGGTCGTCAAGCCGGTGGCCGAAGGAAGCTCGAAGGGCGTGGCCAGCCGCAGCGTGGTCCACAATGAGGCCGAGCTCCGGGCGATCGCCGCCGATCTCATCGGCAAATACGGCCAGGCGGCATTGGCCGAGGAGTACCTGCCCGGGCGGGAGTTTACGGTGGCCTTGCTCGGCGAGCGCCGGCCGCGCGTTCTGCCGCCGATGGAGGTTAAGTTCCTCAACGCCGATGAGAAGTTCCCGATCTACTCGTTCGTCACCAAGCTGAACGTGAACGCGCAGATCGGCTATGACGCTCCCGCCCAGATCGATGACCGGCTCAAGAATGAGCTCGAGCGGATGTCGCGCAAGGGATTCTACGCCTTGGGCTGCCGCGATGTCGCGCGCTTTGACTTCCGCCTGGACGCGAACGGGCGTCCGCACTTCATGGAGTGCAACCCCCTGCCGGGGCTGACCCCCGGCTGGTCCGATCTCTGCCTGATCGCGGAAGGCGCGGGGATGGACTATCGGACTTTGATCGGCGAGATACTGTCTCCCGCCATCCGCCGGCTCAGAGAAAAAAGGAAGCTGCTGCTGCAGGTGTGATGAATAACGAATCAAGATGCCGCGTGCGTGACCTGGGCGTCCGTATCGGGACGTTCCAGGCCGGCCGCTACAATGCCATTACCGACGTGCCCGGCGTCCAGGTCGGGCATACGACCCTCATCGAAGGCGAGGGGCCGCTAGTGCGCGGCCGCGGGCCGGTCCGCACCGGAGTGACGGCCATCCTCCCCATGGCCGGGAACGTGTTCATGAACCGGGTTGTGGGCGGGGGATTTGTCCTGCACGGCGCCGGGGAAATATCGGGCCTGACCCAGGTGATGGAATGGGGCCTGATCGAGACGCCGATCCTGCTGACCAATACGCTTTCGGTCGGCCGCTGCTCCGAGGCGCTGGTCCAGTACATGATCGGCAAGCATCCCGAGATCGGCAACCGCGAGGACGTTGTTATTCCGGTGGTGGGCGAGTGCGACGATTCCTGGCTCAATGATATCGCCGGGCGCCACGTGCATGCCCGCCACGTCGCCGCCGCGATCGACAGCGCGCAGAGCGGCCGCGTCATCGAGGGCAGCGTCGGCGGCGGCACGGGTATGGTTACCTGCGACTTCAAGGGCGGGATCGGTACGTCGTCGCGCCGCATCAAGACCGCGGACATGAACTACGTGCTGGGCGTCCTGGTTATGAGCAACTTCGGCCGCATGGAAGACCTGCGGATGGACGGCGTCCCCGTCGGCCGCTCCCTGAAGCCGGACTTCACGCAGCAGCCGCATCGCGAGGACACCTACGGCAGCATTATCGCCGTGTTCGCCACCGACGCGCCGCTGCTGCCCAACCAGGTCAACCGCATCGCCAAGCGGGTCGGTCTGGGAATCGGACGGGCCGGTTCGTTCGCCGCGCACGGCTCCGGCGAGATTATCGTCGGCTTTTCAACGGCGAATGCGGTTCCGCGCAGCAGCCGCAAGATGCTCTACCGGATGAAGGTCCTGCTCGACGACTGCATGGACCCGCTGTATGCCGCGGCGGTCGATGCGACGGAAGAAGCGATCCTCAACTCGATGTGCATGGCCGACGGCATGCGCGGCGCCGACGGCCATCTCGCTCCGGCGCTGCCGCTGGACCGGGTTCGCGAGCTGCTTGCCAAGTACCGCGGTTAAAAGCCCTCATTGACACGGCCCGTCGGTGAGGGCTATAGTAAAATACTCTCTCACCGATGAAACAGCTCGGTAAATTCAATAATTCGCTCGGCGTCAAGCTCGCGATATTCGGCGCCAGCCTGTTTGTCTGCCTCGCCGTCGTTGAAGCCGGCCTGCGGCTGACCGGCTATGCGGTAACGGCTTCCCGGCAGCGCCGGTTTGTCCCGCCGTTTGCGGACGCGGCGGATGACGACGACGTTACTTTTGAACGCTACCGTGCGGACGGCAAGCGCGAGCTGCTGATCCTGGCGCTCGGCGATTCGCTGACCAACGGCGGCAATGTCGCGAGCTACCACAGCTACCCCTACTTCCTCTATAAAAACTTCGCCCAGGCCGGACGCCGCACGTCGGTCTATAATATGGGCTACTGCGAAGACAGCACATTCGGCTCGGCGATGAAGCTGAAAGCCTATATCCAGACGCATCCGGCCGACGAGCTGCCCGACGCCGCCGTCTTCCTGGTCGGCGCCGCGGATATGTTTAATATCCCGCTCATCCAGCAGGGGCATTTTCGCGACGATACCTACTGGCAGGATATGCTGCCCCAAGGGGGGCTGCGTGCGCTGCGGTTGTACAAGGTCTATCGCCATATCCGGCTCAATCTGGGCGTTCGGCGCGGCGTGGGCGGAGCGCCGGCGGACCGGACGGCCAGCGAGCGGAAGCTCGCGGTGCTGCTGGATGCCTACCAGCGGCATAAGGGGAAGCGAGGGCCGTTGGCTCCCGAGCTCGTCGAGAAGATCGAGGCGGCCTTCGCCGATGATCTCCGCTACTCTCCGCTCGACTTTTCAAGGACGGCGGAGTTCCTGGATCTGCTGACCAGCTATGCCGGCCGGGTGTATACGGCGAGCCACCGCTACGACAAGTTCTTCGGCCTGCTGCTGGACGTCGCCGTTGCCTTCCCGCGCGATTTCTGGGCGGAGCCCGGCGTCAATGACGAGGACACGGCGAACTACAACCTGGTGCAGGCCTACCGGGTGCAGAGCGCGCGTACCGCCGACGAGATTCTCAAAGTTCTCGAACGGTCCGCCGCGGAACATGCCTACCTGCGCGGCAATGATTCGTTTCGCCACTTCCAGAGCATCCTGCTCCACCGGGATAAGGTGGACCGCCAAGTCGACCGCATGCGCGAGGAGGCATGGGACGAGATTGTGCGGCTGGCCCGGGAGAAGGGCATTCAGGTGGTTTTGCAGAATTATCCGGTGACCTACAAGAGCGCCAACGAGGTTTTACGGCGTGTCGCCGAGCGCCACCAGCTGCCGCTCATCGACAACGCAAGGTTCTTCGCCGAGCTGATCGCCAAGGACGGCCGTGCCAAGTACTTCGAAGACGACGATCATTTGACCCCGCTCGGCAATGAGCTGCTGGCGCGCAATGTGTATGAAAAACTGGCGGGGTTGAAATTCCCGTCATGATGGAGAAATACCGCAACTCGCGCGGAGCCAAGCTCGCGGTTTTTACGGGCAGCCTGCTGTTATGCCTCGCGGCCGCCGAGCTCGGGCTGCGGCTGACGGGCTTCGCCGTCACGTCCTCGCGGCAGCGGGAGTTCCTGCCCGACGAGGGGCTGCACCACGACGATTCCTTCGAGCGCTTTAATCCGCGCCGCGAGGGGGATTATCTGGTGCTGACCTTCGGCGACTCTCTGACCAACGGCGGCAATGTGCGCAGCCGCCAGAGCTATCCGTACTACCTTTACCAGAGCTTCGCCGACGCGGGGCGCCGCGCCGCGGTTTACAACCTCGGCTATTGCGAGGACAGCACCTTCGGGGTGGCATTGAAGCTGAAGAACTACCTGCGCACGGCCGGGCCCGAGCGCAAGCCCGACGCGATCGTCATCCTGGTCGGCGCCGCGGACCTGTTCAATATCCCGCTGCTGCGCGCCCGCCGGCTTCGGGACGACGCCTTCTGGCACGACGTTCCGCCCGGCGGCGGCTGGTATTCGCTGCGGCTCTATAAAGTCTACCGGCATATTCGTCTAAGCCTCGCGACGCCCCGTTCCGTTCCGGGTGCGGACCGCAAGACCAACGAGGAGAAGCTGGCGCTGCTGCGCAAGGTGTTCGAGCAGCTTAAGCACGGCGGACCGCTGGCCCCCGCGTCGGCGCGGGAACTGCGGGCGGCTTTCGGCGGCGACGTCCAGCATGGCGACTTCGACTTCGAGAGCGTTCCGGATTTTTTGGAGATGATGTCCAATTACGCGGGCCGCGTGTATACGGTGCGCCACAGGTACGACGAGTTCTTCGCGCTGCTGCTGGATATGGCCGTCAGCCTGCCGCGGGATTTTTGGCCCGATTTGGCGGTTTCCGACAATACCGCATCCTACAACCTTATTCAGACCTACCGCGTGCAGAGCCGCTTTACGGCGCAAGAGGTGCGCGCGGCGCTGGTAAAATCAAAGGATATGCACCCCGCGCTCGCGGCCAATGAGCACTTTCAGCACTTCATGAAGCTGCTCGAGGACCGCGAGGAGATGAATGAGTACGTGGACCGCAAGCGGATGGAGGCCTGGGACGAGATCGCGCGCTTGGCGCGGGAGCAGCAGATCACGCTGATCCTGCAGAACTATCCGGTGGTCTACAAGAGCGCCAACCGGATTATCGGCCGCGTCGCCGAGAAGCACGGCCTGCCGCTGATCGACAACCGCTCGCGGTTCGGCGAGCTGATCGCCAAGGACGGGCGGGAGGCGTACCTGGTCGACGACGATCACCTGACGCCGGCCGGCTATGAGCAGCTGGCGCGCGGCGTCTACGCGGCGCTCGCGGGCGCAAAAAGATAAGCTTTAACGATGGGAAAGCTGGCTAAATACCGAAACTCCATGCGCGTCAAGTTCGCGGTACTCGGCGGGAGCCTCCTCTTTTGTCTCGCGGTTCTTGAGGCCGGCCTGCGGCTGACCGGTTTCGCGGTGACCGCCGCCCGCCAGCGCGAGTTCGTCCCGCCGTTCGAGGAGCGGGTCTATCATGTCGATGAGACCTTCGAGCGGTACCGGCCGGAGGCGAAGCGGGACCGGCTGATCCTCACGCTGGGGGACAGCCTGACCAACGGCGGCAACGTCAAGAGCTACCACAGCTATCCATACTACCTGTACAGGAATTTCGCCGACGCCGGAGAGTGGACGGCGGTCTACAATCTCGGCTACTGCGAAGACAGCACCTTCGGGGTGGCGCTTAAGCTGAAGCACTACCTGGAGACGAATCCGCCCGAGCAGCTCCCCGATGCGGTCGTCATCCTGGTCGGCGCCGCCGACATGTTCAATATCCCGCTGATCCGCGAGCGCAAGCTCAAGGACGATACCTTCTGGTACGACGTGCTGCCGCGCGGATGGCTGTATACGCTGCGGCTCTATAAGGTCTACCGGCACATCAAGCTGAACCTGGCGGCGCGGCACGGGATCGACGCGGGGGGAGCTCCCGCGAGCAACGAGGAGAAGTTTAAGCTGCTGCTGGACGTCTACGAGCAGCACAAAAAAAGCCTGGACGGGGATCCGCACAGAAATCTAGCCCCGGAGCTCGCGGCGAAGATTGAGACCGCCTTCGCCGATGATATCCAGCAGGCGGATTTCGACATCGAGGTCATCGGCGATTTTACCGACCTGCTGACCGATTACGCCGGCCGGTTCTACCAGCTGCAGCACCGCTACGACGACCTTTTCGCGCTGCTGCTCGATATCGCGCAGACCTTCCCCGAGGATTTCTGGAACGACTACTTCAACTCGGCGAACTACCACTTCACCCAGGCCTACCGGGTCCAGAGCCGTTATACGGCGGACGATGTCCTCAAGGTGCTGCGGGAGTCCGAGAAGAAGCACCCGCAGCTGGCGCACAACGAGTACTTTCGCCATTTTCGCAAGATCCTGCTCGACCGCGAGGAGATGGACCGCTACGTCGACCGCAAGCGGCTCGAGACCTGGGACGAGATCGTGCGCATGAGCCGGGAGAAGAACGTCAAGGTCGTGGTGCAGAACTATCCGGTGACCTACAAGAGCGCGAACCGGATTATCGCGCAGGTCGCGAAGAAATACGATCTGCCGCTCATCGACAATGAGAAGTTCTATTCCGAGCTCTTCGCCAAGGAGCCGCGCACGAAGTACATGGAAGACGACGACCACCTCAAACCCGTGGGCAACCAGCTCCTGGCGCAGAACGTCTATGCGGCCCTTAAGAAAGCGGGGGTGCTCGCCGAATGAAAATCACGGCCTTCAACGGCAGCGCGCGCGCAAGCAAGGGGAATACCCATATTCTCGTGGAGGCGTTCCTCGGCGGCGCCGCCGCGGCCGGCGCCGAAGTCGAGAATGTCCTGCTCGCGGAGAAGAAGATCAAGCACTGCCGCGGCTGCTTCAAGTGTTGGACGCGAACTCCCGGCAAATGCGCGATGCCGGACGATATGGCCGAGCTGCTGCCCCGGTTCGCGCACAGCGACATCGTAGTCTTCGCGACGCCGCTCTACGTCGACAACGTCTCGGGCCTGATGAAGAATTTCATGGACCGGATGGTGCCGCTCATTGATCCTCATTTTGCGAAGGATTCGGCGGGCGAGTACCGGCACGTCAAGGCCGTCGGCGTGCCGAAGATCGTCGTCATCTCCAACTGCGGCTTCCCCGAGCAGAGTCATTTCCAGGTGCTGAAGCTGCTGTTCCGGCGGATCGCGCGCAATATGCACTCGGAGGTCATCGCCGAGATCTACCGCGGGGAGGGCGAGCTCCTCAGGGTGGAGTCGGCGATGCTGCGGTTCATGCTGCGCGGCTACATGAAGGCCGTGCGGGCGGCGGGACGGGAAGTCGTCGAAAACGGCGCGATCTCCGAGCCGACCCGCGCCGTGCTCGAGAAGCCGCTCATCGCGCACGATGTCTATATCCGCAACGCCAACAAGCACTGGGACCGTGAGCTGAAAAAGACGGCGAAAAAGACCGCTTGAGGGTGTAAAGCATGCGCCGCAAGCGCCCCCACCAACTGATAGCCGCCGCCTTCCTCTCGATCGGCGCCCTGCTTGTCTATTGGTCGCTTGACGGCGGCGGCTGGAAGCAGCTGATGCTGTGGCCCGCCGCCAACTGCCTGGCCGTCGGCAGCGCTTATTTCGGTTTGGCAGGACGGGTATTCGGCAAGCGCGATGACGGCACCATGCGCTGGTGGATCGTTGTCCTCATGCTGCCCTTTCTGCTCATCAATTGGGCGACCTGGCACGCGCAGATATTTTTCTCACGAGAAAACGTGCTGGACGAGATCGTTCCCGGTTTGTTTTTAGGGCGGCGCGCTTACGAAAGGGAGCTCCCGGAGGCGGTGACATTAATTATCGATATGACCAGCGAGTTCCCCCGGCTTAAATACGCGCCGCGCCGCGGGTATAAGTCACTGCCGACTCTTGATGCCTTTGTGCCGGAGGAAGGCGCGTTCATGGAGCTCGCACGCCAGGCGGCGTCGGCTGAGGGGGGCGTATTCATCCACTGCGCTAACGGTCATGGGCGATCGGCGGCTCTGGCGGCGGCGGTGCTGCTGCTGCGCGGCGTGGCCAAGGATGTCGCCGAGGCGGAGAGTATGATCGTCGCGGCCCGGCCCGCATGCGCCTGGCACCCGGCGCAGCGCGCGCTGCTGCAGCGGCTGGCAGCGGCGGGATGCAAATGACCCGCGGCCGGCTGTTCCTCCCGCTCGCGGTCCTGCTGGCGGCCGGCTGCGCAGCGGCTCCGGTGCGGACGCCGGCGGGAAAGAATCCCGAGGACGCCGCGGTCCGCCGGGCCGCGATCGATGCCGCCTGGAGCCTTAAATACTATCTGGGACGCTATGGCCTCGCGCCCGAACTGGCCGCAGGTCTGGAGCCCGCCCAGGCGAAGACGCGGTCCGGCAACCCCACCATTCGCGAGTTAATCCGCCGTGTCGAAGAGGGCTATGCCGCCGGATCGGATGCGGCCGGCCGCGCCGCCCTCGCGGAGGCGGGCCGGCGGACTCTCCGCTACTTCGGCCGGCCGGATGTCCGGCTCTTCGCGCCGTTCATCGCCGGTGCGTCGACTTCGCGGGAGCTGCGGGAAGGCTGGCCGGAGGAAATCGCGGCGGCGGATCCGGCCGATCTGCCGATGGAGGATGCCCGCGGCTATGCGGACTCCCGGCTGGGAGCGCTCGGCGCTTTGGCTTCGTCGGCGTCGGAAGAGGGCCTGCGTATCGCGGCTTCTCCCGCGGCGGACGTTCCCTGGCCTCCGCACTGCGCCGCCGCGGCTCCCCGCCTGCTCAATTTCCCGGGAACCACCAATGGGTTCCGGGCCAGGTTCTCCGCTTGCCGGGAGGGGGGATACGCCCTCGTCCTGGACGGTTTCGCGAACCGCTCTCTTTACCTGCACGAGCTGGCGCTGCTTAAAGTGCTTCTCGCAGGCGCCGCGCCGCGGGTCTTCCGGCTTGACGATCACGCTCCCCGATCGAGAGATGATCTGCTGCTCGCGCCGTTTATGGAGAACTCCGGGCTGCCGCGGCGATTCGACGTTCTCGCTCTCGGCTATTACGATGAGCTCAAGGAAGAGCTCGCGCCCGCCGCGCAGCTGAGCGGGGAAGGCTGGCGAGCGTTCACCGTCCGCGTCGCGACGACTACTTTGGTCGCCGTCGCTGTTGAAGACAGCTGGTACGGCGAAAGCCTCGGCGCATCCATCGCCCGCCTGGTGGAATCGGGCGTGGAGTTTGAGACCCTTTATTTCGCCGGGTCGGCGGGCGCCCTGACCTATCTCCCTCCCTATTCCCTGGCTTACCCCGCATGCTATCTCTCCCGAGCGGGCGAGCGATTGGATATCCCCAACGAGCTTTCCGGCGACGCCCGCCCGCCCTGCCATATCGCCGTCGAGAGCCCGCTGCTTGAGACGCGCCGGTTTCTAAGACGTGCCGCGGCGCTCGCGGATACGGTCGATGTCGAGGGTTTCGCGCTGGCCAAGGCGGCCGCCGATAAGGGCCTGCGTCTGGGAACGGCTTACCTTATCACCGATTATCCCGAACCGCAACCCGTGCTCAAGCACCATCGTCTAGCCGAGACCCGCGCCGTGCTGCGTCATGCAGGCGCCCGCGCCTATGCCAAGCGCCTTAAGCTCCGGCTGGAAGCCGGAGAACGCGCCTACCGGCATCCGTTGGAGGAAGCCCTGCAGCGGCCGCTGGCGGACTTCTCTTCGCCGGCCGTCGCGGAAATGCTCGACGCGCTGAGGCCGCTCAGCGCTATCGAGAAAGCGTTCGTCGCGCGCGTCTCCTCCTCCAATCCCCCCGTCCTCTTTCGCACCTGGGCCGCGCGGTTCGCGTTGCTGGCGGAAGACGGCCTGGCTTTATCGCCCAAGCAGGTGGCCGGTCTTAAGGGGGCGTCCCAGGTAAAGACCGGTCTGATACCGGCCGGAGAAGACGCGCTGTACGGCGCGGCGGACTACTTGTTCGCGGGGGCCGGGCAAAATGATTGGGCGGAGATGTATGGGCCGATCGTCGTGCACTTGTCGAGCGCGGCCTGGAAGAATTCCTTCGCGACCCGCCGGTCCGGCGCCAACCTGCTCGGCCGCATGGGGATCGATCCGCAAAGCCGCCCCGCCGGAGAGCAGCTGTCGCGCGCCCGCCAAGCCTTCGCCGAAGACGCGGTTGTCGCCGCGGACTACGGCAAAGCGCTGGCGGCGCTGGCCGTCGCCGGATATCGAGAGCAGGCGCAGTCGCGCGAGCGCCTGCGCCTCGCCGCGGAGTCCGCGGATGACGCTCTTTGGCGCCTGATCGATGAGGAAACGGATGCTTATCTCGAAGCGAAGATTTTCCGCTCCTTTCCGCTGGCGGCCGTAACCTGCGTCGAGATCGGCGCCGCTGATAAGAAGGAGCTGGAAGCGCGGCTCGGTGCGCAGCGGGCCGCGGCCCTGCCGCTGCGCCCGCCGGGCGGCTGCCCGCGCTGATCCTAACGCGATCCGGGCGTCACTTCAGGCGTATCCAGACATGGTTCGCGCGGCGCCCGAGCGCGTCGAGCGCGGGGTCCAGCGTCGGCGTCTGGGATACGTTCTGCAGCCGCGCCTCCCGCTCCACCGCCGGCTGCGTGTAGGCGAAGAGCTCGCCGGTCGTGATGCGGCCGTTGCCGTCCGCGTCGGCGTCCCCGCGCAGGCCGCGCAGCAGATAATACGTCAGCAGGCCGTGCTCGGCGTCCTGTTGAAAGGTGCTGATCTGGTCGGCGCCGGCGGCGCTGAGTACGACGGTGTTTTCCCCGGCCGTCTTCTCGGATTTGGTCAGCACCAGCGGCCGCGCGCCCTTGGCGATGACCGACCGCTTGCCGCGGCCCGAGAAGCAGGAGTCGAGGACCACGGTCACCTCCTCGGCGGGCAGGCTCGCCAGCGACGCGTAGAGCTTCTTGAGCGGATAGGCGGTCTCCTTCGTATAAGATGGGTCACCGTCGTACGGGATGAGGTAGCCCTCTCCGGTGGCGGGGTCGGGGGCGCCGTGGCCGGCAAAATATACGAATACCCGGCTCTTCTTCGTCACGCGGTTGTTGAGCCACGCGCCGAGGTACTTTTCCAGATCGGTCTTCGCCGCGCTCTCGTTCTGCAGCAAAATGACATTGCGGGAGTCGAACCCCATGGACTGCGTCAAGTAAGCGTGCACGGCCTGGGCGTCGCGCGCCGCGTAGTCCACGGCGGGGAGGCCGCTCTCCCGGTACTTCTCGACGCCGACGACGACGGCGTAGGCCGCCGGATCACGCGCGGTCTCCGTATGCGGGGGCGCGTCCACGTCCGCCGTCGCCGGCGCGGCCGGCGCTCCCTCGCGCTCGCGCTCCTGTACTTGAATCAGCGCCGCTGAAGGCGCCTCGTCCAATGCCAGGTGCAGCGGCTGTTCCCGCACGCCGAAGCGTCCGAACGACTCGCTGAGGCTCAGCGCGAGCGGCAGCTTCTTGCCCTTGAAGCGGGCGTTGACGAAGAACTCGAAGTCCGCCTTCGCCGTCTGTCCGGGCGCGAGCGTGCCCAGCGCGTACGCGGTCTCGCCGGAAGGGAATATCTCCGGGCTGCCGAGCGCAAGCTCGGCCTTGACGTCCCGCGCCGCGCCGCGGCCGCTGTTGCGCACCTTGACCGTCAGCTTATTGACCATGTTGACCTTGACCACGCCTTGGCCCGCCAGCGACAGGCCGGCGATCTCCAGTCGCGGCGCCTCCAGCGCGCGGGACTGGAACTCGATGACCTGGGGAGCGGCGTCGAACCCGTTGCCTTCACGCGCTTCGATCTTAAGCGTGACCGTCTGCGCGCCGATGCCGGCGGTCGCGCGCAGCGTCAATGTCTGCGTCACCGATTTGCCCGGAGCGATCTCGCCCGCCAGCAGGGGCTGGGGGAGCCGCAGCCCCGGAGCCGGCTTCTCGAGCGCGGCGAGAAGCCTTACCGCGTAGGCGCTCCCCTTGCCGCGGTTGGCGATCTTCACGACGAGCTCGCCTTCCTCGCCGGCGTCCAAGGCCCGGTTGCCGGACGGCTCGCGAAAGGAGACGTCCAATTCCAGGCGGGCCGGGGCCTTCGGCTTGGGTGCCGCTTTTTTGCCGCCGTAGAGGCTGTATAGGATCAGCGATTTCGCGTTGGCCGCGGCCAAGGTGCCGTCCGGCAGGAAGGTGAAGGCGCGGTAATAGCCGGTGGAGAGCTTTTCCTTGGGCGCGGAGGCGGGCGCATCCCATATCGTCATATTGTTGTAGGAGGTGGAAACGAGCCAGCTGCCGTCCGGGGAATAGGCCAGATGACCGATGGCATAGCCGTCTCCTTTGAGCACGCCCTTGCGGGCGCCCGTAGCCGGGTCCCACAGCGCGATGTCTTTTTCGCCGAAGCTGGTCGCCAGGGTTTGCCCGTCGGGGGAAAAGGCCAAAGCGCGCGCGGCGTCCTTGCCGGTCGTCCAGGAGCTGACGCGCTTGGCGGCGGCGGGATCCCATACTTCGACCATGCCGCCGCTTTCGCGGCCGAGCGCGAGGTGGCGCCCTTTCGGGGAGAAAACGGCGTGCCGCACGCAGCCGCTGCCGCTGGGCAGCACGCGTTCGGCCTTGGTCTCGACGTCGAGCAGGATCGATTCCTCGTCTTTCTCGTAGCAGCCGCCCAGCGCCAGCATTCGCCCGTCGGGCGAGAGCGCCGCGGCTTCAAGTAAGTTGTAGGAAAATGTCGCGATCGGCTGGAAGGCGCTGCCGGTCTCCCGCGTCTCGTAGCGGGTGCGGGTTCCGCTCCAGAACGGCCGGCTGCGCTCATTGACCAGGTCCAGGAGGTAGACGTTGTTGTCCGCGATCGCGTACAGGCCGTCCCCGTCCGGCGTGAAAGCCTGGGGCTTGAGCTCCGAATGCTTGCCGAGCTTGATCTTCAGCGCCGCCCGGCGCTCGCCGGTCGCCGTGTCCCATACGAGGATCGAGCCGCCGCCGCTGCCGGCCGCCGCCCACTTGCCGTCGCGCGAGCTGACCGGGTAGCGCAGCTCATCGTCGCCGCGCAGAAGAGTCATGCGCTTGAGCTTGAACTCTGCGCCGGATGCCGCGGCGGCGCGCGACCAGTCGGGCGCCGGCTCATCCAAGGCGAGGCGCAGGGAAACGGGCTTCACCCCGTACTTGCCCGCCGCCTCTTCGATGCCGACCGTGATCGGAAGCTCTTTGGCTCCGCTGTAGCGGTTGTTGATAAAGAAGCCGAACTCCGCCTCCTTGGAGCCGCCCGGCTCCAGGTCCCCGAGCGCGACCGGCTCTTTGGATTCGAGGAAGATGTTGGGATCGGCGACCGCCAGCGCGGCGCGAACGCCCTGCGCCGGGCCTTCTCCGGAATTCCGGATGGTGACGGCGACGCGGTTGGTGGCCAGCTTCTTGACGCTGCCGCCGCCGGCGAGGCTGACGCCGGCGATGCCCAGGCGGGGGGGAGCGAAGCCCCGCGTCTTGACGGCCGCCGCGAACGGGGGGGCGTCGAAGCCGTTGCCTTCGGTCACGGACACGACGATCTTCGCCTCGCCGGATGCGAGTTCGGGCGTGGCGCGGACCACGATGTCGAGCGCGGCGGTCGCCGCCGGCGGGAGAGTCTGCAGCACGATCTCCGGCGAGAGCTGAATCCCGGGGGCGAAGGGTTCCAGGCGCGGTATTACACGGACGGCATGGGCGGCGCCCCGTCCCGTGTTGCGGAGGGTCACGCGCAGAGTGCCGCTTTCGCCCGCCGCGAGAACGCCGTCGCCGGACGGCTCGCTGAAAGCGTGCTCGGCGCTGAGAAGGGCGGGGGCTGTCGGCGCGGGGACCTGCGGGGTCGGGGCGGCGGTGATGCCGTAGAAATGGGCGGTCCCGTAAAGCTCGCAGGCCGCGAACGATTTGCCGTCCGGAGCGATGGCCAGCGAGTAGTAGGAGTTGCCGCTTGAGAACTCGCGCCGGCGGCCCGTGGATACCTCCCAAAGGTTCGAGGTGTAGCCGCCGGTTATCAGGGTCTTGCCGTCGAGTGTGAAATCGATCGTCTCGGGCTCCGAGCTGAAGACTCCGCGCAGCGCTCCGGAGGCGACATCGAAGACGCGGACGCTCTTGTCGCCGATGGGGCCTATTACGGCGGCGGTTTTCCAGTCGGACGACACGGCGAAGTTCGTGCCGTACGAGGTGGCAAAAGAAGCCTTCTTTCGCTCCTTTTCGATATCCCAAAGCGTGAACGCATGGTTGGCGTCGAAATAGAGCAAGGTGTTTCCGTCCGGGGACATCAATAGCGGTCTCTCGACGCGGACGTCCCGCGTCAGCACTCCTTCCATGGCCAGCGTCCGCGGATCCCATGCGCAGAGCAGGCCTTTGAGGTTTACGGTGATCAGCCGCGCACCGTCGGCGCTGACGGCCATCTGCGTCACGTGGAGCGCGCACGGCTCGGGCGCGGCCAGGCGCAGTTTCCGCGTCCGCATGTCCCAGAAGTGCAGCCGGTCGTCATCGTTGATGCCGCCGATCAAAGTGCCGCCGTCCGGCGTGAAGGCCAGCGCCGTCACCTCGCTGTCCTTTTTGCCGCTGGCGGCGGCGAGCGGCTTGCGTTCCTTGCCGGATGCGACATCCCACGATCTGACCTTCGCGCCGTGCTGCGTCGCGACGGTGCCGCCGTCCTTGGTTAGGGCGAGCCGGGTGGTGGAAAGGGACCACGCCTTGGGATCGATGACGACCCGTTGGATGATCTTGCCGGTGGCCGCGCGGGCGAGCACGAGCGTCGTCGGCGAGCGCAGCACTAGGAACTGGCCGTCGGGCGTGACCGCCAGCTTGCTGTCGTTCTGCATCTCGGGAATCTCGGCCACGAGCTTCCCCGACGCGACGTCCCAAAAGCGGAAAACGTTGTCTTCCGAGTTGGCGCCGGAGGCGATCAGGATGCCGCCGTCGGCCGAAAACTGGAGGGTCTTCGCATACCACTTCTTTCCCGTTACTTTGAAAGCGGTCTTGCTGATCTGCGCCGTGAGCTCGTAGGAGCCGTCGCCCGGATTCGCGAACGCGGCGGCGGGTGCGAGGGTGATGGCGATGGCGCATGCGACGCGAACGAGTTGGGGTGCTGTCATGTGGACCTCCGCCCCCTGGCGGGGCGCAGCCCATTGTACAAAACAGCCTCGGCGACTATTTCAAGGCGTTGCGCGCCGCCGCGGCGCCCGCCAGGGCGAACTCTTTGCGGCCGGTGTCCATCCCGTAGTGCATATCCTGGACGCCCTCGCTGCAGGCGAGAAAGCGCGCCCGCTCCCGGAGGTCGGCGTCGATGTCCAGCTTGTAGGCGTCGAGCACGCTTCCCATGAACTCGGGGCCGAGCCACTGCAGCAGGCCGGCGAAGTCCATGGCCGGGTCGCCGAACTCCGCGTCGCCCCAGTCGATGATGCCGGTGACGCGCCGCCGGTCCGCAGCGAGGAGGATATGCTCGCTGCAGAGATCGTTGTGGATCAGCCGCGACGGGCCCGCGGGGCCGCCGAGGAGGGCGGTGTCCCGGCTCAGGACCTTTTTCAGCGGCTGAAAGAACTTGCGCGGCAGGATCCCGCGCACCGCGTCGAGGCGTCCCAGGGCGTCCTTTTGGATGAGCGGCAGGGCGCCGAGATTCTCATCGATCGGCACCCCGAGCTTCTTCGCGGCCGCGCGCGAAAAAGAGTGCAGCCGCGTGAGAAAGCCGCCGAGCTGGCGCGCGATCTTCGCGGGCTCCGGCGGCGCGGCTTTGGCATCGAAGCCGGTGATTCCCGGCATCTTCTCGTAGCCGGCGAAGTGAAAGGGATAGGGCTTCGACGGCCGGCCCATAAACTCGAACGACGGGATAGGCAGCGGCACCGCCTCCTCGAGCTCGGGCAGGAGGCGCAGCTCCATGCGCAAAGTGCCGTCGGCGGACTCGCGCTTGGGGAAGCGGAACAGATATTTCCCGCCGACCTCGTAGATCCAGGTGTCCCAGCCTTCGTTGAAGTAGGCGACGGGGGCGTCTTTCAGGTCGGGGAGCTGGGCGTCGAGGAGCCGGCGGACTTTGTCCGCGTCCAGCAGGCATTCGGCTTCCCAGGCTTCAGGCATGGCGTCGGTGTTTATACTACAATACAAAAACACCGCCGCTTCAGACTCTGTCGCCCGTGAAGAGATTCCTAAATAAATACAAACATTCGCCCGGCGTCAAGCTGACCGTATTTCTGGTCAGCCTGCTCATCTGCCTGGCGCTGCTGGAAGCGGGTCTGCGGGCGACCGGTTTCGCTCTCACCGCCTCGCGGCAGCGGGAGTTTTTGCCGCCCTATGATGAGGGGGAGCACGACGCCGACGACACGTTCGAGCGTTACCGCCCGCCGAACGGCCGGACGCGGCTGATCCTCGCCTTCGGCGATTCGCTCACCAACGGCACCAACGTCAAAAGCTACCACAGCTTTCCGTATTTCCTGTACCGGCGGTTCATCGACGCCGGAATGCCGGCCGCGGTCTATAATATGGGGAAGTGCGAGGAGAGCACCTTCGGCGCGGCCGCCAAGCTCAAGCGCTACCTTGAAACCGAGGGCGCGCAGCGGCCGCCGGATGCCGTCGTCGTTCTCGTGGGCGCCGCGGATATCTTCAATCTGCCCCTGATGCGGGAGCGAATGCGTGAGGAAGGGGGGCGGTGGCACGACGTTCTGCCCGCCGGCTGGCTTTACCGCCTGCGCATCTACAAAGTCTTCCGCCACCTGCGGCTGCGGTGGCGGCATCGGCGGGCGGGCGGGAAGACGGAGCCAAACTCGGACGAAAAGTTCGCATTGCTGCTGGGCGTTTATCGCGAGCACCGGAAGCTCATGGCCGGCGATCCTCAGCGCGCCCTGGCGCCGGAGCTGACGGCGCGGCTGCGGCCCGTCTTCGGAGCGGAGGCGCGGCGCTATGAGCTGGACCTGCGCCGCGCCGGCGACTTTATGGAGCTGCTGGCCGACTATGCGGGCCGCGTTTATACCCGGCAGTCGCGCTACGACGATTATTTCGCGCTGCTGCTGGAGATCGCCGGGGCGTTTCCCGCCGGCTTTTGGACCGACGCCTTCGACGGCGCGAACTTCCAGTTCGTCCAGACCTATCAGGTGCAGAGCCGGTACACGGCGGCGGACGTCCTGCGGGTGCTGGATCGCTCGCGGCGCGAGCATCCGGGGCTGGGAGAGAATAAGGACTTCCGCAGCTTCCATAAGCTGCTCACCGACCGCGAGGAAGTCGAGCGCTACGTGAACCGTCTGCGTATGGAGAGCTGGGATGAGATGGTGCGGCTATGCCGGGAGAAAGGCGTGCGCCTGGTGCTGCAGAACTATCCGGTGGCGTACCAGAGCGCCAATACGGCCATCCAGCGGATCGCCGAGAAGCATAAGCTGCCGCTGATCGACAACCGCGCCGTATTCGGCGCTTTGATCGAGCGTGCGGGGCGCGGCGACTACCTCGAGGACAACGACCACCTGACGCCGGCCGGGAACCGGGTGCTGGCGGATAACGTCTACGCGGAGCTGGCCGCTCAGCGATAGCCGTTCGTTTCTTTATCCGTCTTCACGAACGCCGCATCGAGGTCCCACAGCTTGATGGTCCGGTCGACGCTGGCGGTAACGGCGCGGCGGCCGTCGGGAAGAAAGGCGACGCTGTAGATGTAGTCTTGGTGGCCGTGGAACGCGCGCAGCTCTTTTCCGCTGGCCGTGTCCCAGAGCGTCAGCGTCCAGTCCCGGTTGCCGGTCAGTATCCTGCTGCCGTCGGGGGAGAAGGCCGCGGCGTCGATGCCGCGCGGCTGCCGGAGGATATGCAGCGTCCGGCCGCTGGCGACATCCCATACCCGCGCGGTCTTGTCCTTGCTGCTCGACAGCGCGGTTTTCCCGTCGGGAGTAAAGTCGACGGCGTAGACCTTGTCGGTATGGCCCCTCCAGGTGGCGAGGAGCTTCCCGGTCGCGACGTCCCACAGCTTGAGCGTCTTGTCCCATTGTCCGGAAAGCGCTTTGCTGCCGTCGGGAGAGAAGGCGACGGCGTAGACGAAGTTGTCGACCAGCCAGGAGGCGAGCAGTTTCCCGGTCGCCGTGTCCCATAGCCGCACGTAGCCGTCGTGGCCGCCGGAAAGCGCTTTGGTGCCGTCGGGTGAGACGGCGATAGCATTGACGTCGTCGGTATGGCCGTGCCAGATCGCGAGATTTTTTCCCGTCGCGGCGTCCCACAGGTAGATGTTGTTGTCGGCGCCGGCGGACAGCAGCTTCTTGTCGTCGGGGAAGAAAACGACCATGTTCACTTCGACCGTATGCCCTTTCCACAGCGATAGCTGCTTGCCGGTCGCGATGTCCCACAGCCGGATGGTGAGGTCGGCGCTGCCGGATGCCATCCTCCGTCCATCATGCGACACGGCGACGCTGTTAACGAGGTCCCGGTGGCCGGCGAAGGATCGTATTAGGGCGCTGTCTGTTTCGGCGGCGAAAGCGAAAGCGGCCGCGGCAAAAAGCAGGAGCCGGACCATTAGAACAGCGCGTAGATCGCCGGGAGGACGGAGCTGCCGCCCGCCAAAGTGATAAACAGGCTGAGCACGGCCAGGACGAGAAAGACGGGCAGAAGCGCCCAGCGCTTATGCAGCTTGATCAGGGCGTATATTTCCTTCAGGACCTCCAGGTTCTCCTTGAGGCGGTGTCCCAGCGGCTTGTGCTTTTTCTCGGTCATAGTTTTAATGGTGCGGCGTATCCGCGGCGCGTCCCGTCGCCGTTATGTGCGGTCCCAGCGCGTCCGGCGCGGTGACCATGATTTCCTCGCCCGAGAGCGCTTCCAGAAAGGCGATCAGGTCCAGCTTCTCCGCCGCGGTCAGCCCCAGCGATCTGAGCAGCGGGCTTTTATTGTCCGCCGTTCCGCCGCCCTGGTCGTAAAAGTCTATTACTTTCTGCAGGGTCGGGAATACGCCGTTATGCATATAGGGCGCGGTATACTTGAGCTCACGCAGGCTCGGGGTCCGGAACTTCCCGCTATCTTCCTTGCGCAGCGTATTTAGATACAGCCCCGGATCCGTTTCGGCGCGCCGGAACACCTCCTCAGGAACTCCCCGGGTCACATGCTGGAAGCGCAGGGCGATCCGGCGCAGGGCGATGTGATCAAATGCCGGATTGCGCGGGACGCCGGTGGCATGGTAGCCCTGATCGGAGGCCAGCGGTCCATTATGGCAGGCGATGCAGCCCGCCTTGCCGGCAAACAGCTCGCGGCCGCGCCGCGCGGCGGGAGAGAGGGCTCCTTGATCGAACGGGACGTTGCGCGAGATCGGGATCGCCCGCTGGAAGGAGGCGAGCGCCTTGAGTACGCTCTCGAAGTTCGGCCGCTGCACGCCGAAAGCCCGCTTGAACATCCGCACATACTCCGGCGATTCGGCCAAGCGCTCCTCGATCGTGGCCGGGTCGCCGTTGCCGTTGATGTTTGAGGTGATCGCTCCGCGCGCCTGCTCCTCCAGGCTCGGCCAGGCGCCGTCCCATTCCAGCTTGCTGTAATAGGCGGCGTTTAACAGCGTCTGGGAGTTGCGCCAGTGCAGCATCCGGCGGTAGCCCTGCGAGAGGTCGCTGCCGTCTCCCCAGCCCAGCGCCGGCTCATGGCAGAAGGCGCAGGAACGGCTCAGGGAGCCGGACAGGCGCACGTCGAAAAACAGCTGCTTTCCCAGCCGGACTTTCTCGTCGGTGAGCGGGTTGTCCTCCGGGACCGGGACCGGCGGGAGCGGGCCAAGCGGCGGGTAGTCCCGGGCCCGGATGGGTGCGGGCGCCGGGGCGTCGTCCCAGGTCGAGTCCGCTCCCGCCGCGGGGGGGAGGTCCCGGGGTTGGACCGCGTAGCGCGGCACGAGCGGCGGATCAAATCGCGGCGTCTCGCTGGACAGCGTTTCGAGAAAAGCGACGATGTCCTTTCGCTCGCGCCGGCTGAGCCGGGGATTTTCATGCTTGACCGCGTCTGCCAGCTTGCGGATCGAGCCGTTGTGCATGTAGGGAGCGGTGCGGGCGACTTCCCGCAGGCCGGGCGTTTTGAACTTGCCGCTATCCTCCCGGCGCTTGGTGACGGCGTAGAGACCCGGGTCCTCGCGTACCTCGGCATAGTTCTCGATGCCCAGGACCTTGCAAAAACGCCGCAGGGCGATGCGGCGCAGCGGTTCCCGGAGAATTTCTTTATTGGGCGGAGCCTTGCGGGCGTGCAGCTTGCCGTCGGTGAAGCCGGAGCCGGCGTGACAGCCGGCGCAGCCGGCCTCGCCGTTGAACAGGTCCCGGCCGCGCCGCGCCGCGGGCGTCAGAACGTCCGCCGGGGCGCCGGATTTCAGCGACCGGACGAAGGCGCTGAGAGCTGCAAGAATCCTGGAGTAAGACGGCTCGCCGCCGTAGACTTCCTTGAAGGCGTGCACGTAGCCGGGCGCCTGGCGCAGTTTTTCCACGATCAGGCGGCCGTCGGCGTTCATGAAATGCGCTTCGGATATGTGGTCGCGGATAAGCGAGGGCAGGTCGTCGGCCGGGAAGCGGCCGTCCCAGTACAGGTGCTTTTGCGCCGCGAGATTGAGCAGGGTCGGCGTATTGCGGAAGTAGAGCGCGGTATAGCTTTCGGCCAGCGGCAGGCCGTCGGTATAGGCTGTGGCGGGGTTATGGCACAAGGCGCAGTCGGCGTCCTCGTCGCCGGACAGCCGCTTGTCGAAAAACAGCAGGCGGCCGAGCCGTTCTTCGGGCGTTCCCGGACCGGGGGGAAGAGCCGCCTGCTCGCCGGCGCCGGGCCGGCTGCTCACCGCGCCGTCCCGTGCGTCCCACAGCATGAGCCTCCGGTCCTCGCCGGCGGAAACGGCGCGCTTTCCGTCGGGAGAGAAAGCCACGTCGCGGACCGCTCCCTGGTGTCCCCACCAGACGGCGAGCTCCCGGCCCGCCGCGGCGTCCCATAGCCGGACGGTGTAGTCCGCTCCGCCGGAAAGCGCCCGGCGCCCGTCCGGGGAGAACGCCAAAGCGAGGACGTGGCTCGTATGGCCGCGCCAGACGCCGAGCGCCGCTCCGGTCTTCACGTCCCAGAGGCGGAGGGTGTTGTCGCGCGCGCCGGAGAGCGCTTTTCCGCCGTCCGGCGAGAAGGCGACGGCAAGGATCTCGCCGCGGTGGCCGCGCCAGGCCGGCGCCGCCGGTTCTCCCGGCAGAGAATAGAGCTGCAGGGTATGGTCGCGCTTGCCGACCAGCAGGCTGCCGCCGTCCGGTGAAAAGGCGATGGCGGAGCCGTTGGCTTCCGGCGCCGCGAGCCGGCGTTCCTTCTTGAGATCCCAAAGGATGACCTCGCCCTCGTAGGAGAGCGTCGCCGCGGTGCGGCCGTCCGGGGTCAGCGCGACGGCTTCCGTTTCGTCGTTGAGCCGGCGCAGAGCGGCCAGGCGCTTGCCCGAGGTCAGATCGCGCATGATGATGGCGTAATCCGGGGTGTAGGCGGCGAATTTCGGCGCTCCTTGCGCGAATACCCTCAGCACAGGGTCCGCGGAGAGAAAGGCCGAGAGCTCGCGGCCTGCGGCGGCGTCCCATCGGCGCACCGCATGGTCGTTGCCGATCGACAGGACCTGGGTGCCGTCCGGGGTGAAGACCGCCTGCCGGACCAGGTCGGTATGGCCTTCCAAGACGGCGAGCAGCGGTCCGCTGGCAGCGGCGGCGGGCCGGGAGAGAAGCAGCGCGCAGGCCAGGAGGCCCCAGCGCTCAATGCGCATTATGGTCATCGTCCCGGCCCGCATGCGGGTCCTCCTTCTCGTCATCGTCGTCTCCATGACCGGGGTGGAAGCGCGGAATGAGCGGCGGCGTGATCAGCACTTCGTCGCCGCTGAGAGACAGCAGAAAGGCGATCAGGTCCTGTTTCTCGCCGGCGTTGAGCTCCAGGGGTTTAAGGAGCGGGGTCTTGTTGGGCGTCTCGCCTCCGCCCTTATTGTAAAAGTCCACCACCGCTTCCAGCGTCGGGAATATGCCGTTATGCATATACGGCGCGGTGTACTTTAGCTCGCGCAGGCTCGGGGCGCGAAATTTACCGATATCCTCCTGGCGCAGGGTGTTGAGGTATAGGCCCGGATCGGAGTCCGCGTTCCGGTAGATGTCCTCCGGCACGCCGCGGCTGGAATGCATAAAGCGCACGGTGATCTGCCGCAGCAGCAGGTGGTCCAGGCCGGGGTTGCGGGGGACGCCGGTGGCGTGAAATCCCTGAGCGGAGACCAGCGGCCCGTTGTGGCACTGGATGCAGCCGGCTTTGCCTTCGAACAGCTTGCGGCCGCGCCGGGCGGCGGGGGAAAGAGCGCCCTTGTCGAACGGCACGTTGCGCGATACCGGAACGGCGCGGACAAAAGATGCGATCGCCTTCAGCGCGTTCTCGTAGGTCGGGCGCTTGGCGCCGAAGGCCTTTTTGAACATGGCGACGTACTCCGGGGTGGCGGCGAGCCGCTCCTCGATCATCTCCGGATCGCCGTTGGCCGAAATATTCGAGGTGATCGCTCCGTTGGCCTGCTGCTCGAGGGTCGGCTGGCCGCCGTCCCATTCCAGCTTCGTGTAATAGGCGGCGTTGAGCAAGGTCTGCGCATGGCGCCAGTCCAGCGTGCCCTGGTAGCCTTGCGCCAGGTCGCTGCCGTCGGCCCAGCCTTTGGGCGGCTCGTGGCAGGTGTCGCAGGACGTGTAGCCGTTGCCCGAGAGACGTTTGTCGAAGTACAGGAACTTGCCGAGCTCGATTTTTTCCTCGGTCAGCGGGTTGTCCGCAGGGACCGGCGGCGGGGGCAGCGGGCCCAGGGGCGGAAAGGCGGACTTCGGTTCCTCTGCCGCAGCGGCGGCGGCCGCGGTTCTCTTGTCCGCGGCACGACGGCGCAGTTCATAACGCGGAAGCGGCGGGGAGACATAGGCGGTGGTGGCGCTGGTGAGAGATTCCAGGAAAGCCGTGATGTCTTTTCGCTCGCTCGGGCTCAGCCGCGGATTCTGGTGGGCAACGGCGTCATCGAGCGAAGGCAGCAGGCCGTTATGCATGTACGGCGCCGTACGTGCGACTTCACGCAGGCTGGGCGTCCTGAACCGGCCCATGTCCTCCTGTTTTTTCGATATAGCGTAGAAGCCCACGTCGCGGTGGAGATTGGCGTAGTCCTCTACGCCGAGGAGCTTGAAGAAGCGGCGCAGCGATATGAGGCGCATGGGCGAATCGTAGATCTCTTCGTTCTCCGGCACTCCGCGGTCGTGCAGCTTGCCGTCCGTGAGCATGGGGCCGCTATGGCATGGGGCGCATCCGGCATCGCCCAGGAACAGCTCGTAGCCTCGACGGGCGGCGGGAGACAGGGCGTCGCCGTCGCCGGCCAAATACCGGTCATAGGGCGACGCGCCGGATTTGATGGAACGGACGAAGGCGGTCAGCGCGGCGAGGACCTTGGTATAGGAAGGCTCCTCGCCGTATACCTCCTGGAAGGCGCGGATATAGCCGGGCGCCTGGCGCAGCTTTTCCACGATAAGGCGGCCGTCGGCGTTCATGAAATGCGCCTCGGAAATGTGATCGCGGATCAGCGATGGCAGGTCGTCGGCGGGAAAGCGGCCGTCCCAATAAAGGAGCTTCAGCTCGTCGAGGTTGTAGAGCGAAGGGGTGTTGCGGAAATACAGCACGTTCTGCGCGCCCAAAGACAGCTCCAGGCCGTCCGCGAAGGCCAGTTCGGGAGCGTGGCAGACGGCGCAGTCCCGGTGGGTGTCGCCGGAAAGCCGCTGATCAAAAAACAGCATGCGCCCCAGCCGCTCTTCGGGCGTGCCCGGCCCCGCGGGGAGCGGGGGCGGCGGCTCAGGTATGGGGTAGGCGGCGATGCGCGCGTGTCCCTCGACGTTCCAGAGTTTTACCGTATGGTCCTCGCTCGCGGAGGCCGCCAGCGTGCCGTCGGGGGAGAACGTGACGTCGCGGACGATGGCCTGATGTCCCCACCAGGCCGCCAGCTGACGTCCGGTCTCCACCTCCCATAGCCGTACGGCGTAGTCCGCGCCGGCCGATATCGCGCGCTTCCCGTCGGGAGAGATGTCGACGGCCCAGATCTGGCTGGTATGCCCCTTCCAGACGGCCAGCGTCTTGCCGGAGGAAATGTCCCATAGCCGCAGCGTATGGTCCGCGCTGGCGGAGAGCGCCTTGGCGCCGTCGGGAGTGAAGGCGATGTCGCGGACTTTGTTGGTATGTCCGGTCCAGGAGCTCAGCAGCTTGCCGGTGCCGAGCTCCCACCGCATGATGACATGCGCCTTCTCGCCGGCGCCGGCGAACAGGTGCCGGCCGTCCGGGGAGAGGGAAATGGACCAGGCGCGCTCTTTCTGGTCGCTGTTGAGGACCGCAATTCTGTCGAGCTTGTCCAGGTCCCACAGCGAAACCTCTCCCTGCCAGGACAGCAGCGCGGCGGTGCGCCCATCCGGTGCGAGAAGAAAAGTCCGGATCTTGCCGTTGTAGTCCTCGATGTCGGCGAACAGCTTTTCCGTCGCGAGGTTCCATATCTGCAGGCGGTGGGGCTCCGGGAAGGCCGCGGCTTTGTAGCCGTCCTTATAGAACAGGCCTGAAACGGGATCGTGGAATCTGTGGACGACGAGCTCGGCGCCGGAGGCGGCGTCCCAGCGGCGGACCGTATGGTCTTCGCCGATGGTCAGCAACTGTTTCCCGTCCGGCGTGAAATAGGCGTTGACGGCGTGATCGGTATGGCCCTCCAGCGTGCCGATAAGCGCGCTCTCCGCCGCCAGGGTGCGGGGCGCGAGCAGTGCGAACAGAAAGGCCGTTATGGCGGCGTGAATGCTGGGCATGGCTTCGGAATGCGGCCGGAAGATATGATACAAAGAGTGTGCCGACGCGAAGGAGGAACTCTTGCGTCCGGGAGGGGCTTATGGCAGTGGTCGGGAAGATACCGGTTTCCGTTTTGCAAGAGCTGATCGGAAAAGATTGGGAAGCGAAGCCGGAGAAAGACGTGGACGGCTTTCTGGCCAATGCCGTTATCGGCTGTTTCAACTATACGACCGATCTGTTTACCGCGATCAACGGCAACTGCCGCCTGGTCTTTCTCGACGTCAGCGAAGTTCCCTTCAAGGACCTCGGCGACGTTTTTACTTTGACCGGCATGACGCCCAAAGACGCGGTGAAAATAACCGCGGGCGAGCGCAGCAAGGAGCTTAAGCTCGATCTCGAGGGGGAAGCTCTCCAGACGCTGGAAAATCAGCTCGGGCATTACGGTTTGAGCGCCGCGGAGAAAGACCGGGCCGTCGCCGGGATGCTGCGGCTGGGAATCGCGCTCGAGCGCTACCAGAGCGAGCACGCCTCGCCGACCCTCAAGCTCGTCATCCGCGGCTTGTCCGAACATGTGGAGGCGGTGCTGCAGAAGATCGACTGGCGGGGCCGCGGCGCGGTCATCGACCGGCCGGAGACGGTGAAGATGAAGGAAGTCCATGCCGGCGAAAAGACCGCGGACGGGCTCTGTCCGATTTTTATCGCCGTTCGTCCGCCCGCAGGCTCGGGGCATGGATGCGCGGATAAAGGGTGCGGATGTACGGATGAGGGGTGCTCGGATAAAGGGTGTACGGATGAGGGATGCTCGGACAAGGGGTGTTGTTGAGAAGGAATTAAGACCGTGTTAAGCTTGCGTTGAAAGACTTCGTCTATTCTGTACTGGATTTGATTCTTCACCAAAGAGGCTCATCATGAAAAAATATCAAGGACTTTGGATCGCCGCCGGTTTGGCCGCGGCGCTGCTGTGCGCCCCGGGAGCGTCATGGTCCCATTGCGGTTCCTGCGGCGTGGGAGAAGCGCATGCCGCCGCGAAAGACGGGAAGCTCGTCAAGAAGGACGCTCATGTCTGCCCTATGTCGATAAAGGGCGCTGAGACCAAGTTCGAAAATACCGCCGACGGTATCATTATCCGCATCACGTCCAAGGACAAGGCGGTGGTCGAGAAGATTCAGGCCGCCTACGCCAAGAGCGGCTGCAAGGAAGGATGCACCTGCAAGAGCTGCTTGCTCAAGAAAAAGGACAAGAAGCCGGGCCAGGTTTACGTCTGCCCGATGGGCTGCCATAAAGGGCATGCGCCGGGCAAATGCCCCAAGTGCGGCATGAAGCTCAAGAAGAAAGAGTAGGCCGCTTTCTAGCGGCCGTCTTCCGCCGGCGGCGGGGCGAGCAGAATCTCATCGCCGGATAACGCTTCGAGAAAGGCGATCAGGTCGTCTTTCTCCGCCGCGGTGAGCGCCAAGGGCTTGAGCTGGGGCGACTTGTTGGGCGTCTCGCCTCCGCCCTCATTGTAAAAGTCCACCACCTCGGCGAGAGTCTGGAATATGCCGTTGTGCATGTAGGGCGCGGTGTATTTGAGCTCGCGCAGGCTCGGCGTGCGGAAGCGGCCGATATCTTCTTTCCTCAGCGTCGACAGGTACAGCCCCTGATCGGTGTCGGCGTCCCGATAAACCTCTTCCGGCACCCCCCGCGTTACGTGCTGGTAGCGCAGGGTGATCTGGCGCAGGGCGATGTGTTCGAAGGCGGGATGGCGGGGCACGCCGGTGGCGTGAAAGCCCTGATCGGATGCCAGCGGCCCGTTATGACAGGCGATGCAGCCCGCCTTGTTTTCAAACAGCCGGCGGCCGCGCCGGGCGGCGGGCGAAAGGGTTCCCTGGTCGAACGGGACATGGCGCGAGATCGGTACCGCGCGCTGGAAGGAGGCGAGCGCCTTGAGTACGCTCTCGAAGTTCGGCCGCTCCACGCCGAAGGCTTTCTTGAACAGCTCGACGTATTCCGGCGACTCCGCCAGCCGCTCCTCGATCATGGTCGGATCGGCGTTGCCGTTGATGTTGGAGGTGATCGCGCCGCGCGCCTGCTCTTCCAGGCTCGGCCAGGCGCCGTCCCATTCAAGCTTCGAGTAGTAGGCGGCGTTAAGCAGGGTCTGCGAGTTGCGCCAGTGCAGCGTGCCGGGATA
Source organism: Elusimicrobiota bacterium (assembly GCA_043827405.1). Taxonomy (GTDB): domain Bacteria; phylum Elusimicrobiota; class Elusimicrobia; order UBA1565; family UBA1565; genus JBDRPD01. The sequence continues at coordinate 54,931 of JBDRPD010000053.1, read as the reverse complement.
GCCTTGCGCCAGATCGCTGCCGTCGCCCCAGCCCATGGCGGGCGCATGGCAGGTGGCGCAGAAGGTATAGCCGTCGCCCGACAGCCGCGGGTCGTGGAAGAGCAGCTTCCCCAGCTCCACTTTTTCCGCGGTGAGCGGATTGTCTTTCGGCACCGGGACCGGCGGCAGCGGACCGAGCGGCGGCGCTTTAGGGCGCGCGGCCGGGGGGGCGGTGCTCGGCGGGGCCGGGTGCGGGCCGGCCGGCCGTACGGCGTAGCGGGGCAGGCGCGGCGGCGTCATGGAGGCGGCGGGAAGTTCGCTGCCGAGCGATTCCAGGAAGGCGACGATATCGCGCCGCTCCGGCTCCGCCAATTCGGGATTCTCGAAATGCACCGCCTCCTCCAGCGTCGCGAACATGCCGTTATGCATATACGGGGCGGTGCGGCCGATTTCGCGCAGGCTGGGCGTTCTGAATTTTCCGGCGTCCGCCTGGTTTTTGCTGATCGCGTAGAGCCCCGGGTCGCGCCGCAGGCTCGCATAGTCTTTGACGCCGAGGAGCTTGAAAAAGCGCCGCAGCGATATGCGGCGCAAGGGGTCGTGGAAAATCTCGGGGTTATCCGGTACGCCGCGGTCGTGCATCTTCCCGTCGCTCAGCAGCGGTCCGTTGTGGCATGCGGAGCAGCCGCCTTTGCCCGCGAACAGCTGTTGACCGCGCCGGGCGGCGGCGGAGAGCTCCCCGGGATCAGCGGACTTGAGCGAGAGCACAAAGGACGTCAGCGCGTCGAGAATGCGGCTGTAGGACGGCTCGTCGCCGTATATTTTGCGAAAAACGTCGACGTAGCCGGGCGCCTGGCGGAGCTTCTCCACGATGAGGCGGCCGTCGGCGTTCATGAAATGCGCCTCCGCGATATGGTCGCGGATCAATGAAGGCAGGTCGGTGGACGGGAAGCGTCCGTCCCAGTAAAGATGTTTCTGCCCCGCCAGATTAAGCAGCGAGGGGGTGTTGCGGAAATACAGGGTGTCCTGGTATCCGGTAGAGAGCGCGAGCCCGTCCGTGTAGTGCTTTCGCGGGTCATGGCAGTCGGCGCAGTTGAGCGTGCTGTCCCCGGAGAGCCGGCGGTCGAAGAACAGGTGCCGTCCGAGGTCTTCGCGGCTGCCGATCTCCGGCGCCGTCGGGGACTGCGCCGGCGCGGCGCGGCGTGAGCCGTCCATGCTCCACAGCATGACCGCGCGGTCCTCGCCGGCGGAAGCCGCGAGCTTTCCGTCAGGAGAGAAAGCGACGTGGCGGACGATGCCCTGATGCCCCCAGCCGACGCGGAGCTCCTTGCCGGAAGCGGCGTCCCACAGCCGTACGGTATGATCGGCGCTGCCCGACAGCGCCTTTTTGCCGTCCGGAGAAAAGGCCAGCGAATAAATATGGCTGGTATGTCCCCGCCACACCGCCAGCGTTTCGCCGGTCGCGACGTCCCAGCGGCGGATGGTATTGTCGCTGCCTCCCGAGAGCGCGGTGCGTCCGTCGGGGGAGAAGACGGCGGCCATCACCTGATTCCGGTGTCCGCGCCAGCTCGCGATCTGCTGCGCGGAGGCGGTATTGAAAAAATGCAGGGTCTCGTCTCCGAGTCCCGCCAAAAGCCCGCTGCCGTCCAGGGAGAAGGCAAGGCAGGGTTCCTGGCCCGGCACGGTCTGTCCCATGGCAAAAGCGTGCGCGTCTTCGGTCCGGCGCAGAACAACGGGACGGCCTTCCGCCCACAGCTGAAGCGGCCCGTTGAAGACAATGGTGGCCGCCAGGCGCCCATCCTGAGAAATCGCGAGCGTTCGCAGTTCGTCCGGCAGCCCGCGCAGGGCGGCGGTCTCCTCCCCGGAAAAAAGGTCGCGGATGCGGACGCCGTGATCGTTTAGGTTGACGGCGACCTTGATGCCGTCGATCGCGAATAAGCCGGCGATGATTTCCGTCGAGCGGTAGGTTAGGATTTCGTTCCCATCCGCGGCTCCCCAAACCTTGACCGTGCCGTCTTCGGAGGCGGAGATGACGCGGCGGGAGTCGGACGAGAACAGCACCCGGAATACGTGATCGTTATGCCCTTCGAGCACCGCGACGGGCGGCTGGGCGGCCGCGGCCGGCGGCAGGAGCAGGGCGAGAAGCAGGGCCTTCATTTGATCTCCAGCCCCCGGCCCGAAATGCGCGGGCCCGGCGTGGCCGGCGGCTCGATGAGAATCTCGTCGCCGGAGAGCGATTCGAGGAAAGCGATGAGATCGAGCTTCTCCTGCGGCGTGAGCCGGAGCGGCTTGAGCAGGGGAGTCTTGTTGGGCGTATCGCCGCCGCCCCGGTCGTAGAAGTCCACGACCGCCGCGAGCGTCGCCAAGGTGCCGTTGTGCATGTAGGGCGCGGTGTGCTTAAGCTCGCGCAGGCTCGCCGTGCGGAACTTGCCGATATCTTCTTCCCGCATCGTCTTCAGGTAGAGCCCCGGATCGGAGTCCGCGTTCCGGTACACCTCCTCGGGGACGCCGCGCGTCACGTGCTGATAGCGCAGCGCCACCTGGCGCAGCGCCACATGGTCGAAGGCCGGATTGCGCGGCACCCCGGTGGCGTGGAACCCTTGATCGGAGGCCAGCGGCCCATTGTGGCAGCGCAGGCAGCCGGCCTTGCCTTCAAAGAGCGCCCGGCCTTTGCGGGCGGCGGGGGAGAGGTCGTCGCGGTCAAACGGAACATTGCGCGAAATCGGGACCGCGCGCTGGAAGGAGGCCAGCGCCTTAAGTACGCTCTCGAAGTTCGGCCGCTCAACGCCGAAGGCCCGCTTGAACAGCCGCATATATTCCGGCGATTCGGCGAGGCGCTCCTCGATCACCTCCGGGTCTCCGTTGCCGTTGATGTTGGAGGTGATGGCGCCGCGTGCCTGTTCCTCCAGGTTCGGCCAGGCGCCGTCCCATTCGAGCTTCGAGTAGTAGGCGGCGTTCAGCAGCGTCTGGGAGTTGCGCCAGTGCAGCATGCCGGGATAGCCCAGGGAGAGATCGCTGCCGTCGCCCCAGCCCATGCCGGATTCATGGCAGGCGGCGCAGAACGTGCTGCCGTCGCCGGAAAGGCGGGGATCGAAGAACAGCAGCCGGCCGAGCTCCACTTTTTCATCGCTGAGCGGATTATCGTCCGGGACCGGGACCGGAGGGAGCGGCCCGAGCGGGGGAAACTCGCGCCGCGACGCGGCCGGCGCCGGGGCGGGTTTGCCGGCAGGGGGATGCTCTTTTCCGGGGCGCACCGCGTACTCCGGCAGCGGCGGCGGTTTGTAGGCGAACGCCGGCGAGCCGCTGGTGAGAGATTCCATGAATGCCGCGAGGTCGCGGCGTTCCCGCCGGGACAGCCCGGGGTTCATCAAACCCGCCGCTTCTGCCAGCGTCGCGATCATCCCGTTATGCATATAGGGCGCCGTCAGCGCGGCTTCCCGCAGGCTGGGAGTTTTGAACTTCCCGCGGTCTTCCGGCCGCATCGTCACGGCGTAGAGCCCGGTGTCGCCGCGCAAGTCGGCGTAGTCCTTGACGCCGAAGAGCTTGTAGAAGCGGCGCAGCGATACGCGGCGCGGCGGCTCGGTCAGAATCCGCGTATTTTCCGGCACGCCGCGGTTGTGCAGGCCGCCGTCCGTGAGCAGGGGGCCGCTGTGGCATGCGGCGCAGCCGCCCTTGCCGTTGAACAGCTGCCGCCCGCGCCGCGCCGCGCGGGACAGCGCGCGCGCATCGCCGGCGAGGAAACGGTCGAACGGAGCCTCCCCGGATTTGAGCGAACGGACAAAGGCGGTAAGCGCTTGCAGAATCTTCGCATAGGAAGGTTCCGTTCCGTAGACTTCCTGAAAGGCCTGCAGGTAGCCGGGGGCTTGGCGCAGCTTCTCGACGATGAGGCGGCCGTCGGCGTTCATGAAGTGGGCTTCCGCGATATGATCCCTGATCAGCGAAGCCAGGTCGTCGGACGGGAAGCGCCCGTCCCAGTACAGGTGCTTCTGGCCGGAGAGATTGAGCAGCGAGGGGGTGTTTCTGAAATACAGGGTATCGGGATAGCCCAGCGAGAGCTCGCTCCCGTCGCTATAGGCCTTTTCCGGCATATGGCAGGACGCGCAGTCGCGAAACTCGTCTCCCGACAGCCGCTGATCGAAAAACAGCAGCCGGCCCAGGCGCTCTTCCGGGGTGCCCGGCGGCGGGGGGAGATAGGAGACCGCGTCCGGCGCGTCCGGCGCGGGGCCGGATTTTCCGGTCAAGTCCCACAGCTTGAGCGTGCGGTCTTCGCTCGCGGTAACCGCGCGGGTGCCGTCCGGGGAAAATGCGACATCGAGCACTCCTCCCTGATGGCCGCGCAGCGTGTCCAGGAGTTCGCCGCTGGCCGTGTCCCACAGCCGGGCCGTGAAGTCGGAGCCGCCGGAAAGCGCCCGCCGCCCATCCGGCGAGAACTCCAGGGTATAGACGTAGCTGGTATGTCCGCGCCATACCGCCAGGGTCCGGCCGCTCGCCGCGTCCCAATAGCGGAGCGTATTGTCTTTGCCGCCCGATAGGGCGTGCTTGCCGTCCGGCGAGAACGCAACGGCGAGGACGTGGCGCTTGTGGCCGTGCCATACGGCCTGCGGCTTTCCGGAGGCGGCGTCCCACAGCCGGACGGTGCGGTCGCCGTGGCCGGAGAGCAGAGTTTTGCCGTCCGGAGAGAAGGCGATGCCCAGGGCGCTCGCGGCGTCCCCGGACTGCAGGGTCGCGGTCTTTTTTCCCGTCGCCGCGTCCCACAGCGTGAGCTCGCCGTCCCAGGCCGTCGCCGCGGCCGTCCGTCCGTCCGGCGACAGGACCAAGGTGTTGAGCAGCTTGTCGTAGCCGGTGAAGACGGCCACGGTCTTGCCGGCCGCCGCATCGTAGAGCTTGAAGGTCAGGGCTTCGTTGACCGCGGCCGAGCGCGTACCTCCCGAATAGTAGACGAGCCCGAACTGATATCCGTTTTCGCCCCGGATCGTCTTTTTTACCCGTCCCGTTTTTACCTCCCAGAGCTTCAGGGAGTAATCGTCGCTGGCGGAGAGGACGCCGGCGCCGTCCGCGGTGAAGGCGGCGTTGGAGACCTGGTCGGTATGCCCCTTCCAGGTCGCCAGCGGGCGCGTTTCGACGGCGCCGGCAGGCCCGGCGGCCGCAAGCCATACGGCCAGCAGCGCTCCCTTCATCGGTACCCCCGGGAGTCGTCGTGTCCGGGCGTCACGGGGAGCGCAATGAGAATTTCGTCGCCGCTCAAGGATTCGAGAAAGGCGATCAAGTCCCGCTTCTCGCCGGGCGTCAGGCCCAGCGGCTTGAGCAGGGGGGTCTTGTTGGGCGTCTCGCCGCCGCCCCGGTCGTAAAAATCCAGCACGTCCGCCAGTGTCGGCAGCGTTCCGTTATGCATGTAGGGAGCGGTGTACTTGAGCTCGCGCAGGCTCGGGGTGCGGAATTTGCCGCTGTCTTCTTCGCGCAGCGTCGTCAGGAACAGGCCGGGGTCCGTGCCGGCGTCGCGGTAGAACTTTTCGGGGACCCCGCGGATCACGTGCTCGTAGCGCAGCGTCACCTGCCGCAAGGCCACTTGGTCGAAGGCGGGATTGGGCGGCGCGCCGGTGGCATGGAAGCCTTGGTCCGAGGCGAGCGGCCCGTTATGGCAGCGGATGCAGCCGGCTTTGTTCTCGAAGAGCGCCTGGCCCCTGCGGGCGGCGGGGGAGAGGACGCCCCGGTCGAACGGAACATTGCGGGAGATGGGTACGGCGCGCTCAAACGAGGCGATGGCCTTGAGCACGCCTTCGAAGAACGGCCGCTCCACGCCGAAGGCTTTCTTGAACAGCTCGACGTAGCGCGGCGAGTCGGCCAGCCGCTCCTCGATCATGGCGGGGTCGCCGTTGCCGGAGATATTGGTCATGATGGCGGAGCGCGCCTGCTCTTCCAGGCTCGGTTTGTCGCCGTCCCAATTGAGCTTGCTGTAGTAGGCGGCGTTAATGATCGTCTGCGAGTTGCGCCAGTGCAAAGTCCCTTCGTAGCCTTGAGCGAGATCGCTGTCGTCGTCCCAGCCCATCGGCGGTTCGTGGCAGGAGCCGCAGTAGGTCTCGCCGTTGCCCGACAGGCGGGGGTCGAAAAAGAGCATCTTGCCCAGCTCGATCTTTGCCGGGGTGAGAGGATTGTCTTCGGGGACCGGGACCGGCGGCAGGGGCGCGAGCGGCGGGTAATCCGGCGCGGGAGCCGTCGCGCCGGCGGGCCGCGCGCTCGGCGGCGTCCGCTTCTCCCGCACGCGAACGGCATAACCAGGAAGCGCCGGCGCCTGGTGGATTACCGTCTCGCTGCTTAAGGTCTTGATAAACGCCGTCAGGTCGCGGACCTGCCGCCGGCTGAGCCGCGGATTCATATGCCGTACCGCGTCCGCCAGCGTCTTTAGCATGCCGTTGTGCATGTACGGGGCGGTGCGGCCGGCTTCGCGCAGGCTCGGCGTTCTGAACTTGCCGCGATCGCCTTCGCGTTTGGTAACCGCGTATAGCCCGAGATCCCGCTTGAGGTTTTGATAGTCCTTGACGCCCGCGAGCTTGAAGAAGCGCCGGAAGGAGATGCGGCGCAGCGGTTGCGCGAAGATGCCGGGGTGCTCGGGAACATCGCGGTCGTGGAATTCGCCGTCGGTGAAGAGCGGCCCGCTGTGACACCCGGCGCAGCCGCCTGCGCCGGCAAATAATTCGCGGCCCCGCTTGGCGGCGCCCGCGAGCGCCTGCGGCGCCGGGCCGGATTTGAGGGTGCGGACAAATTCCGCCAAGGCGTTCAATACTCCGCCGTAGGTGGGTTCGTCTCCATAGACCTCGCGGAAAGCCGCGATATAGCCCGGCGCCTGCCGCAGCTTTTCGACCACCAGCCGTCCGTCGGCGTTCATGAAGTGCGCCTCGGCGATATGGTCGCGAATGAGCGACGGGAGATCGCCGCCGGTGAAGCGGCCGTCCCAGTAGAGATACTTTTGCGCCGCGGTATTGAGCAAAGTCGGGGTGTTGCGGAAGTAGAGGGTGTCGGGGTAGCCGATCGAGAGCGCCAGTCCGTCCGCGTAGGCCCGGTCGGGAATGTGGCAGACGGCGCAGTCGACCGTATTATCTCCCGAGAGCCGGCGGTCAAAGAACAGCATCCTGCCGAGCGCCGCCTCGGCATCATGGGGGCGGGCGGCGGCGGGGGGAGCCGCGGCGGCGGGCGTTTGCACGAAAGCCGGGCCGGGCGACGCACGCCACAGTTTGAGCGTGCGGTCGTCGCTGGCCGAGACGACCAAGGTCCCGTCCGGCGAGAAGGCGACCGCGCGGATGTCGCCCTGGTGTCCGCGCCAGACGGCGAGTTCGCGGCCGGTCGCCGTATCCCACCGGCGTACGGTGTAGTCCGCGCCGCCGGAAACCGCGGTGCGGCCGTCCGGCGCGAAGGCGGCGGCATAGACGTAGCTGTCATGTCCTTTCCAGACGGCCAGCGGGCGGCAGTCGGTTGCGTCCCAGAGGCGGAGGGTATTGTCGCGGCCGGCCGATAGGACCTTGCTGCCGTCGGGCGAGAAGGCGGCGGTGAGCACGACGTTTTTATGGCCGGCGCAGCGGGCGATAAGCTTGCCCGAGCTCAGGTCCCATAGGCGCAGGGCATTGTCCCAGTTGGCCGTGACAAGCTTGTCCTCCCGCGGCGAATAAGCGATGTCCATGGTATGCGGGATCTTCCGGTCGAGGAGCGAGCGGCGGGTGCGGGTGGGCAGGTCCCAAAGCTCGATTTCTCCGTCGTAGGTGAGCGCGGCGGCGGTGCGCCCGTCGGCGGACAGCTCAACGACGCGGTATTGGCCGCCGCTCCCCTTCAGTACGGCGATCTCTTTTCCGGTCTTCGCGTCCCAGATGCGCAGCGTCCGGTCCTCGCTGCCCGAAACAACGCGGCCGCCGTCCGGCGCGGCCGCCGCGGCGCCGACCTCGGCCGTATGTCCGCTCCAGGCGGCCAGTTCATGGCCGTCGGCCGCGTCCCAAACCTTGAGGGTATGGTCATCGCTCGCCGAGAGGATGCGCTTGCCGTCCGGCAGGAATATTACGGCGCCGACCTCGGCGGTGTGGCCCCGGAGGGTAGCGAGCGGGTCGTCGCCCGCCGCCGCGGGGACGGCGAGCAGGCCGCATAAGGCGGAAATCAGCGCGCGCCTCATCATTCGTACGGCCGGACCGCGATCTTGTCGCCGGAGAGCGCTTCGAGAAAGGCGGTCAGGTCCTCCATTTCATCAGGTTTCAGCCGCAGGGGTTTGAGCAGCGGGCTCTTGTTGGGAGTCTCCCCGCCGCCTTCATTATAGAACGCCACGACCTCCCGCAGCGTCGCGAATACTCCGTTATGCATGTAGGGAGCGGTATATTTCAGCTCGCGCAGGCTCGGCGTCCGGAACTTGCCGCTATCTTCATCCTTGTGCGTCGTCAAGTACAGGCCCGGGTCCGAGTCGGCGCTCCGGTAGACTTCCTCGGGAGCGCCGTGGATGACGTACTGGTAGCGCAAGGTGACCTGGCGCAGGGGGACCTCGTCGAATACGGGGTTGCGGGGCACGCCGGTGGCGTGGAAGTCCTGGTCCGAGGCGAGCGGGCCGTTATGGCATTGGATGCAGCCGGCCCGTCCCTCGAACAGCTCGCGTCCGCGCCGGGCCGCGGCGGAGAGGGCTTCCCGGTCGCCTTTGAGGTAATTGTCGAACGGGACATTGCGCGAGATCGGGATCGCGCGCTGGAAGGCGGCCAGCGCCTTAAGCACTCCCTCGAAGTGGGGGCGGTCCACGCCGAATACCTTTTTGAACAAGGCGACGTACAGCGGCGACTGGGCCAGGCGCTCCTCGATCATCAGCGGGTCGCCGTTGCCGTTGATGTTGGAGGTGATGGCGCCGCGGGCCTGCTCCTCCAGGCTCGGCCAGGCGCCGTTCCATTCCAGCTTGCTGTAGTAGGCGGCGTTGAGCAGGGTCTGCGTATTGCGCCAGTGCAGCGTGCCGGCATAGCCCTGGGCGACGTCGCTGTTGTCGCCCCAGCCCATCGGCGGGACGTGGCAGGAGCCGCAGTAGGTGTCGCCGTCTCCCGAGACGTCGGCTTCGAAAAAGAGCAGGGTCCCCAGCTTGACTTTATCCGGCGTCAGGGGGTTGTCCGCGGGGACGGGGACGGGGGGCAGCGGGGCGAGCGGGGGAAACGATTTCTTTTCCGGGCGCGGAGCGTAGGTGGTCGGCGGCGGCGGCCGGGTCCGGCTGCGTACGGCGTAATCAGGGAGAATGGGAACCGCGACCGCCCCGGTGTCGCTGGTGAGGGCCTTAAGGAACTCGACGATGTCTCGCCGCTCCCCGCGCGACAGCTCGGGATTCTCATGCGCTACGGCGTCATCGAGCGTCTTGAGCATGCCGTTGTGCATGTAGGGAGCGGTACGTGCGACCTCGCGCAGCGGCGGCGTCTTGAACTTCCCGCGGTCCCGGGGCGCTTTTGTTACGGCGAAGAGGCCCAGGTCCCGGCGCAGCTGCGGGTAGTTCTCGATGCCGAAGACCTTGAAGAAGCGGCGGAAGGTGATATGCCGCATGGGGTGGGAAAAGATGTCGGGATTCTCCGGGACGCCGCGATCGTGGAATTTCCCGTCGGTAAAGAGCGGTCCGCTGTGGCATTGCGCACAGCCGCCCTTGCCGTTGAAGAGCTCGCGTCCGCGCCGGGCGGCGGGCGAAAGCTCGTCCCGGTCGTAGGGCGCCGCGGCGGATTTCAGCGTGCGGACGAAGGCGGATAGCGCCTCGAGGATCCGGCTGTAGGAGGGTTCGCCGCCGTACACCTGCTGGAAGGCGTCGATGTAGCCGGGCGCCTGGCGCAGCTTCTCTACGATGAGCCGGCCGTCCGCGTTCATGAAGTGGGCTTCCGAGATGTGATCGCGCATCAGCGAGGGCAGGTCTCCGGCCGCGAAGCGGCCGTCCCAGTACAGCTGGGCCTGCCCTTCCATATTAAAGAGCGAGGGGGTGTTGCGAAAGTACAGCGTCTCGGTGTAGCCTTCGGCCAGCGCCTCGCCGTCGGCGAAGGCGCGTTCGGGGATGTGGCAGGCGGCGCAGCTGAGGGTGTTGTCGCCCGAGAGCCGTTCGTCGAAGAACAGCAGCCGGCCGAGTTCGGCTTGGGCGTCCGCTTCGGAGTTCAGCCGGAGCTTGAAGGAGCGCGGGGCCTCCGGCGTTCGCCCGGCGTCCGGATCCGCATCCAGCGCCCACAGCCGGACGGTTTTGTCCTCGCCGCCCGAAATCGCGCGGCGGCCGTCCGGCGAGACGGCGATGGCGCGGATGGTGCTGCGGTGTCCGCGCCAGGCGGCCAGCTCGCGGCCCGTCGCCGCATCCCACTTTCTCAGCACGCGGTCCCGCCCGCCGGAAAGCACGGTCTTCCCGTCCGGCGAGACGGCGACGGCGTGGACGTGGCTGCGGTGCCCCTTGAAGACGGCAAGCGTCTGTCCGCTGCCGGCGTCCCACAGCCGCAGCGTATTGTCCCGGCTGCCGGATACGGCGCGGGTCCCGTCCGGCATGAACGCCAGAGCGAATACCGGGTTGTCGTGTCCCTGCCAGAGCGCCAGCTCCGTTCCCGAGCGCACATCCCATAGGCGGATATGGTAGTCCCACTGCCCGGTGAGCAGCCGCCGTCCGTCCGGAGAAAAGGCGGCGCACAACGCGCGCACGGTCTTCCCGCCGTTGAGCGCGATGAGCTCGCGGCGCTTCTCGATATCCCACAGCTTGAGCTCGCCGTCGAGGGAGATGAGCGCCGCGGTCCGGCCGTCCGGCGACAGCACAACGGTGCGCAGCTCCAGCCCATGCTCCTTGATCTCGTCGAGTTCGCGGCCCGAGGCGATATCCCAGAGCTTGAGCGCGGAGTCCTCGCTGCCCGAGATCGCGCGCTTGCCGTCCGGCGTCACCGCGACGGCGCCGATGTCCGCCGCATGTCCGCGCCAGACGGCGAGCGTACGGCCGGCCGCAACATCCCACAGCCGGATGGTCTGGTCGCCGCCGGCCGACAGCGCCCGGCCGCCGTCGGGGGTAAAGGCGACGCTGGCCACCTCATCGGTGTGACCTTCCCAGGTCGCGAGCAAAGCGCCCCACGCCGCGGTCCCCGGCAGCAGGCAAGAGAGAAGAATGGCGAGCCTCATGCGGTTTTCAGCGGTCCTCCAGGAAAGTATGATACGGGCCGATTCCGCCAGGGTGCTCGACCGGGATCTCCGCGCCGGAGAGCGATTCCAGGAAAGCGATCAGGTCCTGCTTGTCGCGCGGCGACAGCCCGAGCCGCGCCTCGCGGTCGTAGTACTCCACGACTTCGCGCAGCGTTTTAAATACGCCGTTGTGCATGTAGGGCGCCGTATGTGTCAGCCCCCGCAGGCTCGGGGTGCGGAAAGTCTCGCGGTCTTCGTCGCTGAGGCCGCGCAGCGCGCGCTGATAACGCCGGGCCACCTGGCGCAACGGGATGCGGTCGAAAGCGGGGTTTTCCGGCACGCCGGATGCCCGCAGCGCCTGATCCGTGGCGAGCGGTCCATTGTGGCAGCGGAGACAGCCGGCTTGGCCGGCGAACAGGCCCCGGCCGCGGACGGCCGCGGCGGATAGCGCTGCCGCGCCGCCTTTGAGGAATTCATCGAGCGGCGCTTCCCGCGTCGCTGGCGCCGTGCGCAGATAGGAAGAGAGCGCCAGGATAACCCCGCGGAAGTGCGGACGCTCCACGTTGAAGGCCTGCTTGAACAGCCGCGTGTACCTGGGCGAAAGCGTCAGGGTTTCCTCAATCATCGCCGGAGCGCCGTTCATGGTCAGGTTCGAGGCGAGCATCTCGCGGACCTGCTCTTCCAGCCCCGCGGCCGTCGCGTTCCAGCCGAGCCGTCGGTAGCGGGCGGCGTTGAGGAGCGACGGGGCATTGCGCCAGTGCAGGGTCCCGGAAAATCCCTGCGCCAGATCGCCGTTGTCGCCCCAGCCCAGCGCCGGTTCGTGGCAGGAGGCGCAGCGGATGTCGCCGCTGCCGGATATGCGCGGGTCATGAAACAGCCGGGCGCCCAGTTCGATCTTCTCCGGGGTCGGCGGATTGTCGCCGGGGATGGGGACCGGCGTGAGGGGCGCCAGGGGCGGGAACGTCCCCGCCGCCGGCGGCGCGAGCGGCCGGCGCCGGGGCGGCGGCTCGGCGCGCACTTCGTACTCGGGAATCGGCGGCGGCGGGAACTCGCCGGCCGGGCTCGACAGCGAGCGCAGGAACGCGGCGATGTCGCCGACCTCCGCCGCGCTGAGACGGGAGTTTTCATGCGCCACGGCTTCCTCGAGCGTCTTGTACATGCCGTTGTGCATATAGGGCGCCGTGCGCGCCGCTTCCCGCAGGGAGGGCGTCCGGAAGCGGCCGCGATCGCCCGGGTCCTTGGTAACGGCATAGCGTCCGACGTCCTCCCGCAGGCGCGCGAAGTCCGGCACACCGAGCTCCTTGAAAAAGCGGCGCAGGGAAGCGCGGCGCAGGGGTTCGGAGAGCAGCTCGGGATTTTTCGGCACGCGGCGGTCATGGAATTTCTCGTCGGTGAAAAGCGGGCCGCTGTGGCAGCGCGCGCAGCCGCCCTGGCCGCTGAAGAGCTCTTGTCCGCGCCGGGCGGCGGGGGACGGCGGCGGCGCAGCGGCGGCGGACTTGAGGGTGCGGATAAAGGCCGCGAGCGCGGCCGTGATATTCGCGTAATCGGGCGCCGCGCCGTACACCTCACGGAAGGCCTGTTCGTAGGCGGGCGCCTGGCGGATCTTCTCCGCGATCAGGCGGCCGTCGGCGTTCATGAAATGCGTCTCGATATGCTCGCGCAGAACCGCTGCAAGGCCGTCGCCGCGAGCGCGGCCGTCCCAGTAGAAGCTGCGCAGCTCCGCGGCGTTGATCAGCGTCGGCGTGTTGCGGAAGTACAGGGTGTCGGGATAGCCCAAAGAGAGCGCGTTGCCGTTGGTGAAGGCGCGCCGCGGATCATGGCACCAGGCGCAGTTATGGCTGTTGTCGCCGGTGAGCCGGGTATCGTAAAAGAGTACGCGCCCAAGCTCCGCGGCGCCAGCCTTGCCCGGACTGTCCGGCCGCGGCCGCGGCGGGTCTTTGACCGAGCCGCGCGCCGAACCGTCGGCGTCCCAGACCCGGACGGTGTCGTCCTCTCCGGTGGAAACGGCCAAGGCGCCGTTGGGCGAGAACGCGACCTGGAACACCGCGCCTTGATGCCCCTGCCATACCGCCAGCTCGCGTCCGGTTTCCACCTCCCACTTGCGGATCGTATAATCGGAGCTGCCGGTGAGCGCCGTGCGCCCGTCCGGCGAAAAAGCGACGGTGTTTACGTGGCTGTCATGTCCGCGCCAGACGGACAGCGGCCGGCCGGATGCCGCGTCCCACAGTATCGCGGTATTGTCGCGGCTTCCCGACAGAACCTGCGAGCCGTCCGGCGAGAAGACCGCGGCCAGGACCTGGCTGCGGTGGCCCCGCCAGCGCGCGGCCGGCCGGCGAGCCGCGACGTCCCAGAGCCGCAGGGTCTTGTCCCAATGGCCGGTGATGAGCCGCTTGCCGTCCGGCGAGAAGGCGCAGGACAAGGCGCCCGAGTCCTCCGCCAGGACGGCGAGCCGCGTTTGTTTTTCGAGGTCCCAGAAGATTATCGTGCCGTCGTAGGAGACGCTGGCGGCCGTCCGGCCGTCCGGAGCGACGGCGAGCGAATTGATTTCGTCGCGGTGTCCGCGCAAAGTCGCGAGCACCCGGCCGCTGGCGGTGTCCCACAGCTTGAGCGTCTCGTCCTCGCTGCCGGACAGGGCGCGCTTTCCATCCGGCGTCAGGGCGACGGCGAATACCTGTCCGGCGTGGCCGTTCCAGACGGCGAGCTCCGCGCCGCTGGCCGTGTCCCACATTTTCAGGAAGGGAAACTCGTACGCCGTCAGCACCTTGCTCCCGTCCGGGGTGAAGACGGCGTCGTGCGTGTCGCCGCCGCCGCCGCGCCAGGTGGCGAGCAGGGGGGAAGCGGCGGCGGGCGTCGCGAGCAGGAAAACGAGGGCCAGCGCGCGCGTCATCAATAGCCCTCCACCGAGGTATGATACGGGCCGACCTTCTCGGGATGGTCGACGATTATTTCTTCGCCCGAGAGCGCCAGCAGGAAAGCGATGAGGTCCCGCTTCTCGCGCGGAGAAAGTCCGAGCGGCCGCAGCAGCGGGCTCTTGTTGGGGGTCGCGCCGCCGCCTTGGTCGTAGAACTCTACGACTTCCTCGAGCGTGCGGAAGGCGCCGTTATGCATATAGGGCGCGGTGTGCTTGAGCTCGCGCAGGCTCGGCGTCCTGAATTTGCCGCTATCCTCTTCCCGGTGCGTCGTCAAATAGAGGCCCGGGTCCGTATCGGCGTCGCGGTAGACTTCCTCGGGTACGCCGCGGATGACGTGCTGGTAGCGCAGGGTCACCTGGCGCAGCGGGGTGATGCGGAAATCCGGGCTCTGGGGGACGCCGGTGGCATGGAAGCCTTGGTCCGAGGCCAGCGCGCCGTTATGGCAGCGCAGGCAGCCGGCCTTGCCTTCGAACAGCCGCCGTCCGCGCCGGGCCGCCCGGGAGAGCGCCGACTTGTCGCCCCGCAGGCTGCGGTCCAAGGGCGTGTCGCGGGATATGGGAACCGCGCGTTGAAACGAGGCCAGCGCTTTGAGCGCGCCCTCGAAGTTCGGCCGGTCGACGCCGAAAGCCTTTTTGAACAGGTCGATATAGAGCGGAATCTGCGCCAGCGTCTCTTCGATCATCTCGGGATCGCCGTTGCCGTTGAGGTTGGAGGTGATGGCGCCGCGCGCCTGCTCCTCCAGGCTCGGCCAGGCGCCGTCCCATTCGAGCTTGGTGTAATAGGCGGCGTTGAGCAGGCTCTGGGTGTTGCGCCAGTGCAGCGTGCCTTCGTAGCCCCGCGCCAGGGCGCTGGCGTCGCCCCAGCCGGTGGCCGGCTCATGGCAGCTGACGCAGCCGGAGTCGCCGCTGCCCGAGAAGCGGGGGTCGAAGAACAGCATCTTGCCCAGCTCGATCTTGGCCGCGGTCAAGGGATTATCGGCGGGCACCGGCACGGCCGGCAGCGGAGCCAGAGGCGGCGGCGCGCTGGGCGCCGCGGCCCGTTCGCGCGGCCCGGTAGCAGCGGCCTTCCGCCGGGGCGGTTCACGCAGCGCATACGCCGGAAGCGGCGGCGCCTCGACGGTCCGCGTCTCGCTGCTGAGCGCTTCCAGGAACGCCGCGATGTCGCCGCGCTCCTCCGGCGTGAGCTTCGGGTTTTCATGCGCGACCGCCGCGTCGAGCGTCGGGAATATCCCGTTGTGCATGTAGGGCGCGGTGCGCGCGACCTCGCGCAGGCTCGGGGTGCGGAACTTTCCGCGATCGTCTTCCCGCTTGGTGACGGCGAAGAGCCCGACATCGCGTTTGAGGTCCTGGTAGCCCTTCACTCCCAGTGCTTTAAAAAAGCGCCGGAAGGAGACCTGGCGCAGATAGTCGCCGAAGATCAGGGGATTTTCCGGCACCCCGCGGTCATGGAACTCCCCGTCGGTGAAGAGCGGTCCGCTATGACAGTCCGCGCAGCCGCCCTCGCCGGTGAAGAGCGCGCGGCCGCGCCGGGCGGCGGGCGTCAGCGCGTCCAGGTCGTAGGGCGACTTCCCGGACTTTAGGGAACGGACGAAGGCGGCAAGAGCATCGAGCAACCGGCCGTAGCCGGGTTCGGCGCCGTAGACTTCCTGAAAGGCCTGTACGTAGCCGGGCGCCTGGCGCAGCTTTTCCACGATCAGACGGCCGTCGGCGTTCATGAAGTGCGCCTCGGAGATATGGTCGCGGATGAGCGAGGGCAGGTCGTCGGCGGAAAAGCGGCCGTCCCAGTACAGGTGCTTCTGCCCCGCGGCGTTGATGAGCGTCGGCGTGTTGCGGAAAAAGAAGCCGGGGTAGCCCGAGGAGAGGGCGCCGCCGTCGGTGAAGGCCTGCTGCGGATTATGGCACCAGGCGCAGTTCGTGTTGTTGTCGCCGGTGAGCCGGTCATCGAAAAAGAGCATGCGCCCGAGCCACTCCTCGCCGCTTTCGCCCGGCGCCGGACGGTAGACCGGGGCGGGGTAGACGGGGGCGGTGAAGGCGGCGGCGTCGGCGCCGCCCGTGATGTCCCATAGGCGCAGGGTGTCGTCTTCCCCCGCCGAAACGGCGAGCCGCCCGTCCGCCGAGACGGCGAGCGCGTAGACCGCGTCGTCGTGCCCGCTCCAGACTTCCAGCTCGGCGCCCGTTCGGGTGTCCCACTTGCGTACCGAGTAGTCCATCCCCGCCGAGAGCGCGGTGCGGCTGTCCGGGCAGAAGGCGGCGGCGGTCACGTGGCTTTGGTGTCCGCGCAGAACGGCGAGCGTCCGGCCGTCGGCGGCGTTCCAGACGCGCAGGGTATTGTCGCGGCTGCCCGAGATAACCTTGCCGCCGTCGGGCGAGAACGCCGCCGTCAGCACCTGGTTCTTGTGCCCCCGCCAGGTCGCCAGCAGGCGCCGCGTCTTCACGTCCCAAAGCCGCAGCGTCTTGTCCCACTGCGCCGCGATGATCCGCTCGCCGTCCGGCGAGAACGAGGCGTCCAGGGCGCGGGCGGTCCGGCTGCCGCCGAGGACCGCGATTTCGCGGCGGGCGTCCAGATCCCACAGCTTGATGAGCCCGTCAAACGATACCGAGGCGGCGGTTTTTCCGTCGCGCGAGATGTCGACTTTGAGGATGAAGTCGTCGTGCGCGCCCAGAGTCGCCAGCTCTTTGCCGGTGGCTGTGTCCCATAACTTCAACGTCCGGTCTTCGCTGCCGGAGACGGCGGTGCGGCCGTCCGGCGAGAAGGCGGCGGCGATGACTTCCGAACGGTGCCCCTCCCACGCGGCAACGACGCGGCCGGTCGCGACGTCCCACAGCTTCAGCGTGCCGTCCTTGTTGGCGGACAGCACCCGGCGGCCGTCCGGCGAGAACGCAACGTCGTAGACGTCGTTGGTCAGGCCGCGCCAGGTGGCGAGCAGCGGCGGCCGCGGGGCGGCCGCGGCCGAGACGGCGAGCGCGAGCAGCGCGGCCAGCAGGCGGATCACGGTTCCTCCGCGGGCGCGTAGTAGGGTCCCAGAGTGATGGGGTAGCCGACCGCGATCTCGTCGCCGCTCAAGGATTCGAGGAAGGCGATGAGGTCGCGCTTCTCGCCCGGCGTCAGGCTCAGCGGCCGCAGCAGCGGCGTTTTGTTTGCCGCCTCGCCGCCGCCCCGGTCGTAGAAGTCGACGACTTCCGCGAGCGAGTTGAAAACGCCGTTGTGCATATAGGGCGCGGTGTATTTCAGCTCGCGCAGGCTCGGGGTGCGGAACTTGCCGATGTCCAGCTCGCGCCGGGTCATAAAATACAGGCCGGGATCGGAGCCCGCGGCGCGGTACATCTCTTCGGGGGCGCCGCGGACCGCGTGCTGATAGCGCAGGGCGACCTGGCGCAGCGGAACCTCGTCGAACGCGGCGCTGCGCGGCACCCCGGTGGCGTGAAACTCGCCGTCGGAAACCAGCGGGCCGTTATGGCAGCGCAGGCAGCCGGCCTTGCCTTGAAACAGCGTCAGTCCCCGCCGGGCGGCCGCGTCGAGCGCCGCCGCGTCGCCGCGGGCGTAGTTGTCGAACGGGACGTTCTTGGATACCAGGACGCCGCGGAAAAATGACGCCAGCGCTTTGAGCACGCCTTCGAAGTTCGGGCGCTCGACGCCGAAGGCCCGGCGGAACAGCTCGACATAGCCCGGGGACTGCGCCAAGCGCTCCTCGATCATGACCGGATCGCCGTTGCCGTTGAGGTTGGAGGTGATGGCGTGACGGGCCTGCTCCTCCAGGCTGGGCCACGCGCCGTCCCATTCCAGGCGGGTATGGTAGGCGGCGTTGAGCAGGGTCTGGGCATTGCGCCAATGCAGCGTTCCCGGGTGTCCCTGGGCGAGCGCGCTGCCGTCGCCCCAGCCCATCGCGGGCTCATGGCAGGTGATGCAGCGGGTATGGCCGTCTCCGGACAGGCGCGGGTCATGAAACAGACGGATGCCGAGTTCTATTTTGACCGGCGTCAGGGGGTTGTCTTCGGGGACCGGTACCGGCGGCAGAGGAGCGAGCGGCGGAGCCTGCTTCGCGCCGCCGGCCGGCTGCGGCCGCGCCGCCGGCCTTTCGCGGGCGAGCTTCAGCAGCGCATACTCCGGCAAAGAGGGCGCCGCCGCCGGCGGCGTCTCGCTGGAGAGCGTCTCGAGGAAGGCGACGATGTCGCGCCGCTGGCGCTTGCTCAGGTTCGGGTTCTCGAAGGCGACCGCCTCGTCGAGCGTTTCGCATATGCCGTTGTGCATGTACGGCGCGGTGCGCGCGACCTCGCGCAGGGACGGGGTTTTGAACCGCCCGCGGTCGCGCGGCTGCTTGCTGACGGCGTAGAGCCCGACGTCCTGTTTAAGCTGCTGGTAGTTTTCCACCCCGAGCAGCTTGAAAAAGCGCCGGAAGGTGATGCTGCGCAGAGGATCCTTGAGTATCTCCGGATTCTCCGGCACCTGCCGGGCATGCAGGCTGTCGTCGGTCAGCAGCGGCCCGCGGTGGCAGCGCGCGCAGCCGGCTTCGCCGGTGAACAGCGCCAGGCCGCGGCGCGCCGCCGCCGGCAAGGCGGTCGGGTCGCCGCGCAGGTAGAGGTCATAGCGCGCCGGCGCGGATTGCAGCGAGCGGACATAGGCGCCAAGGGCGTCGAGCAGGCGGGAGTAGGACGGTTCGCTCCCGTAGACCTTCTGGAAGGCCCGCACGTAGCCGGGCGCTTGGCGCAGCTTTTCGACGATCAGGCGGCCGTCGGCGTTCATGAAGTGCGCTTCCGAGATGTGATCGCGCATCAGCGACGGCAGATCAGCGGATGAAAACCGTCCGTCCCAGTACAGATTCTTCTGCCCCGCGATATTGAGCAAGGTCGGCGTATTGCGGAAATAGCGGGTATCGGGATAGCCCGCCGACAGCGCCAGCCCGTCGCTGTAGGCTTGTTCAGGGATATGGCATGTGGCGCAGCTGATGCCGGAGTTTCCGGACAGCCGGCGGTCGAAGAAGAGCAGGCGGCCCAAGCCGGCTTCATCGTCGGGCGCGGCGTACTCGCCCGCGCTGCGCTCAGGGCTTTGCGCGTCGCCCCATAAACGCACCGTTCCGTCCTCGCTCGCCGAGACCGCGCGCTTGCCGTCCGGCGAGAAGGCCGCTTCCAGCACGGGAGCCTGGTGGCCCCGCCAGACGGCGAGTTCGCGTCCCGTCGCCGCGTCCCACAGCCGCAGCGTACCGTCGGCCCCCGCCGACAGCGCCCGGTTCCCGTCCGGTGAAAAGGTTACGTCGTTGACGCTGCCGGCATGTCCCTTCCAGGCTCCCAGCTGCTGTCCGCTCTCCGCGTCCCATAGCCGGACGGTATTGTCGCGGCCGCTCGAAAGGACCCGTGAGCCGTCCGGCGAGAAGGCGACGGCGAGGACGCGGGCCTGATGCCCCGGCCACTCCGCGATGCGGGCGCGTCGGGCGACGTCCCATACCCAGATCACCTTATGCCACATCCCGGTGACCAGCTTCCGGCCGTCCGGGGAGAAAGCGGCGGAGACGGCGCCCGCGCCCGGTCCGGGATGCAGGACCGCGAGCAGCTTGCGCGCCGTGATGTCCCACAGGATGAGGTCGCCGGCGAACGACGTGGTGGCGGCATGCCTCCCGTCGGGCGACAGCGCGATCGAGCGGATATGCTCCTTATGGCCGGTGAGCGCGGCGAGGCGGCGCCCGGCCGTCAGGTCCCAGAGGACCAGGGCGCCGTCCGCTCCGGCCAAGAGCGCGGTGCGGCCGTCCGGTGTTATGGCCAGATCATCCGCTTCGCCTTCCGGCGCTTTCCAAACGGCGCGGGACGCTCCGGTCGCGGCGTCCCACAGGCGCAAAGTGTCGTCGCCGCCGACCGAGAGGATGGCGGCGCCGTCCGGGGTGAACACCGCGGCGCTGACGTCATCGGTGTGTCCGCGCAGGACCATGCCGGGCGGCGCCTCTTCGGCGGTCGCGGCCGCGGTCAGGACCAACGCGAGGATATAGCTCAGCTTCATTTGACCCTGCGGCCGCGGCCGTCGAAAGTGATGTAGTCGGGCTCCGGCGCTATCGCGTACTCGGCCGGCGTCTCCGTTCCGCTGAGCGATTCCAGAAAGGCCAGCAGATCCTGTTTCTCTTGCGGCGCGAGCTTGAGCGGCTTAAGGCGGGGGCTCTTGTTGGGCGTCGCGCCGCCGCCTTGATCGTAGAACTCGATGACCTCCTCCAGCGTCGCGAATACGCCGTTGTGCATATAGGGCGCCGTGACCTTGAGCTCGCGCAGGCTCGGGGTGCGGAACTTGCCGGCGTCCTCCGCGCGCTGGGTAACGAGGTATAGTCCGCTATCGGCATCGGCGTCGCGGTAAACCGCTTCCGGAACCCCGTGGATGGCATGCTGGAAGCGCAGCGCGATATGGTCGAAGGCGGGATTTCCCGGGACGCCGGTCGCGTGGAAGTCCTGATCGGAGACCAGGGCGCCGTTGTGGCACTGGATGCAGCCGGCCTTGCCCGCGAAAAGCCGCCGGCCGCGCACCGCGGCGGCGGACAGCGCCGAGGTATCGCCTTTCATGTAGGCGTCGAAGGGTACGCCGCGCGACAGCGGAACGGCGCGAATGAAGGAGGCCAGCGCCTTGAGCACGCTCTCAAAGTTCGGGCGCTCGATGCCGAAAGCCCGCTTGAAGTGCTCGACAAATTCCGGCACCTGGGCCAGACGCTCCTCGATCATGACCATGTCGCCGTTGCCGGAGAGGTTCGAGGTGATGGCGCTGCGGGCCTGCTCCTCAAGGCTGATCTTGGCGCCGTCCCAGTTAAGCTTCGAATAGTAGGCGGCGTTAAGCAAGGTCTGGGTGTTGCGCCAGTCCAGGGAGCCCGCATGTCCCTGCGACACGTCGTTGCTGTCGCCCCAGCCCATGGCGGGCTCATGGCAGGCCATGCAGTAGGTCTCGCCGTCGCCCGCGATGCGAAAATCATGAAACAGCATGCCGCCCAGTGCGATCTTTTCCGGCGTCAGCGGATTATCCTCGGGTACGGGGACCGGGGGAAGCGGCGCCAAGGGGGGAAACTCGTGCGCCGCCGCCGCGGCGCGGGCGGGAGCCTCCGGCGCCGGAACCGCGGGGCGTTTATCTCTTAAGCCGAATTCCGGCAGCAGGGGCGGCGCATAGGCCGGCGTCGCGCTGGAAAGGGATTCGAGGAAGGCGACGATATCTCCGACCTGGCCGTCGCTGAGGCGCGGATCCTCGTGCCGGACCGCCGCGGCGAGGGTCGCAAACACGCCGTTGTGCATATAGGGCGCGGTCCGCGCGCTCTCGCGCAGCGACGGCGTTTTGAACCGGCCCCGGTCCGCGGCGCGCTTGGTGACGGCATAGAGGCCGGGGTCGGCGCGCAGCGCCGGGTAGTCGTCGACCCCGAGCATTTTGAAAAAGCGTCGAAACGAGATGTGGCGGCGCGGCTGGGCGAAGACGGCGCTGTTTTCCGGAACTCCGCGGCGGTGCAGCATCCCATCGGTAAACCGGGGCGGGGGGTGGCAGCGCGCGCAGCCGGCGTCGCCGGTGAAGAGCGCCAGGCCCCGGCGGGCGGCGGGCGTCAGCGCGTCCCGGTCATACGGGGCGGCGGCGGAGTTGAGCGTGCGGACAAAGGCGGTGAGCGCTTCGAGGAGCTTGCCGTATGAGGGCTCCGCCCCGTAGACCTGCTGGAACAGCTGAACGTAGCCGGGGGCCTGGCGGAGCTTCTCGACGAGCAGCCGGCCGTCGGCGTTCATGAAGTGCGCTTCCGAGATATGGTCCCGGATGAGGGACGGCATATCGTCGCCGGGGAAGCGGCCGTCCCAGTACAGGTGCTTTTGCTTCGCGGCATTGATGAGCGTGGGGGTGTTGCGGAAATACAGCGTATCGGGATAGCCGTCGGAAAGCGCCTGCTCGTCCGTGAAGGCCCGCCGCGGGTCATGGCAGGAGGCGCAGGAAAGGCTCGAGTTGCCGGAAAGCCGGCGGTCGAAAAAGAGCAGGCGGCCCAGCCAGGCTTCCGGATTTTCGCCCGCCGGCGGGACGGGCGTGAAGCCCGGCGTTGAGGGCGCGGCCGCTCCCGCGGCGCCGTCCGTTTTCCACACCCAGAGCGTGCGGTCCTCGCTCGTCGAGACGGCGAGCGCGCCGTCCGGGGAGAAGGCGACGCTGCGCACGTCGCCCTGATGCCCGCGCCATACGGCGAGCGTCCGGCCCGTCGCCGTGTCCCATTTCCTGAGCGTATAGTCGGAGCCGCCCGAAAGCGCGGTGCGGCCGTCGGGCGAGAAGGCGACGGAATTGACATGGCTGGTATGTCCCCGCCACACTCCGAGCGCCGCGCCGCTGTCCGCGTCCCACAGCCGGAGCGTGGTGTCGCGGCCGCCGGAAAGGAGCTTTTTCCCGTCCGGCGAGAAGGCGACGGACAGCACGCGGCCGGTATGCCCCTTGAGCACCGCGATCCGTTCGCGCCGGCCGACGTCCCATACCCAGAGCACCTTATGCCACATGCCGGAGACCAGGCGCCGCCCGTCCGGCGAGAAGGCGAGACAGACCGCGCCGGCATCGGGGCCATGGTGCAGGGTCGCGAGCTCGCTTTTGGTCCGCAGGTCCCAGAGCTTGATCGCTCCGTAGAAGGATGCCGTCGCCGCGGTTTGTCCGTCGGGAGACAGGGCGATGGCGCGGATCGCCCCGTAGTGTCCGCGCAGCGCGGCGCGCTCGGCGCCGGTCGCCGCGTCGAGCAGCAGCAGGGAGTGATCTCTTCCCGCCGCGAGGATCGTCTTGCCGTCCGGCGTGAAGGCGAGGGCGTCCACCTCCAGCGCGCTCTCGTCCCAGCTCGCGCGCACCGTACCGGTGCGCACATCCCACAGCTTGAGCGCGTCGTCGCTGCCGACCGACAGCACGGTTTCGCCGTCGGGCGAGAAGACCGCCGCAGTCACCCCGCCGGCATGTCCGCGCCACACCGCGGGCTGCGGTTCGGCGGACGCCGCGGGCGTCCGGCCGGGCATCAACAGGGCGATAATAAGCGCCGGCAGTAGTCGCTTGTGTAACATTTTCCCTAATAGGTGCGGCGTTCTGAGGATAGAACACTAAAGGGTATAATAGGACGATCATGCCGCGCAAACCCCCAGTTGCCGGTCCGTACATCCTCCGCCTCGCCGCCTGTCTCGTCGGCGTGCTGGCGCTCGCCGCGGCGGAGCTGGGGCTGCGCTGCGTCGTCCCCGCGACGCGGCTGGACAATATCCTGGCGCTGCTGCGGCCGGATTCCGAGCTGCTGTGGACGCAGAAGCCCCGCCTGCGCGCGGACTTCTTCGGCACCGCGGTGGCCACCGACGACCTGGGGCTGCGGCTGGCCGCGGCGCCGCGCGGGTCCGGCCGGGTGCGTGTCCTGGCCTTGGGCGCCTCGCCGACTTTCGGCTGGGGCGTGCCCGCGGACGCGACGTACGCGGCCCTTCTGCGGGAGCTGCTGGCGGCCGAGGTCGTCAACGGCGGGATCATCGGCTACTCGACCCACCAAGGGCTCGGCTTTCTCAAGCGCTACTGGGACCGGCTGCGCCCGGACATCGTCACTATCGCCTACGTCATCAACGACGTCGACTCCTACCGCTTCTTTCGCAGCGGCGGCGGGCCGGATAAGGCGCTGCGGCCGGCGCCGGGGGCGCTGACGGCGGCGCGCGGCGCGGTGTCGCGGCTGGCCTTGTATCGGCTATTGCGGCGGCTGCTGCGGCGCGGCGCAAAGACGGCTTGCCCCGGCGAGGTGCGCGTATCGCTGGAAGATTATCGCGCCAACCTCAAGCGCCTGGTCGAACTGGTCCGCGAGCGCGGCGCCGAGCCGGTCTTCGTCAAGATGCCGGTGAACCTGCCGCGGGGAAAAGATCCCGCCGATCCGGAGTTCGCCCGCGGCAGCCTGCGGGCGGGGCGTACGCTCATGGACAAGGGCGACTGCCGCGCCGCCGCCGAAGCCTTCCGCCAGGCTCTGGAAGCCGATCCTCATCTCGGCCGGGCGCACTACTACCTGGGCGAGTGCGCGCGCAGGCTGGGGCGGAGCAAGGACGCCGCCGAGCATTTTCGCCGGGTCAAGGAAGCGGAGTCGCGCCGCTGCGCCCGCGACGCCGTCCGCTACAACGCGGCCATGGAAGAGCTCGGCCGCGAGCTCGGCGTGCCGCTGGCGGACGCGGCGGCGGCGTTCGGCCGGCACCCGGACGAGTACCTTTTCGTCGATCGGAACTCCGACACCATCCATCCCAACGCCGCCGGCCATCGGGTCATCGCCGACGAGCTCGCGCGCCTGCTGCGCAATCAGAAATAGTCGCTGACGTTCTTCAGGGTGCGGACGAAGAGCTCCGCCTCTTCCCGCGTATTGTAGAACGCCAGCGAGGCGCGCAGCGTCGGCGGCAGGCGGTACTTGCGGTACCAGGCATGGCAGCAGTGGACGCCGCTGCGCGTCATTATGCTCTCGGTCTTGTCGAGGAGGATCGACAGCTCGCCGGAATCCATGCCGTCGAGGTAAAAGTTGACGATCGAGCCGCGCCGCCGCGGGTCGCGGGGGCCGAGCAGGCGGAAGCGGTCCAGGCCGGCGAGGCCTTCGGTGATGATTTCGTTGAGCTCGATCTCGTGCTCCCGGCGGCAAAAGCCGACGCGGTCGAGGTAGCGGATCGCGGCGTGCGCGCCCATGGCGCCGGCGTAGTTCTGCAGCCCGGCTTCGAAGCGGTGCGGCACCGCGGCGGGGACATAGCCGCGGTCGTCGACGTCCTCGACGGTCTCGCCGCCGGTCAAAAACTGCGGCAGCTCTTCCAGCAGCGCGCGCCGGCCGTAAAGCAGGCCCATCCCCGACGGCCCGAGCATCTTGTGGAAGGAGAGAACGAGGAAATCGGCGGCGAGCGCGCGCACGTCCAGCTTTTCATGCAGCGGCGTCTGCGCCGCGTCCACCAGCAGCTTGCCGCCGGCCGCGTGCGTCAGGCGCGCGATCTCGGCCAGCGGCGCGGCGATTCCCAGGACGTGGGAATGCGAAAACACGCTGACCAGCTTGACGCCGCCGCGCAGCGCGGCGCGCAATGCGTCCAGGTCGAAATTCCCGTCCGGTCCCACCGGCACCGTCGTGAGCCGGACGCCCTTGCGTTCCCCCAGCGCGCGCCACGGGATCAGGTTGGAATTGTGTTCGAGATCGGTGGTCACCACCGTGTCGCCTTCCTTGAACGGGTAGGAGCCGGCGATCAGGTTGATCCCCTCGGTCGTGTTGCGGGTGAATATGATCTCGGAGGCATGCTCCGCGTTGATGAAGGCGCGCGCGGCTTCGCGCGCGGCCTCGAACTTCTCGTCGGTCATCCGGCCGAAGGCGTGCACCGAACGCTTGTGGCAGGAGGGATGGCGCAGGTAGTACTCGTTCATCTCCTCGACGACCTGCAGCGGCCGCAGCGTGGTGCAGGCGTTGTCGAAATAGACGGGGCGCTTTCCGCCGGCGGCCTGCAGCGAGGGGAAATCGGCGCGCAGGCGTTCGCTGTCCGCGGCGCTCATCCGCGCGGCCGCGCCAGGAGGAAAATGACGGCCAGGACGACGGCCCACAGCAAAGAGAGTAAAGTGAAGTTGAAGTGCTTGTAGGCGAAGCCGGAAAGCCGCGGCGACAGCGGGTAAAGCGCTCCCGCCAGCGCGCAGCGCAGGCCGGGGATGAGCGTCGCTCTCCGGATCAGGTCCATATTCGCCCGCAGCAGGATGTCGATGAAGCGGCGCGTCCGGCCGCGGCCGAGGAGCGGGCCCAGGGCGGACGCCGGCGCCGTCAAGTAGATCAGGGGCACCGACAGCGTCCACAGCCCGGTGAAGGTTACGCGCTCGCTGCGGAAGTCCGCGCCGCAGCAGCCGGTTTCAAATACGCTCATTGAGCTCTCTAGGATTTCAGTATGTCCTTATGCGCCCCGGACTCCCGGTATTCCAGCAGCAGCGCCGCGTAGCGGCTGATCTTGTCCCGGAAAAAGCCCAGCGTCGCTTCCCGGTACTCCTCCAGCGAATGGGACGCGAGATAGTACTTTTTGGCGAAGACGTTGAACAGGATGAATTGGAAGCAGCGGGGCTGCCGCTCGCGGTCGTACGCGGTTCCCTTGATATTGTCGGCCGGCGCCAGCCCCAGCTCGCGCAGGCGGCGGCCGGCGGTCTTCTCTCCGTCCGCGCGGGGCTCCTCCTGCGCCGGCTTGATCAGCGCCAGGTTGTCCTTTTCGAGAAAGCCGTCCTCGGCGGGCGGCTCATAATCGAATACCGGGTTGGTATAGGCGATCCCGAAGCGGGCGTAGAGCTTCTTGAGCTCGTCGATGACGCAGTCCATCTGCGCGGGGAAAAGGTCCATCCCTTTATTCGCTCCGTCGCAGACGTTCTTGAACCCATGATCGAGGCAATAGACGATGGTGCGGATATGCATGGCGAGCTTGCATAAGCCGCAGGTGGAAAGGACGAAGAAGCCGTGCCGCGTCAGGTTCGACAGATAGCGCTCGTAGGAGGCATGGCGGAATAGGCCGTCATAGCGCAGGACCGTATGGGTGACTTTATCCGCGCCGAACTTCTCGCTCAGCCCTTGCGCCGCGCGCCGCGTATTGCCGGTGGAGTACAGCCCGAAACGATCGTAGGTGACCAGGTGGATTTTGCGGCCGCTCTCCGCCGCCAGCGCGGCGGCCAAAGTGGAGTCCGTCCCGCCCGAAAAGAGCACGACCATGTCTTCAGCGGGCACGCTTGCTCTCCCTCTCGGCTTTGCGCAGTTCGCGGAGGATGTAGTTGAAGATGCCGTAGTAGGTGTAGTAGATCAGCTGCGTGAGCCAGCCGAGAAATTCGGCGAACAGGATGCGCAGCCGCCACGGCAGCAGCACGGCGAATAGACAGATGACAAATCCGATGGCTTTGCTGATCATACGGGAAGGGGCCTTTCTAGGTTAGTCGATCTCTCCGGAGGCGTCAAGAGCGCCGTGCCGGCGTCCCCCTTGGCGCATTCCCGCCGCGCGAGCTATGCTTTCTACAGGCTGGAGCGGATTCGCTGCGGTTTCAATGGACGCGATTTGGATAATGCAGCGCGGTTTTAAGGATGCAAGTCCCTACTTGCAATTCTTATTTGCGGAACATCTTGAAGGAGACGTGAAGGAGGCGACATGAGAATCTGGAAGCCGTGCGTCGGACTGTCTTTGCTCGGCGTCCTGGCCGCGTCCGCCATGGCGGCCCTGCCGGGCGGCTACACGGAGCAGGACCCTTCCGCCGCCGAGTTCGCGGAGATCGTGGAGACCGCGGAAAGGCTGGTCAACGAGAAGGCCCCCGAGCGCGGCTTCCGCTGCGAGAAGCTCGTCGAAGTTCACACTCAGGTCGTCGCTGGCATCAACTACCGGCTCGTCTGCCACTACCGGGGCCGCGACGGGGCCGGCGGTATGGAGCTGTTGCTATTCAGGGGACTAGACGGCAAGTACGCGCTCACCCGTCAGACGCCCGTGCCTCAGGGCTTCGACTACGTCACGACCTTCGGCGCCCTCATCGGCGTGGAGCTGCTGCCCGGCGATAAGCTCGCCGTGAGCTACGGCAAGACCCGGCATGTCCTGCCCCGCGCCGTTTCCGGATCGGGTGCCAAGTACTCAGCGGACGGGGTGACCTTCTGGATGAAGGGAGGGGAGGCGATCCTGGAGTTGGCAAAGAGCGGCGAAAAGGTCAACTGCCGGGTCCGCTAGAGGCTGAGCCGACGGGACTTCCTATCCTGAAGCGAGGTTAGCGCGGCTCCAAGATAATATTGATAATCGGTGTTACGTATCTTGGTTCCGCTCCAGCCGCCGTTTCCCGCCGATCTAAGCCGCCCCTCGGCGCATTCCCGCCGCGCGAGCTAACCTCATTACAGGGCGCAGGGCGAACCGTGATCCGTCAAAGGAGCGATGGGGGGGAGGAAGCGCCGCTTTTCACCAGCAGCTTCCTAAGAGGCTTGATGCCATGTCCTGATTCTTACACCCTCGCGTTTCGTGGATTCCTCCCCTCCATATACAAGGACGGAATCCCCTGAAACCCCTTTCAAGCCGGCGAAATACCGCAACTGCTTGAAAAAATCGGAAGATACTGTTTTGGCGGATTTAATCTCAACGGCTGTTAGTGAACGCCCGCTCTCCACGATTAGGTCAATCTCATGTCCCGTCCGGTCACGCCAATAATACAACGGCGGAGACTCGCCGAGATGGGCGAAGGCTTTGTGAACCTCCGACATGACGAAGGTCTCAAAAATGCTGCCGTAAAGCGGATGCCCCCGAAGATCATCCGCGTCTCGCAGGCGCAGAAGATGACACATTAGGCCGGAATCCAGGAAGTAAAGCTTCGGGCTTTTCACGATGCGCTTGTTGAAGTTCTTGTGAAACGGCTGGAGCAGGACCACGATTGAACTGGCCTCGAGCACAGAGAGCCATTGACGAGCTGTGGGATGGGAAATCCCGCAATCTGCCCCCAGGTTGGATAGGTTAAGTATCTGCCCTGACCGGCCCGCGCAGAGCTGGAGAAATCTCCGGAACGTGGAAAGGTCCCCCACCCGCGTGACTTCCCTGACATCCCGCTCGATGTAGGCAGCGATATAGGCGGCCAGGAAGTCCCGCGCGGCCAGCTTGCGATCGTATATCCTGGGATAGAGCCCCTGGAACAACACTGTTTCCAATGCCAGACCCTTGGGAGGAGGTCTGTGATCGGGCGTACTAAGCGCGAAAGCGTCGACCGGCTTGGAGCCCGCGAGCTCTGACACGGAGAAAGGCAGCAACCGCAAGTATGCGGCTCTCCCAGCCAAAGACTGGCTTATTCCCGCGAGCAGATTGAATTGCTGGGAGCCGGTGAGGATGTAGCGCCCCGGAGAGGCGTCTTCATCGACGACGGTCTGAATGTAGGAGAGTAGATCGGGAGCGCGCTGAGCTTCATCGATGATGACGCGCTTCTGATACTCGGCGAGGAAGCCTCGGGGGTCGCGGGTCGCGAAGTCCCGGTTGTCCAGATTTTCCAAGGAGACATAGGCGTACTTTGGGAAAGCCATCTTCGCCAAGGTGGTCTTTCCGGACTGCCGCGGCCCCGTGAGCACTATAGCGGGGAACTGCTTGGCCAATGAGACGAGCTTCGGAGTTATGGAACGCTGAATCATACCGTAAGGATAACGCGGGAAGCGGGTATTGTCAAGTTGTAAATTAGATTTTCAATTTGACAGCAAGAGCGAATTTGGGAGCAGCTTAACGCCTGCTCCGGAATGATCTGCGCCGCGAAAACCTCGAACTCCGCCCCCTCCTTCCAGCCGTCGGACGGCAGCCCCGCCTTGCGCGCCAGCTGGGTCAAGATCTCCGCGACCTCCCAGTTGTACTCCAAGATAATATTGATAATCGGTGTTACGTATCTTGGTTCCGCTCCAGCCGCCGTTTCCCGCCGATCTAAACCGCCCTTGGCGTATTCCCGCCGCGCAGGCGAACATCTTTACAGGATGGAAGACCGCCGAAGATCCGTCAAGGGATTGAATTCGGGGAAGACAGCGCCGTTTCTCGCCAGCAGCTTCCTATCAGCCAAGCCTTTCTCCGCGCACCGCGCCCCATGTGGGCCAACGTCGCGCGAAACAGGGGCAAGATTGGCCCGGGCTATTGCCCCGTCAGCCCCACTCAGGGAGTTCTGCCGGGGTGGGCGGAACGTCGAAGTACTCCCGTTCGACCGTGTTGAGGTTCTTGACTATCTTGGGAAAACTCTCGCTGCGGGCGTCCATCGAGAACCAGTCCACGGCCCGGCGAAAGCGCTCCAGGAGGCGGGCATGATCAACGAGCTCGTATTCAACGACCATGGCGCGGATGTCTTTGATATCGTCGGGCTTGAAGCGCTTGAGCTTGCTGACGACGACGTCGGTCGCGTCCAGGACCTCGACGCGGAAGTGGCGCAGGTCGTCGAGCGACTTGGCCGGGTGGAATGCGGGCCGTTGCGGCAAAAACGGCAGCCCCGCGGTGATGATGTCGATATAGAGGCGGTGCCGCTTCTGGAGATCCGTGCCTTTCCCCGCGAGATCCAGGAGCTGCTTCTTGATCGGGCCGGTCAACTCGCGCGTTTCCAAGACGTCGCCGTCCTTGGTGCCGCGCTCGTAGTCGGCCTGGAGCATGAGGGCGCAGGAGCCCAGGACTTGCAGCGTGATCTTGCCGCCGCCGGGCTTCCAGCGGCGGTCGATGTCGCGCAGGAAATCTTCAATCCTCGCCACGAGCCTGCCTCAACGCCGACGCGAAATCTTCGGGCTTAAGCCGGGTCAGGATGCGCCACTTCTCGGACAGCGTCGAGCGCTCCTGCCGGATTTCCTCAACGGATTCGTCGGTGGTGGCGTCGGAATCGAAAAGATCTTCCGCCGCTTCGGGAGGGGGCGGATTGTAATCGATCGAGAAGTCGAGGAGCTTGCGGGCTTTGCGATACTTGAAAACCCACTGGCGCGAGAGCCGGGTGGATTTGAGCTCCAAATCTATCGCCGCGCGGACGTTTTGCAGCAGCCAGCCGAAGCGCCGGTCCAGCCGCAGGCCGGCCAGTTCGTATCGCAGTGCTGGTAGATTGAGGGCCGAGCAATTCTCCACGATAACGGGAGCCAAAGAGGTGATGTGCCGCGCGGACTCGGCCGAGGCCAGGACCTCGCGGATGAGCTCGCGGGCGGTGCCGAGCTTTTCGGTAGGCAGCGCGTCCTCGGGCTCATGCAGGTGCCGCGCGCCCAGCCTGGCCAGCGCCTGCTGAATCCGCGATAAAGCGGGCCCTCTTTTCTTCGGCAGGAAGTCATCGAAGGAGACGTTGAATAACCGGATGATAATCAGGAGCTGCTCCGCGGTAAAGGAGCCCTGGCCGCGTTCGATCTCGGAGAGCCGGTTCTGAGACAAGCCGAGATGTTCCGCCAGCGCTGCTTGCGTCCAGCGGCGCTGTTGGCGAAGCTCCCGGACTTTCTGTCCGATGTGCTTCCGGTATTTGGATGCGGTCTCAATATCCATATCGCTATACCGATATTATATCGATATATCGATATTATACTAGAATAAATACATTATTACCAGTACTTAATTGCTATAAATAGGTGCGATCATTCTGGCATTATCGTGCCGATAAGAATCTGCCTGCGGAGAACGGCAGTTCCTTGCCCGGAATTGCGCTCTTGACGGATCATCAGTGGTCGCGCGAGCTAACCTCATTACCGGATGGACGGCGAACCGTGATCCGTCAAGGGATCGAATTCGGGGAAGACAGTGCCGTTTTTCACCTGCAGCTTCCGCTCACTTTCAGCGGAGCGCGGCGCGCTAGTGGCGCAAGTGGTGCCTGGATGGATATACTGTGCAGATGCCGTCCGGCCAAGCGCGCGCGCGCACCAAGATCCTGCTGCTGGATCCGCCCACTTTTCCCAAAGGGGGGCTGTCCCTGTCTTTGCCCGCCGTCGCCGCCTGTCTGCGCGATGTCTGTGATGTGCGGATCGTGGATCTGAATTTCGTGCCCGCCGAGGAATACCGCGAGGTGCTGGAACGGGGCGACGCCCCGCAGGTCTGCGGCTTGAAGGTGAGCGCGCAGAACCTGCCCCTAGCGGTAGAGCTGTCGGCGCTGGCGCGCGCGGCGCATCCGGATATCCAAATCGTCTGGGGCGGCGAGCTGCCGACTTTGCTGCCGGACGAATGCCTGAAGACCGCCGACAGCGTGGTGCAGGGCCGCTTCGAGCCGCAGGCCGCGGCGTTTCTCGCCGACCTCGCCGCCGGCAAGCTCGCCCGGATTTACCGCGCCGAGCAGGCCGCCTCTTTCAACGGGTCGCCGCCGCCGGCTCTGGACCTGGTGGAGAATCCGGGCCGCTATCTGCAGTTTATGGGGACGCCGGTCGAGTCGGCCTTGGGCTGCGGCGAGGCCTGCACTTTCTGCCTCGTCCATATGATGCAGGGCAAGACGGACTACCGCGGGATGGACGCGCTGGCTGAAGACCTGCGGGTCAACCGGCGCCGATTCGTCAACGTCGTCGACTACAACATCGGCAGCCGCAAGGAGCACCTGCTCGCGGCGGCGCGGACGCTCGGAGAGTCCTCGGTCGCGGGCTGGATGGGGGAGTGCTGCCTGGAGACGCTCGATGATGCCGAGGTCCTCGAAGCGCTGCATGCGAGCCGCTGCCGGATCATGTACTGCGGCCTGGAGAGCTTGTCGCCGGCGGCGCTGAAGACGGTCAATAAGACGCAGAACAAGGTCGACTCGTACCGGCGCATCATCCGCCGCGCGCAGGCGCACGGCATCGAGATCGCCACCGGCTTTATCCTCGGCCTGAGCGGTACGGAGCGGAGCTCTTTTGTCGAGTTCGCCGATTTCTGCGAGGAAGTAGGCATTATCGCGCTGAAGCTGACCTGGCTGACCTTCAATCCCGGCGCCCGCATCCACAAGTCGATGCGGACCAAGGGCCGCTACATATCCGAAAAGCTGTCCGATTTCGACGGCAACCACCTGACGTTTGTCCCCGAAGGCGTGCGGCAGGAAGAGCTGTTCGCGGGAGCCCGCGAGCTGATACGGCGCTTCTACTCGCCGTTGGCCGCGTGGCGCCGCTCCCGCCATTTGGCGGGCGCGCTCCGGCGGCGCGCCGAGTTCATGCTTTTCAGCCACTGCTACGGCCAGGCGTACCGCGACTGGCTGCGCTGCGGCGTGCTGCAGCCTTCGGGCGGCGGCTTCGACCGGCTGCTGCGCGCGCCGCTGCGCAAGGGCTTTCCCCTGCGCCTGGCGGAGCGGCTGCTGGGCGGCCTGCGGGAGGGCGCGGGATGCCGCTGAGGTGCGCGCGGCTCGGCCTATTGAGCGCCGGCATCGCGGCGTTCCTCTGCGCCGCGGCCTTCGCCGATGAGGACGAGGACGCGGGCATCGTTCTCTATAAGCGCAGCGAAGCCGTGCTGCGCAAGGACCGGCAAAGGAAGCAGGATATCCAGCGCTGCGCCGCCTGCCATCCGCGCGTCTATGAGCAGTGGAAGCGCGGGCCGCATGCGCATGCGTTCGAGATGATGGCGCGGTCGATGCGCGATTCCGTCGGCCCCGCCGAGGGCCTGTCCAAGCGCGAGCGCAAGAAAAAAATCAAGATTTATAAACAGGAGTGCGTGGAATGCCATGCGCCGTCCCGCAGCGTATACGAGGACTCGATCCCGGCGGAGTGGGACGGGAAATCGCGGATCAGGTACGAGGACTTCGGCGGCCCGGCCTGGCTGGAGCTGACCAGCGGCGTCGACTGCATCACCTGTCACCGCAAGGGAGACCGCGTGGTGACGCGGCCGGATTACGCTCCGCCGGCAGGCTTCCAGCCGCCGGAAGGCTTCTGCAACCCTATCCCGTCGACGACGTTCGCGCATATCTACAACTGCGTCAGCTGCCACAGCACCATCGTCGAGGGATACGCGGAGAAGTTCCGGCTCGATCCGGCGCAGCGGCAGAAACCCTACCTGAGCTGCGAGCAATGCCATATGGAGCATGGCCCGGACGGCCGGGGAACGCATTACTATTACTGGTCCGCCAACCCGCAGAAGATCAAGCACGTCATCGCGCCCATGTTCGACACGCTGACGCTGGAGGTGCGGCGGCGGGAGGGCCGCAATTTCCTGGCCGTGCGCTGGCCGACCGACTTCATGCCGCATCCGCTGCTCCCCGATACGCCCAAAATCTACCTGCTGCGCTTTGCAGTTCTCGATCCCGAAGGCCGGGAGGTTTTCGCCGCCGATCTGCGCCTCTACGATCCGACCAAGGAAAGCGGGCGCAGCGAGGAATCGGTCCGGCCCACCAATCCCACCGGCGAGCTGGTTTCTCTCGGCCTGTCCGAGCCGCTGGCCCGCGAGTTCGAGCTGCCGGAGGCGGCCGGCGTTTCCGGCACCGTGCGTCTGATCATCCGCAAGAAGTCGGAGTACAAAAAGACCGACGCCGAGGCGGTGGAAGTTTACCGCCGCGAACAGGCTTTCGCGCCCTGATGGGGATGCGCATCCATGTCCCGTTCCGCCATCCGGACGAGCTGGCGCCGCTTATCGAGGCCGGCGCCGACAGCTTCTACTGCGGCGTGGTGCATCCCGGGAATTCGATCAATGACCGCTCCAACAGCGTCTACTTCAATCTGCCGGATATGCGGGCCCTGGAAAAGTCCATCCGCCGGATCCACGACGCCGGCCGCAGCGTCGCGGTCGCCGTCAACAAGCAGACGCTGGATATCGGCGCGGCGCTGCGCTTTATCCGCGCGGCGGACAAGCTCGGGACCGACGAACTTATTCTGTCGAGCTTGACGCTCCTGCATGCGGCGCGGAACCTGGATGTGCGCTGCCGCCTGAGCCTCAGCTGCACCAATCCCGTATTCAACTCCGAGGCGCTGGAGTTCTTCCGCCGGTTCCGGGTCGGAAAGATCTGCCTGCCGCGGCATCTCAGCCTCGACGACGTCGCGAGCCTCAGCCGGAGCAAGGGCGAAGTCGAGCTCGAAGTCTTCATTATGTGCGGGCTATGCGTGTTTACCGAGGGCTACTGCGGCATGCATGCCCTGCCCTACGAGGACCAGGGCGAGCCCTGCTACTGCTTCAAGGTGACGCGCGTGCGCGGCGCGGCCGCCGGGAAACGGAAGAAGGCGGAGTATATCGAGAGCCGTCTGGCCTCCCGCGAGCTGGACGGCTGCGGGCTGTGCGCGCTGCCGCGCCTGCTCGCGCTGGGGATCGACTCGCTCAAGATCGAAGGGCGCGACGAGCCCCTGCATGACCGGATCGCTTACGCCAAAGCCGTGCGCGACCTGCTGGCGGTGCTGCGCGCAGGGAAAATTTCACACGAGGAATATGCCGAGATCGCGAAAAAATACTGCAGCGAAAACGTCGCGCCCTGCAATACGAAATCCTGCTACTACTGAGCCGGAGCGGGCCGAGTTCGTGCAGGACCGGTTGCCGGAGCGGCCGTCGGGGCGCGTGTACTTCGGCGAAGAAGCCTGCGAACGGCGGCTGCCGTCGGCGCGCGCCTACGCGGACGCCGTGCGCCGGCTCAAGAAAGCCGGGGCGCCCGCGACTCTCGTATTCCCGCCGCTGACGGACGCGGGAGTCGAGAAAGCCCGCGCCGTGCTGCGCGAGCTGAAAGGGGCGGCTGTCGAATGCGTGGTCAACGACTATGGGATGCTTGAGCTGGCCCGCCGGGAAGCGCCGCGCCTGGAGCTGGTCATCGGGCGGCTGCTGTCGCGGGTGCTCGCCAAGAATATTATCGATCTGCACGCCTACAGCGCCAAGGAGTACGCGAGCTTCTGCGCCTTCCTCAATGAGCGCCGGGTGGTCCGCTTCGACTTCGACGTGTTCAGCCTGGACCTGCTGAAATGCGGGCTTGCCGCGCTGCCCGTCCCGGCCTCGTTGTACACGCCGTTCGATCTCGCGGCGTTCACCCGCCGCTGCACCATCGCCGGCAGCGCCGCTCCGGACGCGGCGCCGTTCGCCGCCTGCCGCCAGGAGTGCCGCGGCCTGGCATTTGACGTGAGCCATGCCTACCTGGACGGGGCGTACTTTATCTATGAGAATCTGGTCCTGCGGTATTCTCCGGAACCCGCGAAAACGGACGCCCGCATCGACCGGATCGTCCGCTGGCACCCGCCGGACTTACGCCTCGGGCGCCGGCCCTGACTTGAGCTCCTGCGCGAGGTAGCCCTGCAGGCTCAGGATGGCGGCTTCCAGCAGCCCTCGCAGGTGCGGCATTTTGCGCGGCGCCTTGCGCAGGCCGCGCAGCATGCGCCGGGGCTGGAAGAAGAAGCGCCGCTGGGCCTCGAGGATCAGGGCATTGAGCTCCTCCGGCGGCACCTCGGCCATGGAGCGGCCGACGGAAAAAAAGTGCATATCGTCGTAGCCGCCCGGCTCCGGCTCCGCCGCCGCTTCACCACGAACGGCTTCATAGATCGCGGTCCCGGGGTAGGCGGTGGATTTGAAGAAGGCCGCGAAGTCGAGTTCCGAGGTTGCGGCGAAGCGGATGGTATCGCGCATCTCCGCGCGGGTCTCGGTGGGGATGCCCAGCATGAAGTAGGCGCCGGTGATGATGCCCGCACGCGAGGTCTTGCGGAAGACCTCGCGGGCCTTGGGGATGTCGACGTTCTTCTTGATCGTCTTCTGCAGGCGGGGAGTGGCGGTCTCGAAGCCGTAATTGATCTTGTAGGTTCCCGCCTTTTTGAGGAGCGCGAGCAGTTCGTCGGTCATGATGTCGGCGCGCAGGCCGTTGGGGAAGCTCAGCGAAATGTCCATCCCCGAGTCGATGATGCGGCGGCAGATGTCCGCCGCGCGCGCGGCGTCGACGTTGAAGATGTCGTCGACGACGTGGAACTCCCGGCAGTCCAGGCGGTCGTAGAGGTCCCGCATCTCGGCGACCACTCTTTCCGGCGAGCGCCGGCGCACGGTTTTGCCGAAGATGTTGTGGCAGAAGGTGCAGGCGTAGGGGCAGCCGCGCGAGGTGCAGAGCGGCGCGTAGAAGCTGCGCTTGAGCGTGCCGTTCCAGTTGCGGTGCCGGGAGTAGGAAGGGATGTCGATGAGGTCCCAGGCGGGAAAGGGTACGGAATCGAGAACCTCGATCGGCGGACGCGGCGCGGTTAAGGCGCCGGTTCCGTCCTCGCGGCGGTAGGCGATGCCGCGCACCGAGTCCAGCGGCCGCTTTTCCTCCAGGGCTTCCAGGAGCTCGATGATCGTTTCTTCGCCTTCCTGGATGACAGCGGCGTCGATATACGGGCAGTCGAGCACGCGTTCTCCCGCGGTATTGGTGTGCGGCCCGCCGACGATTACCCGCAGCGCCGGGTCGGCGTCCTTGGCGCCGCGCGCGATCTCGCGCATGAGCTCCTCCTCGCAGGTCATGGTGCTCAAGCCGACGACGTCCGGGTGCCAGGCCTCGATGCGGCGCCGCACGTCGGCGGCCGCGAGGTCCTCGTTGCCGGCGTCAAGGAGCTGGACCTCGCAGTCCGCGCGGGCGCGCCGGATCGCGGCGGCGATATAGAGCAGGCCGAGCGGCGGGACCGGGCCGCCGGTGCCGACGGGGCGGAAGGTCCGCACCAGGAGGATGCGCCGGATATCCATCCCGTTATCTTAACAGGCCGGCCGGCGCGCGTCCAGCGGGTTGTTCGATCAGTTTTGCGCAAGCAGATTCGTATCAGCCGGAGAAAGAATCGGTCGATGGACCGGGGAGGGGGATTGACTATTTTTGATAAGGAGGCCGCAGACCGTTCGGACTGAGGAGATTTTTTGTAGACTCGCAGGCGTGATCCCCGCTTTTCGCACGGTCCCGCGCACCGGCGTCATCTTCGTGACCACCGAGGCGGCGCAGGCCGGCTTCCGCGTCGGCGACCCGGCCTGGTGCAACCTGGGCCAGGGCATGCCGGAGACCGGTCCTCTGCCCGGCGCCGCGCCCCGGGTCAGGTCTTTGGCGGTCGTCCCGGCGGACCTGGAGTACGCGCCGATCCCCGGCATCTGGGAGCTGCGCGATGCCGTGGCCGGCCTGTACAATGCGCGCTACCGGCGCGGCATGCCCAGCCAGTATTGCGCCGAGAACGTGGCCATCGCGGGCGGCGGCCGGGCCGCGCTGACCCGCGTCGCAGCATCCTTAGGCCACGTCAACCTCGGCCACTTCCTGCCGGACTACACGGCCTACGAAGAGCTCCTCGACATCTTCAAGTCCTTCACCTCCATCCCGATCATGCGCGAGCCCGAGCAGGGCTACGATTTCCCGAGAGCGGAGCTGCGCCGGGAGATCCTGGGCCGCGGCCTCGGCGCCCTCTTGGCTTCGAACCCCTGCAACCCCACCGGGAAGGTCATCGCGGGCGACGAGCTGGAGGCCTGGGTCAGCACCGCGCGGAAGCTGCGATGCGCGCTGATCCTGGACGAGTTCTACTCGCATTATATTTGGAGCGCGCCGTTCGCGGCGGGAGAGCCGCCGACGCTGAGCGCCGCGCGCTTCGTCGAGGACGTGGACCACGACCCTGTGATCTTGCTGGACGGACTGACCAAGAACTGGCGCTATCCGGGCTGGCGGGTCAGCTGGGTGGTCGGACCCAGGTCCGTCATCGATTCGGTTTCATCGGCGGGTTCCTTCCTGGACGGGGGCGGTTCGCGTCCGCTGCAGCGCGCGGCCGTCGAGTTGGTCTCGCCGGCGCACGCCCGCAGGGAGGCGGCGGCGATCCAGACGGTCTTCCGGCGCAAGTGCCGGTTAATGCTGGCCGGGCTCAAGCGGCTTGGCGTACGCGTCGACGCGGCCCCGGAAGGCACCTTCTACTGCTGGGGCTCGGTCGCGGAGCTGCCCAAGCCCTGGAACACCGGGATGGGGTTCTTTCGGGAGGGGCTCAAGACCAAGGTCATCACGGTGCCGGGGGAATTCTTCGACGTCAATCCGGGCAAGCGCCGCGCCTCGCGCGCCTCGCGCTTCTTGTCCCATGTCCGCTTCTCCTTCGGCCCGCCGGAGACCGCGATCAAAAAGGGTCTCGCTCGGTTGACGGCCGCTGTCAACCGCGCCCGCTGACTCCGGTCCCGAATCCATTTATAAAAGCTGCTAAGCGGTGGCCTGCGCCGGACATGGGCAGAAAATCACTTTTCATAAAACGGCAAAAGACTTGCTAGACTCATAATAGTGAGCGTTGACGAGGTCGCGCCCTTACTGCCGCAAGATGGTCCGGTTCTCTCCGTTGTCGTGCCGTTTTTCAACGAGGAGCAAGCGGTCCCGGCGCTGATTGCGGCGGTAACGGCATCGCTGGATCCGCTGGACGTAACCTACGAACTAATCCTTGTCGATGATGGCAGCACCGACGGGACCTGGCGGCGAATCCGCGAGGCCGCAGGCCGCGACAACCGTCTTAGAGGGATTTCATTATCGAGGAATTTCGGCCTGCAAAACGCCCTCTTTGCGGGCCTGACCCACGCCTTGGGACAGGCCGTGGTGACGATGGACGGCGACCTCCAACACCCCCCGGAGAAGATCGTTGAGATGCTTGACGCCTGGCGCGGCGGAGCCAAGATAGTGCACGCCAATAGAAGCGACAGTGAGCGGTCACCGAGATTAAAACGCGCCACATCCAGCTGGTTCTATCGGACGTTCTCTACGCTGACCGGCATCCCGATCGCCGAAGGCAGCTCCGATTTTAGGCTGATCGACCGCTGCGTGCTGGCTTCCTTCAAGGCGATCGGCGATGCGGAGCTCTTTCTGCGGGGAATCTCATACTGGGTCGGCTTCCCGTCGAAAACGATCAGCTACCAAGCCGACGAGCGCCGCTCCGGGACGACGAAGCTCACCTTCTGGAAAAGGTTCGACCTCGCGATGGCCGCAATCTTGTCCTTCTCCCTGACCCCGCTGCGACTCGGCATCTGGCTTGGCCTGCTGACCAGCCTCGCGGCCTGCGCCGGAATCGTCTACATCCTCGTGCGCTGCTTCCAGGGCGGCACCGTACCGGGGTGGACTTCGCTGCTAGCCGTGATCTCGCTGCTGTTTGGCGTACTATTCATTCTCATCGGCATCCTCGGCGCCTATATCGGACAAATCTATACGATCCTGAAAAATCGGCCGCGCTTCATCATCAACGAAAAAGCGGGTTTTCGCTAACGCGCGCCGGCATGCACCCGCCTCCCTTGCGGTCCCCAGCAGCAAGTCACGTCAGCGTTGGGGATTTCCGCCGCTGGGCACCGCCGGTGATCGCGCTGCTTTTTGGCCTGAGCTTTGGCTTGAGCTACGGCGTATCCAACCACAGCACCTACCTGCTCAGCGCGTTCCGCGCGACGCACCCGGGCCTATTGGGCGGCGATTGGCTCGCCGCGCAGACCACCCCCTATCACCAAGCATTCCACTACCTGGCGGTCTTGCTGTACAAGGCCGGCGCCGCAGGCTGGCCGTTCGCCCTGGCAAACGTCTTGTTTGCCATGATAGCGGCGCTGCTCCTTCATCGTCTTGCCGCCGGGTTGACTATGCGGCGAACGACGCTCGCCGTCTTCCTGCTGCTGCTCGGCCTCAACGCCGCGACGAGCACAAGGAGCGTCGCCGGCAGCTATCTTATCTCTCACGTTTTTCAGCCATCGACGGTCGCGACCGCCGGATACCTGGCGGGGATGCTGTGCTTTATCAACGGCCGCTATCTGCTCGCCGGCGTCTCGCTCGGCGTCGGCGGGCTGTTTCATGCGAACTTTCTAGCGCTCGGTTTCGTCTGGTTCGGGCTCGCTCACCTGCTGCTCGGAAAACAGCGGCTGTTCATACGGCTGGCGCAAAACCTCGGACCGTCAGCGCTGGCGGCGATACCGCTCGCGCCGCTGATTCTCGCCGTTTTGGGCAGCCCCGACGCCGCGGTCGGCCGCGAGATATTCCTCACTATCCGCTCGCCCCACCACTACGTGCCGTTGAGTAATTGGCCGCCGTTTGCCGCCTTTGCCGGAGCGCAGATAATCTGCTTGGCCGTGGTCTGGATAAACGGGTGGTCGTTTCCCGGCCCGCGGCCGAAATCCCTCGCGTTGCGGGCCTTGCTGCTGGCGGCCGTCGTCCCGGTCTGGATCTCGACCCTGCTGACCACGGTTGTCTACCTGCCCGGCGTCGCCGCGGCCTACGTCTGGCGCCTGGCGCCCTTTGGCGAGGTGCTCGTCCAACTGGTAATTCTGAGCTGGGTTGCTGAGCTGCTGGTGAAGCCGCGCGAGGATTCTGCCTGGCCGCGATTGGCGAACAGGCTGCTCGTTGCCGGCGCAGCGCTGTTCTTCCTCACCGGCTGCGTCTATCAGCTCACGACAGCACAGCGCAAATCGATCCTGCTGCGGGGATTCCCGCCCGCCCAAGCGGAGCTCTACGCTTGGGCGCGCCGCACACCGGTCGATTCGACGTTTTTGATCGATCCCTCAATCGAGACGTTCCGGCTGCACGCGCGCCGCGCCGTCGTGGTCGATTGGAAATCGACGCCGATTCTGCCCGCGGAGCTGCTTGCATGGTACGACCGCATCGAGACGGTCACAGGCGAGCCGGGCGTCCGCGACCTGGCCCAAGCCGTACGGGGATACTGCCGGATGGACGCGGCGCGGTTGGAGAAGATCGCGCATAAATACGCTGTCGACTACGTGCTGCTGCGCCGGATCAAGGACTGCCTCCCGCCGCGCGGGTACGACGTCGTCTTCGCCAACAGCTATGGGGTGGTCGTCGCCACCGGCAGACGCCGCTCCACCTCAAGCCGCGGGGCGTCTCCACCGCCCTGACCACCGTCGGCAACCTCATTCCTGCGGGGTGGTGCTGGAGGCTTCCCTTCTGGGGGATGTCGGAGTCCGGAAAGTCGTCCCGCGCATGGCGGGGGTAAAAAAATAAAAAACTGCGGAAAACCGGAAGCCTTGGTTGACGTACCGCGGCCGCTTCCGTCATAATACCCGTCGAGCGGCAGTATCGCCGCGGGGAGAAAGAACGTGTTTCAGACGATCGAGGCCGCGCCGCCGGATTCCATCCTCGGGCTGACGGATGCTTTCAAGAAGGATCCGTCGCCGGATAAGATCAACCTGGGCGCCGGAGTATACAAGGACGACGCCAGCCAAACGCCGGTGCTGCGGGCGGTCAAGGCCGCCGAGGAGCGCCTGCTCAAAGAGGAATCGACCAAGGTCTACCTCCCGATCGCCGGTCAGCCCGAATACGCCCATCTGGTCCGCGGCCTCCTTTTCGGCGCGGAGCACCCTTTGGTCGGCGCGGACCGCGCCAAGACCGCCTATACGCCGGGCGGCACGGGCGGGCTGCGCGTGGGGGCTGATTTTCTAAAATCGAACCTGTCCGCGGAGCGCGTCTGGCTGAGCTCCCCGACCTGGGCCAACCACCGGCCCGTCTTCACCGCCGCCGGCTTCGCGCTTGCGGAGTATCCGTACTACCGGCCGGCGACCAAGGACCTGGACTACGCCGGGATGCTGCGGACGCTCGGCGGCTTGGGCGCGCGGGACGTCGTCGTGCTCCAGCCCTGCTGTCATAATCCCACCGGCGTCGACCTGTCCATGGACCAGTGGCGCGAGGTCGCCGCGCTGGCCGCGCGGCGGGGCTGGATCCCGTTTCTCGATTTCGCGTACCAGGGCTTCGGCTCGAGCGTGGAGGAGGACCGCGCGCCGCTGGCTGTTTTCGCCGCCGCCGGGGCGGACTTCCTGGTCGCCAGCTCGTTCTCGAAGAATATGGGGCTCTACCGCGAGCGGACGGGCGCCCTGACCCTCATCGCGTCGACGGCGGCGGCGGCGGACGCCGCCTACAGCCAGCTCAAGCGGACCATCCGCGCCAACTACTCCAATCCGGCGGCGCATGGGGCGCTCGTCGCGCAGATGATACTCGAGGATGCCGAGCTGCGGGCGCAGTGGCGGACCGAGCTCGAGGAGATGCGCCGGCGTATCGCCGCCGTCCGCGCCGTTTTCGTCGCCAAGCTCAAGAGCGGCGGCGCGAACGGGGACTTCGCGCACATCGCCGACCAGCGGGGAATGTTTTCCTTCAGCGGGCTGACCGACGCGCAGGTCGACTTCCTGCGGCGGGAAAAGAGCATCTATATCGTCCAGGGCGGCCGCATCAGCGTGGCCGGCATTACCACCGGCAACCTGGATTACCTGTGCGCCTCGATCGTGGAGGCGCTGGCGCGCGCGGCGTAGCCCCCCGGCCATGCGGGACAGGGAGGTCTTCGAGAAGGTCGCCGGCTACTTCGAGGACAGCCGCTACGATCTCGACACCTTCCTGCAGCGTCTGGCGCGCAAGGACGCGCTGACGCCCCGGCGGGCGGCCGCAGAGTGGAGCAAGCTGGCCGCGGATATCCAGGCGGGAAGGAAGCAGGCGCTGATCAACCTGTACATCCACGTGCCGTTTTGCCGGCAGCTGTGCGACTACTGCGGCTATTTCGCGCTGCGCCCGCGCGGCGATCAGATCGGCCGGTATCTGGAAGTGCTGGCCGAGGAGGCGCGCTTTTTCGCCGCCGCCCTGGGCAAGACGCGCATCCGCAATGTCTTTGTGGGCGGCGGCACGCCGTCGCTGATGAACGCCCGGCAGACCCGGTACTTCGTCGATAATGTCCTCACGCCGTTCCGCTACTACAAGGACGGGCAGCGCACCATCGAATGCGATCCGCATACGCTGACCGCCGAAAAGATCGGCATCTACAAGGACAGCGTCCTCGAGCGCGTCAGCCTGGGCGTGGAGTCCTTCAACGACCGGGTTCTTGACGCTCTGGGCCGCGCCGACGCCGGCCGCGAAACCAACCTCCGCGCTCTCCGGCTGCTCAAGGAGCAGGAGTTCGACGACGATCTGAACTGCGACCTGCTGCTGGGGCTGGCGGACGATACGACGGAGTCGTTTCTCGGCACGTTTCGCAGGATGCTTGATGTCGGCGCCGCCAAGGTCATCGTCTACGCCCTCAAGCCGGTCCCGGCCTATCTCAAGAAGTTCTACGGCGGTGATCCGGCGCGGTTTCAAGAGCACTACCGGCGGCTGGCGCGCGCGGTCGTGGAGCCGATGCTTGCCGCCGCCGCCGAACGCGGCTATGTCTGCCATAGCAGCCCGGATATCGTTTGGTATTTTATCGCGCGCGAGGAGATCAAAGGAAGCGCGCTCAACCGCTACGAGGACGACTCGTCTATTCAGCCCTGCTCGGTGCTGGGGCTGGGCAGCTCGGCGCGGTCGCGGGTCGACGGCCGCTGCCGCTACGCGCAGGCGCATCGCCTGCTCGAGCGCTTCGATCCGGACGAGCCGATTCTCATCGGCCGGATGGCGGACGCGCGCAGCGAGATGGTGCGCATGATCCTGACCAGCCTGCGCAACCAGCAGCATATCGCGCGCGCCAAGTTCCGCGCCAAGTTCGGCGCCGACCTGGCGGCCGAGTTCGGCGCCGTCGTGCAGGCTTTGCTGCGGGAAGGAGCGGCGTCGCTGGATGATAAGGCGCTGCGGCTTAAGACCGCGGAGCCGCGCGAGATTCTGCTCGCCGGCATGCGCTTCGTGGGCCGCGCCGAGATCGAGGAGACTTTCGGCGACGTCCTGCGGGGGCGGCCGGAGGCGCGGGACGGCAGCGTTCCGCCGGCTGCGGTGCCGCGGCGCGTCGAGGCGAAGCCCGCGGCGGTCGTCTGCTACCTGGATATGGGCCCGGATTCCCGGATCGAGGCGGCCGAAGTGCGCGCCCTGCTGCGGGGCGGCGCGGCGCTGTGCTTCGACGGCACGGGCTGGGCGGACCGCAAGTATCTGCAAAGCGCCGCCGCCGGCGCGCGGGGGCTGGGCGTCGCGCTGCACGGCCACGACGCCGAGCTGGAAGCGCGCGTGACGGGACGGTGCGGCCTGTTCGCCGGGAAGATGAAGGGGCTGGGCCTGCTGCGGTCCCTGTCCCGGCCCGTTGTCCTGCAGGCCGCGATCTGCCGCGCCAATCTCGAGCGGCTGGAGGAGTACGTCCTGCATATGCGCGCGGAGGGCTGGGAGGACTTCCGCTTCCATTTCGCCCGGCCGCAATTCGGCCTGCCGCTGGATAAGTCCGCGCTGCCGTCCTACCGCGAGGCGATGCCGGTGATCCGGCGGATGATCCTGCGCAACGAAGCGCAGTGGAAGCTGCGGATTTCCTTCGGCGGCATTCCGCCCTGCATGCTGCGCTGGGGGGGCGGCCCGGAGCTGTCGCCGCAGCTGTGGCATCATCTGGAAGCGGGCTATTTGTCGGTCGCGGAGATATGGCGGACGCGCGACGCGCGGCGGGACTCCGATCCGCGACGCGGGAAGAGCCTGCTGCCGGCTTGCGGCGAGTGCACTTTTTGGGGCCGGTGTGACGGCGTGTGGGACGGCTATGCTTCGCTGTACGGTTGCGCGGAGGTCGTCGCCGTGGGTGGATCCGCCGCCGATGAAGTAT
The DNA here is from genome assembly GCA_043827405.1 of Elusimicrobiota bacterium. Classification (GTDB taxonomy): domain Bacteria; phylum Elusimicrobiota; class Elusimicrobia; order UBA1565; family UBA1565; genus JBDRPD01. Next base: position 10,192 of record JBDRPD010000053.1, on the reverse strand, counting down.
AATGGGTGGAATCCGAGCCTCGAGCGCTGCCCCGCCACGCGGAAAGCTCTCGCGGCCGTTGGGTGAAAGTCGAAAGGCTTTCGCCTCCCGAAGCCCCGGCGGGCTTAATTGGAAAGGAGGAGTTGTGTCCAAGCTTACCCATATCGACGGGCGCGGCCGCGCCAGCATGGTCGACGTCGGCGCCAAGCCCGCGACCCGGCGCGAGGCCGTCGCCTACGGCCGGATAGCGCTTAGCGCCGCGGCTTCCCGGCTGCTGCGCGAAGATAAAGTCCCCAAGGGAGACGTATTCGCCGCGGCGCGGATCGCCGGCATTCAGGCGGCCAAGAGAACCGGCGAGCTGATCCCGCTATGCCATCCCCTGGGATTGGACGCGGTCGAGGTCGGCTTCCGGCATGCAGGGCGGACGGTGCATATCCGCGCCGTGGTCCGGCTTTGCGGCCGGACGGGCGTCGAGATGGAGGCGCTGACCGCGGTCTCGATCGCCGCGCTGACTTTTTACGATATGCTCAAGGCGGCGGATAAGGCGATGGTTATCGGGCCGATCCGTCTGGGCGCCAAATCCGGCGGCCGGAGCGGGCGCTATACCGGTAAAGACCTGCCGGCGGAGGGACCATGGCGATAAAGCTGATATTCTTCGCCCAGTGCGCGGACTGGATCGGCCGCCATGAGATGGAGATCGAGCAGCATAAGCCGGGCCCGCTGGCGGATCTCCTGCTGAGCCGCGACGAGCTCGATCCGATACTCGAGCACCGCGGCCTGCTGTGCGTCGCGGTTAACGAGGATATCGCCGATTTCGATACGGAGGTCAAGGATGGGGACGAAGTCGCCTTCATGCCGCCCGTCAGCGGCGGCTGAGGACGTCCGGATCACGGACGGGCCGCTGGACCTCGCGGCCGCCGTCGCCCGCGCCGCCGATACCCGGACGGGCGGGGTCGTCACTTTTTCCGGCAATGTGCGCGACAGCGAGGGGGGCGAGCCCATCCGCGCGATCCGCTACGAGGTCTACGAGTCGATGGCGCGCAAAGAGATCGCCAAGCTGCTCGTCGAGGCGCATCGCCGCTGGGGCGTGCGCGCGGTCGTCGAGCACCGCGTCGGCGAAGTTCCCGCCGGAGAGTCCAGCATCATCATCGTCTGCGCGGGCGAGCACCGGGAAGAGGCCTTTGCCGCCTGCCGGTGGATGCTCGAAGAGATCAAGGCGCATGCGCCGATCTGGAAGGTGAAGTTTGAGCAGGGCGGCGCGGCATGATCGAGGGCGTTACCGGCGTCGTGCTGACGGGAGGACGCAGCCGCCGCTTCGGCTCGAATAAAGCGCTGGCGCCGTGGCGCGGCGAGCGCTTGATCGAGGCGCCGGTGCGCGTGCTGGCGGGGCTGTTCCGGGAGACGCTGATCGCGGCCAAGGATCCCGGTGCCTATGACTTTTTGGCGGGAGACGGCATCCGCGTGGTGCGCGACGACTCGCCGTCGAGCCATCCGGCGGTCGGCGTGCTTGCGGGGCTGCGCGCGGCCGCCACCGAGAGGATTTTCGTCTGCGCCTGCGACATGCCGCTGATCCGGCCGGCTTTGGTGCGGCGCTTGTGCGCCGCGGCGCGCGATCATGACGCCGCGGTTCCCGTGTGGCGCGGCCAAGCGCAGCCGCTGTGCGCGGTCTATTCGCAGCGCTGCCGGTACGCGCTGGAAGGGTTGTTTTCGCGCGGAACTCCCGGCCTGCGTGAGATTTTCGCCGCGGTCGATACGCGTTTTTTGCCGGAGCATGCCGCGGCGGTCGACGATCCCAGGGGGCTGTCGTTTTTCGACGTCGATACGCCCGCCGCGCTGCGGGAGGCCGTCCATGCCTATTGACGGGTTCGGCCGGCACATCGATTACCTGCGTTTGTCGGTGACCGACCGCTGCAATTTGCGCTGCGCCTACTGCTTGCCGGTCGGCCGCGGCCGCTACCGGCCCGCCGGCGATCTCCTCAGCGACGACGAGATCGCCGCGCTGGCCGCGCGCTTCGCGGAAACCGGCTGGCGCAAAATCCGCATCACCGGCGGCGAGCCGCTGGTGCGGCCGGGCCTGCCGGAGCTCATCGGCCGCCTGGTCCGCATCCCGGGGATCGAAGAAGTTTCACTCACGACCAACGGCATGCTGCTGCGCCGCTTCGCGCTGCCGCTCGCCGCGGCGGGGCTGGCGCGCGTCAATATCAGCTTGGACACGCTGCGGGCGGACAACTTCCGCCGGCTGACGCGCTACGGCGACCTGCCGACCGTCCTCGACGGAGTGAACGCGGCCCTGGACGCGGGGCTGACTCCGGTCAAGCTCAACTGCGTGGTCGCCCGCGGCCTCAACGACGGCGAGCTCGCGGACTTCGCGGCGCTGACGCAGGCGCGTCCGCTGCACGTGCGCTTCATCGAGCTTATGCCGATGGGGGAGACGAACTATTTCGCCGCCGCGCGCCGGGTGCCGCTGGCGGAGATGATGGCCCTGACCGGGCCGCTGGAGGAGGCCGCGGCGGACCAGCGGCCGCCGGGGCATGGTCCGGCCCGCTATTACCGGCGGCCCGGCGCGGCCGGCACCGTGGGCTTTATCGGCGCGCTGAGCCGCGGCTTCTGCGGCGGCTGCAACCGCGTTCGCTTAAGCGCGGCGGGGACCTTGGTGGCCTGCCTGGACGGAGAGGACGGCGTCGATCTGCGGGCGACGCTGCGGGCGGGCGCCCGGGAAGAGGATATTCGGCAACGGATACTGGACGCGATCAAGCGCAAGCCGCGCGGGCATCGTATGTTCGAGCGGTGCGGCGGACACGCCGGCGGATCGCGCGTGATGTGCTCGATCGGCGGGTGAGCCGCCGGCGAAATATGGTCTAATAGTTTTTTGGAGGTCCGAATGCTTCCGAACATCGGTTACGGCGAACTTATACTCATCCTCGGGGTCGGCTTGCTCTTTTTTGGCGCCAAGCAGATCCCGGAGATCGCGCGCTCTTTCGGCAAGGCTATCAACTCGTTCAAGGCGGGGATGAAGGAAATGCCCGACGCCCCCCAGGACGAGAAGCCCGAAAAAGAGACTCCTTCCGAGAAACCCTGACGCCGGGCCATGGCTGCGGGTAGCGCCGAAAGGCTGTTCGTCCATCCGGACGAAGCGCTGAAGATCATCCTGAACACGGTACGCGTCCTGCCGTTCGAGGACCGAGAGATCGCGCAAGCGATCGATCATGTCCTCGCGCAGGACGTAGCGGCCGGCTGCGATCTGCCGCCGTTCGATAATTCGGCGATGGACGGGTATGCCGTGCGCGCGCGGGATCTGCGGGGCGCGCGGCCGGAAGCGCCGGTGCGGCTGAAGATGCGCGCTACCCTCCGCGCGGGCCAGCTGGGAAATATAGAGCTCCAGCCCGGTGAAGCCGTCAAGATTATGACCGGCGCGCCCGTCCCCCGGGGCGCCGATGCGGTTGTTATGCGCGAGTTTTCACGCCAGACGGACGCGGGCGTCGAGCTCATGCTCGATCCCGAGCCCGGCGATCATATCCGTCGGCACGGGGGCGACGTGCGGGCGGGCCAAGCGCTGCTGCGCGAGGGCTGCGTGCTGCGGGCGTATGAGATATCCATGCTGGCGGCGCAGGGCATAACCAAGGTCCGCGTGGTGCGCAAGCCCCGGGTCGCCGTAGCCACCAGCGGCGATGAGCTGGTGCACTACAGCGAGGAGCCGGGGCCCGGCATGATCCGCAACTCGAACGATCCGGCATTGGCCGCGCTGCTGCGCCGCTGGGGCTGCGAGCCGATCGCCTGCGCGATCGCGCCGGACGACAAGGACAAAATACGGGAGCTGATCGCCGACGCCCTGCGGCGGGCCGACATTTTACTCATCACCGGCGGCGTCTCGGTGGGCGACTTCGACTTCACCCGCGCCGCGCTCGACGAGCTCGGCTTCGAGGCCGTGCTGTGGAAGGTGGCGCAGAAGCCCGGCAAGCCCCTGCTCTTCGGCACCTGCGGGGGCAAGCCGGTGTTCGGCATCCCCGGCAACCCGGTCTCCGCGCTGGTGTGCACGGAAGAGCTCGTGCGTCCGGCGCTCGAGCGCATGCAGGGGCAGATGAGCGGTCCGCCCAGCTATCACCTGCGCGGCAAGCTCGTCAACGCCTACGCGAAGCCGAAGGACCGCCGGCAATACGTCTTCTGCCGCGCCCGGCGGCGGGACGGAGAGTTCCTCCTCGAAGTAATCCGGCCCCAGGGCTCGGCGATGCTGGGCATGGCCTGCAGCGCCAACGCCCTCGCCAAGGCTCCTATAGGCATCACCCGGCTGGAACCCGGCATGGAGCTGGAGTTCCGCTGGCTCAAGTAATGCGAGAGCCGAACCGCTCCCGGTCCAAATTATCCAAGAGCGCCTGCGCCAGCTGCGTGCGCTCCCAGAGCGGTCCGTTTTCCGGCCTGTCCGACTACATGCTGCGGCGCCTGGAGGGGGTAAAAACCAAGGGCGTTTTCGCGCGCGGCCAGGTGCTGTTTCAGGCGGGCAACAGGCCGCTCGCGCTGCACTGCATCGAGAACGGCCTGGTCAAGCTGTGCCGCGTCGGTCCGGCCGGCAAGGAGCAGATTATCCGGCTCGCCGTCGCCGGCGAACTGCTGGGCTATCATGCGCTGCTCGCCGAGAAGCCGCACGATCTCTATGCTCAGGCGGTGACGGATGTGGAAGTATGCTGCTTCCCGGTCGACAGCGTCCGCTCCCTCCTGCGGGGCGCCCCGCCCATGATGCGCAACCTGGCGCGGATGATGGCCGGCGAGATGGCCGGCCTGCACGACCGGCTGGTCCAGCGCTCGCAGCAGAAAGCGGAAGAGCGGCTGATCGCCTTTCTGCTGCGCTGCGCCGAAGGCCTGCGCGGCGGCGCCGATGAGAGCGTCGAGATACCGCTGAGCCGCCAGGAGATCGCGGATTTTATCGGCGCGGCGCCTGAAACCGTTATCCGCGCGCTCGGCCGGCTGCAGCGCGATCGTCTGATCCGCGTTCACGGACGGCGGCTGGAGATTCCGCGGGCGGATAAGCTCGCCGCGAAGCTGCAGACGGCTTTGTACTAGTCCGCCTTTAGGGAATGCGCGATTTCAGTGCACGGGCGATCGAGGCGGCTTGTGCCGCCGTAAGGCGGTGCTAGTCCTTTTTCAGCGCGCGGCTGATCGCATCGATCAGAGCGTCGGCTTCGAGCGGCTTGAACAGGAAGTCCGCCACGATGGGCTCCAGGCGGATGCGCTTTACGGTGTCGGCGTCCTTATGCGCTCCGGTAGCGACGATGACGGAGGGCTTGGCGCCCTTCTTTTCCTGGAGCTTGAGCAGGACCTCGAATCCCGAGCAGTTGGGCATCATGAGATCCAGGACCACGATATCGTATGCGGTCTTGTCCATTTTGCCCAGAGCCTGGTAGCCGCCTTCCGCGACGTCCACTTCATAGCCGGTCTTGCTCAGGGTGAGCTGATAGACTTTGAGCAGGTCCTCATCGTCGTCGACCAATAGTATCTTCACCGGCTGCGGGGCGGCTGCGCTCATATCGTCACCATGATAATTTATTAGAAGACGGCGTAAAAGAACGGTATCAGGACCGGCATCTCGGCGAAGAACATGAACAGCAGGATGCCGAGGATCGCGGCGATCAGGGGGATGAGGATGTAGGTTTTCCGGTCGCGCACCATGCGGAAGAATTCCCTGGCCGCCGCCGTCCGCTTTTCGAGCCCCGCGCGAAATCCCATTAGTCCTTGCGGATAAGATAGCGGTTCATAACGAGATAGTCCATCTCGGTGCTGCAAAAGCAGTTGTAGGCTTCGCGCGGCGTGCAGACGATGGGCTCGCCGCGCAGGTTAAAGGATGTGTTGAGGAGCACCGGCACGCCCGCCTCCTTCGCGAAAGCGCGCAGCAGTTTATGGAAGCGCGGCTGGACGTCTTCTTCCACGGTTTGGAAGCGCGCGCTGCCGTCCACATGCACGATGCTGGGGAGCTTCCCGCGCATCTTCTCGGCCACCGGGACCGAGAGCAGCATGAAGGGGCTGGCCTGCGCGCAGTCGAAGTAGGCGGCCGCGTCCTCGGCGCAGACGGCGGGCGCGAAAGGCCGGAAGGTCTCGCGGTGCTTGACGCGTTCGTTGAGCACGTCCTTCATCCCGGGGTCGCGCGGGTCGGCGAGGATGCTGCGGTTGCCGAGGGCGCGCGGCCCGAATTCCATGCGGCCCTGGAACCAGCCGATGATCTTGCCGGCGGCCAGCAGCGCGGCGGTTCGCGGCAGCAGCTCTTCGTCGAAGAGCTTTTCGTAGCGGGCGCCCCGCTGGCGCAGGCACTCCTCCACTTCTTCATCGGAGTAGGAAGGGCCGAGGAAAGCGTCCCGCATCCGCCAGCGGCTGCGGCCGCCGTGCAGCCGGGTGTGCAGGTAGAGGGCGCTGCCCAGCGCCCCGCCGTCGTCTCCGGAAGCGGGCTGGATGAAAAGCTCCTTGACCGGCGTATCCTCGAGGATGCGGCCGTTGGCCACGCAGTTGAGCGCCACGCCGCCGGCGAGACAGAGCCGGTCGAGCCCGTAGGTCCGGTGGGCGCTGCGGACGATCTTGAGCACGATCTCTTCGACCACCGCCTGCAGGGTCGCGGCCAGGTCGCGGTGTTCGTCGCGGAGCTCGCTTTCCGGTTCCCGCGGCGGACACAGCAGCTTCGCGAACCGCGGATTGGTCATTACCAGGTCGTAATGAAACGAGAAAAAATCCAGGTTGAGCCGGAAGCTGCCGTCCTCATGCACTTGGATTATGCGGTCGAACTGCCGGCGAAACGACGGCTTGCCGTAGGCGGCCAGCCCCATGACTTTGCCTTCTCCTTCATTGACCTTGAAGCCGAGGTGCGCGGTGACCGCGCTGTAGAGCAGGCCGAGAGAATGCGGAAAACGCAGGTCGCGGTCCAGCTGGATGCCGGTCCCCTCGCCTTTGCCGACGGCGAGGGTCGACCATTCTCCCGTGCCGTCCATGGTAACGATCAGCGCGCGCTCGAACGGCGAAGGCAGAAAGGCGCTGGCGGCATGGGCGTAGTGATGATCGGTGAAGTAGATCTTTCCCCGGTAGCCGGTATGCTCGCGGATGATGTCCGGGACCGTGAGCTTGTAGCTCAGCCACATGGGCAGGAAGCGGCGGAAGCTCTTGTAGGAACACGGGAAAGTCATCAGGTGCGACTTCAGGATGCGCTCGAACTTCAGATAGGGCTTCTCGTAGAAGACGATCGCGTCGATATCGTCGATCTTGAGCCCGCCTTCCTGCAGGCAGTAGCGGATGGCGCGCGCGGGAAAATCCACGCTGTGCTTGATGCGCAGAAAGCGCTCTTCGGCGGCGGCCGCCAGAACCTCGCCGTCGCGTACCAGGCAGGCGGCGGAGTCGTGATACATGTAGGAGAGCCCGAGGATGTTCATCAGTACTGGCGCAAAAAGCGCTCCTCGCCGCTGTCCGCGGGTTCCTTGTCCGTGTACATCGAATCTTGCCGCCTGCGGGTCAGGAGATAGTCCCGCCGCAGGAGCCGCGCCAGCAGGGCGGTGGGGCCGAGAACGAGATAGTAGGCGAGCAGGATGAGCAGGTGCGTCAGCTGCCGGCAGAGGAAGGCGACGATCAGCCGGGTGGTCGCGAAGATGTGGTTGTAGACGAAATTGACCGCGAAGATGAAGGCGATGCGCAGGCGGCCCGGCAGCAAGGCGGCGAGCGTGCAAACGATATAGGCCGAAGCCAAGCTCAACCGCTTTTTCGGCTTGGCGCCTTCGAAGGTGATCAGCTCATGCTGCATGGCTAGCGGAGAAGCCTCCCGATGCGGGTGTCGCCCCCGGGATCTTTCACATACTCTTCGGTCAGCGCGCGCAGATGGGCCAGCTTCCCGCTGAGGTACTGCCGGTAGCGCTTCTCATACTCCGCAAACGAGCGGTTCCGGAGATAGGTGCGCAGGAACATGGCGAAGCCGATCTGCTGCGAGCAGATGACCTGGTTGTCTTTGGTCGTGCGTTTGATGCGGGGCTGGTCGCTGATGCCGAGATCATAGAGCATCTCCTCGGTGGAGAGCCCTTTTTGATAGACGGGATGCAGGAGCTCGATGCCGAAGTGCCCGTAGAAGTCCTTGAGCTCGGGCATCAGGATGCGGGGGTTTTGTTCGGCGAATTCCTCGGCGTCCACTACCGCGCCGTCGGCCGCGAACTTCACGCCCCGCTCCAGGCAGAACAGCAGGTTCCGCCAGTGCAGGGCGACCTTGCAGTGTCCGCAGGAGGCGAACGCCATAAAGCCGTATTCCCGCAGCGAGGAGAAGTAGCCATGGCCTTCGAGCTCGGAGTAGAAGCGCGACGCGGGAATGATCGAGTGCGTGAACTGGGTGCCGGGGAACCGCTTCTCCATCCGCTCGTAGTGTACCGAGGAAAAGCCGGTCGCCATGAAGCCGAAGCGCATGAAGGTGTTTAGATAGACCTTGGGAAAGCGCTGGGCCAGCAGGCAGGCGGCGAGCGATGAGTCGCTCCCGCCGGAATAGAGCAGCGCCACGCCTTTGTCTTCCGCTTCGGTCGCCATGGGTTGGTCCGGCCTTCAGTTTAGAAAATTAAGGAAGTATTGATTCACCGCTCCGCTCCGGATACACTTCTGGGATATGGGCAGGCCGCGTCCGTCGCTATCCTTTCGTCTTGCCGCGCTGGCTCTCGGCTGCGCGGCGACGCTGCTGCTGTTCGAGGCCGCCTTCCGGGTGATCGGCGCCGGCCTGCAGCGCGCCCGCACGGCGCGCGACGACGCCAAGCAGGCGCGCTTTACCATTCTCTGCGAGGGAGACTCCTTCACCTATGGCCTGGGGGGGGAGGATTATCCCGGGCATCTGGAGCTCGCCTTGAACCGGCGCGCCGGCAGGCCGCTCTACCGGGTGATCAATAAGGGGCTGCCGGGAATGAATACGGCGGTGCTGGCGGACGGGCTCGAGCGCCGTCTCGAGCGCTATCGCCCCGACGTGCTCATCGTTCTCGCGGGAGAGGACAATGCCTGGAACACGCTCGGGCTGGAAGCGGCGGACGGCGGCGCTTTCCCGCACCGGGCGGACCGGCTGCTGCTGCGCTCGCGGGTCTACAAGTTCGTCAAGATGATGGCCCTGGGACTGCGCCGCGACGGCTTCTCGCACGACCGCACCGGAGAGGCGCATCAGCAGGACGGCTTCCCGACGCGCGGCCGCGAGCTCTATTTGCGCGCCCAGGCGCTCGAGGAGCGCCGGGAATACGCGCCGGCGCGCCGGCTCTACGAGGAGTTCGCGGCGCTCAATCCCGAGCATCCCGCGGGCTGGGGGCATGCGGCCGGCTGTCTCATGAAGGAAGGACGCCTGGCGGAGGCCGTCCCGGTCTTTGAGCGCGCCCTCCGGCTGGAGCCGAGGCCGGAAACCGAGATGATTTATTTCGAGCTCGGCTACGCGCTGCTGCGGCTGGGGAAGGAAGAGCAAGCCGTGCGGCGCTGGCGGGAAGGGCAGGAGCGGTTCCCCGGTTCGAGCATCCTCCGCCAGGCCCTCGCCCGCTACCGCCATAAGCGCGAGCCGGATAATGAGGAGCCGCGGACCGGTCTGCGCCAGTTCATGGCGCGCCCGGCTCCCGGCGGCGCCGGCGAAGCGCTCGAGACGCAAGTCAGCAAGGGCCTGCTCCGTGATGTGCGCCGCATCGCCGCTATCGCCGAGCGCCGCGGCGTGCGCGTCCTGTTCGCGTCCTATCCTGATCATGTTTATCCCGAAGTCGAGGCGGGCGCTCAGGAAGCGAATGCCCGGTTCGTGGATCTGCGGGGAGTCTTCAAGTCGCGGTTCAAGAGCCGGGCTGAGTATATTTCAGAGGACGACTGCCATCCGAACACGGCGGGTTACCGCGTGATCGCCGAGACTCTGGCGGCGGAAATCACGCCCGCTGTCGAGGAAAAAAACAGACGATGAAACAAGCGCTTTTTCCATATTTTTCCTCTTGATAAATAGCGGCGCCAGTGTTAAACTCAGAGTAATGGATACCCCGGCCCGCAAGGAACGGGAAGTAAGTGTGCGGATAACCGTGAGCCGCCGCGAAGCGGTGGGGCTCGCGGCGTTGGCGCTTGTCTGCCTGCTGACGCCGGACCTGAACACCGAGTCCCTGACGCTTACCACCTATTACCCCGCGCCGTACGGGGCGTATAAGGAACTGCGGGCGACCGAGACCGCATATCTCGCCTATGTGCCGGGCGGCTCCGCCACGCCGGCGGTGGGCGT
>JBDRPD010000052.1:0-55353 GCA_043827405.1 Elusimicrobiota bacterium | reverse complement strand
GAAGCGCTTTACGCCTCGAAGCGCAAGGGGCGCAACGCCGTGACCAGCGCCGACGAGCTTTAGGGCGCGACCGTCTCGGCGCGCGGGCCGGCGCTAAAGCCCGAGATCGAGCTTATGCGCTGCGGCGAAGGCGCGGCAGATCTCTTCGCCGCGCTCGTGCAGCGAGCCGTCCATGGCGACCGCGTCCTTGATATCCTGTAGACCTTCCTTCAGTTCGGTGGTGGCCAAGCGGCAGGCGCCGCGTTTGATCAGCGCATCGGCATCCTTTGGGTCGAGACGCAGGGCCTCACTAAACTCCGCCACCGCTTCTTCGGCGCGGCCGAAGTCGGCATAGGCCTGTCCCAGCTGTTTGCGCAGCGGCGCATAGACCGGCAGGTGCTTTACGGCTTCCTGGAAGGCGCGCAGCGCTTCTTCTCTCTTGCCCTGCTGGTCCAGGCACCAGCCCTTGAGGCTGAGGGCGGCCGCCGAGTCGGGCTCGCCGGCGAGGACGGCGTCGCAGATCGCGATGCTGTCGTCGAAGCTTCCGTCTTCCGCGAGCTTCTGGGCACGGGCGAGTTCAGGGGGGGTGTCCACGGAGGTCAGCGCTTGGTCGACTCGAAGATCTTCTGGTACTTCTCCCAGGCGGAGAAGTCGCTCATCTTCCAGCCGGGCTGGTTGTAGTCGCTGACCTTGGTCTTCCAGGCCTTGGCCGAGGAGCCCAAGGTCATAAGCTGCGCCTTGTCGAGAACCACGGTCTTGGCGCCGTCGGTGATAATGACGGCCAGGAAGTCGCTCATGACCTGGGGCGACTTCGCCGTATAGTCGATCGTATGGCCGAGACGGTTGCCCTTGTTCTCAATGATGACGACGACGCCCGGCTCGCCGCGTCCGGCCGGCGCCGCGATATAGGTCGCGCCGCCGGTGCCCTTTGCCGCCCAATGCTTGGCTCCGTCGCCGAAGGAGTCGGAGGCCCGGATGCCGCCCTCGAAGATCATTCCCATCAGGCCCTGCAGGCTGGTGCCGTGCGAGACGACATCGGCCTCGGTGAGGTTGTAGCGTTCCAATACCTTCTTCGCTTCCGGCATAAGCTGCTGCTTATAGGCCCGCTGCGCCTCTACGATCTGCGCTTCGTTGAGCGGCTTCGACGCCTGCTTCTTGCCGCCCATCATCTTGCCGAGAATATTGCGGTAGGCGTTCGGGTTGTCCTTGATCTTGGCGATATTGGCGGGATCGTCCAGCAGCTTATCGAGCGCTTCCATCACCTTCATCGGCGGCGGGGCCTCGCCCTGGCCGACGCGCGCCGTCTCCCCCCCGTCGACGAGCTCCTCCAGCTTCATCGCGTCCTTCTCGGCGGCGAACTTGATCTTCCCCTTCTTGAAGGCCTTGAACTCGGAGCGCCACTCGGCATAGGTCTGCGGCGCAGCCTTCTTGCCGGCGACCAGGCCGTCGGAGCGGGCCAGCTTGGCGAACAGCTCGACCGGCATGAAGGTGCGGCCGCCGGTCTGCGAGTCGATGTAGGAGACGTACTTGCCGCCGTTTTTGCCCTGGACGACGCCTTCGACGACGACCTGGTGATGCCCCTCGCCGGTGCGCATGGTCATCGAGGCACTGTTGCCTTCCTGGGCGATCTTGGAGAACACCTTGCCGGCGGGGACGCGCTCGAGGCTGATGCCTTTCTCCAACGCCACGGCCTTGTAGACGAGCATGGTCTCGGCCTGCGACAGCCCCTGGGTCTTGGCCTTCTGCAGCAGCTCCGGGCCGAGGCGCTGCTCGACTACTTTAAACACCTCGCCGAGCGTGATCTTCACGCCGGCCGAGTTGAGATGGTTGGTCCAGGCGTGCAGCGCGCAGGTCTGCGAGCCCTGCTGCGCTACGTTGAGATTGCTGTTTTCGGCCAGGGTCCCTTCGGCGATGGCGGCATCGACGCCGGCTTCGCTGACCGGGCTTTCTTTGGCGCCCTTGCCGATTTCGACCGCTTCGCTGTAGGCCTTCTTCGCCAGCGCGCGCTCTTCCAGCGCCCGCGTCTGGCGCTGCTCGACCGTTTCCCTGCCGGCTTTAGCGTCGGTCTTGCGGCTCTCCAGGTACTCGCCGCGCTTGGCCACCTGCTGCTCCATCAGGGCGTCGGCCTGGACCTCGCGGCCGGCCTTCGACTCGCCTCTTGCCTTTACCGTCTCCTTCACCGGATGGGCGACGGTTTTGCTTTTCCCCTGCGCCGCGGACTTGGGGTTGTGCGCCCGCTTGGGCTTGATCTTGGGCGCGCTTTGGGGTTCGGTCAGCGCTTTGTCGAAATTTTTGACCTGCGCCTGGGTGCGCTGCGATTTTAGGGTCTTGGCGAAGTCCTTGGCCGCGACCGCCAGGAACAAGGCGTCGGTCAGGGCCTGGCCGCCGCCGCGCACGGTCTTGTGCGGGTCGCCTTCCTGGATGCCCTCGACGAAGTCGTTGACGCCCAGCGGGATATTGACGCCCCAGGAGGTCATGACGTAAGGGGTAACGACGGCGTGACCGACGCGGGCCAGCGACACGCCGCGCACCGCCCAGCTGCCGGTCCCCGCCGCCTTGCCCAGCGGGCCGAGCGCCAGCAGGACCGGCAAGGTCTGCGGTATGCTCTCGAGCGTCGTCATGCCGACGCCGGCGGTCTCGTAGAGAACGCGGTTGATCCCGGTTTCCTCGGCCGCCAGGTCGGCGAAGTACTGGCCGTAGGTCCCGGCGCCGACGGCGGTGGCCAGCGTATGGCCGCGCTCCTTATCGGTGATCTCGCGGTAGCGGAAGTCCTGGTAGGCCTTATCGTCGAGCATGCGCTCGCGCTGCAGGCCCTGCTGGCTTAGGTGGCGGCTGCGCAGGCGGTGGACGTCGCCGTCGATGACGGCTTTCTCGCGGCGGCCGAAGGAAGCCGCGACGTTTTCCCAGCGCTCATCATCGCGCGACATTACCATGCGCTTGGAGCCGGCCATGCCGTGGACGCGGTAGATGGGGCTGTCGGCGATCTCGCCGATCAATCCTTGGTAGCCGCCGACCACGCCGTTGTAGCCGCGGTCGCCGACCCAGCCGAGCCCCTTGAGCGCATGGCCGAGAGCCGGGGTGTCGTGCAGGGCGGCGCTCACCATCCCGAGAGTCGACGTGGTGTCGACGTCCTCGGTGAGGTCGAGCTCCGCGCGGCGCTCGACGCCGGCATTATTCCAGTCCAGCGTCCCGTCGGCGCGGCGCTTGACGTGCTTGAGCGAGATGCGGGTATGGTTCTTGCGCGATTTTACCCAGCCCGCCTCGGTGCTCTCGAACTGCTCATTCCACAAGAGCCGTGAGCCGTCGGGCAGGTATTCCATCGTTCGCTGCAGCTGAATATCCTTGCTGCCGTCGGCGCGAATCCAGGATTTTTTGAGCACCACCAGCGCTTCGCCCATGTCCTGGTCCTGAAACTTGGAGGCTTTGGCGAACTTGGCGGTACGGATTTCCTGGGCGCCCCCGGAGCGCTCGTAAATGACGTGCAGGGTGCCGTCTTTCTGCGCCCGCAGGCGCATCGCTTTGATGCCCTGGCCCTTGGAGTAGCCGTCCGCCAGCCACTGGGCGAGCGGTCCGGAGCGGGCGCCGCCCTCGTCCTTCCAGCCCAGCAGCTTTACGATGGCGCCGGCGGTATCGGCCGCCGGCTGCTGTCTGGCCGCTCCCCGCTCGGCGGCGAACAGCGCTTCGGTGTCCAAGTCGAAGGAGCCGTCCTTGTATTCGGTGAAGGCGTGGACGAACTTGCCGCCGGCCAAAGTGCCGACGTGACGCTTCCATCCCCCTTTCTTATTTCCCTGGTTGATGATCTCTACGTCGGGCGCCTGTCCGGGCTTGTTCGCCGTTATGCGCCGTTCGAGCGGCGTACCCTCGGCGTCGGTGAACTGCTCGGCGGTGTAGCGGCCGTCGAAGCTTTTAAAGCTGGTCTTTTTGCCGCCCACCATGGTCCACAGGCCGGCGCGGCCGGTCTCGGTGCCCTTGACCAGCGACGCTCCCGGCGGCACATCGTGCGCCTGCAGCTCATGCGGTGAGAACCAGGTCCCGTCCTTTACCAATCCGCCGAGCATGGCCTGCCAGTGAAAGCGCGCCGAAGAGGCGAGGTCGGCGCGGTAGCGGGCGAGCAGGGGGTTGGCGGCGTAGAATTCATCGAGGCCGGCGCGCGCTCCGTTCATCTGCGCGCGCGCCTGCATGAAAGCCTTGAACTCCGGGGAATCCCGGTGCTCCTGGAAGGCGTCCTGCAAGCCCGCCCACTCCCCCTCCGACAACGCTCCGGGATTGTCCGCGAGCTTCATAAGGCTCGATTTCATTTCCGGGCGGCGGCTCTCGATGAGCCCGGCAAAGCTGTTCATCGCCGTCTGGGTTTCCTCGAGAGCGGCGGCGTAGGAGGTCCGTTTGTCCCGCTCGCCGCGCAGCGCCGGCGCGTCCAGCCGGGTGATCGCGTTGTCGGCGCGGTCGAGGAACTTGCGCATAAGCTCGGGATCGTTCTTGCTGACGGCCTCCTGGTATATCCCCTGCAGCTTCTTAATGTCGGGAGTGTCCGCGCCGAGCCCGCTGATGAATTCCGCGGTCCGTTGTCCCCGGTCGGTGGTGATCTGGTCGTCGGTGAGGCGGTAGGCCTCTCCCTTGTGCTGGGCGCGCACGGCGTCGAGGGAGCGGTCGAGCGCGCCGGGCAAAGTCACGTTGGCCGCCGCGGTATGGAAGGAGAGCGCCAGTTTATTCATGAAGGGGCTGTTCGTCCCGTAGCGGTCGGCCTCCAGCTTGGTGGACCGGGAGCTCATGGGGACGTCCGAGACGGTAAGGGCCGCCTGCCGGGGCTGGAAGTCGGAGCTCTTCATCCCGGCGGCATTGGTCTTGCTTGTTTCGTCAGGCCCTCCGGGAAGCTTCGGGTCCGCCGCCGCTGCGCCGCGCTGCATGCTGCCGTCGTAATACTTGTCGCCGCCCGCTTTGCCGTGCAGCGCCGCCGGAAGCCTGTTCATCGTGCCGACGCGCGCCTGCAGGCCCTGGGCGAGCTTGTTGTCATTGGGATGCTGCGGCGTCTTCTCCCCGGTGACCGCCGCCAGCCCTTTTTCCGCCAGCAGCTGATAGGTCTTGTTCAGCCCTTCTTTATCCGCCCTGAGCGCCGGAAAGGCGTCGCCGAGCAAACCGACTTGGGCCGAGATCGCACTCTTGTCCTGTGCCGCGACCGCCGAGAGCAGGGCTTGGTAATAGCCGTGGCGCGTCCCGATTTCCCTTATGCGCAGGTTCAGGTTGGCGCGCGCGATGGGCGTCGCTGTTTGCGCGATGCGGGCGCGCAGCGCCGCGGCGTCCATATCGACGGCATCGAGCTTGGCCCGGGTGAAGGAGTCGGCAATCGTCCGGTCGAGCCGGTCGAGAAACTCGGCGGTTAGCGGAGCGGGATCTTCGACTGTTTGGGCGGCATAAGAAAGGCCGCCCCCCACGGGCTGCAGGGAGACGGCGACAGCTAAAAGCAGGGCGGCGCTTTTCCTCATAGTAAGCCCCGCTAGGGGCCGGGACCAGACGGCCGCCACCAGAGGGGTACTACATATATACCCCCATTTTGCGAGGATTTCAAGAGCTTTTTTGCTATTTTACCTCATGGCCCGCAAGGCATCATTTCTCTGGGAAACGGCCAAAAGGCTGCTGGGCCTGCCGCTAACGGCGGCGGCCATAGTGGAATACAAATACGTCTCCTCCGTCGGGAAGGACGATGCGAATTCCTGGATTCGCCGCTCCGCCGAGATCGACGGCTGGATTTACGACGGCGAGCATGAGTTCTTGTGGGAGCTGGCGCAGCGCCCCGGCGCGGGGCATATTTTGGAGATCGGTTCGTGGCTGGGGAAGTCGACCTGCATCCTGGCCGGCGCCTGCGCGCGAAGCGCGCCGGAGACCAAGGTTTTCTGCATCGATACCTTTGATATGCGCGGAACCGAACTGCAGGATCGAATCCACCGCAGCGTGCGCGGCGGCGCTCCCGGAACGTTCTACGAGTTCATCGAGAACGCCAAGAAGCACGGGTTCTACGACCGCATCGTCGTCGTCGCCAGCCCGTCCGAGGCCGCGCTGCCCGCT
Source organism: Elusimicrobiota bacterium (assembly GCA_043827405.1). Taxonomy (GTDB): domain Bacteria; phylum Elusimicrobiota; class Elusimicrobia; order UBA1565; family UBA1565; genus JBDRPD01. Next base: position 49,314 of record JBDRPD010000052.1, on the reverse strand, counting down.
CTGACCGAGCGCTTCCGCATGGTTTTCATCGACGGGATGCACGACTACGATCAGGTCCGCAAGGAAGCGGAACTGTGCCTGCCCCTGCTCAACCGCGGCGGCATACTGGCCCTGCACGATACCTCCTGCCGGGCCTGGCCGGGCATCGACCGCTACGTTGAGGAGAATCTCATGCATGACCCGCGGGTGCGCCGCATCGAGCGGCGCAACACCCTGACCGCCTTCGAGAAGATCGCGGACGCGGCATGAAGGCGGCGGTCCTCGGCGGCGGCCTGACGGGGCTGCAGCTCTGCCGCCGTTTGCGCGCCAAGGGCGTCGACTGCGTGGTGCTGGAGAGCCGCGACGTCGTCGGCGGACTGTGCCGCAGCCTGCGCCGCGGCGCCTACAGCTGGGACCTCGGGCCGCACGCCTTTTACAGCCGCGAGCCGGCGGCTATGGATTTCTATCGCGAGCTGCCGGTCGAATACCACGAGCGGCAGCGCCGGGTCCGCGTCGCCCATCGCGAGCCCGGCGGCGGTATCCGCGAGCTGCACTATCCGTTTGAGAACGGTCTGGCCGATCTGCCGTTCGGGCACAAGATGGAGTGCGTGCTCGGCTATCTGCGCGCCGCTCTCTGCGGCGACCGGAATTACCGGAACCTCGAGCACTGGATCGCCAACGGCCTGGGCGCCGGGATCGCGCGGCATTTTATGACGCCATACAACGAGAAAATATGGGACTGTCCGCTGGACCGCATTTCCATGGCGCTGGTGCGGGGCAAGATCGAGCCGGAGCCGGCCTGGAAGATCCTGCGCAACGGTTTTGTCCGCGGCACGGTAGGGCGGACCTATCAGGCGAACTTCCTGTATCCCCGAGCCGGCGGCGCGGGAGCGCTGCCGGAAGCGGTGGCGGCGGAGATTCGGCCGCATATCCGCACCGGCTGGCCGGTGCGTGAGCTGCGGCGTTCCGGCGGCGGGTGGAAGGTTCGCGGCGCCGGCGGGGAGGTGGCGGCGGATATCGTTGTGTCGACCATTCCAATCCCCGAGCTTCTGGGCGCGCTGGCGGACCAGGACCTGTCGGGTCAGGCGGGCAGCTTCCTCTGCAACGACACCTACTTTGCGGTCGTCGGGCTCAAGGCCGGGCGGACCTTCGCCCGCTGCGGCGGCAACCACTGGACGTTCTTCGCCGGACCCGAGGCCTTCTACCGCCTGACCATGATGCAGCCGCTCGATCCGGATCGCCCGCCGACCGTGGTCGCCGAGATCACCCGCCGGCGGGGCGCGCCGGGGCTGACGGAAGGTGCGGTGACGGCGCAGGTCCTGCGCGGCTTGTCGGAGACCGGAATTCTCGCCGCCGAGAGCGATGTCGAGCTGGCGGCCGCGCACCTGGAGCGCTGCACCTATCCCATCCAGACGCTCGGCCTGCCGGAGGCCGTCGCCGGGCTGGAGCGCCGCCTGGAAGAACAGGGGCTGTACCTGCTCGGCCGCAGCGGACGCTGGGACTATCTGAATACCGACGGCGTGTTTCTCGCCGTCGACCGGTTCCTGCGGGAGACCTGGCCGCGCGCCGCGGAGCGCGCGTGCTGAGCGCTGCGCTGCGCCGCCGCGCGGGGGCCCTCCTGCTCGGCGCTGTCCTGTACTCTCTGGGACATACGCCGGGACCATGGGGCCTTCTCATGTGGTTCGCGCTGGTGCCGTTTTTGCGCATGCTGGAGCGGCTTGGTCCGGTTCGCGCTTTTCTCTGGAGCTGGGCTTTCGGGACGCTCTCCTGGCTGATTGGCTTTCGCTGGTTCCTGGATACGATCGAGACCTATCTCGTTTTTTCACCCATTGAGTCGGCCATGAGCTATCTGGCGATCTGTCTTTACAGCGGGCTGCTGCTCGCGGGCGTGGGCGGCGCGGCGGCGGCGATGTCCGGCGCGCTTGCGGATTTCCTGCGCTGCTCGCGGCGGACGGCGGCGGCCTGCGTTTTCGTGCCGGCCATGATCTGCGCGGAGGCCTACTTCCCCCTTTATAATCCGCTGCCCGCCGCGCATACCCAGTTCTACCACCTGCCGCTCCTGCAGCTGCTGGAGGTGTTCGGAACGGCGGGGCTGGCCTGGCTGCTGTACGGCGCCAATGCCTGCCTGTACGTCGGGCTCTTCTCCGACCGGGCGGCGCGGTACCGCTGGACGGGGCTGAAGATCGCCGTCGCCCTGCTGCTGCTCAACGAATGCTACGGCCTGGTCCGCATCCGCCAGGTGGACGCTTGGGCCGCACGGCGAATGCGCGAGGGCTTCGCTCTGCGCGTCGCCGTGATCCAGGGCTCGCTGCCGCGGGAGCAGGTGGAAAAGCCCGAATCGTTCGCATCGAACCTCGCGGTCTACAATGAGCTGACCCGGTCGGTTTTGGCGCGCGGGCCGGTGGACCTGGTCGTCTGGCCGCAGGCGGCCTATGAGCGGACGCTGACCTTCGAGCGCAGCGACTACGCGCGGCGCCGGCCGCGCGTCGACGGACGGCCGCTCGAGGAAGCGCTGCGCCTGGACTTGAGCTTCAGCGCGCCCGCCATCCTCAGCGGGACATCCATTCTGCAGGGTGATGAAACGCGGCCGCGGCGAATGTATTACTCGGCTTTTCTTACGGATTCGCAGCGGCGCTATCAGGGGATGGTCGGGAAGTATTACTTGACGCCGTTTAGCGAGTATGTCCCGCTGGGCGCCTATTTCCCCTTTCTGCGCCGTTTTTCCCGGCCGGGTATGGAGCCGCTCTCCCGCGGTCCGCGCACCCTGCTGTTCCATGAGAACGGCGCGCGCCTGGGCGTTTACATCTGCTACGAGGAGTTCGTCGCGCGGCATGCGGCATGGTATGCGCGCGACCGCGCCCAGCTGCTGATCGCGCTGTCAAGCGACGCCTGGCTGGGGCCGGGGCTGGGCCCGACGCATCATCTGACCGGCAGCCGCCTGCGCGCCATCGAGAACCGGAAGTATCTGTTGCGCGCCGTCACTACCGGCATCAGCGCGGTGGTCGAACCTACCGGCCGGCTGCGGCGCACCTTGGGTATGGACGTGCGCGGCGCGCTGGTCGAGACCGTCGCGACCATGGATATGCGCACGCCGCATGCGTTTGCCGGCGAAGCGTTCTACCATTTGGGAGCGCTGCTGCTGCTGCTGATTAACCTTTTGCCGTTTGCGGCGCGGCGGCGTGCCCGTCGTGTGTGCCCGTCGTGTTGACAGCCCTTGAGCCGGGTGTTACACTTCCCTATAGAACGCTATGTCCCAGCAACCTCGTAAAAGCTCATCCTCAACCCTGCTGCTGCTGGCCCTCCTCCCCATCCTCGCGGCCGGCTTCTTTACCATTCGAATGATCAGCGGCAAATCCGAGGACCAAGGACTGGACTCCTCCGGCTTCAATCTGCGGGAGAAGCCCGATACCCATACGAAGGCCGGCGGCGGCTACGTCTCCAAGTTCGAGCAGGAGACAAACGCGCGGCAAAGCCAGAGCGGCGCCGGGCTTGGCGGCTTCGTAACCGAAACCAGCAACATCTACCAGCCGGGCAAAGCGCCGATGTCCAAGCGTGAGCAGGAACAGGAATTTATCCGCAAGTACGACCATCTGATCCGCAAGGAGCAGTCGCGTCTCGGCGCGATCGGACAGGAGTACCGCAAGAAGTACGCGATTGTCCGTGAGGTCGACCTGGAGTTCGGCAAGCTGCCGCGCTACATGAATGCCAATGCCGAGTATGCGAAAGACCGCGACGCTTACAAATGGGCGCGCACCGTGATCGGCCTGCCGGAGGTGCGGCGCACCATCAGCAAGCATGCCAAGAACCCGAAAGTCTGGAAGGTCGCCGTCGAGATGTGCATGGATGCGCTCAAGAAGCCGCCGCCCAAGGCGGTGCACGACGAGATGGTACGCTTCATGACCACCGACGGCAAGATGACCGACTACGTGCAGGGATTCACCAAGGAAGTGATCCCCAATATGGCCAACATGGTTAAGCAGGCCGCTCCCCAGGGGGCCGACTTGGGCAAGCTGTCCTCCATCGGTTCGGCGATCACGGGCATGCAGGACCCTCTCAAGAAGAAAAAGAAGTCCAAAAAGCGAAAGCGCTCGGAACCGACTGCCGGTTCGAAGCGCTGACGCGAATCCCTGCTATCGATTACTGCTGGCCGCTGCTGGATGGCTGCTGCTGTCCGCCGCAGCAGCCTCCGCCTCCGGTTTGGGTTTCGTTGTTGGAGGCGGTCTCTTGTGCCGCCCGCCGGCCGGCCTTCGCTCCGTCATCATAGCCCTGTTGGAAGGACTCGCTACCATGGCCGAGGTTCGGGGTTAGGGCCAGAGTCCCCAAGGTGAGGCTGCTGACCGCAAGTACCGCCAGGCGTATGAATTTCATAGCCGGTTCGGGTTACTGCGTTTGCTGCTGTTGTTGTCCGCCGCCGCAGCAGCCGCTGTTCTGATTGTATGCCTGCTCGTCGAGCTTTTTCTGCTCTTCCTCACGGGCACGCATGTAGCCTTCGTTATAGCCGGAGTTGTAATCCTGCTGGGCCGCTATTGCCTGCTGAGTTTTCAGCTTCTCCGCCGCCATATGTTCCTGCGTCTCTTGTTCGGTCGCGCCGTAGCTGACATTGGGCGTCAGTGCCAGCCCGCCAAGCGTCGAGGTGCAGAAGGCGACCACCAGAAACCTTATAAATTTCGTTTTCATCAATAGCTCCCGGGCGACGGTCCGCCCCATCCGTCTAATGATAGCTTTGCCCTCATGCGGCACCTAAGCAAGGGACAAAGGACCTATATGAAAACATAGGTCCTTTGGCCTATATTATGCATGATCGTTATCTTCTTCGCCAGGGACCAGCAGACGCGCGGTTTTGAGAACCGCCAAAACCACCGTCGCATCAAAGAGCATGCCGAAGCCCACTCCCGCCAGCCGCACCGGCAGCGGCGCTCCGGCCCGCGCGATATAGTAGCTCCAGCAGCCGTTGGTGACGCCCCATAGATCGGCGAAAAAGACATAGAACATCCCGGTCAGAAGGAGCCATACGTCCGCGGTGGGGCGCGGCTTGACGAATAAGGCGGCGGCGAGCAGCGCCCATACCGCCCAGGTCGCGGGGGCGGCGGCGGCGGGCAGCGAGAATGCCGCGCACAGCGCCAGGGCGCCGGCCGCGATGAGCCAGTACAGCGTTCGCGCGCCCTTTTCCCCGGCCCGCCGCTGCAGCAGCGCGCGCGTGCGCTCGGTCATGCGGTCGATGACCAGCGCGCCCAACGACCATACCGGGACGATCCACAGCGGCGGCGCTTCACGCGTATAGTAGGTCCAGAGCCCGGTGCGCGTTCCCCAGGCTTCGGCGCAATAGCCGGCGGCGGCGGCGAAGAAGAAGACGAGGGCGTCCCGGCGCATGTTCGCGCGCAGCGGGATGGCGCGCAGCGTCAGCAGCATGATCCCGGAAAATAGCGCGATCTCGAAGAGCAGGTGCAGCTGGGTTCGCGGGTCGCGCTGCATGCCGGCCCGCGTCGCATGGAAGGCGCCGGCCACGAGGTCCCAGCGCGCCAGCGCCACCAGCGCGAACAGGCCCAGGACCGCCAGCGTGTAGTAGAGCCTTTGGGGTTCGCGCTTCATCGGCGGCTCATCGCGCGGGCTTCCCGTGCCGCCATGCCCGGCGCAGGTACAGCGCCGCCCCGACGCTCGCCGCGGCGAGCACCTGCGAGGTCGTCAGGCCGAAGGGCCGCAGCATACCGGCGTCGCTGCCGCGCAGGAACTCAAGCAGGAAGCGAAAAATTCCGTAGAGGACGGTCGCGGCGACGAAAGCCGAGCCCGCGGGCAGCTCGCGCTTCAGGACGCGGCGGAAGACGCCGAAGTGTACGGCTGCAAACATCAGCAGGGCGCCGGCCGAGGAGTAGAGCTGCGTCGGGTGCAGCGGCAGGCCGATGAGGGTGTTGCGGAGGCCGAAGTTGGGGATGTGGAAGGTCATCGCCAAAGCGGAATCGGTGATCTTGCCGAAACAGCAGCCGTGCTGCAGGCAGCCCCAGCGCATGAGAAACAGCGCCAGCAGGGAGGCGCCGCCCAGCAGGTCCGCGATGGCCGGCAGGCTTTTGCCGCTGCGGCGCGCGAACAGCGCGGCGGCCAGAAAGCAGCCCAGGATATTGCCGAAGTAGGTGCCGCCCTGGATGGCGTGGTAGCGCAGCATGAACTCGATGTTTTTGCCCGGACCGCCGCCGAAGAGCAGCAGGTAGAGCGCGATGCTGCCGATGAAGGTGCCGGCCGTGAGATAGGCCATCAGCGTCCACAGCTCCTCCACCGAGAGCTCGGCATGCTCCCGGTAGCGGCGGATATAGAAGAAGGCGAACACGGCGGAGAGCGCGGCGAAGGCCGGCCCCGCGAGCACGCTGAACTTGCCGCAGGAGAAGAGTATCGGACGCATGGTCAGCCGGCCCCCTCGAGCAGGCGCGCCAGCCTTGCGAGCAGGTCGTTCACCTGGCTCTGCCGGTCCAGGTAGTGGGTCGCCGCGGAGTGCCGCGGCCTGCCGATCCGGATGCCGGCGCCGCCGGCGGACCGGGCGGCCGCGAAGGCGTGCTCGTCGACCGTATCGTCGCCGACGAAGACCGGGAAGCGGCGGCTGCGGCCGCGCAGACGCCGCAGGGCATCGCCCTTTTCCCAGGAGATGCGCGGGCGGACTTCGCTGACGCCGCGGCCCAGCAGTACTTCGAAGCTGCGCCGGCGGCCGGCGGTCGCCGACTCGACGGCGCGGCGGACCGCGTCCTGATCGCCGGCGGGGGCTCCTTGGAAATGGAGCGAAAGCGAAAAGCGCTTGTCTTCAATATGGACTCGGGGATGCTCCCGCAGGCGGCGCTTGAGCGCCGCGGCGATCGGCCGCAGCGCGCGCGCGGCGGCCCGCGCTTTGGGGTGGAGAAAGCGGATGCCGGGGCCCGCCATCTCGATGCCGTGGTTGCCGGCGTAGATCAGCCCCTCGGCGGCGGCGCGGCGGCGCAGGTCCGCCAGGCCGCGCCCGCTGATGATCGCCGTCGAGCCGCGGTTTAAACGCTGCAGCCGCTCCAGCAGGCGGCGGGTGCGTCCGCCGAGCCGGGAGCGGTTGGGATGGGGTACCGGCGCGGCCAGCGTGCCGTCGAAATCAAAGGCGATGAGCAGGCCGCGCTGCGCGCGCAGTTGGCGCTCGAAAGCCGGCCAAGCGTCGAATAGACTTCGCGGCATAGCCATGGTAGGCAATCGGGCCATTCTAACATATAGGCCCTACGCCTTTTGTTCTGCTGCCGATTATTTGGGAACTTTTAACGTGCTCGCTCGTAATTGCGGGTGACGCTGTGAGAATGCGAGAATGCAGGGAACTAAAATCGGGGTTCAGTCGTACTAGCGGGGTGAACGTTGGAGCAGAACGGGCCGGGACCTCAGTTCGATAAGTTCGTCGAAGAATACGGTGAGCGGGCGTTTCAGTTCTCTTACCGTCTGACGGGGAACATCGAAGATGCCAAGGACCTCGTGCAGGAGGCGTTTTTCCGGGTGCTGCGCAGCTGGGACCGTTACGACGCGTCCCGCGCGCTGGACAGCTGGTTCTTTACCATCCTGCGCAACGTATTTCTGGATGGACGCAAGCGCTATGAACGCCGCAATGTCCTGTCCCTGGAGCGGGCCGTACGCGGGGAAGCGGATGGCGAGCAGCTGACGTACGAGGATTTGATTCCGGAGGAGGATGGCCGCGTGCTGGAGACTCTGGAGAGGGCGGAGGCCGCGGAAACGGTGCGGCGGGCGCTTGACAGCCTGGCCTACGATCACCGGGTCGCGCTGACGCTGTGCGATATGGAGGGTTTGTGCTACGAGGAGATTTCCCGCGTGCTCGACGTCCCGGTTGGGACCGTGCGCTCCCGGATCAGCCGCGCGCGCATCGCGCTGCGCCGGGTCCTCGCGGCGGAGAGGTTTGCGGCCGATGAGCTGTCCTAAATTCGATATTTTATCGGCGTATATCGACGCCGAGACCGGCGGCGTGCAGACGCGCTCGGTGGAGGCTCACGTCGACGAGTGTGCCGCCTGCCGCCGCAAGCTCGCATCGATGCGGGCGGCGAAAACCGCTTTGCGGGAGCTTCCGGTTCCCGCGCTGCCGGCGGACCTGGCCGCGGAGCTGGCCGCGCTCGGCGGCGGCGTTCCCCGGCGCGGAATGCTCGAAGTTCTGCGCACGGCGTTGAGCATGCGCAACACCGTCGCGGCGTTCGCCCTGGCCGCCGGCATCGCCTTTATGCTGTGGGTGCGCCAGGCGGGGCTGCTGGTGCCGCGCCTGGATGTCCCGGCCGATCTGCTCATGGCGGCGCACAACCAGTACGCGCTGACCATGCCGCTGGCGCCGTCCGAGAAAATACTGTCCGAGATGCCGGTGCGTCTGGCCGGCGGCATGGCCGAGGAGCGCGATGTGTATTAAGGCCCTGCTGGCGGCATGCTGCCTGGCGCTCGCTCCGCGGGCGTACGCGGCGTCGGCGGCGGACGTGCTGGCGGACAGCCTGGCGCCGTCGGCGGTCGCCTTCTCCGGCCAGCTGTCGATCGTGACGCGGCACGACGGCCGTGAAAAGGAGAAGCTGCTGACCGTCGCCTACGCCCCGCCGAACCGCTACAAGCGCGAAGTCGTCGACCGCCACGGCTTTCCGCTGTTGACCATCGTTTCCGACGGTGAGGAGGAATGGATCTACGATCGCCAGCGGGCGACCGCTTGGCGCGGCGAGCCTGCCGATCCCGATTACAAGCTGCTCGATCCGGATGAGGAGCAGCGCCTGCTCGAGCTCAATTACACGTTTAGCCTGCGCGCGGACGAAACCGTCGCGGGGCGCGTTTGCCGCGTGCTCGAAGTGCGGGCACGGTCCGGCGGGCGCCTGGTTCGCCAGCTGTGGGTCGACCGGGAATACGGCATCGTGCTGCAGCGTGCGGCGTATCTCGCGGACGGCAGCGAAGCGTCCCGCATGAGCTTTCACCGGCTCGAAGTTCCCGCCGAGCCGGATGATTGGGAATTTACCTTTACCCCGCCCGCCGGGGTGCGCACGGAACGCAGCCGTATCCGGCCCGACTACCTGGAGTTCGACGAGGCCGCGGCCGCGACCGATATGCGGCCGCAGATTCCCGCCTGGCTGCCGCCCGGGTATTTATTTGAGAGCGTCAATATTCTGCCGCATAAAGGTGCGACGATACTGCATTACCGCTTCACCGACGGTCTGGACGTGCTGTCGCTTTTCCAGGCGCCGCGGCGAGCGCGGGTGCGTTATACCGGGGCGCTGGCCGCCGCCGGCGCCGCACCCGGGAAGGTCGCGGTGGGCGGCGCCGGCGCCCGTCTGGTCCTGACCGCGGACGGCAAGTTTCTGGAGTGGTGGGGTGAAGATCATTTCGTGCTGCTGGGGCGGCTGGGTGTCGACGCCCTGCGCCGCGTGGCGGAATCGCTGATGCCCGCCGGGGAGGCGCGGCCATGACCGGTTATTGGCTGCTGCTGGCTTTGCTGGCGCTGCCCGGCGCCGCGATCGCGCAGCCGCAGGAGGCCGTGCCGCCGGCGGAGGCCGGGGCAAAAGAGACTCCCGGCGGCGTCGAACAGAAGCTCGTGGACCGCGTACGCGAAGGCCGCAGCGAGGTGCGGCGCGTCCGCCGCCGCATCCGCAAGGCTCGCGCCGAGGGAGATGCGGAGACGGTCGAGCGCTTGCAGGAGCGGCTGCGTGAGAGCCGGGCGGAGCAGCGGCGCCGCAGAGAGCGTCTCCTTGCCGCCATAGAGAACGGCGAGGTTTCCCCCCGCTTCCGCCAGCTCAAGCGGGAGATCAAAGAGGACCTCAACGAAGTGCGGCGCGCGCGCTACGCGATGAAGAAGGCCGTGCGCCGCTCCAATAACCGGGAGGCGGTGGCCGCGAATAAGCGCATGCTGGACGCCAAGCGCCGGCTCAAGCGCCGCCGCATGCTGCTGCGGCGCATGATGAAGGAAGGGCGCGAACGCGGCCCCGGAGACCCGCGGCGAAAGCATCTCCCCGCGGCGGAGGAAGCCGCCGCGACGGTCTCTCCCGAATCGGGTGAAGGCGAATTCTAGCCTGCGCGCGCTGGATCGCGCGGACCGGCCGCGCGAGAAGCTGGCGCGGTGCGGTGCGGCGGCGCTCGACGACGCCGAGCTCCTGGCCGCCTGGCTCGGGACCGGCTGCCGGGGTAAGGACGTTCTGGAAGTCGCGCGGGACCTCCTGCGGCGGCATCCGGACGGCGCGCTGGCGGAGCTTCCGCTGGCGGGGCTGCGCCGGCAGGCGGGCATCGGCTTCGGGCGGGCTTGTGCGCTGGCCGCCGCCTGTGAGCTGATGCGGCGGTGGACGGGTACCCGCGCCGCGGTGCGGCTCGACGAACCGGCGCGCGTGCGCGATCAGCTCGCTTTCCTGGCGGGACAACGCAAAGAGCATTTTATTGCCTTCTATTTGAGCGCCGACAACGGCCTGCTGCACCGGGAGACTGTTTCGATCGGCACGCTGACGGCGAGCCTCGTCCATCCGCGGGAAGTGTTCGCTCCGGCGCTCGAACGCAGCGCCGCCGCGGTGCTCGTCGCCCACAACCATCCCTCAGGCAATCCGCATCCGTCCGGCGAGGACCGCGCGGCCACGCGGCGCCTGGTCCAGGCCGGCGGCATCCTCGGCATCCCGCTGGTGGATCACGTGGTCGTTTCCGAGCACCGCTACTACAGCTTCCGCGAACACGGCTTGTTGTAGTTGGTATACTCTGCCTGTATGCGCCGCGTTTTCCCGCTGATGCCGGTCGCGGCCCTGGGCGCCGCGGTCGTGCTGGCCGCGGGCTGCGGGCCCGATCTCGACTACAAACAGGGCCGTCACCTGGAGCGGACCGGCCAGCACTTCCGGGCGGTCGAGGAGTACCGGTCCTTCCTCAGCAAGCATCCGGACGACCCGCGGGCGGTGGAGGTGAGCTGGCGCGCCGGCCGCATCTACGCCGAGTCGCTGGGGCGATGCGAGGAGGCCGTGCCGCTGCTGGAGGCGGCCGCCCGCAGCAAGGCGCCTGAGGATAAGGAAATGGCGGAGCAGGCGCGTCTCGGACTGCTGTCCTGTCCCGATTTCTTCCCCCTGCGCCAGGACACCGAGTGGACCTACGTCGATACTCTGAGCGGCGGCAAGAACATGCACCTGCGCATCGGCGTATACGCCGCGACCGCGAACGTGCGCGGCCTGATCCTCGGCGAAATGTATGCCGGCGAGCAGATGATCCTCAAGTACAAGCGGAGCTACCGCAAGGAGGGCTGGTCCGTTTACGAGACCATCGACGGCGTCAGCGCTCCGATTCTGAAGTACCCCCTGAATGCCGGACGCTCGTGGGAAGTGATCCGTGATGGGAAGCGGGAGCGCTTCAGCGTTGAAGCCGCCGGCATCGCGGTGCAGGTGAAGGCGGGCCGCTATGACGGCTGCCTCAAGATCAAGCGCCGGACCCTGGACTATCCTTCCTGGATTTTCGATTACTACTGCCCGGGCATCGGCCGCGTCAAGACCTCGATCGGCGTAGCGACGGGCGAGAATCCCAATACCGAACTCGCCAAGTACAAGACGCGAACCTAGCCGGGACCGGGCCATTTGATACAATCCGGGCATGGATAAACTGCCGCGTCCGCTTTCCCATTCTTCGATCAGCTGCTACGAGGAATGTCCGCGCAAATGGCATTTCCGCTACATCGAAAAGATTCCGCAGAAACCCAGGCACTTCTTCTCCTTCGGCAAGACCCTGCACAACGTCCTGGAGTACTTCTATAAAGTCGAGCAGCTTCCGCCGCCGGACCTCGACAACCTGCTGGAGTACTACCGGCAGAATTGGATCACGGAGGGCTATGCCAGCGCGGCGCAGGAGGACGAGTACCGAACCAAGGGCCGCCGGATCATCGAGGATTACTATCACAAGCACATCGACGGCTTTCGCCTTCCGTATTCCACCGAATACCCGTTCAACTTCGAGGTCTCAGGGGTCAAGGTCACCGGCTTTATAGACCGCATCGACAAGCTGCCCGACGGCTCGCTCTCGATTATCGATTACAAGACGGGCAAGGAGATTCCGCTGGCGCGGGTCAAGAAGGACCCGCAGCTGACGATGTATCAGCTGGCCTGCGAGGAGGTCCTGGGCGCGACGGTCGGCGAGCTCGTCTTCTACCACCTTAACAGCCAGACCTCCGTCGCTACCCAGCGGCATTCCGCCGACCAGGTGAAGGTCCTGCGCGACCGGATCGTGACGGTGGCGGAAAAGATCCTGGCCGACCAGTTTGAGCCGCTCCCGCATGAGCGCAAATGCGGCTGGTGCGACTATAAAGATATGTGTCCGGTCTTCAATCCGGCGGCGGCGGCGGCGGCGAAGCCGGCCGAGCAGCTGCCGCTCATGGCGTCCGACAAGAGGCTGTCGAAGCTGGTGGACCGCTACGGCAAGATGAAGGAGGATATCCGTACGCGCGAAGCCAAGGCCGACGAGCTGAAGCAGCAGATTCTGGACGCTGTGGGCGAGCAGGATTCCCGGGTGCTCGGGAGCAGCTTCGAGGCCAGCGTCCATTTCGACGAGCGCTGGGAGTTTAAGGACAAGTCGAAGGTGCTGGCGGCGATCGAGCGTGCCGGCTATTGGGACCGCATCATCGCGCCGTCGGCCCCGGCCGTGCAGAAGCTGATGAAGGATCCCAATTTGCCGCTCGACCTGCAGGACACTCTGCGCAAGCTCGGCAAGCGGGCGGTCCAATCAACGCTGCGCGTGAAGAAGGTCGCGGTGGAGGAAGGATGAAAGCATTGACCGAATACCTCTGGTTCGAGACCAAGCATCGCCGCGAGCTGATCAATGTCACCGAGCGCATCGAGGGCCTGGTAGCGAAGAGCAAAATCCAGGAGGGCTTCTGCCTGGTCAGCGCCATGCATATTACCGCCGGCATTTGGATCAACGACGAGGAGCCGGGGCTCAAGCAGGATTTCGCCGATTGGGCCGAACGCCTCGCGCCCGCGGCGGATTACCGGCATCACCGCACCGGCGAGGACAACGGCGACGCCCACCTCAAGCGGACGCTCACCGGCCACCAGGTGATCCTGCCCGTTACCAAGGGGAAGCTGGATCTCGGCCCCTGGGAGCAGGTCTTTTACGCCGAGTTTGACGGCAACCGCAAGAAGCGCGCGATCGTCAAGATCATCGGCGAGTGAGGGGCGGGGAGCGCGTTCCGTTCCTGCACCGTCAGCTGCAGACGCTGGCGCACTGGCTCTTCGGCGTCTACCACGATATCCGCGTCGAAGGCGCGGCGCATGTCCCGCGCAGCGGCCCCGCCATTATCGCCGCCAATCATCCGACCTACCTCGACGGGGCGTTTCTTATGGTCGGGCTGACCCGCGCGATATGCTTTATGGCTTGGGAGAAGCCGTTTCGCGTCCCGCTGCTGGGGATGCTGATGCGCCATTACGGCGCGATCCCGGTGGACATGAAGAAGCCGGGCCGCGCGTCCTTTGAAGCCGCCGTCAAGATCCTGCGCGGCGGGAAGATTTTCGGCATCTTCCCGGAAGGCGGACGCACCAAGGGGCTGACGCCGATGAACCCGCTCAAGTCCGGCGTCGCGCGGCTGGCGCTGATCACCGGTGCGCCGATCGTTCCGGCGACCATCATCGGCGGACGGCGTGTCTGGCGCAAGGGCGATCTGCTGCCCAAGCCCGGTCCGATCCGGGTGGTGTTCCATCCCCCCATCTATATCGACGCGAGCGAGCGGCCGCTGTGGCGGCGGGACAAGCGGCGCGAGCGGCGCATCGTCGAGCGGCTCATCGCGACCATCCATATGTCGCTGCTGCCGTCGCTGCGCCGGGATAAGCGGCTGGACCGGCTGCTGCGCGGCGCGCCGCAGCGGCCGCGGCCGGAGGTCGAGGGAATTCCCCCCCTGTTCCTCCTGCTGTGCGGCTTGTTCCTTCCGCCGGAGGCCTGGGCGTCCTACGGCCGGCCGGCCGTGATATGGGTTTCCGCCTATGTGCTGCTGCTGGGCCTGGAAATTATGCTGGAGATGCGGGGCTGGTTCGTGAAATGGCTGCGCCACCTGCTGCCGTGGGCGGCGCTGGCCGGGGTCGTGCATCAGGTCGCGGGTTTTCCCGGCGTCGACAACTGGCCGTACGCGCTCGCCGAGGCGGTTTTCGCGGCCTTGCTCGTATGGTGTACAATCTTCCGGTTCCCGCTCTACCGCCGGGTCCGGCCGTTGCTCCTGGCGGTGGCCTACGGGACCTGGCTGCTGCAGATCATGTCATGGGGGGCGCAGTGAAGCAGGTTGTCGTTTCGCTGGATCAGGGCAGTTCAAGCTCGCGGGTGCTGGCGTTTGATTCCCGGGGCAAGGCGGTCGCCCGGGCCCAGCGTGCGGTCAAAATGCGTTTTCCCAAGCCAGGCTGGGTCGAGCAGGATCCCGAATCGCTGGTGCGCACGCTCGAGACGTCCCTCGATGAGGTGCTGGCGGAGCTGGGACCGCGGACCGAGATCGCGGCGGTCGGCTTCGCCGCGCAGCGCTCGACGATCGTCCTGTGGGACGCCAAGACCGGCCGGCCGCTGCTGCCCGCGTTTTCCTGGATGGACGGCCGGGCGGCTTCCGTCGTCGCCGGCCTTATGGACCGGCAGCATGACGTGCACCGGCGTACCGGGCTCTACCTCACTCCCTATTACTCGGCGCCGAAGATCCGCTGGGCGCTGGACCGCGATTCCAAGCTGCGCGCCCTGGCCGACAAGGGACGCCTGCGCATCGGCCCCATAACGACCTATGCGCTGTGGAAGTGGACCCGGGGTGAAGTGTTCGCCGTCGACCCGGCGATGGCGCAGCGCATGCTGCTGTTCAATATCGAGAGCGGGGACTGGGATGATACCCTGCTGGCGCTCTTCGCCATTCCCCGCGAGGCCTTGCCCGAAATCGTTCCGACGACGGGGCCCTGGGCCGCGATCCGGCGCAAGGGCCGGGTTCTGCGCCTTGGGGCGGTGATGGGCGATCAGCAGTCGGCCGCTTACGGCCAGGGCGGCGGCGTTTCCGGCAGCGGCGTGCTCAACTACGGGACCGGCGCTTTCTTCCTGCTGCATACGGGAGAGCGCCTGCATCATATTCCCGGGATTCTTACCTCGGTGGCCTGGCAGCGGGGCGGCCGACGGCGCAGCTATTTCCTGGAAGGGACGGTGCATGCGGCGGGTACTTCGTACGGCTGGCTGAAGGATAACCTGGGCCTGCTCCCGGATGTGCGCGCGGTGGACGCGGCCTGCCGGCGTTCCACGCAGCGCATCTTCGCGCTGCAGGCGATCGGCGGGCTCGGCGCGCCGCGCTGGGACTACGATACGCCGACGGTCCTTATGGGGCTCGACTCCAATACGCGGCCGGAGGATGTGGTGCGCGGCGTGACCGAGTCGCTGGCTTTTTTTATCGCCGATATCGTCGACGCGATCCGCACCAAGGGGATCGAGGTCCGTTCGCTGCGCGCTTCCGGCGGGCTGGCGAGCATCCATTATCTGCTGCAGTTTCAGGCCGATATGCTGCGCCAGCCGATCGTGCGCCTGCGGGAACAGGAGGCCACGGCCCTGGGCGTCGCGTCCATGGCGGCGCAGGAAGCCGGGCTGCCGTGGGCCGAGCGTCTATGCGGCGGAGGGCGGGACCGGGAATTTCGTCCCGCGATGCCGGCGCAAGAGGCGGACGCTCTGCTCAAGGCGTGGCGGCTGTTCGTCGAATGTCAGCGCAAGACTGCGGCCGAACTGCGCGCCTTGGGCTTTCTACGCCGCTGAGCCCTGCTCGCCCAGAAAGCGTTCCGCTTCGAGCGCCGCCCGGCAGCCCGCGCCGGCGGCGGTGACCGCCTGACGGTAGCGGGAGTCCATTACGTCGCCCGCCGCGAAAACCCCTGCGATCTTGGTGCGGCCGCGTTCGTCGGTGAGCAGGTAGCCCGCCGCGTCGAGCTCCAGCTGGCCTTTCACCAGTTCGGTGTTGGGCTTGTGTCCGATCGCGATGAAGACGCCGTCGCAGGCGAGCTCGCTGACGGCGCCCGTCTTGACGTTCTTGAGCTTGACGCCGCTGACCTTCTCCGCGCCGCTGATCTCCTCGACCACGCTGTCCCAGGCAAATTCGATCTTGGGGTTCTTCCGGGCACGCTCCTGCATGATCTTCGAGGCCCGCAGCTCGTCCCGGCGATGTACGATCGTGACTTTGGCCGCGAAGTTGGTGAGGAAGTTCGCTTCTTCCACCGCGGTGTCGCCGCCGCCGATCAGCGCGAGCTCCTTGCCCTTAAAGAAGAAGCCGTCGCAGGTCGCGCAGGCGGAAACGCCTTTCCCCCTGAGCCTTTTCTCGGACTCGATGCCGAGCCATTTGGCCTCGGCGCCGGTCGCGATGATCACCGTTTCGGCGAGGACCGCTTTGCCTTCGGTCGTCTCAACGGCGAACGGGCGCTTCGACAGGTCCAGCTTGGCGACGTTCTCCTGCACGATCTCGACGCCGAGCCGGCGGACCTGCTTTTCCATGCGCTCCATGAGCTCGGGTCCCATGACCGGCTCCGGGAAGCCCGGAAAATTCTCGACGTCGGTCGTAATCATCAGCTGGCCGCCCTTCAATATCCCGGAGTAGATCAGTGGGTTGAGATTGGCGCGGGCGGTGTAGATCGCCGCGGTGTAGCCGGCCGAGCCGGAGCCGATGATGACGACTTTTCGTGTTTCGGGCATGGTATGATACTCGCAGAAATGGATTTGACGACGGGTTGAGTATATGAAATTTCCCACCGGTTTCATTTGGGGCGCGTCGACTGCCGCCTATCAGATCGAAGGCGGCAATGAGCATTCCGCGTTGTGGGACTGGGAACGCCGCAAGGGTTGGGAGCGCTCGGGCGCCGCCGCGGGTTCCTGGGAGCGCTGGCGCGACGACGTCGCCTGTCTCAAGCGGCTCAACCTCAAGGCCTACCGCTTCTCGGTCGAGTGGTCGCGCATCGAGCCGCGGCCCGGCGAGTTCGACGAGCGCGCGCTCGCGCGCTATCGCGAGATGGTCCGCGCCCTCAAAGACGAGGGCATTCGCCCCATTGTCTGCCTGCACCATTTCTCCGAGCCCGCCTGGCTGTTCGCTCAGGTGCCGGACGGCTGGCTTACTCCCGCGGCGGCGGGCCGCGGCGCGCTGGCGCCGGCGGCCGAGCTCTTCATCCGTTTCGTCGACAAGGTCGTGACGTATATGGGCGGCGAGGTGCGCGACTGGCTCACCTTCAATGAGCCGCTCGTCTGGCTGCTGGCCGGCTACGGCATCGGACAGTTCCCGCCCGGACGGCGGAGCCTGCTGTCGCTGCAGCGGACCTTCTACGGGAACTACGGCGGCGGCGGACTCGTCGGCCGGGTCGCGCGCGCACACAAGGAGGCGTACCGCATCATTCACCGCGAAGTCCCGGAGGCCCGGGTCTCGATCGCCCAGCATATCGGCGACCTCGAGCCGGCCGGCGACCGCAAGGAGGACCGCGATGCGGTCAAGGTTTGGGAACGCTTCATGCACGCCCGGCTCCTGGACCTTCTGCACCATGACGCGACGCTCGATTTCCTGGGCATCAATTACTATACCCGCATCTACGTCGCCGCGTCGCGGCTGCCGTTCGTCCCGCTGGGGACCATGCCCGGCTACGCCGAAGTGGAAGAGCTCCTCGGTCCCCGGCTGTTCCGCTGGCTCGGCGGCCGGCGCGGCGACCGCCCGCGCACCGATATGGGATGGGAGATCGTCCCCGAGGGGTTGGAGCGCGTCGTCAAGCGCTGCTGGGACGCCTACAAGCTCCCGATCCTGATCACCGAGAACGGCCTGGCGTCGACGACGGCTCACGGGCGCGAAGACTACCTCAAGAGCCACCTTGCGGCGCTCGGCCGGGCGCTGGCGTCCGGGGTAGATGTCGAAGGCTATCTGCACTGGAGCCTGATCGACAATTACGAATGGGGCAGCTATCGGCCGAAGTTCGGGCTGTTCAGCGTCGACCGGGACAACGGCTTGGCGCGTACGCCGGCTTCCGGCGCAGAGTATTACGCCGAGGTGGCCAGGACGAACCGGCTTTAGACTTCAGTCCGTTCCGTATTCGGCGCAGGAGTCCGGCGTTTCCCACAGGCGCACCCGCTTGACCGGCAGCTTGACCGCCCGGCAGTGTTCGAAGATGTGGCGCGCGATCGCCTCGGCTGTGGGATTGCCCGGGAGCAAAACGCAGGGTTGCTGATGCTTCTTGAGCTCGGCGGCTAGCGGGTCCTGCTCGTTGAGAATCATCTTGTGGTCGAGCTCATCGTCGATCCATTTCTTGACCGCGGACTTGATGTCGACGAAGTCCATGACCATCCCCAGCTCGTCGAGCTCGGGCTTCGCCAGCACCAGCTCGAGCAGGCCGTTATGGCCGTGCAGGTGGCGGCACTTGCCGTCGTAGTTCAACAGCCGGTGGCCGTAGCAAAAAGTCAGCTTTTTGGTTACTGAGTACATTGTTCCCTCAAGTGTCCGGCGACAAACAGCTCGCCCGCGCGGTAGGAGCTGCGCACGAGCGGCCCCGCTGCGGCATGGCGAAAGCCCAGGTCCCTAGCGGCCTGTTCCCATTCCGCAAAGCGCTCCGGATGGACGTATTGCGCGACCGGCAGATGGCGCGGCTGCTGCGACGGCCGCAGATACTGTCCCAGGGTGACGATGTCCACGCCGGCCTCCCGCAGGTGACGCAGGGCGTCCCGGACCTCCGCGTCCCGTTCGCCCAGCCCGAGCTGGAGCGAGGACTTGGTAAGACGCCGCGGCGCGAGGCGTTTGAGCTCCGCGAGGACCTCGAGCGACTGCCGGTAGCCCGCCTTGGCGTCGCGCACCGGATGCGTCAGGCGCTCGACGGTCTCGATGTTGTGTCCCAGGACGTCGGGCGCGGCGCCGGCGACGGTGCGCAGGCAGTCCTTGTCGCCGCGGAAATCCTGCAGCAAAAATTCGCAAAGCAGCTCGGGGCAGCGCTTTCTGAGCGCGGCGACGCAGGCGGCGATATGTCCCGCGCCCTGGTCCGGCAGGTCATCGCGGCAGACGGTCGTGATGACGGCGTACTTCAGCTTGAGCCGCTCTATGGTGCGGGCCAGGCGCGCCGGCTCTTCGGGGTCGGGCGGCGCCGGCCGGCGGGCGGTCGCGACCGAGCAGAAGCGGCAGCCGCGGGTGCAGGTCTCGCCGAGGACCATGAAGGTCGCGGTGCCGCCGCCCCAGCATTCCGCCAGATTCGGGCAACGGGCCTCCTCGCAGACGGTATGGAGCTCATCGCCGCGCGCCTCGCCGCGCACGCGGCGGTACGCCTCCCCGTGTGGCAGGCGGACCTTCAGCCAAGGCGGCAGCGTCTTCTGTCCCATCCTCATATGGTACCGGTTATTAACATTAACTTTTGCTGCTTAAGACGGATAACCATATTACTGCTGACGGGAGGATTTGTCTACGAAATTGATAAATCATGCGAAAGTTAATGTTAATAACCGGTACCAAATATATTATTGCGTGAAGGGGTCGTCGTCGACGGGGATGCTGGGCGCCTGGCGGCTGCGTTTTTTGCTCCGGCTGCGGCTCTTGCGCTGCGGGGTTTTGCTTTCCTGCGCCAAACTCTGCATCATCTGCTGCGTATCCGCATCCGTCAGGCCCGTGGCGCCCTTCTGCTTTATCCGGGTGTTGGCATTGTTGAGCAGCTGTGAGAACTTGGCGCGCTGCTCGGGGGTCATCTGCTTGAGCATTTCGGGATTGTTGCGCATCTGCTGGTTGAGCATGTTGAGCACCGTCTGCGCCATCGACTGCGGATTGGCGGCGGCGCCGCTGCCGGGATCAAGCATCATGCCCGGCGCGGCGCTGGTCATGGGCTGGCCGCCGGGTGCGGCGTCGCGGTTGGTCCGGATCATGCCCAGGCTTCCGCTCGGCGCCGGCGCGCCCGGCAGCGGCTGCCCCGTTCCCATGCCGGGACCCGTCGCCGCTCCGAACGGACGCCCCACCTGCATGTCCGTGGATGACGGCATCCGGGCGTCGGGCGCCTGCGGCCGCTGCCACTGGGGTTTGGGCATGGCGGCGGAGGAGGAGCCGTCGGCGTCCTGCGCCGCGGGATCATCCGCGGTGGTCGTGTAGATGGTGGCGCGGGTTACCAGGTCGCGCTGAAAGTTCTCGACCTTCTTGTGCGCGGCGAACTGCAGCCCGGTAAGAATCAGCCCGCACAGCCCCACGGTGGATATGACCGCCATGCTGTAGCAGCGGTGCATCAGCTCGACGCCGCGCATGCTGAGAAAGGTGAGATATATCGTGGGCACCAGCCAGGCGAGCGGAACCGGCAGGTACAGGATGATCGCGGTCAGCGGGAGGATGCCGCTTAGCAGCGAGACGGTCTGATAGCTGCGCGCGTAGCCGCCCTTGCCGCCGGCCGCCATCGCCAGGCCGTGCAGAATGCCGGCGCAGAGAAAGCTCAGCACGGCGGCTGCCAGCAGGCCGGATACCAGCGTGATCAACGTAGGCAGGAGCCCAAGGCCCACGGTTGAGGGATGCACCATGAAGGTTAGGACGAGGAAGATGAGCATTCCCCCCATGCTCCACAGCATCGCGTTGAGCAGCGACGTGAAGAAATCCGCGGGCTCGCGGTCGCGCAGGTCCGTGAAGGCGCTGGTGGGCATGAAAGCAGCCTTCAGCGTGGCTTCCAGCGTCTCCATGAGCTCGGGCGGCGGCCCGTACTGGACGGGCTCCGGCGGCGGGCCATCCTCGTCGACGGGTTCCGGGATATAGGCGGTATTGAGCGCCGTCGTCGCGGGCTGGCTGGGTGGCGGCGCGGATGCTCCGCCCGCTCCGGGCAGATCGATGGGATCACGGTCTGAGCCGCCGCTTGGCGGCGGGGGCGGAGTCATCGGCTCCATGACCTTAGCATACCCGGGTTTCTTCGGCGTAGCAAGGGAAAATCCATGTCAGATGCCCTGACGCCGGCCGGACCACGTCGATTCCGCGGTGCGGATTATCGGCAGCGTGGGACGCAGGGGGACGATCACGCTCACCAGAGTACGATCTCCCTCGCGCTTGATCTTGATGGTGCCTCCCGAGCGTTCCAGCATGCGGCGGCTCATCGACAAGCCCAAGCCGAGGTTCCCCTTCTTGCCCTTGGTCGTGAACAGGGGCAGAAAGGCCTGATCCAGGGCCGCATCGGGGATGCCGCCGCCGTTGTCGACGATTTCAACGCGGACGGTATCGTTCTCCAGACGAGCCGATACGTTCAATAGGCCCTTATCGTCCAGCGGGGCGATCGCTTCGCAGGCGTTGGTGAAGACGGCGGTAAAGACGGTGTCGAGCAGGTCCCGCTCCCATGCCAGCGGCCCGATGCCGGGATCGCACCACAGGCGCGTCTTGGCTTTGGCCGCGGCCGTCGCGTCGCGCGCGTCGCGCAGGCTCTCCCGCAGCAGGCTCTCGAGCTCGAACTCCGCGGCTGAGACCGGCCGGCGGCCCGTCGAGTAGGATTTGACGGTGCTCAGCATCCGCCCCACCTTGCCGTTGAGCTCCACGATCATGCGCTGCAGCTTGCCGCCGAGATTGCGGACCTCGGGCTCCTGCGCGGTGCGCGCCAGGTGCTCGGACGTCGTGGTGATGGAGGTGAGGTATTCGCGAACCTGAAACAGGATGTGGTTGATG
This sequence comes from Elusimicrobiota bacterium, assembly GCA_043827405.1. Lineage (GTDB taxonomy): Bacteria > Elusimicrobiota > Elusimicrobia > UBA1565 > UBA1565 > JBDRPD01. Next base: position 27,761 of record JBDRPD010000052.1, on the reverse strand, counting down.
AACTCGTTGAAGATCATCCCCCGCGTCCGTTCGCGCGCGGTCCGGCGCGGTTCGCCGCCGTCGCCCTGCGCGCCGGCCAGCATGACGGCCGCGGCGGCCAGCAGCGCGAGCGGCGCCAGCCGCATGACCCAGGCGGCGGCGGGGACGGCCGCGAAATGCAGCGCCGCGATCATCCCCCCCCCGGCGAGCGCGGCGGCGGCGGCGGCCGGCCGCGGCGGCAAACGGAGGGCCGCGATAACGGCGGGAAGGTATAAGGCGAGCGGCAGCTGGGAATCGCCGGTCCGCGTCCATACGCAGGTCCAGGCGATGAGCAGGATGTCGCCGCCGAGTGCGGCCGCTTCGAGCTTCGCCCCGGCGCAGCGCAGGCCGAAGAACGCGGCGCCGGCCAGGAGGTAAAGCGCGATAGCTCCGGTCGGCACGGTGAGGTCGATGAGCCGTCCGCCGTACATCTTGAGCAGGTGCAGGCACAGCAGGAAGAGCAGCAGGTTCGTCGTGCGCAGCACCGCTGCGGTCCGCGGGGGCGTCATCGCCCGGGCCGGGTTTGTGTGGCGGCCCGGCGGAGAAGCTGGCGGACGCACTCCAGCGGCAGGCCGATGACGTTGTCGCGCGGGCCCTCGATCCTTTCAATGAAGGGGTCGCGGCGGTCCTGTACCGCGTAGGCCCCGGCCTTGTCCATATGCTTGCCGATGAAGCGTTCCAGCTCGGCGGGCGGCAGCCGGCGTGCCTTGACCTTGCTGACCGCGGCCGCGGTCCAGGATTTTCCGCTGGCGCCGTCGACCAAGGCGACTCCGGTGTAGACGCGGTGCACCTTGCCGTTGAGCGTGTTGAGGATGCGGGAGCTGTCGGCGCGGCTGCGGGGCTTGACGATGACCGCGCCGCGGTGCGCGACGACCGTGTCCGCACCGAGAACCAGGGCGTCGGGATGCTCGCGCGCGACGGCGCGCGCTTTGCGCAGGGCGAGCTTAACGACGAGGCGGCGGGGTGCGTGTTCCGCGCATCTTTCCGATACCTCGGCCGGGATGATCAAAAACGGACGGCGCAGCCGGCGCAGCAGCCGGTGCCGCTGCGGCGACGCGGACGCCAGAATCAGGCGCACGAAAAATTACCCCATTTCGCCGCCAGGATGGATGCCGGCGGTATCCCCGCGTCGGCGAGCTCGGCGTGCAGCGCCTCGACGAAGGCGTTGGGTCCGCAGAGGTAGTAGGCCGCGGTTTTAAAGTCCTTTACGTTCTTGCGGATATCCTTGATGGTGACGGGACCTTTAGGACCGTCCCACAGCTCATTTTCGGGCAGCCCCTCCGTCTCGGTCAGCGTGGCGTGCACGAATACTCCATGCCGCGCGAAATCCTTCAGCTCTTCCTGGTAGAGGATGTCGGCCGGCCGGCGTTCGGCGTAAAACAGCGACAGCCGGTTCGGCAGGCCTTTATCCAGGACGTAGCGGATGATCGAGCGCAGGGGCGCGATGCCGACGCCGGTCGACAGCAGCACGGCGTTGCGGTGTTCGTCGCGGAACTGCCAGGCGCCTAGGGCGCCGCTGATCAGCAGCGTCTCGCCGCCCTTGAGGCCGAACAGGCGCTCTTCGGCCTCTCCGAGGCGGCCGACCGTGATCTCGATGAAGTCCGGTTCCAGCGGCGAGGAAGCGATGGAGTACGGGCGGTGTGTTTCGGGGGCGTCCGGGAGCCCGGCGAGGACGAACTGCCCCGGCTGGAACGGCAGCGTCGTCCCTTCGGGCAGCGCCAAGCGAAACGTCTTCGCGCCGGCGCCCTCGTCGACGATCTTGCTCACGGTGACGGCCGTCATCGTCTCCGGCCCACCGCGGGCGTCCGGGAGCGTCACCCCGTTACCAGCGACAGAATATCCTTTGCGATAACCGTGTTCGCGCCGACCCAGTTCAGATACTGCGGGCTGCCGTTGACGATGGGCAGGCAGATGATCTCGGGAACCTTGTGCGGATGGTTCTGTTTGACGAACGCCGAGATCTCGGGCGCCAAGCCCAGCTTCGACTTAATAATGAGGAAAAACTCCTCCGCCGTTTCAATCTTATCTTCCCAACGGTAAGTCGAAGTCACGTTGGGCAGGATATTGACGCAGGCCGCGAGCTTGGCTTCCACCAGGCCGCGGCTGAGCTTCTCCGCAGTCTCCTTGTTGGGAGCGGTCACAAAGAACACACCATAGGGTATATCCATGGTGCGATGATACAAATTTCAGGTTCAAACGTGCTCTTGGAAATGGTTGAATACCGATTCAAATTTTGGAGGCAGCATGGCGGGAAAGAACAAGCAGCCGGCGAGCTTGACCACGAAGATCATGATCGCAATGGCGGTCGGCCTCGCGCTCGGCACCGTGCTCAACCTCGCCGGCCCGCCCGCCCTGATCCAGCGATTTCTGGTCGGGGGCCTGTTCCACGTCGGCGGCAGGATATTCCTCGCCGCGCTCAAACTGCTGGTCGTGCCCCTGGTGTTCGTCTCGCTGGTCTGCGGGACCGCCTCCCTCGATGATATCGCCAAGCTCGGGCGGGTCGGCGGCAAGACCTTGGGGCTGTATCTGTTCACTACCGCCTTGGCGATCACGCTCGGCGTCGGCTTCGCCCTGCTGGTGGGGCCCGGGCAGGGCTTCGAGCTGACGACTTCCGCCCAGTTCGTTCCCGGCCAGCCGCCGCCCCTGAGCGAGACCTTTATCGCCATCTTCCCGACCAACCCGATCAAGGCTATGGCCGAAGGCAATATGCTGCAGATCATCGTTTTCTCGATTCTGTTCGGTCTCTCCCTGTGTCTGGCCGGGGACGCGGGCGCGCGCGTCGCCAGGACCTTCAAGGATCTCAACGAGATCATCATGAAGCTCGTCATGCTCATTATGTCGACCGCGCCTTACGGCGTGTTTTGCCTGATCGCCAAGGTATTCGCCGAGCAGGGTTTCGCGGCGATCGTGCCCCTCGCCAAGTACTTCGGCGTCGTCATGCTGGTGCTGTCGGTGCACGCGCTGGGCGTCTATCCGCTGCTCCTAAAACTGTTTTCCGGGCTCAGCCCCGTCACCTTCTTCAAGAAGATGAAGCCGCCGATCATATTCGCCTTCAGTACGGCGAGCAGCAACGCGACGCTCCCCGTAACGCTGGAAACCGTCGAGCGGCGTTTGGGAGTGCACAAATCAATCGCTTCCTTCACTATCCCGCTGGGGGCGACGATCAATATGGACGGCACGGCCATCATGCAGGGGGTAGCGACCGTCTTTATCGCCCAGGCTTACGGCATCCCGCTGGCCCTCAACGACTACCTCATGGTCATCCTCACCGCGACCCTGGCGTCTATCGGCACCGCCGGGGTCCCGGGGGTCGGGCTGATCATGCTGGCGATGGTGCTTAAGCAGGTCGGCCTGCCGGTCGAAGGGATCGGCCTGATCATCGGCGTGGACCGCCTTCTCGACATGGTCCGCACCGCCGTCAATACCACGGGTGACGCCGCGGTGACCTGCATCGTGGCTAGGAGCGAGGGGCAGCTGGATGCCAAGGTCTTCAACTCCTCGGTCGCCGAGACCATCGAGGTCGGCTTGGACCGGCTTAAGGGCGCGATCTAGCTCGCCAATACCGACCGCAGCAGCCGGGTTCCCGGCGGTTTGACCACGCCTTTTTCCGTGACCAGAGCCGTGATGTAGCGGCGGGGAGTGACGTCGAAGGCGGGATAGCGTGCCTTGGTCCCCTTGGGAGCGAAGGATTTCCCCGCAATCACCGTTACCTCGTCGGATGAGCGTTCCTCGATCGGGATATGTTCGCCGCTGGGGATGGCCAGGTCGACCGTCGTCGAGGGCGCCACGATGTAGAATGGAATCCCGTGCTCCCGGGCGAGGATCGCCAGGCCGTAGGTCCCAATCTTGTTGGCGGCGTCGCCGTTGCCGGCGACGCGGTCGGCACCGGCGACAACCGCGTTGATGCCTTCCGTCTTCATGATATGCGCGGCCATATTGTCGGTGATCAGCGATGAGGGGATGCGGTATTGCAGCAGCTCCCACATGGTCAGCCGCGCTCCCTGCAGGAACGGCCGCGTCTCACAGGCGTAGACGTGGCGCAGTCCCCGGGACCGGTGCGCCCAGTGGATGACGCCGACGGCGGTCCCTATACCGGCCGTGGCCAAAGCGCCGGCGTTGCAGATCGTCATGATCTTCCCGTCGCGCGGCAGGAGCGGCGCTCCGACCTGCGCCATCCGCCAGTTCGTTTCGATGTCCTCGCGCGTTACCGTATCCGCTTCGGCCATGAGCTCGAAGCCGAGGCGTGAGGTGCCCGCGGCCGCCAGCGCCTCGGCCTTGCGACGCATGCGCTGCACGGCGTGCTTGAGGTTGACGGCGGTCGGCCGCGCGGCCAATAAAACCTTCTCCGCCTCCCGCAGGCGCCGCCATACACCGGGGGTCGCGCGCTTGGCGTCTGCTGCCCCCAAGGCATAGCCGTAAGCGGCGGCGCAGCCGATCAGCGGGGCGCCGCGCAGGACGAGGTCGCGGGTGGCGGTCGCCATGGCTTTGGGAGTGCGGATGCGCTGGTAGACGACGCGGTGCGGCAGCACGACCTGATCGAGCACCATAATGGTGCCGCCGGCGCGGTAGATCGGACGGTACTTGTCGCGCATCCGGGAGGGGATGGATCGGGCTCGTGAACTCATGGTCTGCCTCTCTTGGAATAAGCCGCCTCAGCGCGGAATGTCAGCCGCGGCTAGAAATGGCCGTCATGGTAGTCGCTGCTGGCGCTGCGGCGGGCGACCCGTGTTTTCCGCGCCGACTCCCAAACCGCCGCGGCGACATTGCGCGCGACGTCGGTATTGAAGAGGGACGGGATGATATAGCCGCGCTGCAGCTTTTTCTGGGGGATGACATCCGCCAGCGCCCCGGCCGCGGAAGCGAGCATGTCGATGTTGACCGCGCTCGCCCGCACGTCCAGGCAGCCCCGCATTATGCCGGGGAAAGCCAGCGCGTTGTTGACGTAGTTGGCGTAGTCCGTCCGCCCGGTCGCGATGACGCCGGCGAACTGGATCTTCTCGGGATCGACCTCGGGCTTGGGGCTGGCCAGTGAAAAGACGATCGAATCATTCGCCATCGCTTTGATATGGGCGGGCTTGACCGTGCCCGGGCCGGAGAGGCCGATGAATACATCGGCTTTGCGCAGGGCCTTATCGACTGTTCCTTTGATGTTTTTCGGATTGGTGTGTTCGGCGAACCACTCCTTAATGGAGTTCATGTTTTCGCGCCGGCCCTTGTAGATGGCGCCCGCCGTGTCGCATCCGATCAACTGATTGACGCCCATATGCAGCAGGAGCTTGGCTACGCCGACGCCGGAGGCGCCGACGCCGGAAAGCACGACGCTGCATTCCTTCAGCTTGCGTCCGGTTACCCGGCAGGCGTTTATGAGCGCCGCCAGGACCACGACGGAGGTGCCGTGCTGGTCGTCATGGTAGACCGGCATCTCCAGCAGCGCCTGCAGCTTTTCGGTTATCTCGAAGCAGCGCGGGCTGGACAGTCCGACCAGGCTGATGCCGCCGAAACTGGGCGCGATGCGCACTAGGGTCTCGATGATCTCGCCGGCGTCCTGCGTGGTGAGGCAGAGCGGAAAGGCGTCCACTCCGCCGAAGATCTTGAATATCTGGGAATTCGCCTCCAGCGCGGGCAGGGCTCCCGCCGGGCCGATATTGCCGAGGCCGAGCACCGCTGAGCCGTCGCTGACGACCGCGACGAGATTCCTTTTCGACGTCAGGCCCCAGATCTTCTCGGGGTGTTCGGCAACGGTCCGGCAGACACGGTTGACGCCGGGGGTGTACAGTATCGCCAGGTCGGCCGCCGTTCGGATCGGCTGCTTGGATATGATCTCGAGTTTGCCGCCGAGGTGCGTCAGCAGGGTCTGATCCGAGATGTTGAGGACCTCTACGCCGCTCATGCCTGTGAGTTCCTTGAGCAGCCGTTGTCCCTGCGCTTCGCTCATCGGATGGACCAGGAAGTCGCGCGTGATCGTGGTCTCGGAAGCGCTGACCAGATCGATGGCGCTCACCGAGCCGCCGGCTTTCTTGATCGTCGCGATGATGCGCGCCAATATGCGGGTGCGGTTGGAGAGTCGCAGCCGCAGCGTCAGTCCGAATGTGGGGTCCGGCAGGGGAAGCGTGTTTTTGTGGCCGGTGTTATCCATTTTCATCGTCGGCCTAGTATAACAAAGAAAAAGCCCCGGGGGGCAATCGCCCACCGGGGCTCCTCAGATGGACGGATTTACGGAATCGCCTCCATAACCCGTTTGAGGTTCTCTTCGGTCTTGCCCGTGATTTCCACCGTTTTCTCACGGCCTTTGGCGCCGCGTATAATATTGATGGATTTGTTTTTTACCTCAAAGAACTCTGCCAGGTAGCTCTTGAGGGAAGTATTGGCTTTGTCGTTGACCTCGTTAGAGGTTACCTTCACGCGCAATACGCTCCCGATGCGGCTGACTACTTCGTTGTCGGGTGCGTTGGGGATGATTCGAACTTTGACGATCATTCAATCCCTCCGTTAGTTTCTGTGTATGTTTGCGGTAAATCCCTTACTTCTCGAACAGCGACGATCCGATGCGGACTAGGTTTGCGCCTTCTTCCACCGCGATTTCGTAATCGCGGCTCATTCCCATCGACAGGTACGGTCCCTCGCCGGTGCGGTACGTCCCGGGGAAGAGCCGCTGGAAAATTTTATACATCTCCCGGAAGTGCGGCCGGGTCTCTTCTACCGGTTCCAGGTGCGGCGCGATGACCATCAGCCCAGCGGCGCGGAGGTTCGGCATCGCGTTCGTCTTTGCCAGCAATTCCTCCAGCTCGTCCGGGGCGACTCCCGACTGCGTCTCTTTGTCGGTGATCTTGACCTGCAGCAGCACCGGCACGGTTCTGCCGAGCGCCGCCGCGCGATCCTGTACTGTTTGCGCGAGTCGCAGGCTGTCGATCGAGTCCAAGTCGCTGAACATCTCCAGCGCCTGCTTGACCTTGTTGCGCTGCAGGTGGCCGATGAACCGCCACCGGACGTCGCGCGCGTCGTCTCCCAAGGCCTGACGCCGTGCGATTGCGTTCTGTACGCGGCTTTCCGCCAGTTGGCGGACGCCTCCGCGTACGAGCTCGCGGACATCCTCGAGCGACGCGTACTTGGTGACGGCGACCAACTCGACTTCTTCGGGTTTTCGGTCCGCTCTTGCAGCAGCGACTGCGATGCGTTCGCGGACTGTCTTCAGCTTTTCAAGGATCATGATTGGAGATTCGCTGTTTCCCCAACGGTCACCATTATAGCACAAACCCCCCCGCTTGCATAGCCCCCGCCCTATCACATTCCGGGCTCCGGACGCAAGAGGCTTTTGGCCTGCCCCTAAAGAAAGAGCCCCTGGGTTTCCCCAGGGGCTCTCGCCGTCGCTTTATGGATTTGGCTTACATCATCCCCGGCATGCCGCCGCCGTGTCCGTGCGGCATCCCTGAGTCCTTTTTCTCCTCGGGGATGTCGGCGATGAGGACCGACGTCGTCAGTACCGTCCCGGCGATGGAGGCGGCGTTCTCGATGGCTGCCCGGGTAACCTTCACCGGGTCCACGATGCCCTCCTTCATGAGGTCGGCGTACTCCCCGGTCTCGGCGTTGAGGCCGATGCCGTTGGAGCTCTTCTCAACATGGTTGACTACGACCGAGCCTTCGAGGCCGCAGTTTTCCGCCAGCTGGCGGATCGGCGCCTCGAGCGCCTTCATCACTATATTGATGCCGACCTGCTCGTTAGCATCCGCGCCCTTGAGGCCTACGAGGACCTTTTTGCAGCGCAGGAGCGCTACGCCGCCGCCGGCGATCATTCCTTCCTCGACGCCCGCCTTGGTGGCGTTGGTCGCGTCCTCGACCTTGGCCTTCTTGGCCTTGAGCTCGGTCTCGGTCGCGGCTCCCACGTTGATAACGGCCACGCCGCCGGCGATCTTCGCCAGGCGCTCTTGCAGCTTCTCGCGGTCGTAGTCGGACGTGGTCTTCTCGATCTGGATGCGCAGGTTGTCCGCGCGCTTCTTGATCTCGGTCTTCTTGCCGGCTCCGTCGATGATGGTGGTGTTTTCCTTATCGATGCGGATCGACTTGGCACGTCCGAGCATCTCGAGCGTGGCCTTCTCGAGTTTCAAGCCCAGCTCCTCGCTGATGACCTTGCCGTCGGTAAGGACAGCGATGTCCTCGAGCATCTCCTTGCGGCGGTCGCCGAAGCCGGGAGCTTTGACGGCCGCGACCTTCAGCGTGCCGCGCAGCTTGTTGACGACGAGGGTCGCCAGGGCTTCACCCTCGATATCCTCGGCGATCAGCAGGAACGGCTTGCCGCTCTGCGCGATCTTCTCCAGCAGGGGGAGCAGGTCGTTCATCGACGAAACCTTCTTGTCGGTGATGATGACGTAGGCGTCGTCGAGCACGGTCTCCATCCGCTCCGGGTCGGTCACGAAGTACGGGGAGAGGTAGCCGCGGTCGAACTGCATGCCCTCAACGACCTCGAGCTCGGTTACGGCCGTCTTGCCTTCCTCGACCGTGATCACGCCCTCGGTGCCGACCTTCTCCATGGCGTCGGCGATCATCATGCCGATGGTCTCGTCGTTGGAGGCGATGGTGGCTACGCGGGCCTTGTCTTCCTTGGTCTTGACCGGCTTGTGGCTCTTCTTGAGCTCTTCAACAACGGCCTTGACGGCCTTGTCGATGCCGCGCTTGACGTGGATGCTCTCGGCGCCGGCGGCGATGTTGCGAATGCCTTCCTTAAGCATGGCCTGCGCGAGGAGCGTCGCCGTGGTGGTGCCGTCTCCCGCGTCGTCATTGGTCTTGGAGGCGACTTCCCGCACGAGCTGCGCGCCCATATTCTCGAGAACGTCCTCGAGCTCGATCTCCTTGGCGATCGTGATGCCGTCGTCTATGATCGTCGGGGAGCCGTACTTCTTCTCCAGGATCACCGCGCGCCCGCGGGGTCCGAGCGTGCCGCGGATAGCGTCGGCGAGCTGGTTGACGCCCTTAAGCAGCTTTTGCCGGGCTTCTTCGTCGAATACAATCTGTTTAGCCATTGTTACTGTCTCCTGATATCTGTGATTCTAGATGAGTTACTTCAGGATGCCCAGGATGTCTTCCTGGTGCATGATGAGGTATTCTTCGTCGTTGATCTTGATCTCGGTGCCGGAATACTTTCCGTAAAGAACCTTGTCGCCGACTTTTACGTCCATGGGCAGGACCTTCCCGTCTTCGGTGGTCTTGCCTTTTCCGGCCGCGATGATCTTGCCCTCCTGGGGCTTCTCCTTCGCTGTGTCAGGGATAATGATGCCTCCCTTTTTCACTTCCTTCTGTTCGAGTGCCTGTACGAGGACCCGGTCGCCCAGGGGCTGTAATTTGACCTTGGTGAGAGTTGCTTCTGCCATTCTTTGTTCCTCCAGATTGAGGGCTCCTTGGAGCCTATGCTAGCAATCAGATGATCTGATTGCTAATTATACGAATGAAGCGCATAATTGTCAATCGCTTAATGAGAGTGCTAACTATAAAGGCCTTACTGGCCGGTCGTATCGGAGGGCGTTTCAGGCTCCGCGGCAGGCGTCTCTGCCGACGGGGCGGGCGGCGGGGGCGGGGCGGAATCGGTGTGCTTTGACATCTTGGAAATGCGTTCTTTTATGCTGCCGGCGACTCGCTTCAAACGCTCTTTCCATGGAGGCGGTACGGTCTTTACCTCTCCTTCTTCCGGCCAGTCCGGCTTGAGATCGGACATTTCGGCATCGGTGGTGAAGCCGCCATTGCTCTCCTGCTGAGGGACAGCGGCGGGAAGAGGCGGTTCGGGCGCGGGAGCTTCCTGCGCCGACTCCGCAGGCTGGACTTCCTCAATAATAGCTTCCTGCGCGGGCATCGGGGCCGCCTGCTCCGTGGGCTCGACGTCGTCTCCCCGCTCCGCCGCCGGACGCTGCTGCATGCCGGCTGTCGCGCCGGGCAGGATGTCGCCCAGCATGGACTCCAGCTTGGATATGATGCCGAACGCGCGCGCCAGCTGCAGCTCCTTTTCCGCCAGTTTCGCGTTGAGCTCATCGCTGAGCCTGCTTTGGCGGACGAGATCGGTGGACAGGTCCCGCTCGCTTTTCTTCGTCTTATTGAGCTCGCTCGCCAGCTCCTTGGCCTTGGCGTCCAGCTGGGAGAAAGCGTCTTCATGCTCCCGCGCATCCGCCTCCAGCTGATGGATCTTCTCTTCGAGCTTGTTTTCCCGTTTCTGGAATCCGGGCAGCAGGTCCACCCGTTCCTGCAGGTACTGGCCGCGTTCACGCAGGGCCTGCAGCTCGTTTTTCGCCTCGATGAGCTGGCGCTGAAGCGACTGGCAAAGCGCCCGCTCCTCGCGCCGGTTCTCAAGCTCCTTCATGAGATCGGTCACATGTCCGAAGATCTTGGAGCTGGCGTCGTTGAGCATGTCGTCGGGGCCCTGTGCCGGACCGGGCTCAGGCCGCGGGTCAAAGATCGCGGGCGGGCGGGAGGCGCGTTGGTGCTCGGAGGCCTCGATGATGTCCGGGAACTGGCCGGCGCGGCGCCAGCTCCGGTCTTCCACCCCCCCCGCGGCGGGGCAGACCATGGCGGTTTCCTGGAACCCCGGAAGAGCGACCAGCTCCTCCGGCTCGTAGCTGCCGGGAATCTCGCCGTTCATATAAATCCAGTACTTCATCGGTCCTCCTCACGGAACCGGACCAGCGCGTCAAGAAGTTCCCGGAAATGGCCGAACTGCTCCTTGCTTTCGTCGTGAATCTCCCGGATCTTCATTTCCAGATAGCGCGTCGTCTCGCGAATTTTCGCGTCCGCCTCGCGCTGGCCGGCGGCCAGCTGGCTTTCGATCTCTTCGCTGCGCCGGCTCATCCGGCGGAGCTCTTCGCGTCCCGCCTGCCGTTCGCCCGCGTCGATGTCGCCGCTCTTGATCAGCCGCTCCCGCAAATCCGTCGCCTGGGCGTGCAGCTCGTCGACGGCGCGCTGCAGGGCGGAACATTCCGTGTCCCGGTCAATCAGCGTCCGCTTAAGCTCGTCCTGGGTGCGCGTCATCTCGTGCATCTGGCGCTGCAGATTCTTCTTTTCCGTATCCGCCTCGAGCAGGCGGTTCTCGGTCTGCTGCAGGCGTTCGCCTTGCCGGCCATGCTCCGATTCCAGGAACTGCCGGCTCTCCTTGGCGTCGCGCAGCTGGTCTTCCAGCCGGCAGGCCCGCTCTTCGAGCTGCCGGCCCCGGCCGTCGAAGCTGTCGCGCTCCCGGGAGAGCTGCAGCTGCAGGTCCGCGAGCTCACGCTCGAGCCGCATATTGTGTTCTTTGAGCTCATGGATTTCGCCGCCGCTTTTTTCGCCGCGGACGCGTCCTTCTTCCCGCAGGTGGTCGCGCTCCAGAGTGAGCTCTTCGAGCTTGCTGCGCAGGGCCGCCGCCGAGCTCATATCCGGTGAGGACTTCAGGCGGCCGATATCTTCTTTCAGCGCGCGGACCTCCTCGCGCGATATGTCGAGTTCTTTGCTGGTCTGATGCGAGGCGAGGTCCATCTCGGACTCGTCGCCCGTGCCGGGCACTTCACGGCGCCACCAGTCATCAAAATCCGCCAGGGCGCCGCGTACCGGGGCCAGAGAGGGGCTGCTTTGTCCCGACAACACTTTATCCACCTCGTTGTCGAAACTGGACAGCCACCCCTTGAAGGGATCGAATTGGGCCTCGCTCATAGATACGGTAATAGTCTAAAAGTAAGGTATTTCAAACATATTTCGGAGAGAGTTAATCCGTCCAGCCGCGCTTCTTCAGGAAGGCCCGCAATGTTTCGTTCGTTTGGTCCAGTTCGAGCGCCCGCCGGTATGCTTTCCAGGCCGACCGGCGCGCGCCGGCGGCGAAGTGCGCCGAGCCTAAACGTTCCCAGGCCAAGGCATCCTCTTCGTCGAGCAGCAGGGCGCGCCGGCAGTGCTGTACCGCCGCACCGTAGCGCTCGCCGAAAAAGGCCGTTTCTGCCAGCGTTAGCTCGCGGTGCACCAGGTCCGGCAGAGGGAGGATGCCTTCGGGGTCGGAGCGCAGGCCTGTTTTCAGCTCCAGGGCGCTGAGCAGCCGCCGGCGGGCAACGTTTCCCGGAGCCGCGCCCAAAGCCGCTTGCGCCAGCAGCAAGGCCTTGCCGCTTTCCCCTTCCGCGTAGGCTTCTATCGCCTGTCCCGCCAGTATCGGCCCGTCATAGCCGTCGGGATGCAGGAGTCCGCTCAGCGGGTGCTCTTCATCGCCTATGGATTCGAGCAGCTTCGCCCGCCGCAAGTTTCGCGTTTGTTCGGAATTCGCGGGGGTGAGGCTTGGGAGCGCATCAGCCGGCGGCTCGGCCGGCGCGGTCGATACCGCGACGGAGTCCGCTGCGGCCGGCGCGGGAGGTTCACTGTCGGCGGCGGCGGGGCCGGCGGAAGCGCGGCAGGCGGTCAGCGCCGCCAACAGCGCAAACAGGGTCCAGCGCAGGCGTCCTGCCGGCATATTCAGGCTTCCCGCGCTGCCGGCAGCGGGGACACGCGGCCGTAGGTTTCCAGCCGCTTCCAGCGGGTGTAAAGGTCGGCGCGCGCGCGGTGGACTTGGTCGTAGGATTCCGGAACCATGTACTTCAGCCGCTCCTGAACCATATAGCGTACGGTATCGGGCAGGGCGTTGAGGAATGCCGCGCGCGAATCTTCCGGCGCGTCGTAGAGGCTGAGGGCGATGTCCTCACACGAGAAGGCCGCCAGGCAGGTGCGCAGGGAGTTCGGCTCGGCAGCCGCCAGGTCCGGCATCGATACCAGCCTGGATTTGAGACGACGTACGCGTTCCGGAAAGGCTTTATACAATTCGGAAAGGATTTCCCGGCGCACGCTTTCCGGCGCTCGCAGAAGCAGGCGCTCGAGCAGCCCTTCGCCGGCCTCATGCGCGCCGACCGCCGCCAGCACCCGCGCCTCGATCGCATTCGGCGGAGGCGCGCCGACTGCCGGCTCGGCCAGCAGCAGCCGCGCAGCGTCCAGGCGCTTCGCGCCGGCAAGGCGGCGAAAGATGTCCGCGGCGACCTCGGGCGAAGCCTTGCGCAGGACCTGGACGGCGCTGCGGGCGGGCTCCTTGTCGAGGAGTTCGACCGCGCCGCGCACATGCTGCGGCGCCAGCAATGCCAGGGGGGGCGCCGCTCGCCGCTTCCCGCGCGGCGCGGCCTCCGGCGGCGAGGCTTGGCGGCGCGGCCGGAACAGGATAAAAGCCAGCAGGAGCAGGACGGCGGCGGTCGCGGCATAGAGCATGCAGTCCAACAGCTTGGCGCGCAGGGCCGCTTCGCTTTTTCGGGCATGGATGGGGGCGCGGACTACGCTCAGCGTATCGCCCCGTGTCGGGACCAGCCCCAATACTTCTTCGACGACGCCGCGTGCCCGGTCGCTTTCATCGACCAGGACGCTGGGGTCCAGCACCAAGGTCACCGTCCGGAACTCCTCCGTGCGCGTCTTGGGGGCCGGGGCGTCGGCCTGGAGGGTGCGGTGAATCTCGTCACGCAGAGACCGCGGGATGCGGTAGCCCGGGAGGACGGGCGGCAGGTCTTGCGCCCGCTGTTCCCAGCGGTCCCACAGCATATCGATTTTCCTTTCGGGAATGTCGACCGGAGAATCTACGGTGCGCGTTTCGCGCACGATGTAGACGCGGGCTTTGTCCCGGCCCAATAAGTCGCCGAGCAGCTGTTCGATACGCTCAGCTTCCGGGGCCTGGGTTACGGCCCCGGCGGCCGACGGCGGCATCGCCGCCAAGAGCAGCGCGAGAAGTCCAAAACGCATGATGTAGTCCTGCTGCTAGAAGCCGAATTTCCCGGCCGCGCCTCCGTGATCGCGCAGCTTGCTCGCATCCTCGAGCTGCGACGGCCCCTGCTCCAGCTGCTTGCCTTGCACGGAGCGCCGCAGACCTTGATCGACGACGGATTCTTTTTGCAGCGTCTGTCCGTACTTGTCTTCGATCTGGTTGGCGACGACGATCGCGTTGATCAGCAGTCCGGCGCCGATGGCCGCGGCGATGCCCGCGGAGACCAGAATTGCGGTATGCCAAGGGCCCGGCGGGACTTTGGTCGCGACCCACTTCCACATGAAGAGAGCGAAAGCGAAGGCGATGCCCGCGCCGACGAGCGACCATTTCGCCCGCTGCAGGGCGCTCTGCCAGGGGGTCACGTTCTTGTTGCCGACATAAACGCAGCCGTCGGGCGTAAGATAGAAGCCCGAGCGGCAGGTTTCCGCCGGTTCGATCTGCTTGCTGTCCAGCGAGTCGCCCTTGAGATTGGTCGGCGTAGCGGCGGTATCGGCGCCGCCGACTCCCGCTCCGGAGCCGCCGATCGGTGTCCCTATTCCACTGCCTCCGGTTTGCTGCTCGAACGCATTGCTGGCGGCTTCGTAGCCCGCGCCTTGGGTTTTGGCGCCCAGACCGCGCTGGGACTTGTCGTTGGCGAACTTGAGCTGATTGAGCGAGCCCCGCTGGCGGACGGGGCTTTTGGCGATGGTTTTCCCCCCCGCGCGCATCGAGGTCGCGCCGCGGGCGGCAGCCTTGTCTCCCGCGGCGTTTTTGCCGCCGCCGGAGGCGCCGCCGAGAGCCGGCGCGCTGAATCGGGCGGACGAACTGCCGCTGCCGCCGAGATTGGATGCAAGCTTGGTGAAGGCCGGCTTGCCGAACGCCGACACGCCGCCGCCGCTCTTGCCGCCGCCCGCGGTGTCCATCGCGGCGCGCATCGCTTCCTCCATGCCGGCGGATGCATCCATCGCCCCGGCGGTTCCATCGGCCTCGCCGTCTGCGCCTTCGCCGTCTGCGCCTTCGCCGTCGGCTCCCTCGCCGTCGGCCCCTTCGGCGCTTTTACCGTCCGCGCCTTCGCCGCCGGTGCCGGAAGGGCCGTCGCGGAGCAAAGTCTTATAGCCGGTCAGCAGGGCGTCCATCGGCTTGCGTCCGCCGAGCTCCATGCCCGCTGCGTCGCGGGCGTTGACGCGGCTGTTGAACACAACTTCTCCCTGCGCGGAGTCGCCTTGCTGTTTCGACATGATCGAGGCGCCCAGCATCAGGCCATGCACGCCGATGGCCGCGCCAATGGCGACGCGCAGCAAGGTCCCCTGCGGAGCGTAGGCCAGCATGGTCCAGGCGGAACGGAACGCGGACATGGGAGAGGACCAGTCGATCCCCGTCGGGACGGTCGGCGAACCGGAGCGGCTGAGCCATGGGGACATCGCTCCGCCTTTTTTTTCGCGTTTGGGTTCGCGTTCCTGCATCTCGTAGGAATTATCCGGCTCCATGGCCCCACCTCCGCTTGCTTTGAGTATATAGGTGCCGCGCGGCCAATGCAAGGGCCGGAACCCGAAAAGCGGTTAAATTTTTGGTAACTATCGGACTCGGTCCATTGACAAATGCGGGCCTGGCGTTTAAACTCAAAGTGGAGATACCGGCCTATGACGCAGAAAAAGAAACCGCAGAAGGAAGAGGACCGCAAGATTCTCGTCGCCGCGGAGGAGTTCGCGCAGGACGGCAAGAAGAAGGCCGCGGGCGGTGCGGTCGCGGCCTTTCTCAGCCGCTTGGGCGTGGGCGGCTCTTCCGAGGGAGTGCGCTCTCTGGGCCGCGATATACTCACCTCCAAGGCGGGCTTCACGGCGCTCATGCTGGTCGGTTATACCGGGGCCATCAGCCTGGGCATGTTTGCCAACTATTCCGGGTCTGCGCACAGCCCCAAGGCGGGGGCGCGTGTTTTTGACCAGGTCCGGGCCGAAAGATTGGCGCAGGATGTCGCCGAGCAGGAGGCTCTTTTGGCGGCCGGTGCGGACGGCAAAGAAGACGTCGCCGGGTCCTCTTTGGATTTTTTGACGCGGGCCAACAAGGAAGCCGCCGCGCCTGCCGGTTCGCCTGCCGGAGCGCCGGAGGACGGCGCGGTAGACGACGTAAAAGACGCGCCGGAGGTTTCATCGGGAGTCGAGACGCCCGATAACCGTTATGGTAGGGACTCATCCCGGGCGGCGTCCGCGACCCGTCCCCGGCAGCGGTTGGTCGCGAGCAGCGGCATCAGCACCGGCGGCGGCGCAACCGGCGCGCAGGTCGCCGCGGGCGAAGGGCTGCGGGGCGCCTCACGCGGGGGCGCCTACCTTAATGAAGGAAAGAGCGCTGCTCTGCGGCATGCGGGCGGCAGCACCTCTTCGCGCAAGCCGTCGGCGATTCGGCAGAACAAGAATATGTCGGCTTCCCAGCAGGCCCTGCAGGTGAAAAAACATATGCGGAGTTCGCTCGCCCGCAGCAATTTATCAAGCGCGAACTCCGGGCTTCCTTATGATGGCGGACGCGGACAGGCCGGCCAGATCGGAGCTGATGCGGCCGCGGCCCCGGACGGCACGGGAGTGGGCGGAAAAACCGCGGTGACCGGACCCAATCCCAGCACGATGCAGGATCTAAAAGATGTCAAGCCGCCGCCGAAGATCACCTATCCCAAAAACAAGACGCCGTACCAGAATTTGGTCAACGCGGCGATGATCGCCCTCGCTTTGTCGACGGCGCTGATGTTCGTGGCCGGCTGGCTCAAAAACAAGGCGGATGCCCTGATGCCCGCCAATCCGGCCGCCGCCCAGGCCATGCTGACCAAGGTGAAGATCGCCGCCGGTCTGGCCGCCATGGGCGCAATGGGGGCGGCCGCTATCGGCGCCCGGCTGCTCAACGCGGAGGGGCAGAATATGCAGGGTATCACCTTTATCACCACCGGCGGCCTCCTGGCCATCCGCGCCGGGATGATTCTGTACGACGCCTCCGCCGCCAAGAATGTCGAGCAGGACATCTCGGTGGCGGCTACCGGCGTCGCCAAGGGTATGCCGCTTAAGGGCGGCGAGGCGGTGAGCTCGGGGCTCAAGGGCGCCGCAGCGCTCGACGCTGGTAATCCCGGTTTGTACAACAACTGAGAGCTGAGTGGCCAGAATCATCTCCCTCCTCGCTGCCATCGCGCTGCTCGCTTGGACCTTGTACTGCCTGCCCAAGCTCTACAATATCATGTACCGCATCGACTGGCTGGGAGAGCCCGATAAGCCCCAGCGCATCATCGAGGAGCCGATCAAGGTAGAGCCCCCGGTCGAGCCCAAGAAGTTCAAGTTTTTCAAAAACGCCTCCGAGACTCCTCCCGACAAAATCCTCAAATCCCACCCCGCCGCACAGAAGACGGCCCCGTAAGGGCGGCCCCCCTCCTGGCCGTTCGTAGGCCCTTGGACCTATTTCACGGTAGGCCCCTTGGAACTTGTGAGGGGGGCCCATTCGGCTACACTAGGGTTAGGACCTTGGGAACAAGAGGATAGGCCGAATGACCAAAGAACAGTCGACAGGATGGGGCAAGAAGCTGACGGCCCTGCTCGTCGTTTGTGTTTTCTCGTCGGATTTCGTGTTCGCCGCCTCGGTCGTCGCTCCGGTCCTGTTGGCCCGCTACTCGGCGCCGCAGCGCGAAAACATCCAGAAGTCCGCCAGTGTCCTCGGGCTGAGCTTCGCCGCCGACGGCAAGCTGGTGCTGGCGGAGAAGGACGCGGG
Source organism: Elusimicrobiota bacterium (assembly GCA_043827405.1). GTDB lineage: Bacteria > Elusimicrobiota > Elusimicrobia > UBA1565 > UBA1565 > JBDRPD01. The sequence goes on along the minus strand of JBDRPD010000052.1, from coordinate 10,267 downwards.
AACCGGCGAATTCGCCGCGCAGCCCCTGGATGAGAAAACGGCCGGCAAAGTCGTCAAGTTCCTCTCCAAGCTGCCGGCCGACGATCCGGAACTGGGGATGGCCCTGGCCATGCAGAGCTACCTGGCGCCGCGGATGGACCCGCGCCAGCTCGATGACAACGCCTTCCTCAAGCGCGGACAGGACCAGCGCCTCGAGCTCACCGCGCTCGGCCGCACCGCTTTGCTCGACATCCTTACCGCAAGCGACGGCGGCCTGCTGGAGCCGCCGGCCAAGGAGATTCAGAAGAAGTCGGAAGTGGTGGTATGCGGGCAGGGCGCCTATTCCTGCGATGCTCCCAAAAGCCGCGCCGCGGGCGGAGTCATGGCGGTGCGCCGCAGCGATGCCGCGATGGGCGATCCCAACGGCGCCTTTGACGGCTCGCGGCTGGAGCTCGGCGATTTCGACTGGAACAATATGGACAATGCGGTTTCGGCGGCCGGCGGCCTGAAGGGTTTCGCCCAGACCGCGGAGCGCAAGGGCTATTCCTATAACAAGGAGGCCGGCACGGTGCGTGTTTTGGTGGCCGCCGATCATGCCGCGGCCCAGGATCATTTTAAAGTCAGCGACAGCGAGGCCGTGAAGGGCGAGGTCTACCGGCAGACCGGCCTCGACCAGGCCCTCTTGGACCAGCATGGGGCTCAGGTCGTGCGGGTGGTCGGAAATATCGTGGCGATCGATGTGCCCCTTCCGTCGGCCGCGAAGCTGGGGCTGGCGCTGCAGAAGCAGGGCGTCGAAAGCCGCCCGGCCCGCGTCTACAAGGCGGCGAAAACCGGCGCCGAAGCGGCGCTGAAATCGCCGGCCTCCGCGCTTATGGGAGCGCAGTTCCTGCCGATCCCCTCCGCTCTCTTGGGCAAGAAAGAAGCCAATACTGTTAAGCCGAAGCTGGCCGAGAGCGGGACGATCGTGGATTCCGCGGGGCTGCACAAGGAAGGCATGACGGGTAAAAGCGCCTACGTCGGCATCATCGACTCCGGCATCGACATGAAGCACCAGGACTTCATGGACGACAAGGGCCAGAGCCGGGTCCGCGAGTATATCGATTTCACCGAAGAGGGCAAGGACGACGTCGTCGGCCACGGGACCCATGTCGCCGGAATCGTCGGCGGCACCGGCGCGGCTTCCAATGGGAAGTTCAAGGGCATGGCGCCCGACGCGCGCTTTAAGGTCGCCAAGGTGTTCGGCACCAAGGGCGAGACCGACGAGAGCGTAATTCTGGCCGCGATGAAGTGGATGCGCGACGGCCAGAAAGTCGACCTGATCAATATGAGCCTTGGCGGCCCGGGGGTCGCCAATAAGGACCCGCTGAGCTCGCTGGCGAACCAGATGATGGTTAAGGACAATATCCTGATCGTTGCGGCCGCCGGCAACGAGGGGCCGTTTGAGGGCAGCGTGGGCTCTCCCGGCAACTCCCGCTACGCGCTCACCGTGGGCGGAGTGGACAAGGACGGCAAACCTGTTTTCTTCTCCTCACGCGGGCCGATTCGCGATGCCAGCGGCAAGCTGCTTTACGCCAAACCGGATCTCGTCGGCGTGGCCGGCGGCGTCGACTTCTCGGCCGTCGAGAAGCAGACTTTGATGGTGCAGGCGCGGCCCGCGGACGATCTGCGCGACGCGCCGGCGGGCCTTAAGAGCGCCGGGAAAGGCGGACCTGCGGGCAAGGGCTGCGTCTACGGCCCCGGTGTCGCCGCGCCCCGCAGCAGCGCCGACCCCGATACCGCCTGCACCGTCGCGGGCTATCCGGGCTACCGGCTGATGTCCGGGACCTCGCAGGCCGCGCCCATGACGGCAGGCTTCGCCGCCGACGTGATCGGCTACGCCAAGGAGAACGGCGCCGAAGTGGACGCCTTCGAGATCAAGGCCATGCTGATGGAGACCGCCAAGGATCTGGGCGAGAAGAAGGAGTTTCAGGGGGCCGGTCTCATCAACGGTACCCGCGCCGCACAGACCGTCATCGACCGGGTCAAGCGGGGCATCCCGATCGGGAACATCGCCTACGCCCTGGCGATGCGGCTGACCTCGTCGGATCAGACGAAGCTCAAGGACCAGAACCGCTACGAGATGACGCCGGTCGGCCTGCTCGACAAGCAGACCGGGCACATTCTCAACACCGAAGCGGAGCTGATGAAGGCGCTCGAAGAAATCCGCGAGACCCAGCCGCTGATGATGGTCAGCCGCAAAGAAGACCTCATCTCCGTATAGAAAGCCCCCCGCTCCAGGAAGTCTACAGAGATTCGCCGCGCATGAAGCGCGCGGCGTCGCGCGGCTGGCAGGGCGTTTTCAGCCGCTGCGCGGCCCAGCGCTGCGTACCGTGAAAGTCCGGCAGCTTGAGCGCGCGCCGGTAGTCGGTCAACGCCGCTTCGCGGCGGTCGAGCAGGTCATTGACCATGCCGCGGTAGAAAACGAGATAGGCCGTCCAGCCCTTGTCCGCGGCGTCCCGCTCGGCGGCGAGAACCGCCATGGTCAGCCAGGTGAGAGATATCTCCAGGTTCTCCCGCTCCAGGCAGGCCGCGCCGTAAAGGCCGCACAGCGTTCCCACCTGCTTGCGGCCGAAAGAGGCGCTATCGGTCCGCAGGGCGCTGAACAGCTCATAGGCCTTGCGGTAGGATTCCGTGTCTCTTCCCAGCCGGTGCAGGAGCATGCTCTCGATGAACCTGAAATAAGGGCTCAGCGGGAAGTCCCGGCGCAGACTTTCGGTGAGCGTCAGCGCCTTGGCATAGTCTTTTTCATTGAGGACGTAGATGGTCAGCAGAAAGCCCGCGGCTTGACGCGAAGAAAAGCTGCCCTTGTTGACCGTCAGCTGGATGCGTTCCAGACCGCGCTGGGCATTGCCCGTTCCGCGCAGCAGCATTCGCGCGCCGAGCTTAATGGCGCCGGGCAGGACGGCGACTTGATAATCGAAGACGCCGAGGCCGAGGTAGGCGTCGTAGTAGCGGGGATCCGATTTAACGCATTTTTTAAGATATTTTATGGCTTTTTTACCGCTGCGGTAGGCTCCTACATACTGCCCTTCGGCAAGGCGCATCTGTCCCTGCAGTCCGAGCGCCATGCCGGCGGAGAAGTAGCCGTCCGAGCGCAGGGCGATGTCATCGGCTTTAAACAGCAGTTTTGAAATATCGACGGTCTCGGATACGCTTTGGTGGAAGACCTGCACCAGCGCCGGGTCGGGATTACCGCCGGCCAGTTCGGTCGTCGCCTGCCACCAGAGGATGCCGGCCATATAGAGGTGGCCGATGGGGTTGTCCGGGTGCTTGCGCACAAACTCCTCGCCGCTGCGGCGGGCGACATCGTACTCCAGGTTATAGAGAGCCTGCAGTCCCTTTTCCAGTATCGGGTCGCCGGCGGCGACGCTCAGATTGCGCGTATGCTGCTGCGCGCATACCGGCAGCGCGGCGCATAAGAGCAGGACGGCGGCGGCGTTAGGCGTCATCCAGGTGATCGGCGATGAGCGTCCTTCTTCTTTTTGCCAGCTGGGTGCCGTGTTTTTTCCAGTACATGCGGATGGACTGCCAGGCTTCCTCGGCGGTCTCCACAATCCGGAAGAGCTTAAGATCCCGGCGCGAAATGACGCCCTGCTCAGCCAGAAATTCGAGGTTTACGGCCTTGGTCCAGAACTCCCGGCCGAACAGGATGATCGGGAAATCACTTTTCTTGCTGGTCTGCACCAGAGTCAGGGTTTCGAACAGCTCGTCGAACGTCCCGAAGCCGCCGGGGAAGGCGACCATCGCTTTGGCCCGCATCATGAAGTGCATCTTGCGGATCGCGAAGTAGTGGAAGCAGAAGCTGAGTTCCGGCGTCATGTAGGGATTGGGGGTCTGTTCGTGCGGCAGGGTGATATTAAGACCGATGCTTTTGCCGCCGGCGTCGAAGGCGCCGCGGTTGGCGGCCTCCATGATGCCGGGACCGCCGCCGGTCACGATAACGAAGTCCCGCTTTTTGTCCGCCTGCGACGCCCGGGTGGCGATAGCCGCGAAGCGGCGCGCCTCCTCGTAGTAGTGCGAATTCTTTTGCATTTGCTCCGCGGTGTGCAGCTGCTCTTGAAGCTCGCGGCTGCGCGGGCGGGCCTGCAGCCGGCGGCGGGCGGCGGCGACTTTTTTCCGCATAACATCCGGCGGGTTGAGGCGCGCGCTGCCGAATACCACTATGGTCGAGCGGATGTCATGGGCCGTCAGCGCCATCTCCGGCTTGAGCAGCTCAAGCTGCAGGCGGATGGGGCGCAGTTCCTCGATCTGCATGAAGCTCAGGTCCTTGTACGCCTTCTCATAGGTCGGCGAGGCCATGACCCGCTTGAGCATTTTGTTGATTTTCGCGGCGGAAAAATTTTTCGATTTCATGGTGTTATTATCCCAATTATTTATTGAGCAGGCAGAGGCTGAGGCTCGGCCAATACGTCACCAGCACGAGCATCAGAACGTGGATGGCCCAGAATACGAAGGTCGCTTTATAGAGCTTGAACAGCGGCACGTCGAAGCGGCGGTTCGACAGGAACAGATTGAGGCCCAGCGGCGGCGTCATGTAGCCGATTTCAAGGTTCAGCAGGAAAATGATGCCGAGGTGGATCGGGTCGATCGCATACTGCGCGGCGATCGGGATGATGATCGGAACGACGATAATGATGGCCGAGAATATCTCCACCATATTGATGATAAGCAGCATGCAGTTGAGCACGATGAGGAAGAAGGCCTTGGACTGGATGTACAGGCTGAGCAACTGGAAGATGCGCTCCGGCACCTCGGCGTCGATCATGTAGTTCGTGAGCCCAAGAGCGCAGCCGAGCACGATCATGATCGAGCCGACCAAAGCCATGCTGTCGTAGACAATGCGCGGCAGTTCGCCGATACGGATGTCCCGGTAGATGAAGATCTCCACTACCAGCACGTAAAAGGCCATCACGGCGGCGGCGTCGGTCGCGGTGAAGACGCCTCCGTAGATGCCGCCGATGATGAGAAAGGGCAGCGGGATCTCCCAGACGCAGGCGCGGGCGGCTTTGACTGCGGCGGCGGCGGAGAACGGTATGCTCTTGAGTCCCGAGCGCCAGCCGATATAGGCGCTGTAGAGCGAAAGCAGCACGATGAGGATGATGCCGGGGAGGGCGCCCGCGGTGAACAGGTCGTCGATCGACACGCCGGCGACCAGCCCGTAGAGGATGATAGGCAAGGACGGCGGAAACATCAGCCCCAGGCTGCCGGTGCAGGTGATCAGGCCGAGGGAAAAAGACTCCGGGTAGCGCTGCCGCTGCAGCATCGGGAACAGCAGGCCTCCGAGAGCGATGATGGTGACGCCGGAGGCGCCGGTGAAGGCGGTGAACAGCGCCGCGCTCAGCAGCGCGACGATGGCGAGCCCGCCGGGCAGCCAGCCGATCAGCGACTCGGCCAGCGCCAGCAGGCGCTGGGGCGCCTTGGATTCCGCGAGGAGAAAGCCGGCGAAGGTGAACAGCGGGATAGCGATCAGCGCCGGCAGGCTGGCCAGCCGGAAGAATTCAATGATGACGACCGCCAGGTTGATGCCGGCGGCGTGAAACAGCCCCAGCCCCAGCGCGCCCAACAGGGCGAAGATGGGGGTGCCCAGCGCGGCGAGGACCAGGACGGCGAGCACGACGAGCAGTCCGCTCACGGCTTCCTCAGGCGCGGTATGGCGATAATGATCTTGAGCGCGTAGTGGACCAGGAGCAGGGCGAAGCCGACCGGCAGGATGATCTCGAAGTACCAGCTCGGGACCTGCAGGCTCGCGCCGATGGAAAACAGGACGCCGCCCGTCGCCCGCTCTTCAATCAGGAAGGCCCAACTGGCCCTGGTCAGGAAGCCGCAGACGATGGTGGTAAAAAGATAGGCGACGATCTCGCAGGCGGCTTTCATCCGCCCTTGCAGCGCCCGGGCTGCGGCGTCCATGGCGAACTGCTTGTTTTCCCCCGCGGCCACAGCGGCGCCGAAAAATCCGACCCACAGGACAAGATGGCGCAGGAAGGTATCCGCCCACAGGAAGCCGCCGGAAAACAGACCGCGCAGGACTACCTGCACGAAGCTCAGCGATACCATTACCAGCAGGAACGCGATGAGAATATACTTCTCAGCCTGCAGCAGCCGGCGTTCGATGGCGCGCAGCGTTTCCACGGCTACTTCTTGGCTTTCTTGGCGGCGCGGCGCGCGCGGAAGTCCTGCAGGGCGTTCTCGACGAGGTCTAGGATATCCTGGCTGTACAGCCGGCCGACCAAGGTGCGGCGGGCCTCGCGGCCGGCCTCTTCATAGGCCTTGAGCTCTTTGGGCGTCGCCGGCTCGGTTACCTTAAGCCCCTGCTTTTTGAGCGTGACAAGGGCCGTGGTGTTCTGCTCGCGGATTTTGTGATTGAGCCGCTGCAGGTGTTTCTTGGATACCCGCTGCAGGATATCCTGCTGGTCTTTGGGCAGGCGGTCAAAGAACTTCTTCGACAGCAGGACGGCTCCGGAAGCGTTCGCCATGGTCACGGAGTAGACATACTTCGTTTTTTCATGCCATTGCAGGGCGATGGCATAGTACGGCGCCGCGTAGACCGCGTCGATAAGGCCCGTTTCCAGCGAAGTGTTCACGTCGGCGACGGCGAGCGGTATCGGATGGACGCCCATGACCTTAAACGCCGCTTCGGCTATCGGGTCGCCTTCCCATACCCAGATCTTGAGCTTCTTCATATCCTGCGCCGAGCGCACGGGGGTGTTGGAGAAGACATGGATGAAGCCGACTTCGGTCCAGCCGAGCAGGATGTAGTCCTTGGCGCGAAACGCCTCTTCGAAGTACTGGGAAAACTTGTCGTAGATGTGGTCGACTTCCTCGTGATCGCGCAGCAGCCACGGCGCGTCGAGGATGCGCACCTCGGGGGCGATCTCGCCCAGGCCGACGCCGGTGAAGCCTCCGGCGTGCAGCTGGCCGAAGCGGATCTTGCGTACCACGTCCTTCTCCTCGCCCTGCCGGCCGCCGGAGTAGAACTTGAACTTGAGCTTGCCGCCGGTCTCTTTCTGCACCTCGGCGTCGATCTCGCGCAGGACCTGCATGGCGTCGGTCCCTTCGGGCGCCATGGTCGCGAACTTGATTTGCGCGGCGCCGGCGGACGTCGCCCACAGCAGCAGACCGGCGGCGAACGCGAAAGCGTGCTTGCTAGAAAAGATCATCGAACCTCGCTAAAAGTTTCTTCGCTTTGGATTGGGCCACCGCGTTGGGCAGCGCCGCCGCCGGCATGGCTTCGCGGGGCGCGTCCGCGATCTCCGCGAGCAGCGCTTTGAACTGCTCCTCTCCCATCACGGCGACGCTGTAGAACTTCGCGTACAGGTACTGCGCCATCAGATAGTGCCGTCCGGTCCGGCGCAGCGCGGCCTCGAAATGCGCTTTGCCTTTGTCCGGATCGCCGCCGGCGAGGCGCGGGCGCCCGGAGTAGTAGACGCCGAAAAATATGTCCGCACCTCCGTGCTGATAGGCGGGATTCATGTCCAGTACGCGGCGCATCATCGCCGCGGCGAGCGGAACAAAGGTGAGCGCCTGCGTATCGTTCTTCCTAATATTGGCGATGCCGGCCCACGCCGAGGCCGTCCAGTAGAGCGCCGGTACGTCGGCGCCTCGGGCGCGCGCCAGGATGCTATCGCGCTTCTTCGGGCTGGCGCTCGCCAGTCCCGCGAGACCCTGCCGGCGGAGCACCCGCTCGCCGTAATCCGCGGCGCGGCGGTAGAATTCCGCCGCCCGTTCCGGCTCTTCCTCTTCCAGGAACAGGAAGGCATATCCGAAATAGCCCTCGGCCAGAGATTTCAGCAGGTCGGTGTTTTCGGGATCGTTCTTGAGCAGGACTTCGGTCAGCATGAGCTGTCCCGGCATGGCGTCCCGGGCGAACTGCGGATCGCGCTCTCCGTAAACGGCGGATACTCCGTTTTCGAGCAGCCCCGCGGTGGCGCGTACCGTCACCGCGCGCGGCACGCAGGCCCCGCATAGAAAAACGGCTGAAACAAACAGGCAAATCCTTGTCCGCATGAGGGCTTATTCTAGCAAAACACCTTGCATTTAGGGGTTTCTCCTGATACATTTCAAGGGATGGCTGATGAAGATCGCGGTCGTGTTTTCGTTGTCGGCGGCATGCTCTTTGTCGTATTCTCCGGCGTCCTGGCGGCGCTGTTCGTTTTCGGCCCCCGGCCGGGATCCGCACCGTCATCCTCCCAGGCCGAGAGTTCTTCCGTTTTCGACGATACGCGTTCCAGCGCTGAGCTGCAGTCGCGCATCGCGGCCCAGCAAGCCGCCGGCTGGGACCGAGGCTCCGCGCTCGATTCGCCCGGCAAGCGCCGCGCCGCCATGAGCGCCGAGATCGAGGCTCGTCTGCGGGAGGTAGAACTGCGCCTGGCACGGACGCGGGCGCAGCTGGCCCGCGGCCGGCGAGGCGGGTCTACTTGGTCGATCGTTAAAAAGGCGGAAGACGCTTATTTCCGGCTCAAGAACTCAAAGCGCTTCAAGGACTCCAAAGCGCTTAAAGAATTCCGCAAAGAATTCCTCTCCTACCCCGATCTGCAGAAACTCAATAAGGACTACTATGAGAAGGACGGCAGCACCATCAAGTTCATCCGCGATACGCTTAAGTCGCCGAATTTCGGCCAGGTGGTGAAGAAGCATATCAACCAGCCCGATGTTCATGCCTTTTTTACCTCCATGGCGGGCTCCGCCGATGTCATGCAGGCGGCCAAGGTGATGACCAAGGAGTACGGACTGCGGGCGGCGATCGACAAGCTCACGCTGCCCGGCCTCGGCAGCATGGGTCAGCTTAAGAAGAGCGGCGAGCAGATGAAGAAGAGCGGCGGCGCGTCAGCGGACAAGGCGGCCGAGATGCTGGGCATCGATCCGGACATGCTCGACATGGGCGCGGTGATGCGCAAGGCGCAGGGAAACGCCCCCCCCGCGACTACGCGGGAGAGGCGTTAATCCTGGTCGGGAGCAGGGCTTACTGCGGCTCTTGCGCTTTCTCCTGTGCGGGAGCGGCCGCCTTCTTCTCCTTCTCCAGCTCGTAGCGCATCTTCCACAGCTCCGCCTTCTGCTGCTCGAGCTTGGCCTTCTCCTGCGTCAAGGCTTCCCGCGCCTCGCTGTCCGAGTCGCTGTCGCTGCAGGCGCCCAACATAAACCCGGCGGACAGCACCGGCACCAACAGCCATCTGAAGTTATTCATGATGGTTATCCTTATCAGCGCGTTACGGACACTTTCCGTCTTCCGGCATCGGAGTTCCGTCAGGGCATTTCTCCGCCGCGTTGGGATCCTGCCCTTCCTGTTCAAGCCACTTGTAGAGGTCGTCGAGCTCGGTCTGCTCCTCCGCGGTGATCGACTCGTCGGCGACCTTCTTTTGCAGCTCCTTGATCCGGTCGACTTTGGCCTCGTCCTCGTGCAGCTTGGCCTCTTCCTGCTTATACTGCTCTTCGGCATCCGAGCCGCCGCCGCCGCAGGCGGTCAGTCCAATGCCGAGCGAAAACGCCATAATTACTGGAAATATAAGATTTTTCATAAACCTTTCCCCTCCCCCTGAACCCTAAAAGTTTAAAGAGGCTCCAGAAGCCTGTCAAGGGACCTTTACCTTTCCTTTACCTTTCCCGGATTTGCAATTTGTCTCGTGTCCTGTTACATTACGGACATGCCCAGGGTGCTGGACCAGGCGGTGGACCGGATGCGGTACTTTTTCCCGCATCTGCCGTGGACCGTTCGCATCTCCTACAACGGCCGCAGCGGCACGCTCGGCACGGGGCCGGAGCGCATCGAGCTGGCTTGCCGGACCGAGGCGGTGACGCGCGACTTCGCGCGCGGCGACCTGTCCTCGGTGCTGGACCGCTACGTCAAGGGCGAGCTCGACCTCAACGGCGATATCTACGCCTTCGTCGGCACCCGCAACTACCTCTCCCTGGAGCGGCTGTGGATGGTGGGGCTGCTGCGGCGGCTGCGGCATGTCTGGACGGCGATCTGTCCGTCTTCGGTTCGCCGCAAGCTGGTCGCGGTATCATCGCATTACGATTTGCCCAATGAGTTCATCCTTTCCTACCTGGACCAGCGGACGCGCGCCTATTCCTGCGCCATGTGGAACGACCCCTCCCATATCGAGCCGCCCGACGATGAGACGCTCGATGACGCGCAGCACCGCAAATTCATGCAGGCGGCGACGGAGCTCGATATCCAGCCGGATGACAAGTTCCTGGATATCGGCTGCGGCTACGGCTACATGGTGCGGCTGGCGGAGACGGAGTTCGGCTG
>JBDRPD010000051.1:0-14394 GCA_043827405.1 Elusimicrobiota bacterium | reverse complement strand
GTCAGGGACGGCAGCGGCGACCTGATCGTCGGCGGCTACTTCACCAACGGCTCGGATACCGACATTATCGCCATCAAGTACGACACGGACTGGGTGCTGCTCTCTTCGGTTGTCTATGCCGGTGCGGGGGGCGTCAACGATTGGGGCTACGGCGTGGCGGTCGACAGCGCGGGGCTTATTTATGTGACCGGCAATACGGTCAATACGGATCAGGATGTGGTGACGCTGCGCTTTGCGTTGCCGGGATCAGTCGGCGGGCCGCAGACTCGTATATGGGACGGCGGCGGTGCCGACAACCTGGCTTCGAATCCGCTCAACTGGTCCGGTAACACAGCACCAGTCGACGGCGACTCGATCTTATTTAACGCTACCTCGGTCACCCCTTCATCTTGGGACATAACCGGTATCGCGCTAAACGATGTAACCATGGCCGGCGACTACGACACCGGCACGCTCCACCTAGCTACCCATATGGTCGTAAATGGCGACTTTACCCGTTCAACCGGCGGAGTCATCATGCAGACCGGAGCCGACCTGAGAGTTCGCGGCGACTTCTCCTGGGGCGTCGGCGGCTCGGTGTTCACCAATGATAGCTTGATTATCCTCGACGGTTCAGAACGTCAGGAGTTGTCTTCCGGAAACAGCTGGCTGGCCAATCTGCACATCGAGTCATCCAGCGAGGTCGTCATGACCTCCAAAATGTACATGCTCGGCGAACCGGCGCTCACGCATAGCTCCGGCGACCTGCGCGCCGGCGGCTTTGACCACCAGTTCAACGGCGGCTGGGCGCGCACCGGAGGGGTGTTTCTGGCGGAAAGCAGCACCATCACTTTCGGACCGCAGTTGGATATCTCATCGGTTTCGATCACCGGCGGCAGCGGCGCCTTCAATCATGTGCAATTGAAATCGCTTTCCGCTGTCGGCGCCTCGACTTTAGCGGTGGTCTCGCCGCTCGATATCGACGGCAACTTCTCCTTGGTCAATATCCACTTTGTCCCGGGACCGTATACGCATACCCTGGGGGGAGACTGGAATATGACCGGTGGTTCCTTCGGCCCCGCCACCGGCACCATCCGCTTTGACGGTTCCAGCACCACTATTTCCGCCGTTATGCCGATCGTCTTCAACGAGCTGGAGCTCGCCGGGACCTATGCGGCTTTCAACAGCAGCTTCTCAGCCTCCACCTTCACCGCCGATACTTCAGGTGCCGCGCTCTACTTTACCGCCGATGCGACTTACACGTTTGGGACGCTCGCCATCGGGAGTCCCGGATTGGCTTCCCGCATGAGTTTGCGCAGCAGCTCCGACGGAACGCCTTGGCATCTGGTCGTCACCGGCACGGCAGCGGTCAGCCGGGCTGACGTCATGGACTCCGATGCCTCCGGCGGAATCTTGATCTCGGCCCATGACGGCGATAACCTGGATGCGGGCGCTAATTTCAACTGGAGTTTTCAGTTCACCGCGCCGGAACTGAGCGCCCCATCCTTCGCCCTCACCACTCCAGAGACCGGCGCCGTCATCAACCACCTAGGCATGATCGCCGGCACCGCCGCCGACGCCTCCGGCGTCGCCTCCGCATCCTTCGCCATTCAAAAGGACGCCGGCAACTACTACGACGGCACCGACTTCGTCTCGGTTACGCCTGTCTGGCTTCCCGCCGACCTAATCACCATCGACGGCAGCACCTTGGCCTACCAGGCGATCTACGTAACCTCGGACGTCGTCTACACCGACGGCTCAAGCTACAGCGTCGACATGACGGCCGCCGACATCTACGGCAGCTCGGCGGCTTCCGCCGGCCTCGCCACTATCACCATCGACAAGACCGCGCCGACGGCCGCGAGCTTCCGCGTCCTGACCGCTACCGGTGCCGAGCACCCCGAAGGCGGCATGGTCGATCTGCTCGCCGGGGTCACAGCGCAGATCAACATCCAGGACGCGCTTGCCGGCTTGTCGCAAAGCACCCAGGCGGCGCTCGGCTTCGGCGTCTCCTACTCCACCACCGCCGGCGGCAGCTGGAGCGACGGCGCCTGGTCGGTCAGCACGCCGTCGCCCGGCGCTTTCGCTTTCGCCGAATACCAGGGCAAGCTCTACGCCGCCGCCTACGGCGGGACGTTCGACGTCATCGCCTACGACGGAATCGAGTGGAGCGGCAGCGCAACGTTTACCGGGCAGGTATACGCGCTGGCGGCGCATGACGGGAAGCTCTATGCCGGCACCTATGTCAGCGCCGGCACCGGAGCCGTCTACGAGTTCGACGGCGGCTCCTGGAGCCTGAGCGCGGAGTTCCCGGGCGAGACCACCGTCGCCTCCCTCGCTTCCTACAACGGCATGCTCTACGCCGGGACCCGGCAAGGCGCCAAGATTTTCGCCTTCGACGGCTCGACCTGGACGCTGAGCGCCGACATCGCCGGCAACAGCGGAGTCATCTCAATGGCGGAGTACCGCGGCCGGCTCTACGCCGGCACCGACGCGGGGGGGCAGGTCTACGTCTTTGACGCTTCCACCTGGAGCCTGAGCGTCGATTTCGCGGCGACCGGCGTCTATGTCAGAGACCTGGTCGTCTATGACGGCAAGCTCTACGCCGGCACCTCGCACGTATCCGGCCAGGCCAGCTTCGGCAAAGTCTTCGCATTTGACGGCGCGGGCTGGAGCGAGCTCTTCGATGTGTCCAGCGTCGGCGAGACGGTGGTGCAGGACCTGGCGGTCTACCGCGGGCGGCTGTATGCCGCGACCTCGGTGCTCGGCTCCCCGGACCCGGACCAGGGCAAGGTGCTGGTCTACGACGGCGCGCAGTGGCATGAGAGCGGCGGCTTCCCCGACGACGACGTGATGAACGCGCTGGGCGTCTATGAGGGCCGCCTGTTCGCGGGCAGCGCCAATACCGGGGCGCAAATCCATGTCCTCGATCCCCCCAGTGTTACCCTCTCCGGCGCCGAAGGCTCGACCTCTCTGGAAACCCTGAGCGCCTACGGCCTCAACCTCGCCGAATCCACCAATACCGAGACCTGCGGCGGGTCCTATCCCTGCGGCGCCACCAACCAGGTGGTCTTCACTTATTCCGACCGCGCCGGCAATGTGAAGCGCGCCGGACCTTATGCGATCGCGGCCAGCGCCAACCCGCCCAATCTGCGCGTCTGGGACGGCGGCGGCGCCGACGACCTGGCCTCCAACCCGCAGAACTGGACTTTGGATACCTTGCCGGTCAGCGGCGACTCGGTGCTGTTTAACGCGACCAGTCTGGATAATGACTGCACCTGGGACCTCACGGGCGTTACCCTCAACGACTTTACGCTGGCCGCCGACTTCCAGCATGCGACCAGGGTAACATTGTCGACGGACCTCGTCGTCGCCGGCGACCTGGTCGTCTCCGAGGGGCAGTTCCTTGAGAACCGCCAGAAAATGATCATCGGCGGCGACTGGACCATGAACGGCGGCGGGGTCATGGTGAGCGCGCACATCATCCTCAACGGCAGTTCCCCGCAGACGATCAACGGTCCCTACAGCTTCAGCGGAAGCACCATCACGATCCAGTCGACGTCGGAAGTCGTCATGAATACCCGCATGTACATTGACGACGGCTGGTTTGAGCTCAAATCCGGCACCTTCTCGGCCGGGAGCTTTGACCACTGGTTCGGCGGTCACTGGACACAGACCGGCGGCTACTTCAATGCGCAGGACTCTACGCTCACGGTCATTAATACGGAAGCTGAGTACCCGCAGACGTTTACAACACTGCCCGGCAGTCCCTTCAACAACTTCGTGATCAATACCACGACCGACGTGACGGTGCTCTCGGCGCTTGATATCAACGGCAATTTCATTATCAGGAACGATCCGACCTGGTCCACCGGCACCTTCCATGCCGGCGATTTCACCCATACCGTGGCCGGCCACTTCCTGCATAGCGCCGGCTACTTCGATCCGGGCGCTGGAACCATAAAGTTTGACGGCGCGGAAAACTCCAGCGTCACAGTCCGGTCGGATTTCGCGTTCCATGGCCTGGAAGTCGCCAAGAGCGTCGGCACCAAGCACCTCTATGCGCTCTCGGACATCGTCGCCAACGGCACCATGTCGGTAACGGCCGGCTCCTGGTGGCCGATGGCGCATACCCATCGCTTCCGCGGCAATATCGACTCGCCGCTGGGGCGAATGCTTTCCGGCACCGGCACCACCTACCTCGACGGCAGTTCGCCGCAGACCATGACCGGCAGCTCCGACAACTTTTGGGATTTGGTCATCGCCAATGCGGCCGGCGTCACCATGCCGGGCTCGGCCTATGGGCTCAATATCCAGGGCGACCTGACCATAATGCCGGGCGCCTCCTTCGACGCGACCGACGACTATTTCTGGGTCCAGGGCGATGTGATAGCCAGCGGCACCTTCACCGGCGGGGGGGCATCCATCCTGACCTTAAACGGGTCCGCCCATCAGCGGGTGTACGGCAACGGCAACTCGGTCGGCGGCATCGCGGTAACCAATATCTCCAGCGTCACCTTTGTCAGCTCATTTACCGCGACGTCGCTCGCCGCCAACGCCTCGGGCGGAACCTTGTTCTTCAATGCCGGCTCCACCTTCACCGTCGCCGACTTCCGGCCCGGCAATGCCGGTACGGCCGAGCGCCTGCGCCTGCGCAGCACCGCCGACGGCAGCCCCTGGCATCTGGTGGTGACCTCCACCGCCGCGCCGGTGCGCGTCGACGCAAGAGACTCCGACGCCGCCGGCGGCGATACCGTCCTGGCCAATGATAAGGATAACCTGGACAGCGGCAATAACGTCAACTGGATATTCGTCTTCCCGCAAATGCCGGACCCCCCAACGGCGACGGTGCACGGCGCTTCGTCGATCACCTGGAACTGGTCGGCGGCGCCGGGAGCGTCGACTTACCGCGTCTACCCGGCGAGCGAAACCTCCACCCTGCTCTATGAGACCTCCGTGCTGTCGTACGCGGCGACCGGCCTCGGCGCCAACGAGCGCCACCGCATCGGCCTGGCGGCGGCGCAGGGGACGATCAATACCGCCCTCGCCTACTCGGCGACCGTGCATACCCTAGCGCGGCCGCCGACCGCGACGACGATGAACGCCGTCTACCAGACCAGCGCCTCCTTCAGCTGGGGACTCAACGGCAACTCAGCCTTCACTGCGGCCGAGGTCCAGCGCTCCACCGACGCAGCCGGCTACTCGGCCATCGGCATCATGCCGGTCACCAGCATCACCGCCTACCACCTCATCGGCTGCACGACCTACTACTTCCGCGTGCGCAACGTAAACGGCGACGGGCTCACTACTTCCTTTGATTCCACTATATCTACCTATACCGGGGCGCCGACGCCGGCGCCGCCGGGCGAGCTGAACGCGCGCAGCTTGGCGGGATCCAAGATTCTGCTGAACTGGGTCCGGTCGCCGTTCGCCGGGGTGACCGCCTACCGCATCTACTACGGCTCGGGTGCGGCTTCGGCCGATGTGTATGCCGCGACGCCCGTCGAAGTATCCTCCGCCGCGACCTCTTATACGACGCCGGCCTTGGGCTCGGGCGATACCTATGCCTTCGGCCTCCGCGCCGTCCACGCCTGCGGTATCGAAGAACAAAACACGCGCGTACGGGCTTTCGCCACGGCGCTGGCGAGCCTCGACGGGGTGCGGGCGGCGATCAAGGTGCCGCACAGCGGCAAAACCATCGGCGGCAACCGGGTGACCATAGTCGCCGAGCTGGAGCTCGGCGATCCGGGGCAAACGCAGAAGGTGACGTTCCAGTACAAGGCGTCATCGGATACGACCGGCTGGGCCGATATCCCCGCGGTTAATACCGGCGGCCGGCATCCGAACCCGGATCTGACGGCCCCATACTTCATCCATTGGGACGTCGACGCGCCGCTCGACGAGACGGACTACGACTTGCGGGTCGTGGCCTGGGATATCTTCGGCGCATCCGATACGTCGCCGGGAGCGATCACCATCACCATAGACCGCGCCGATCCGGATATCGCCGAAACCAAGCTGGTCGCCGGCGCCAATACCGGCAAGGTCGAGAAAAAGCAGAAGATCCACCAGGAGCTCACCAGTACCGTGCAGTCCTCGGCCGAGGATACCTCGCAGGCCACCGAAGTCGTCATCCCTCCCAACGCGATCAATGCCTCGACGGTGACGGTAACGGTCATCAATAATCCGGCCACCGCGCCGCCGGCGCCGTCTGAGGTTACTGCCACTACGATAATATCCGAAGTCAGCCTGTCCAATGACCAGCATCAGCTCTCGGGCGGCAATGTGGCGGCGGTGACTCTGCACTATCCAGACGACGACAATAACGGCATTATCGACGGCACCGCGATCAGCGCCGCCAGCCTGCAGCTATACTCCGCCACCTGCTCGACCTGCTCCTGGAGCAAGGACTTCGCTTCCACGGTCAATACCGCCAGCAAGACCATCACCGGCTATACGCCGCATTTCAGCTTCTTCGCCGCCTTCGTGCCGGCGGCGGCGCCGGCGCACGCCGACCTGAGCGCGGTTCGCGTCTACCCGAATCCCTACAAACCCAACAACGGCAATAACGACGACGGCATACCGTTCGCCGCCGGCAATGCCGCCTCGGGCATTATCTTTGACCAGCTGCCGGCGGACGCGGGCATAAAGATATATACCGTCACCGGCCGCCGGGTCGCCGAGCTGAACTCGGCGGCGGCGGGAACCATACAGT
Source organism: Elusimicrobiota bacterium (assembly GCA_043827405.1). Classification (GTDB taxonomy): domain Bacteria; phylum Elusimicrobiota; class Elusimicrobia; order UBA1565; family UBA1565; genus JBDRPD01. The sequence goes on along the minus strand of JBDRPD010000051.1, from coordinate 7,700 downwards.
GGGACGCGCGCAACGACGCCGGCCGCGACGTCGCGTCGGGACTTTATATCGCCGTGATCACCGGCACCGGACAGGTGTCGGTGGTGAGGAAGCTTTTGCTCGTACGATGAGAACGCTAAAGACCATGGCGCTGGTCCTGGTCCTCCTCGCGAATGCGGGGGGAGCCCGGGCCGCCGGCTCGGCCGGGGGAGAACCTTTTGAGTTCCTCTTCCTGGACGCCGGCGCGCGCGCCGTGGGATTAAGCGGCGCCTATACGGCGCTGGCCAACGACGCCAATGCCCTGCATTATAATCCGGGCGCCTTGGCGCGGGTGCGGCGCAGCGAGACGACCTTCATGCACAGCATGCTCTTTCAGGGCCTGTCGCAGGAGTACGTGAGCTTCGCTTCGCCGCGGGGCTGGGGCCTGAACCTGAATATGCTGCGCGCCGGCGACATTGAGCGCACCACGGTAGCGAATCCCAACGGCACGGGTCTGGGCCAGGCGAGCTTCTCGGATTTGGCGCTGGGCGGCGGCTATGGCCATCGGTTGCGCGATGACCTGGCGGCCGGCATCGCCTTCAAGCTGCTGCGCGAGACCATAGACGGGGCGGCGGTGACGGGCTATGCCTTCGACTTCGGCGGCTGGTACGAGGCGCCCGGCTTATCGGGTCTGACTTTGGGCCTGGCGCTGCAGAATATCGGGCCGACGGTGACCTTTAATGAGGCCTCCGAGAGCCTGCCGCTCAATATGCGCCTCGGCGGCGCCTACAGCTTCGAGCTGCTGGGAAGGCGGCACAGCGCGGCGCTTGATCTAACGAAGTCGCGCACGGACGACGTGCTGTTCGCTTTCGGTTTGGAATGCCGCATTCACCGCAGCCTCGCCGGGCGCATCGGCTTCGGCACCCGCAACGACGCCGGTCCTGGCATCAGCATCGGCTTCGGCACCCGGCTGCGGGACTTCCTGTTCGACTACGCCTTCGTGCCCTTCGGCGAGCTGGGCGACGCGCACCGCATCAGCATCGGCCATCAATGGGGAGCGGGCGGCGAGGAGGAAGCGCCGCGTTCTTCCTTCAGCCCCAAGGCCGCGGTCAAGCGGAGCTCGAATACGGCTCAAGGGTATTTCTCGAATGCCGGCGATTTTATCCTGCTGCGGCTCTACGACGAGGCGCAGGAGCAGCTGGAGCGGGGCCGCGGTTTGCTCGCGCAAGACGATCACCGCCATGCGCTTTACTACGAGCGCATGGGCGACATCCATTACTACCGGGAAGACTGCGCCCAGGCCAAGGCCGCCTATATCGAGTCGCTGCGCCTCGCCATCCCGCGCGGCATCAGCGCCGATTATGTGGGCGACGCCTATCTGGGCATGGGACGCTGCCTGCTCAAGGAAGACGACAAGTCCCGCGCCGAAGAGTTCTTAAAGAAGGGATTGTCGGCCCAGCCGACGCCGACAACGCGCTACGCGATCCTGTCCGAGCTGCGGGCGCTGAAGCCAAGATAACTTAGCTTGTTTGTTCGCGGTTAGAGTGCGAGACTTTTTAAGCTTGCAGATTCGCTTGCGAATCTGCAAGCAGCGCGCGAAGCGCGCAAGCCTAGTTCTGAATATGGGAGATGTCCGCCACGCGCTTGAACAGGCGGACCAGGCGCGACAGCAGGTTCAGGCGGTTGTCCCTGACCGCCGCATCCTCGGCCATGACCATCACCTGGTCGAAGAATCGGTCGACCTGAGGCTTGAGCCCGACGAGCGCGCGCAGGCCGTCGGCGTACATGCCGTCCGCGATATTGAGGCCGACATCTCCCTCGACGCGGCACAGCGCGTCGAAGAGGGCGTTCTCGGCGGCGTCGCGAAACAGCGCCTTGTCTACCTCGGCGGCGGCGCCGTCGGCGGGGTCCGGTGCGGACTTCTTGAGAATATTGTCGGCGCGCTTGAACGCCTGCGCCAGCGCGAGGAAGTCGGGCTCGGGCCGCAGCTGATGGACCGCGGCGATGCGCAGGAACGTCGCGGCCAGGTTGTCGAGACCGCCGTCGCGCACGGCGCGGATCTCGTCGACCCGGAAGCCCTTCTCCAGCAGCAGGTTTTCCAGCCGCTGCCACAGGAACTCCTCGACCTCGATCTTCGCCTGCTTGCGGTCGAACTCGCGCCCGGCGGGGAAGCATGCGGCGAGCTCGAGAGCGGTGTCGACCAGCTCCGGCAGACGTATGGGCAGCTGACGCTCGAGCACGATGCGGATCACGCCGTTGCCCAGGCGGCGCAGGGCGAAGGGGTCCTCGCTGCCGCTGGGCTTAAAGCCGGCGGAGAACATCGCCGCGATGGTGTCGATCTTGCCGGCGAGGGAGGCCAGGCCGCCCTCGAGCGTGGTCGGCAGGGGGGACTTGGCGGTGACCGGGAAGTAGAACTCCTCGAGGCCCAGGGCGATCTTCTCGTCGAGGCCCTCGCCGCGGGCGTAAACGCCGCCCATGGTTCCCTGCAGCTCGGGGAATTCCCCGACGACGCCGGTCACCAGGTCGGCGTAGGCGAGCCCGGCGATCTTTATCACTATCCCGCCGTCGAGCGGCCGGTGCTGCAGGACCTGCTCGCCCAGCCACTGCGTAATGCCGACGACGCGGGCGGTCTTGTCGCTCATGCTGCCAAGCCCTTTCTGGAAGCCGACCTTCTGCAAGCGCGGGAACTTCTCCTCCAGCTTCGTTTCGCGGTCGCGCTGGATGAAGAAGCGTGCGTCGCTCAGCCGCGCCTCGAGCACCCATTCGTAGCCCCGCTGGACTTCCTTATGGCTCTCGGAGAGCCCGTCGCGCACCCCGATAAAATCGGCCGCCAGCTCGCCGTCGGACTTTATGACGGGAAAGAACAAGAGCTGCTTTTTGAGCACCATCAGCAGCAGGGCGCGGGGCAGCTCCAGATACTGCGCGGAAAAATGTCCCAGCACCGCCGCGGGATGCTCGGTCAGCCCCACCGTATGCTCGATCAGCTCGGCGTCGGCATCCTCGTCGATCTCTCCGGCCGAGCGCTTGGCCGCCTGGCGCAGGCTATTGAGCAGTTTTTCGCGGCGCTCAACGGGATCGACGATCACGCACTTGTCGCGCAGGAGGTGCAGGTAGCGGCCGGGCTCGCTGATCGCTACCGGCTTGGCGCCGCTGGCGGCGAGGCCGCGCACCTTATTGCCGGATTTTACGCCGGCCAGCTTGAACGGCACCGCGCGCTTGCCGTAGAGGGCCGTGAGGGTGCGGATCGGACGCGCGAAGCGCAGACGCGTCTCCTCCCACACCATGGTCTTGGGGAATTCCAGCGACCGGATGATGTCCGGGAAAATTTCCGCCAAGGCGCTGACGGCGCTGCGCCCCGGCCTGGTCTTGATCGCGGCGAGAAACGGCCCTTTGGGCGTCTCGACGGTCGTTAAGTCCTCGACGGCCATGCCGTACTTGCGGGCGAAGCCTTCCGCCTGCTTCGTATAGGCTCCCTGGCCGTCTTTCAGCAGGCGGGCGGGCGGGCCGGAGAAAGTCTCGGCGAGCGGCTCGGTTTTCTCCGGCAGGCCGCGGATAATAACGGCCAGCCGCAGCGGCGACCCGAACACTTCGATCTCCTTGAACTGCATGCGGTTCGCTTCAAGGCGCGCCTGGGTGAGCGTGTGCAGGTCGGCGAGCGCCCCGGCGAGAAAGCGCGCCGGCAGGGTTTCAAGGCCGATCTCCAGCAGCGCATCTTTCATGCCGCGGCCTCCTGCGGTTCCTTCATCTCGATGTAGCCCCGCATGACTTTCTTGGCCAGCCCGCGCACGCGCGCGATGTACTGGGCGCGCTCGGTGACCGAGATGGCGCCGCGCGCCTCCAGCAGGTTGAAGAGGTGCGAGCATTTGAGGACCGAGTCGTAGGCGGGCAGGACCAGCCCCTTTCCGACCAGCGCGTAGCCCTCCTTTTCATGGTCGTCAAAATGGCGCGACAGCATTTGCGGGTCGGACTCTTCGAAATGGTAGCGCGAAAACTGCCGCTCCTGCTCCTGAAAGAGATCGCCGTAGGTGAGGCGGTCATCGTACTGGAGGTCCATGATGCGGCGCTTCTTCTGCGCGTACATGGCGAGGCGCTCCAGGCCGTAGGTGATCTCGACCGATATCGGGTCCAGCGCTATGCCGCCCATCTGCTGGAAATAGGTGAACTGCGTGACTTCCATGCCGTCGAGCCAGACCTCCCAGCCGACGCCGGCCGCGCCCAAGGTGGGAGATTCCCAGTCGTCCTCGATCCAGCGCACGTCGTGACGCTTGGGGTCGAGGCCGATGGCCTTAAGCGAGCGCAGATAGACCTGCTGCACATCGCCGGGCGCGGGCTTGAGAATGACCTGGTACTGAAAGTATTTGCCGAGCCGGTTCGGGTTTTCTCCGTAGCGGCCGTCGGCGGGACGGCGGCTGGGCTCGACGTAAGCCGCCCGCGTCGGCTGCTTGGTGAGCGCGCCGAAGAAAGTCGCGGGGTTGAAAGTCCCCGCGCCCTTCTCCAGGTCGTAAGGCTGCGTCAGCAGGCAGCCCTCCTTGGCCCAAAAATTTTCCAATGACAGGATGATCTCCTGCAGCGTCTTGTTCGCGCTCATGCGGGTGCTCCGGCGCCGATCAGGGCGTCCTGGATCGAGGCGCTGTTAAGGGGACGTTCGGCCACTTGCTCTACCATGCGGCTTATCAGACGAATAAGCCGCCGCTGGAGCGCCGGGTCCGCGGGCAATGCGGCGACTGTTGCGAGATCCTCGCGGTGCAGCGCGTCCCACAGCCCGCGGTTCTCGGTGGAAACCTGGCGCTCGCGCAGGCCGAAGCCCGCTGATTCGAGCAGGCGCAGCGCGCAGGCGCCGACCACCCAGTCGGCGGAACCGCGCCGGTCCGTTGTCCGCGCGAGCTTCTCGAGCTCGGCCAGCGCCCGCGTCGCCAGCTCGTACTTCTCGGGGTTGGGGCTGGAAAAGGGGGTCAGCGCATCCAGCAGCTCGACGACCTGAAGCCCGCGCAGCGTCGCCGCGAGGTCCGCGCGCAGCGCCGGGTAGATCGTCGCCAGGCTGCCGCCGGCCGCGATTCCAAAGTCGGCGCCGCCGCGCAGATAGAGCCGGTACTCGGCATGCGTCATCGGCTCGGACAGGGCCTTGAGCTTCCCTTTGGGACGGTCGACGCCGATAAAGCGGATGCGCAGCTTGCCGAACTCGCGGGTATAGAGCACCGAGATGCGGTCGGCCTCGCCGTACTGCTGACGCGCCAGGACCAGCGCCGGGGTATTGAAGATCCGGCCCCTCAATTGTCCCGCACCGTCAGCTGAATTTCAACCTGCTCGCTGGCCAGCAGGCGCAGCATGCGGTCGTAGTAGGACGCCGGCAGCGTTTTAAACAGCGCGCGGACCGGGCGTGAAGCCTTATCGAGTACGGGAGCGATGGTGTTGCGGTCGAACGCGCAGAGCAGGAAATACTTGCCGTCGAAGTCCAGCCGGGCGTAAAAGGCGAATGCCCGCTTGGGCTCCATAAGCTTGAAGAGAATGAGCTTCTCGATGGGCCGGAACTCGCGCCAAGCGTCCGCCAGACGCTCCAGGCCGCAACGGCCGACTTCCCGGCCTAATACCGCGAAATCTTCGCCCGCGATGAGGCGGCGGAACCGCCCGACGGTCCTCACTGCCGGCCGTTCCGGTCTTAGGCCGCTTCTTCCGGTGAAATGAAGCCGAGCTCGATGCCTTTGACGACCGCTTCGGTTCGGTTGCTGACGCTCAGCTTCTGGAAGATGCTGTTGAGATGGTTTTTGACCGTCTTGACGCTGCAGCCCACATGCGCCGCGATCTCTTTGTTGGCCATGCCCTTGCCGAGATGCGAGAGAACGCGAATTTCCGTCTTGGTCAGCGCCGTCAGCGAGGCCTCCGACGAACTGCCCTTGGAGCGCAGCCCCTCGAGGAGCTTGCCCATGACGTTCTGCGGGATCATGATGCCTTCGGACGCGAAGGTTTTGAGCGCCATAATGAGCTCGGAGGCCGGAAGCATCTTGGAAAGATAGCCGTTGGCCCCGGCCTGGATCGCCTCGAGGACATGCGCCTCGTCCTCGTAGGAAGAAAGAATCAGGATGTTCACGCCGGGCAGGGTCGCGCGGATCTCCCGGGTCGCGGAAATACCGTCGAGCCCCGGCAGCTTGATGTCCATAAGGATGACGTCGGGCTTGAGCTTTTTCGCCAGCCGGACCGCCTCGTTGCCGTCCACGGCTTCGCCGATAACGTTGATCACTTTCTCAGCGTCGAGCAAATCCTTAATGCCCTCCCGGAACAAGGTCTGATCGTCCGCGATAAGGACATTGATCTTCTTGAGCTTAGAAGCTTTCGCTGCCATTTAGCCGCCTCCTCATTTAGCGCACACAGGAAAAAATTATCTTTTGAATTTTAGCAAAGTTTTAACGCTTTAAAACATTATTTTGCCGACCGGCGCCGCGGGCGGGCGTCCTACTCTTCACCGGATTGCGGCGCCATGCCGGGCAGCGCCGCCGGATCGACCGGCAGGCCGTCTACCACCGCGGGGCGTCGGCGATCGAGCATGATGGGGCTCAGCTCTTTATCCATTTCCAGCGCGGTCAGCTGTATCATGCCGTTCGCGCCGTGCACCATAAGGTCGCGGCCGCCGAGAACTTCCGCATCACCCCGCAGCGCCAGATAGTAGCGGCCGGGAAGCAGGCGCAGAAACTCGAAGCGCCCATCCTCGCCGGGCCGAACGGAGGCGACCAGATAGCGCGCGGCGTCGAGCACCGTCGTGGTCGAAGGGGCGGCGAACAAGCCGACCCGGATATCGCGCGCCGGCGCGGCGCCGCGGCGCAGAGTCCCCGCGATGCGGCCGTCATGGTTGGTCTGCAGCGGTTCGACGTGGATATCGTCCTCGTACAGCGGCCATAGGCCGCGGATGCGGTCGAGCCACAGGTTGGAAGTCTCAAGCTCGCCGAAACGCGCGTAGGCCGTTGAAAAGCCGACAAAAGTCTTCTGCGCCGATTTGATGTCGGGGATGCGGTCATGCCAGGCATAGCGGCCCATCTGTTCCAGGCGTCCGTAGTTTTCCGTTGTGGCGGGCGCCACACCGACCGCCTCGAGGAAGCCCAACGTGTCGGGCGGGAAGCCCGGCTCAATTCGAATCATGGCCGCATCCAGCAGCAGCTCGGCGTCCCAGTTGAGCGCGGCGCCGGCGCGCAGCGCGGTCAGCGCGGCGCGCAGATGCACGGTCCGGTAGCGGGTGTCCGCCAGGTAGCCGCGCAGAGCCGTCAGGCTCCGCGTCGAGACGTCCACGCCGCCGGCCGCCAGCACCACCTCGCGGTAGCGGCTGCCGGGCCGGCCTTCCTGGTCCGCCAGGATCATGATGCCGGCCGTGCGCGCGTCGGCGCCCGGCGGGATTCCGGCCGCCGCCGCGAGGCTGGGCTGTCCGAAGTCCCATTGCGCGCGCAGATAGCTTTCGCTCAGCTCCGCCGTCGTCGCGCCGGCGCTGAACAGGAGGCAGGCCGCCCCGATGCGCAGCGCCGCGCCGTGGTCCCGCAGCCGGAACGCGAGCAGGACGAGAACGGCGGTCGCGCCGGCGAGCAGCAGGGGCGTCGCGTAAAGCAGCAGTCCGCCCGCGGCGGGGCGCCCGATGGCGCGCAGCGCGTCGGCGATAAACAGCAGGCGGTTGGCGTAGAGCCCGAGCGCGCCCGCGGCCGCGCCGACGGCCGCGCCGGCGGCGCAGCGCCGCCAAGCGGCCGGCCCGGCCGCCGCCGCGAAGG
>JBDRPD010000050.1:0-220890 GCA_043827405.1 Elusimicrobiota bacterium | reverse complement strand
CACCATTCTACCACTGACGGGGGATTCTCTTTTCAAATTTAACCGGACAGAAGTGTTGTTGGATGTAGGCTGATATACAGCCGCGGGAGGAGGGTTTCGTGAAAGATAAACTAAGAGGTAAGGCGGTCATCGCCCAGGGAGGCGGACCGACGGCGGTCATCAACCAGAGTCTGGTGGGTGCGGTATTGCAGGCCCGCAAGTATCCGTGGATCGAGAATATTTACGGCGCCCGGCACGGCGTCAGCGGCATCCTGGCGGAAGATTTTCAGGATCTCACCTTGGCGACCACGCACAACCTCGAAATGGTCGCGCAGACGCCTTCCGCGGGGATGCTCTCCACCCGCGACAAGCCGGACGCGCAATACTGCAGTGAGATATTTAAAGTCCTCAAGGCGCACGGGGTGCGCTACTTCTTCTACTGCGGCGGCAACGACTCGGCCGACACCTGCCGCATCGTCAGCGAGAACGCCCAGAAAATGCGCTACGACCTGCGGGTGATCCACATCCCGAAGACGATCGATAACGACCTGCGGGTGACCGATCACTGTCCGGGTTTCGGCTCGGCCGGCAAGTTCGTGGCCAACGCCTTCGCCGGCGTCAACCTCGACAACCGCAGCATCCCGGGCGTCTATATCGGCGTCGTCATGGGCCGCAACGCGGGCTTCCTTACCGGGGCCAGCGTGCTGGGCCGCACCTATGCCGATGACGGCCCGCATCTGGTCTATGTCCCGGAGGTGCCGTTCAGCGAGAAGAAGTTCCTGGCCGACGTCGACAAGACCTTTAAGAAGCACAAGCGCTGCGTCGTCGCCATCTCCGAGGGGGTCTGCGACAAGAAAGGGACGCCGATCATTTCGGCGCTGACGAAATCGCAGGAGCGCGACGCGCACGGCAATGTGCAGCTCTCCGGGACCGGGGCGCTGGGCGACGCCCTGAGCGCGGTGGTTAAGGAGAAGCTTAAGATCAAGCGCGTGCGCAGCGACACCTTCGGCTATTTGCAGCGCAGCTTCCTCGGCGTCGTCTCCGAGGTCGACGCCTGGGAGGCGCGCGAAGTCGGCGAGAAGGCGGTGCAGTTCGCCGCGTGGGAGAATCGTGACGGCAGCGTCGCTATCCGGCGCACCGGCGACTACGCTTCAGAGTGTTTCCTGACGCCGCTGAAGACCGTGGCTAAGCACACCAAACACATGCCCAAAGAGTTCTTCCATGTGAATAACTCAATGGTGACGCAGGCCTTCATCGATTACGCGCGGCCGTTGGTGGGCAAACTCGCGGTCTGCGAGCGCATCGACGCGCCGGCGGTCGCGAAGATTCTTAAGAAGAAGCGCTAAGACTCGAGCAGGTCTTTAAGCCGCTGCGGGAAGTCGGTGATGAGGCCGGCGGCGCCGGCGTCGGCGAAGCGCCGCATCCCGTCTTCTTCGTTGGCTACGTAGAGGTTGACGGCGAGGCCTTCCTCGGTCCGGGCGTGCACTTCGTTCTCGCTGATGCGCGTGATCCGGACATTGTAGGTCTCGAACTCCCGCTCGCCGAAGTCGATCGGATCGTCGGGCATTAGTCCCAGCAGGACCTGAACTTCAATATCCGGCCGCTGGCCGCGTATTTCCCACAGCCAGTCCTGACGGATCGACGATATGAGCACATGGCGGGGGTCGAGTTTTATGGCGTCGATGAGCTCCAGGACCTTGCCCGCAACCGGATAGTCCTCCAGCTCGCCCGGCAGGCGCTTGAGTTCAAGGTTGACCCGCCAGTCCAGGTCCCGGGTGAGGGTCAGGGCCTCGCGCAGCGTCGGGACCTTCAGGCCCCGAAAGCTCTCCTGCTCCGCGGCGGTTACCGCGCCGGCCGCGATCTGCCCGTAGGGGTCCTGGGTGTTGAACCAGGAGCCGGCGTCGAGCGTGCGGATCTCCGGGAGCGTAAAGGAAGTGAAGGGCGAGGCCGCGCGCTCGGGAAAGCGCTGAGCTACGTCGGTCGTGCGCTGGAAGGTGTCGTCGTGCATGAGGATGAGCTCGCCGTCCCGGGTGACCGCGATATCGGTTTCCCATAGGTCGGCGCCGCAGGCGTGGCCTTTACGCGCGGCCGCCAGCGTGTTCTCGGGCGCCAGGCTGCGGGCGCCCCGATGGGCGATATTAAGGACCCTGCGCATCGTGTCTGAGGATATCATTTCGGGACGGCGGTGGAAGGGCTATACTAACCGGGTGACGGGCGCGCAAAAAATATCAAGATCAACGACTGCGGGTATTGTCCTCGTCGGGTTGGCCGCCCTTATTCTGTTTCAGCGCATTTACACCTTCGATGAGCCGCTGGAGCGGAATATCGGCATCTATTCCGTTACCTCCCACGAGATGCTCGCGGGGCGCGCTCTCTATACGGATATGTGGGAGCATCGGCCGCCGGGCATCTTCTGGATCTATGCCGCGGGCGAACTGCTGTTCGGATACAATACCCTCGGCATTTTAATGCTGAACCTGATCGGTTCCTGCGTGATCCTGCTCGGCGTGTACCGGGCTGCGAGCTGCCGCGGGAGCCCGCTGCGGACCGGGCTGTGGGCCGCTTTCTTCTGGGCGGTCCTGTCCGGGGACCTCTTTTTCCGCGCCAATCAGCCGGAGTCGGAGCTGTTCATTAATGCCTGTACGGTATGGGCGCTGGCGCTGCTGCTGCGCCTGCCGGCGGAGAAGCCGGCGCTCAAGCGCTGCTTGGGAATCGGCGCGCTCCTGGCGCTGGCGTCGGCTATCCGCTCCGTGTCCTTTGTCAGCGCCGTGCTGCTGGCGGGCGCGCACGTGCTTTTCGCGTTCAGGCGTCGGACGCCGCAAGGCGTCTGGCTCCGCCAGGCGGCGGCAATGGCCGTTCCAGGTTTCGTTATGTGGGCGCTGATTTGCGGCTACTATGGAGCCAAGGGAGACTTCGCCGTTTTCTATACTGCGAATGTTTCGTTTAATCAGTTTTTTGCCGGTGGTTTTTGGGGAAATCTTTGGCGGTCCCTGCACTTCAGCCATCTCATTCCGGCGGTGTTCCGGTCGCTGACGCCGTTTTGGATAGCGGCGTTGGCGGGCGCCGTATGGGGCGGAGCGCGGGGTTCCCGCGCCTGGGGCCTGCTGGCCGCGCTGATCGCGGCGGCGCAGATCCAACTCGCCCTGCAGGGCCGTTTTGAGTGGAGCTACTACCAGATATGGATGCCGGTTCTCGTTATTGGTGCGGCGTGGTTTCTCGAAGATCTCGGCAGGATGACGGGGCGGGTTCCATGGCCGAAAGCGGCCGTGCTGCTGAGCGTGATGCTGGGCGGTCTGTTGGTTTTGCGCGAACAGGTCTTCTATCGGATTCCCGTCGAGGGGTGGTCCTACGCCAAATACGGCCACCGCTATTATTCGGAGGCGAAGAAGTTGGGCCTGCTGCTCAAGGATACCTTGCGCGAGGAGGAGACGTTCTTTCAGTGGGGATTCGAGCCCACGCTGTATTTCTACAGCCGCAAAAGTCCGCCCGCGGGTCATCTGCATATCGCGGCGCTGCTGCTCGAGAGCCCCGTGCAGCACGAGCAGACGCAGCGTGTTTTAGCCGCGCTTCAGCGCAAACCGCCGGCCCTGTTCGTGGTTTCGAAATGGGCTCTCTCCCGCCCTGATTCCGTGCGGCACCCCGTGACCGCATGGTATCGCGGAGAATACCAGCCGGTCGCGGGCGGCGACCTGGGGCACTTTGTCCTGTTCGTGCGCCGCGGCAGCGTCTTGGCCGAACGTCTGCGCCTTCAATCCGGCGGGTAGCGACGGCGCCATTCCGCCCGCAGCGCCTGGTGCAGGAAGCCGCCGTAGAGCTCGTGGTAATGGATCATGCCGCGCAGTTCGGCCCGGGAGAGCGGCGCGTTCCGCCAGCCGAGAAATCGCGGCAGGAGAAGCTTCTTGCCGCGCTCCGGGTGCCGCCGCTCATCGATCTCCGAGAGCAGCGCGCTGGTCTTGTTGAGGAAAAAGGCAATAGGCGCTTGGTATTCCAGAATGGGGAAATGGTCCTTGTTCAGCGGACCAGCGCCCGCCGCCTGCCGGACCGCGGCATCCGAAGCGGTCTGCAGCGACAGCAGTCCGGCGAGGCTGTCGATTCTAATGCGCCGCATACCGGCCGCGGCGGCGGGAACCTCCATGGCCGCACGCATCTTTCCGAACTCCTCGGGGAGCGGCGTGTCGGAGCCCAGCAGGAGAATGTCATTTGAAGACGTGCTCCATAGCGTCACTTGCGGAAAGGCGGCGGCGAAGGTCCTGAGTACCAGGCGCAGGACGGGATCCGACATCTCATAAAGGTGGAACCACTGCACCATAATTCCGCCCGGCTTCATCCTGCTGCGGACTCGGACGTAGAAGTCGAGTGAAAACAGATTGCCTACTCCCGCCAGCCAAGGGTTGGAGGGTTCGCTGATCACGATGTCGTAGCGGACCGGCGTCCGGTTGAGAAATGTTTTTGCGTCCTCAAGGTGCAGCCGGGTGCGGCGGTCTTCCAGCGGCGAGTCGTTGTGCGCCCGAAAGAGCTTCTCGGCGTCCGCTACGGCGCGCGATATCTCGACCACATCGAGACGCTTGAGCGGATGCTGCAGCGCGGCGCCGGCGGTGACGCCGCTTCCCAGGCCGACAATAAGGGCCTCCTGCGCTCCGGGCTTGAGGGTGAGGGGTAGATGGGCAAGGAGGGCCTGGGTGCGCATGTCTTCGCCGGTGGAGGCGTCCACCTTGCCGTTGAGCTTCAAGTACAGCGTCGCGTCGCGGTTTTGTTCGACGGTGACGGTCGCTTCGCGGCCGTCGCGGTGGAACAGCAACTTCCGGCGTCCGGTCAGGTTCTTGAAGGTGCGAAATCCGACCGGCGGCGGTTTGTCCCGCCGGAATGAGCCGCTGGAGAGGAGCCGGTTGTCGAGCGGCGGCGAGAAAAAAAGATGCAGACCGAGGCCGGCCGCAACCAGGCTCGCCGCCAGACGATGCGCCAGCCGGCCGGCGCCGCCGGCCAGCCACAGGACGATAAGACCGACCGCGAGATTGACCGCCATGCCCGCAGTAAAAAGCCCCTTGATTCCCAGGAGCGGCAGCAGCAGCAGTCCCGAGGCGGCGGCGCCGGCGACATTGCCCGCGGTATTGAAAGCGAAAATCCTGCCCACCACGGCGCCAACGCCGGCATCGCTGCGGCCAGCCGCGCGGCTGGCTAAAGGCAGCGCGGCGCCGAGAAATGCCGTTGGCAGGAGCATCAAGGCAAAGCAGAACAGCCACTGCAGAATCGATACCAGGTAGAAAGCCGCGGGCGTTCGCGGCAAAGACCCGGCGAGGAACATGGCGTAATACGGCAGCCGTTCATAAAAGGGCCATGCGGCGAGCAGTGAAGCGACGACGCCCAGTTCGGCCCAAGCGAACAGTACGGCCGGGTCCCAAACGGATAGGCCGGGACGGGTAACGGCCAGGCTGCCCAGGGCAATGCCCGAGATAAACGCGCCCAGCATCAGGGAGAAGGTGTAGGTCGAGGATCCCAGGGAAAGTGCGAGCAGTCGGATCCAGCCTATCTCATAGGAAAGCGCGACAAACCCCGAGAGAAATACCGCGGCATAGATCGCCCATGGCGGGCAGGAGCCGGGACGTTGTTCTTCCGCCGCCGCGTCCACCGGCGCCGGCCGCGTTTTTGAGACGGCGAGCGCGGCCCCGCCGATCGCTGCGTTTATGGCGGCGGCGATGACGACCGGGATATCGATCCCCAACTGCGGTATCAGGACGAATCCCGCGGTGAGCGCCCCGAATGCCGCGCCGGCGCTGTTAAGAAAATAGAGCCACGATACGCCCCGTCTCATCTGCGCCAGGGTCGGCGCGATCCAGCGGCTGAGCGCGGGCAAGGTGCCGCCGAGGAGAATCGAGGGCGCCAGCACGCATACCGCGCCGCCGACCGCCGCGAAGTTCCACGGCAGCAGCGCTACGGCGCGAAACGCCAGCGGCGACAACGCGGCGCAGGCGGCTACGGCGAATTCCAGCCGCGCGTACAAGGCCAGGGGGTTGTCGGAGCGGTCGGCCAGCCGTCCGAAGACGGCGTTGCCGATCGCCAGTCCGGCTAAAAACATGGTCAGGATGAAGGTTTGCGCGATGGCCGTGCTGCCCAAAACGAGGGCAAGGTGCTTGGCCCAGAGGACTTCGTACAGCAGCCCCGTGGCGCCGGACAGGAAGAAGAGTATGGAAACCGCACGCATCGCCACATTATGCATTTATGCTGACAGCCTCTGTATAAATTGCGAGAATGATCCGGTGACCAAGGAGCCGCGGGACACTGGACGTCTGACGGGCGGGCTGCTGTTCGCGGTCCTTTTTATTGTCGCCGCACAGTTCATATCCTTCCGCCTTTTCATCTTCGATACCGGCTTCTACAACGACGATTGGGTAAGCATCGCCCGCTATCTGCGCGCCGACAGCATCGGGGGAGTGTTCCGGGAGTTCGCGGCCTACAAACAGGTGTGGACGCGGCCGATCGGAATCCTGCTCTATCCCCTGCAGTATACGCTGACCGGCGGCGCTGAGCGTCCGTTTGCGGGGCAGCTGATCCTGCTGCTCTTTGACGCGGTGGAAAGCGTGCTGTTTCTGCTGGTGATGCTGCGCCTGACGCGCTCCCGGCGGTTTTCGCTGGCGGCGGCTTTGTTTATGAGCTTGTTTCCTAATCGCGCCGTCACGCATTTCTGGATGGTGCTCACTCCTCAGCCGTTGGGCCACATCCTGGTCCTAACGAGCTTTCTCCTCCACTGGGACGGCCTGGAGGCGCGGCGGTTCGGGCGGCTGGCGGCGGCGCAGCTGTGCTACGTATTGGGCGCTCTATGCTACGAGTCGGCGATGCTGACGCCGCTGCTGCTGTTCGCCGCCATACTTCACGATCAGGCTTCCAGGCGCGAGCTTCCGGCGGCGTTATGGGAGTCCGTCAAGCGAATGGCGCCCTACGGCGCGTCCTTCCTGCTGGTTGTGGGCTGGCAGCGGTGGGGTATCATGGCCTTTCTGGATTGGGAGAATCCCAAAGAGATCGCGTTCTCCGCGAGCCATTTCTTCAAGGCGTTTGGCGCCGGTTTCGAATGCGTAACCAACCGCGTGCTGCACATCTGCGCCCTGGCGGCGCCGGAAGCCTGGCGCAATTTCGGCGCGTCTTACTGGCTGCTGTGGGGGCTGCTGGTCATCTTTGTCGGTGAGGCCGTCTACCGGGCGGACGGTTTCGCGGACTCGCCGCGCGTTCGACCGGGGCGTGCGGGGCTGATGATCGCGGCGCTGTTTGTCGGTTCCTACGCGCCCTATGCGCTGTCGGGCAGCTATATGCCGCAAATATTCGGCATCATGAGCCGCACTAACGGTACCGGCGCCTGGGTCGGCGGGATGCTGCTGGCCTGGCTCTTTGAGGGCCTGCTGCGGCTGCGGCCGAAATCGGATAAAGTCCGATTCGTCGAATGCGTTCTGGCCGCCTCTATTGTCGGAGCCTTTACCTGGACCAACGGGCAGGCGGCGCGGGACTATGCCGAATCCTGGAAGCTGCAGCGGAGTGTTCTCGCCGGGATCGCGCGGCATTCGCCCGATCTGCCGGACAATTCTGTCGTCCTTCTAAAAGGCGTGCCGCGCCAAAGCGGGCGGGCGGTGGTCTTTGACGCTTCTTATGATTTCGACTACGCCCTGCGCTGCGCGACGGGCCGTGCGCATCTATCCGGTCGGCTGATGTCTCCCGATACGCGCTATGAGGCGGACGGCTTCGTGCTGGCGGACTTCGGCTTCGAACGGAAGTTCGCCTACGATAAGCTGTATTTCTACGATTATCCGCGCGACGTCCTGGAGCGCGTCACTCCGCCTTAGCTTTCCGGCGCCTCTCTTGTCAGGGGCAGGGCCAGACCGGCCCAGACCAGAGCCGCCAGGCCGGCCGCGGCGGGATAGACCGGACCAGGGATTTTTCCGAGCGCGGCGGTGGCGACGGCGACGACCGCGCCCGTCGCGCCCTTGGAGAAGCGGTAGGTGAAGGCGTCGATCACCTGCTTGGCCCGGAAGCGCGCGTCGAATGAAAGCGGGATGTAAAGAATCTCCTTGGCCGCCCGGAACAGCGAGTAGTCGAAGCCTTTGAACAAGATAAGCGATGTCGCCGCGACCGGGAGCGCCGGGTGGGCGAACAGCGCGGCGGCCGCGGCGATGTGGATAACCGGCATGCCCAGGTGTACCCAGCGCAGCGAGGTGCGGCTGAGAATCAGCGGCGTCAAGATAAACTGCAGTACGGAAGAGAAGCCGTTGGCCGTGGACCAGAAGCCGCCGAGGTAGGCGGTGCGCGCGTCCTTTACGGCGATAGAGGTCTCAAGCAGGTCGTAGAAGCGCAGGCTCAGGCAGGTCGATACGATCTGCGTCAGCGCCACGATCGCGGCGATCAGCACCAGGGTCCGCGAACGCGCGAACAGTCCCAGGTTCACATGTCCCTCGCTCCCGTCCTTTTCCCGTCCCTGCGGCTGCGGCTCGCCCGTCAGGCGGTATGCCGCGTAGGATAGGATGGCGGCGGGCACCAGCACCGCCGCCGCCAGCAGGATGAAGGTTTCGGTTCCCAGGCTTTCGGCGCAGCGGTTGAGGATGAGGCCGCCCAGGATCGGCCCGATCGAGGCTCCGCCGATGATCGGCCCGTTATAGAGCTTGGCCTGCTCCGGCTTGAGGGTGCTGTTTATCAGCGACCAGTACTGCTCGATGATGAGGACAATATAGGCTTGCCGGAATACGTACAGGGCGGCGGCGGCGGACTTATGGCCTGCGGCTAGGGCGAAATAGCAGGCGATGAAGACGAGAGATGAGAAGAGGGTGGTGACCGCGAGCGCGCGCATGGCGCCGAATTTCGAGAGCAGCCGGCCGTAGAGATAGACCAGGAGCGCCAGGACCGGCGGGATGGCCGTCATCGCATAGGGCAGGTTCTTGGCGCCGTAGGCTTCGATGAAAAGGGAGGTGGACGCGCTGCGGACGAACTCGTAGCCGCCCACGAGAAACATGGCCGCCGCGGAAATGGCGGCCATGGCGAGAGGTATGCGCCAGCGGCTGTTGATCAGGAGTCCGCCTGGTGCGGCGTCCCGCCGCCGTAATGCTCCTTATGCGCCTTCCAGGCGGGGCAGTTGTCGGCGTGCGCGGGGTGGTTCAGGAGCTTGCCGAGAAACGAGTCGGGGTTTTTGCGTGCGTGGTTGCACAACGGGCAGTGGTCGCAGATTTTCGCGAGAAGCTTCTTCATGTCGGACGGCGCAGTATATCAAATGCGGGCTTTGGAGGACTTTTGGTATGATGGCGGCGTGCGTGAACGAGAGAAGACCTCCCATGACTGCTGAGCCCGTCGCGGTGCGCGTGCCCCGTGAGAACGTAAACGACGAAACGGTTAAGCTGGTGCGCTGGCATTTTGCCGAGGGCGCGGCGGTGGAAAAAAATGCCGTGGTCGCCGAGGTTGAGACCAGCAAGTCGGTCCTGGAGATTCCGGCGCCGGCGGCCGGTTGGCTGCGCCGCCGGGCGGAAGAGGGCGCCCAGGTCCCGGTCGGCGGACTGCTGTGTTATATTTCCGTGAACGCCGATGACCCGCTGCCCGCCGCGCCTGCGCCGCAGGCGGCGGCCGCGTCCGGCGGTCCGCTGTTCAGCGAAAAAGCGAAGCAGGTCATGGAGAGACACGGACTTTCTCCCGAGAAGTTTGCGGGTAAAAAGCTGGTGCGTGAGAGCGATGTGCTGGCGGCGCTGGGGCTCGGCGCGGCCGTCGATGTCAAGCCGCTCTCGGAACAGAAGCGTGCCGAGAACCGGTACCTCGCCGGCGACAATAACCGCTACGCCAGCGCCGTTGCCGTTCTCTGCCGGACCAAGGGGCTGCGCGCCGCCGCCAGGAAGCAAGCCGCATGGGGGGGCAGTTTGACTCCGGTCATCCTCTTTGAGTGCGCTCGACTATTGCGCGACTTCCCGGTATTCAATGCCCGCTATGAGGATGAGGGAATCCACGAATACCCGTTCGTTAATGTCGGTCTCGTGATTGACGACGGCCGCGGCATCCGCGTGCCGGTGGTCCGCGAAGCCGATAAGAAGGAAATTCCCGCCATCGCGCGCGAGGTCCAGGACTACGCGCTCGAATACCATGAGGATTCACTGCCGGCGAAGTCCCTCCAGGACGGGACCTTTACCGTGACGGATCTCTCCGGCGAGGATGTCTTCTCCTTCCTGCCCGTCATTAACCATGGGCAGTCGGCCATCCTCGGCGTCGGCGCCGAATATGAAGTTGGGGGCGACCGCCTATTTCAGCTGAATCTCACTTTTGACCACCGTCTATCCGAAGGCCGCGAAGCCGCGCGGTTTCTGCGGGCGCTGCGCGAGCGTCTAGCCGCCCATGAAGACGCTTGAGGAGGTCGTGGCGGGTTTAGCCGGCTGCGCGGCCGGCGATATCAGCGACGACTACCGCCTGGATCAGGGCGGCCTGGAGACCTCTTTAAAGAAGGCTCTGCTGATTGCTTCTATTCGCCGCCATCTGGGCAAGGACTGCATGCGGGCCGGCATCGTCAAAACCTACGGCGAGCTGAGAGCCGCGGTGGAAGAGGCGGAGCCGGTCTAGCGCGCCAGAATTATGAGTTCCGGATAGGCGTCAGGGCCCCGCCGTGCCGTAGTCTCCCTGCAGACCGACAAAGTAGGAATTCTCTTCCCTGAGGGCGTCCCTCAATCCGGCGGGGGCCAGGCATAAGTTTTTGCGCCGCAGTCCGCGCTCGAAGAGGTTGAGCTCACGCAGGCGAGCGCCGAGCCGCGGCGAGAAATGGGGAAAGGTGAGGAGGTGGAGCCCCTCGATACGGGCGTCCTCGGCGATTTGTGAGATGAGGTCGGAGAGGGCCGGCGTCTCGTTTGGCCACAGGTCCACGCATTCGAGAGTCCGCAGACCCCGCCGGTCGCGCACCCGCATGATCGCGTAGGCCGAGAGCTTGTCGCCCTCGCGGCAGGCGTAGAGCCGTTTGTCGATCTTGTCGTCTTCCGTGCAGTGCCATTTAAGGACCGCGGCCGTGCGCACGTTGGTCGTGGCGGCGGACTTCCGGGTACTTTCCCAGAGAGTATCGAAGGCGGCGTCGGCGGCGGCGCACCGGGCGACGCGGCGTCCGGATTTCCCCGCACCGGCACCGCGCAGGCGCTGCAGCAGGCCCAGCGGCGCCGCCGCCGCTTTGGCGGCGAGCCCGGAGCCGGGGAGTTCGGGCAGCAGGGCCTCGACGCAGCGCGCCGGGTCGATCAGCACGAAGCTCTCCTTGTCCTCGCCCCAGGGCAGCGGTTTGAATTCCAGATTGCGCAGAATCTCGTCGACGTGGTCGGTCGGCGTGGTGTCAAAGAGCAAAGTGTCGGCGGCGTGCTCCATCAGCCGCAGCAGCAGCTCCAGGCTGCGGTCGCGGAAGGCCTCGTCGACCATCCAGGAGGTGATCGAGTAGACGGTTCGTTCGCCGCCGCCGACGAGCATCCGGCTCGGGACAGCGCCGAGAAAGCCCGCGATCCGGCCTTGGTCCTTAAGCAGCCAGCCTCGGGGCTGGTCCGCGGCATAAGCCGGATTGGCGTCCCACCATAGCCGGAAGCGGCTCAGCCAGAACCGGCGCTCGCCGTACGTGCCAATGAAGGCGCCCAGGTAGCCCGCCAACGCGTCGTAGTCCTCTTGCCGGGCGGCGATGAGCTCAGCCATGGCGCCGGTAATGCTCAATTTGGGGATGTCCCCGCAGCGCCAGCAGGCGCTCGCGGATGCCGCATAGGGTCGCCGCGATCAGCGCCTCGCTGTCGTCTTCGGCCAGCGCCACCCGCGCGACGGCGTACGGGGAGGTTCGCTGCGGCCGGTTTAGGCATAGCCCGCCGGCTACGGCCGACGTATAGCCGGCCTTTTCCACCGCCGCCATGATCCCGCGGTCAAAATCGCCGTTGGGATAGGAGAAGGAAACCGTTTCGGTTCCGGACAACTCGGAAACGATGCGGCGCGACTCGGTCAGCTCGCGCGCGACTTCTTCCGGGGGCAGCTTGGAGAGCAGGCGGTGCCGGCACGCGTGCGAGCCGAACTCGATGAGTTCGGAAGAGGCCATCTCGCGGATCTGCTTCTTGGTGAGCGGGTTAAAGAGCGAGAGCAGCTTGATCTGTTTGTCTTCCAGCAGCTCCGTTTCGATGCGTTCGAGCGCCTGCTCATGCTCGCCGCCGTCGAGCTCTTTAAGTTCGCGGTTGGCGCGCAGATAGGCCGCCGCGCGCTCCTCGATGCTGCCCAGCAGGTGGGCTCGCCCCGAGAGATCGGTCCAGGCCGCCAGCTCGGTCGCGCGGAACACGCTCTTTAGACGGTCCACCCACAGGGGAATGCGTTCGTTGACGAAGTCGGTCGAGAGGAAGAAGGTCGCGGGCATCGCGAACTCCTTGAGCAGCGGATAGGCGGCGGTGAAGTTGTTTTCGTAGCCGTCGTCGAAAGTGAGCGCGAGGCTGTAGGGGGGGAGCGCTGGGCCGCCGCGCAGGGCGTCGGCCAGGCGGCTCAGGGGAACGACGCGGTAATGGCGCGCGATGAACTCCAGGTGCCGGCGCAAGCCCGCGGTCTTGATATGGACGCGTTCGACGTCGAGGGCGTCGTCGCGGTCATCATCGGTGACCCCGTGATAAATAAGGACCGGCACCTGCGCGCGGTTCTTGAGGCGGACCAGAGCCGTCAGCCCGACGCCGTGCAGCGTGCCGTAGAAAATATTCTTGAGCGCGGTTTTCAACGCCCCCATTCTATTAAAGATAAGCCCCAGATAAGGTGCCAGGCATGTTATCTAAACGCCGTCCGTCTTTAGATAACATGCCTGGCACCTTATCTAAGGGGGTATTCTGTCAGGCCGTCCGGGCCCAGCCGTACCGTCTTGGTGTAGCCGATGTCCTTCAGCAGCAGCGCGCCGCGGTCAAAGTCTCGCCGCAGTTGGTCGGGGTGGTGGGCGTCGGCGGTCAGTATGACCGGGATCTCCCGGCTGCGGCATTGCTTCAGCAGTGCCGGCGCGGGGTAGCACTCGTCGCAGGGCTTATGCCAGCCGGAGGTGTTGAGCTCGACCGGCATGCCCGCCCGGGCGATGGCGTCCAGCGCCGCCTTAATAATGTCCTGGGGCGGAGCGCTGGCGTAGACGCGGAACTTTTTGGTCAGGTCGAGGTGCCCGGCGATGGTGAACAGCCGGCTTTCCGCCATGGCGCGCAGGTTCTTCCAGTAGATATGATGCGCCTCGTCCACCTCGTCCTGCGTCATACGGTCCCAGTACTTGCGGGTACCGTCGATCGGTTCGGTGGCGGGATCGGCGTAATGGATCGAGCCGATGGAATAGTCCGGGGCGGCTTTCTTCAGCGCGTCGCGGATCCCGGCGGCCGATTCCGCTATCCAGTCCACCTCTACGCCGGCGAGGACCCGGAGCCCGGCGCGATCATCGAAGGAGCGCACATGTCCAATATATTCGCCGAGCTTCTCCGGCGGCATCGACCACTTGGGCGTCTGGCCGCTCGGATGCAGGACCCAGTGGTCGGACATGCCGAGGACGTCCAGGCCCAGCTTCCGCGCGCCGGCGACCATGTCGGCGACCGGGGTCTGGCCGTCGCTCCATATGGAGTGGTTGTGGCAGGAGGAAGTCATGAGCGGGCTCATGATACGAAAAAAGAAGGCTTATGATCGCGCCAAGGCGATGGCGTAGAGGGCGGCGGCGGTCTCCATCGGCCGGCGCGAGGTCAGCATCTTTTGCAGGCGCGTCCTTGCGTAGGCGGGAAACAGCCCGCTGCGCACTAAGACCTTGGCCCAAGTGAGAGGAGTCTCAAAGTAGGGCTGCTCGTAGTTGTAGTCCAGGCCGGACGGGGAGCGGGCGAGAATTTCCTCCAAGGCCGGCAGTACGTCGGCGCCTCCGACCTCGCGGGCGGTATGGAGCAAGGCGAGGAGTTTTCCCCAGTCGCGGTCGCTGCTGGTCATGGTATGCGTCTTGTTAAAGTCCGCGAAGCGCTGCTTGAGGTCCCCGGCGCCGCCGAGCCGGCCGGCCACCGTGCCGAAGGCTTCGGCGGCGGCATAGGTAGTCGGGCGGTCGGAGCCGTGCTTGAGCCCGACGATCCGCCACAGGATCTCCAGATCGCGTTCAGGGTTGTCCGTGCCTGCGGCGACGATCCTGAGTACGGCGGTGCGTTCGGCCACGGTGCGTGAATCCCAGGGTTGACGGTCTTTGGGAATCTTGCCGTCGGAGTTTACGGGCCAGCGCTCGGCCATGAAGGCGGCGAGCCGGTCCGGGTCGGTGCGCGCGACTAGGTGCGCGAAGCCTTCGGCATTGGGCAGATAGTCCATCCCGCCGGTGCTGCTGAGGAGTTTATCGATGTCGTCAGCGCGCCCTGTTTGTCCTAGGGCCGGAAGGACGGCCTGGTTGACCTCATGATTAACAACGCCTTTTGACCTTTCATAGGCGGTGAGGACCTCTTCATATCCGGCGCGGGTTAGGACCGCGGTCAGGGCACCGGTCAGCGCCGTCTTGGCCGGCTGGTGGAAGTGCGAGCCGGAGGTTAAGGCGCGCAGCATGGTTTCCAGCGGCTTGATGTCGGCGGCGGTGCCGTGCTTCTCCATGGTCAGCGCCATCGTCATCAAGAGCGGCCAGTCGCCGGTCAGGCGGCCGCTGATGGTGTCCTTGGCCGCCCATTTCTTGTCCAGGATCCAGCCGCGGACCTCGGCCAGATCTTCGGGAGTGGAGAGCTCGGCCCAGCCGGTCGCGGCGGCGATGCTGATGGCCGGACCGTCGTCGTTCTTGGATAGGACCGTTTTGAGGAATAGCTTTTTCGCCTTGGCGCGTTCACGCTGCTGGTGCGGAGTGAGCTTTTTCGGCGCCGCCGCTGCGGCTATCGATTCCCGCGGCGGCGCGATTTCCAGCCAGTAGTCGGTCCCCGCGCTGTCGGAGGCGAAGCCGATACGCGCTCCGGGCGTCGTCGCGATCCGCCGGTAGAGATCGAGCAGGGCGCTGTCGAACTCGCGCTCCGAGTCGACGCCGAGGAGATCCGCCTTTTTCTGCGCCGCGCGCAGGCTGGCCGGCGGCGTTCCGGTGAAGTGGTCCTGCAGGAAACGCCGCTCATCGTCGGTAAGCGCATGGTCGCCGTGAACGAGCGCGCGGACCGTGCCGTCGGCCCGCTGCAGCTTCAGGCTGACCGGCTTCTCGCCGGCGCCGGCGCGGGCCTTGGCGTGCCGCACGAAAAGCTTGAGGAAGCCCTCGCCGCCGAGCAGATCGGGACTTAAGGCAACGGCGTCTTTGATCGCCTTGCGCATGGCCTGGTCGCGCTTGGCGGGATTGTTGTGCTCCGCCGTATAAGCCGCATCCGCCCGCATGGGCAGCGGCGTATCGGGATAGAAGGCCGTCGGCGTCCCTTCCGCGGGGGCGGAGGGCGCATCGCCCTTAAGCTGGTGCAGGATTGAGTCGAAGTAGCTCTCCGTCGGTTCGGGCGTGCCTTGCCCGTCGCCGAGCCAGTCCTCCACCAACCCCTCGATCACGGCCATGACCTCCTCGGTCATGCGGTGGGCGAGTCCTTCAAGTGCCGTGCGTTCGACCTTCTTCTCCTCCTTGGGGAGGACCGTGAACTTGGGCTTTCCGTCCTCTATGGAAACCTTGATTCTGCCGCCGCGCACGTCGCTGCCGCCCTCGGTCGCTTCCTTGAGGATCCACAGGGCGAGAGTGTCGCTGATGAACTTCTCGATCGTTTCCTTAAGCGGCCGCGCGCCGTATACCGGCGAGAAGCCGTACTCTGAGATGAAGTCGATCACCTCCTTGTCGTATTCGAGCTTCGTGCCGTGGCGGTCTTCGAGCAGCCGGGTGAACTTTCTGAGCTCGATCTTGGTGATCAGCCGCGCATGCGCCCGGTTAAGGCGGTTGAAGAGTACCCATTTGCTCTTCGAGCGCGGATCGGGGTCGAGGCGGTTGACGAATTCGGGCCGCATCCGGCTCTTGATGCCTTCCTTAATGGCGGTGGCGATGTCCTCGTCCCATGCCTTCTGCAGTTCATCAACCATCTTCCGGTCGCCCTTCTCTTCGGCCTCGGCGATGCGGCGGGCGAAGCCGTCGGAGTCGACGACGTCCATGCCGATGTTTGAGGTGAAGATGATGACCGTGTTCTTGAAATCCACCCGGCGGCCATGACCGTCGGTCAGGTGTCCGTCATCGAGAATCTGCAGGAAAATGTTCCAGACGTCGGGATGCGCTTTCTCAATCTCGTCGAAGAGCACTACCGAGTAGGGCTTTTTACGCACCGCTTCGGTGAGCTGACCCGCTTCTTCATAGCCGACGTAGCCGGGCGGCGAGCCGATCAGCCGAGCCACCGAGTGCTGTTCCATAAACTCGGTCATGTCGAAGCGGATATAGGCCTCTTCGTCTTCGAACAGGAACTTGGCCAGCTGCTTGACGATATGGGTCTTGCCGGTACCGGTGGGGCCGACGAAGAGAAACTTACCCATCGGCTTATTGGGATCGCCGAGGCCGGCCTTGTTGCGGCGGATGGCGCGGCCGAGAGCCTCGAGTGCGCGGTCCTGGTTGACCACATCCTCAGCCATCGTCTGCTCCATGTCGACGTAGCGCTGGGTGTCCTCTTCTCCCATCGTCAGCTGCCCGGCGTGGATGCCGGTCATCTCGGAGATGCGCCGCTTGACGACTCCGGAGGTGACCGCGCCCTTGCCGTCCTGCACTGCGTCGCGTGCCTCGTAATCTTCGATAATCTCCTTAATGAGTCCGGCGACCCGGTTGTAGAGCTCGGCCGGCAGCGCCAGCGAGGAGGCGATGCCCTTGTCGATAAGTGTCTGCCGCGCGGTGTTTACCGATGCCGTCAGCCGCCGCCAGCCTTCGCGAATATCAAAGGCCAGGGCCGAGCGCAGGTTGTCCGGCCGCGCCAGCTCGGCGGCGCCGGGGATTACGAAGTCAAAGGACGCGCGGGGATTATTGAATTCCTTAATGAACTGCTCGGAAAGCTTGGCCGCGGCTTCCAGCGCATCGTCGTCGATCTGTGTGTCGTGCTTCCACTCGAAATGGGCTTTCGCGCCGCGCAGCATCTCAAGCGTTTCCTCGGGAGCCGGCTCATCGACCGGGATCAGTTCGAAGCGGCTCTTGAGCGCCTCGTCGGTGTCGAAGTACTGCTTCCACTCCTTGTCGGTGGTGGTGCCGGCTACCGCGATACGGCCGTCGCGGATGGGCCGCTTCATGGCGTTCATGATGCGGATGCCCTGCGGGTTGTCGCGCAGCTTCTGGATTTCGTCCAAAAGCAGGATGACCTTGTTGCCCTCGCGCTGGTCGGGATTGTTGAGCTGCGGGATCATGTCGATGAGCGCGAGCAAGGTCTTTACCGGATCTTCCTCGGTCAGCAGGCGGTCGATGTCGAGCTCGACAAACCAGCGGGCGCGCAGGCGTTTTATGTGGAGATAGTCGCTGCTGCCGTCGGTCTTGCGTACGCGGACGGCGTCGGCATGCTCGGCGTCCTCGATCAGCTGGGCCAGGCCTTCAAACACCGCCGTCTTGCCGGTGCCGGCCGGGCCGACCAGCATGGCGCTGGTGATTCCGCCGCGCGGCGCGGTCAGGATGCGGGTCGCGCGCTTCATTTCATCCATGCGTCCGATGACCGGGTGCTTGCGCACGCCCGATGGCGGAACGACGGGCTTGAGAAATACCGAGAGCGCCCGCACCTGTTCGGAGGTCAGCGTCTTGTCGCCGCCGTTGAGCGGGCGGGTGTTGAGAAATTCGATCCAATCGGCATGGGCGTCGCGGCGCGCCGCCGGCGGCGGGGCTTTCTCTATGGGTGCGCTTTCGTTCTCGATTAAGGGAGAGATTTCGGCTACCGGCCAGTTTCCGTTTTCGATATTAACCCGCATCGCATCTATAAGCCAGGCCGGGTCATAGGACTCGGGCATCTCATACAGGTGCTGCCCCTTTTCCCGATAGTCGGGAGCGGCGAGCCGGAGGTCGAACTTCTTAGCGAATTCGTGTATCTTTTGGGAGTCCTGCTCGATAAAGCGGATCAGGAGCCCGCGCTCTTCCTCTACCGCGCGCAAGTCGTTCTCTGGCGTCTCCGACGTGAACACTTCGTCCTTAAGTGAGTTGAGATCGGCCCAGGTCTCCTGCGACATCAGCACGGAGGCGACCTGCGCGTTTTGTTTGGCGGCCTGCATGGTGCGGGCCGAGGCGGCAGGTTCACGGGAGATGAGCGATAGGCTGAGCGGGTCCGGTCGGCGGTAAAGCCCGGCATTCTTTAGGATATGGTCATTAAGGAAGGCGTCGATCTGCTCCGCGCTCGTGCCCGGCGCGAACATGACGCGCAGCTCGTGGCGTTCGAATACCGAGGCGTCGACCGCGGCCTTGCCCAGCGGGCCGGGATCGGGTTCGGGCTCCGTCTCGGCGGCGTGAGGAGCTTCCTCCGGCGGGGAAACCTCTTCGGCGGTCGGCGCTGGAGCGGCGCGGAAGACATTGCGGCCGGCGAGCTCACCGAACTTGGCGGCCCCGAGCGTGATCGTATGGACGACGGCTTCGGCGGCCAGGGCCAGAATCTTGCCGATCTCGCCGGGTCGGACGTCGGCGGGATTACGGTTGGCGTTGAGGCGTCCGAAGCCGTGGGCGCCGAGGACTGTATCGATGAGGGAGTCGGAGGTCCCCGCGTTGAACTCGACTTTCATGAAGTCCGGCGCCAAGTCGCCGTGGACGATCTTGCGGTCATGCTGCGGCGGCGCAGCGCGGAGGGGTTCCATGTTCGCCGGCGCGCTGCGGAGAAGGTCGGCGGCATCGGGATGGAGGTGCACCGCCGTGACGTCCGGCTCGGCGGCGATCCTGTGGGCTAAGTCCGCGGCTGCGTTCGCATCGGGCGCTTCGATCAAGCTCTTCATGAAGGGACCGCTTTTGCCTTGCAGGGTGATGAAGCGGGCGCTGCCGGTTACATACGGGCCCTGTATGGCCCGCAGCTCGTCCTGCGTCAGGCCCGGCCGGTAATGGATCCAGAAGTTTCCGACGCCGATCATGTCCTGCCTGGCATGTATCTTGGCTTCAGGGGATGCGCCTGAGGTGTTCCGCCGCGAGTGCTGCTGCGCCAGCGCCGCCTTCTCAAGGATCGGCCGCACCGCCTCCATCTTGTCGGTGCGCACCTCGATGCCCACCACCCGATCGTTCCAGGCCAAGGCCGCGAGCTTGCGAGCGAACTCCTCATCCGCTAAATAGCTGCCGGCATGGACCTCTGAATATTGAGCGTGGACGCCGTTGTAGGTTCCTTCCCGCGCCACCGTCACGCCGTCGACTGTACCGCCGGTCAGGCCTTTAATCTCAGCCATCTCCTCGACGGGGGTATCTCCCTCGTCCAGCCGGACGACGGCAACCACCAAATGATCGGGCCCATTCTCGGCCGCGGGGTTGGTCTGAAACTTATCTAATAGGCTCGCGCCGGCGGGCGCTTCGGTCGGCTGTCCCTCAAGGCGCAGGATTTCTACGAAGACCTCGGGGCTGACGACGATGCGCTCGACGCCCTCAATCCCGGCGGCACGAATAACCTGCCGAGCGAACTCGTCGAGATCCGAGAACGTGGTTCCGTCGATCTTCACCTCGACAGTGCCGTCTTCTTCGGGGGCATTGCCGTTATGGCCCATGCTGCCGTACTCGATGCCCAGCTGGTCGACCAAGGCGTCGGCGCTGGGCCCGCCGGGGCGGGGCCGCAGGTAGACCTTCACTTCGCGGCCGTCGGGGATGCCGCCGCCGATGCCGTAGTAGTGGCGGGGATCGCCTTGAATCTTGCTTAGTGCGCCGCTCGGCGCGGGCGCCGGTTGAGCGGGCCGCGCATGACGCACCAGGTCCAGGATGTCGGCCTTGACGATGATCTCGGACACTCCCTTCTCGCGTTCGAGGTTGAGCAGCCCGGCGATGAAGGTTTCGGCGCCTGTCGCATGCTTGATGTTGACGCTGACCAGGACGCCGGGTCCGTCGTTCTCGTCTTCCACCTTCCAGCCGGCGAAGAGATCTTTGAAGCTGCGTTCCATGAGCCCGTGGGCGTGCGCCTGGTTTAGGTGCTCGGCGATGCGGAAGCGAAAGAAGAAGGGGTCGACGCTGCCGTGGTCGGCGGTGGAGAACTTCCCAGGGGTGGTCGGCGCTTTCGGTGCCTCCCCGCGGGCGGCCTCGTGATACTCGGGCGACACGCCGATCTCTGCGACCTCCTGCTCGGCGGCGAGGAGCATTATGCCTTCAGCCATGGCTGCGTCATCGTGGAGGTTGGTCAGGAAGACAGTGAACTCCGAGCCGCGGCTGTTTCGCCGGTCGTCGACGTAGTCGAACTCCCAGCGCCGATACCGATCGTCGAGGGAGCGGGCGACGATTTCGCCGATCTGGCGTGCCGCCACTTCCTCATAAAGCCGGACCTTTAAGAGCAGCGGGTCGCTGCCCTCGTAGCCTTCGCTGGTGAGCTTGTCGAGAACGGTATTTTGTTGTGGAGCGGGACCTTCAATGGTCGGCACCTCGTCGGGATTAGCGTAGATGCGGTCGATCGAATCTACCGCTGCGAGGTCCTGCAGGGCTCGGGCCATGTCGGCGTCGGAGTTTAGAGTCGCGGTTACGACCACGGTATCGTCGTCCAGGGTCTCAGGGCTGGAGCTTTGCCAGGGGGCGCCGAAAAACACCGCACGCGCGCCCTCAGGATCTGCGGCCCATAAAAAGCGCGCGCGCACCTGCCGCGCCTCGAGGCGCCGGTCGGCGAGGATCTCGGCGCGGGTGTCGGTGCGCAGGCGCCAGGCGACGCCGATGTGGGCGCGGACCTCGCTGACGTTGGGGTTGGTGATCATGCGCGCGCCGAGCCGGTAGGCGTCGTCGGCGGAGCCGCCGGCATGCACGACGACGCGCGGGGTGGGCTCGCTCATGTGGAAGTCGGCGCGGTAGCTGTCGCCGAGCATGGTCTCGATGGCGGCGCGGTTGGTGCCCTCGCGGAAGTAAATCCAAATGTCGCCGGCGGGTGAGCCGTCGTTGAAGTCGGAGGCTCCGGCCCGGTAGGCTGAGCGCGCGGGGGGGGCGGCCGGCGCCGCGCCTTGGATAAGTTCCTCAATCTCCTGGTGGACGGCGATCGAGTCGACGCGTTCGTCTTCGATAACCGAGCGGACGATGGACCCGGCGTCAGCGACGCTGCCGGCGACGATCCGCAGGCGGTGGTTCATGATCCATTCACGCTCGGCCTCCGCCGACAGGCCGTGGCGGCGGACGAAGGCTCCGCGCTGCTGGGGGCTGAGCTCCGAGTCGAGGTTGATCCATATCTCGGTCGGACCGGAGAGCTCCTGACCGCGAAACACTTTATCGCGCGGGTCGGGAGCACCGCCGCCGACCTCGCCGAGCATAAACAACGCCGCGCTCAGGCCTAGCGAGACCGGCAGCAGATCGGCCTGCCACAAAATGACGGCGGCGGTGAGCAGGGCCGCGTCGGCGGCCGGAACCAGCCAGGAAGATTTGGCGCGAGAGCGCCTGGGCGCCGGGAGCGCGGGTTTATTCACGGGTGTCCCGGTAAAGGCGGGATTGAGGCTCGACGCGGTGATGGATGCTTTGCCGGCGACGGCCGATGCGCCGCCGCGCTTGAGCAGGTGTCCGCCGTCAAAGAAAAGGCGGGATCGGATCCCTGATTTATTCTTCTTGTCTTTGGGGAACTGCTTTTGAATGCGTCCCAGCTTTTGCGGCAGTCTTTCCTTTATAAGGGGCTTGGCCTGCGGTTGGTGAGCCGCTTTAAGCGTCGGCGATGGAATCGTGGTTGGGATCGGAATATTCGCCGCCGGCTGTACAGAGAGGTTGGCTACGGTTGAGAGCGAGCCCTGGATGTCGACCTGAACGGGATTAAGCAACTGTCCGGCAAGGCCGTGCGGCACCGCGCCGACCGACGCTCCCGCCGCACCGCTGACCGCCGCGCCGCGTCCGGCCGATGATACGGCGGCGACCGAGGCTAGGGCCTGGTAGCACGGGACGCCGGGTGCGGTCAGGATGAGTGACGCGCAGACTGCGGCGGCGGTATATTTGATGTGGAGTGACATGTGCGCGATTAGCGTACCCTAAGATACCGCGGATCGCGTTTTGCCGCATGAGTCCTAGGTCCGGGAGGGGGAGCCTCATTGGCTCTAGAAGGGGGATTTCAGAATTTCTTTCCCGTGTGCAACGGTGTTTCGTGCGGGAAAAGGGGGCGGGTTAGGAGCCGGCGCCGCGCGTCTTGTCCTTCTTCGCTTCTTCCATCTGGTCCTTGTAGTGCTTCTTTTCGTGCGGGCTGGCCATCTTCTTGAAGATGCCGTGCTCCTTGAGCCAGCTCTTGAGGCGGTCCTTGAAGGGCTGGTTGCGCGCATCGTTGAGAACCTTGAGGATGGTCTCGACGGTGTCCTCGGTGAATGCCTTGTTCCGCAGGTCGCGGGCGGCGAACTCGGGGAACTCCGCCATGAAGCGTTCGATCTTTTCGTCGTCGGGAAGGTTGCGGAACTCCTCTTTGGCCATAAGCGTCTCGAGGAGGACGTCTATCGCATGCGCCAGGTTCAGCTCGGCGTCCTTGGCGCTGACCTCGCTTTCCACGTCATGGTCTTCAGCGAGCTGCACCAGGAGCGTGCCCCAAGAGCTCAGGAGATCCATCATTTCGCCGACGGCCTTTTCCGAGCGCACCTTCTCGGCGATGCACCAGTAATCGTAGTTGCAGGGCAGAGCCAGCAGCATGATGGGCAGGTGGAGCATGGTCCCCGAAAGGAGATAGACGAAAGCGCCCATCCCGGCCAAGGTCAGGGCCCGGGTTGCGCCGTTGATCTGCCCGCGCGAGTCGAGATTAAAAGAGCTGAGCACATGCGACGGACCCTCGTAGAGGCGTTGGTAGATGTTCTGGTAGCCGTCTGGGATGCGCGGATTATGCCGCCACCATGAGTAGATCCGCTCCGGCAGGAGGCTGATAAGGACCTTGCCGCCATCCGACCACGGCGTGGGAATGAGATTAAACAGGACGAGCGCGAGGTTCGCCTTAAACATCGTCGAGAGCACCAGGGCGGCCGTGCCGCCGGCCGGCAAAGCCAGGAGTGCGGTGCCGGTTAGCGCCGCCAGCGCCAGGTTGGCCAGGGGTCCCATGATGGCGACCTTGGCGGCGTCTTTCTTTACGTTCTTGAGATTGTTGAACTCGACAGGAACCGGCTTGGCCCAGCCCGTCACGATGGGGACGCCGATTAGGGAGTTGGATATCGCCGCGCTCGCTGCCGGGACTAATATGGTGCCCACCGCGTCGGCATGAGCGAGAGGGTTGAGGGAGTCGCGTCCCATCTTGGCCGGCGTCTTGTCTCCCCAGATGCGCAGGCCCAGGATATGCGCGGTCTCATGCGCCAGGATGGAGACCATTAAGGTCCCCGCCATGATGCCGGTAGTCACCAGATCGGCGGAATAAAGCAGGGCCGTCGCGGCCAGCGCCGCGGTCGGCAGGCCTACGCGTACGATGGCGGAATCCCAGATGCTGGTCTTCGGCGCCGCAGCCGGCGCGGGAACTTCCTGCATTTGGACTTCAGATAGTCCTGGGCCGGTCAGGCTGATGTGGACGCCGTTGGCCTTGCGGCTGTGGATGCCCTGTGGGACATCGGAGCTGACGGCGTTTTTCCGCCGGCGCCCGCCGTCGAAGAGGATGCGGAACTCCTCGGCCGCCCGGACCGGCGTCCAGGGCGAGCGCTGCGGAGCCGGGGTGCGCCGCGCGGGGGTCTTATTATCTGTGTCCGAACTAATAAATCCCAGCGTGCTGAAAACGGCGGCGACGCTCTTTTGCGCTTTATGCAGCGGAGCGGGCGCCTGCTCCTTTTCAATCTTGATCGTTTGCGCGGATGACTGGATCAGGCCGTGAATCCGCTGGGTCATGGCCGGAGCGACCGTTTCCAGGCCGGGCAGGACGCTGGTCGTTTGCAGGGCATTGAGCGTCGCCGCCGTCATGTTCCGCTGGAGCGGGACGGCGCCCAGCACCGCACCTGCGGCGCCGGCGGGAACGGCGGAAACTCCCGCCGCGGCGGAGGTTCCGGCCACCATGGCACCCAGGGCTTCATAGCAGAATAGGCCCGGCGAAGTTATCACCAAGGCGGCCGACAGTACGATGCATAAGCAGGACCGGGGGCCCCGCATCCATGCCGAATTCATGTGGAGGTGATTATATGCGAACACGGTCGGAACGGAGAGGGTATTTAGAACGGTTTTTACTTCATAAATTGGCCCATAAATCTCTGGGCCCATAGGGCGGAGGAA
This sequence comes from Elusimicrobiota bacterium, assembly GCA_043827405.1. Lineage (GTDB taxonomy): Bacteria > Elusimicrobiota > Elusimicrobia > UBA1565 > UBA1565 > JBDRPD01. The sequence goes on along the minus strand of JBDRPD010000050.1, from coordinate 196,715 downwards.
ATGGGCCGGAGGACCGCTTATGAGAGGAAGAAGTCCCGCGCCATGCGGTTGACCTGTTCCGCTTCCTCAATAAAGAACATATGGCGTCCGCCGGGAAAGGAGTGGAATTCGGCATGGGGCAGGAGCTCTTTTAGTATGTCCGAGTTCCCGGGCGGGACAAGGGGATCGTCGTCGCCGGTCAGGATCAGCACCGGAACGGAAACAGCGCCTATGCGGTCGAGGGTGTCCTGTTTGCGGCAGGCCTCAAACTGCCGTATGAAGGCGTCGGCCGGCTGGTAATTCCGCAGTGAGCGGGCGACGAACTCATCGATAGATTCCTTATTGTCGGCGATAAAATTATCCGAGAAATAGATATCCATATCCTTGCGCAGAATCTCTTCGGGGCTCAATCCTTCATTGGCCATGAATTTTTTTATCCTCTCCAGGCGCATTAGGACGGCCCGCCTGCCGCCGGCGCTGGTGCAGCCCAGGATCAGCTTGCGGACCTTTTGCGGGTGGTTGATCGCCAGTTCCTGGGCGATATAGCCCCCCATGGATATGCCGAAAATATAAGCGTCTTTAATGTTCAAGGCGTCCATAAGCCCGGCGGTGTCGTCGGCGAAGAGACGTATGGAATAATCCATGGCCGGCTTGTCCGTGCGGCCCGCTCCGCGGTTATCAAAAGCGATTACCTGGAAGTGTTTGGATAGTTCGGAAATCTGCCGGTACCAGGACTCGATATTTCTCCGCAGGCCCATAATGAGGACGAGCGGCTCGCCCTTTCCGTGGACCTCATAGTAGATCTCTATTCCGTTGACGTTTTTATGCGGCATGGTTTCCCGGGCCCTATGGTATAATACTTATGTCGTCGAAGTTGCAGGCCTGTGTAACTCGGGGAATCGGCCCCGGGGTGAAAGGCGGCCCCGCCGTAACGGGGCGAACCCACGGGACCTCCAGATGCAGTTTGCGCTGCATGCGGAGGTCCCGTTTTTTATTTGCCTTAGGAGGACGATTAGAATGAAAGCCGTTAAGCTGATAGCTGTCGCCGCGCTCCTAAGCCTTCTCCTCATCCCCTCGGCACGGGCCGCCGCCCTGGAGTCCGGTGAGTTCAACGGCGCCGGAGGGGTGAAGATCGGCTATCTCTACCGGCCGGGTCAGGGGCCGGCTATTCTTGTCGTCCACGGCACCATTCTCGGGATTGAGTCGCTCAAGCAGGGAGTGGGGGACTTCTTCCCGGGGCGGCCCGTGATGGGGATATACCGCCGCGGCTACAGCCCTTCGGGCCTGGCGGCCGCGGCCAAGAGCGATGTTGTGCCGCTCAATGTCAGCGACGTCGCGACCGCGGTGGATATCGCCCGGACGCTGGGCGGCGGCGGCAAGGTCGGCATTATGGCTTATTCGTTGGGCGCGCTGCTCCTTCCCGAGACCGATCCGAACAAGATTCTGTGGGTCGCTCTGGTCAACCCGGCGGCGCCCGGCATGCTCGGGTACATGAAGGCGGAACAGGTCGCGGCCTCATGGGGGCTGCGCAACGGCTATGGGCTCAGCCGCTATTGGGGCCCGCATTACCAGGAGTCATGGATGCGCTCAATGGCCGGTGCGCTTATCGATGATCTGGTTCGCCGCATTCAGGCCCAGCAGCCGGCGGGGCAGGAGGAATTTTCGGAATTCCTCATCGCGCGCATCGGCGAACGCCGGCGTTCGCTTGTCTGGCAGGAGCTGATCGTTCAGGAGCGGCTGTGCGCGCTTTTTCCCGAGAACGAGCCCAACCTGCCGCGCGGAGTTCCTGTTTTTATCGGCGCCAGCCGCTCCGACGGCCTTATCCCCCAGGGCGCGCACGACGAGCTGGTGGGTCGCTTAAGCGGACGCGCGACCCGGCTGGCGGACGTCCGTTGGCCGGGCGGACACCTGTCGCCGATGTTCGAACCCGATTTGCTGCTGCAGAAACTAAGTGATTTCGACCGCGAGGTCCGAGAAATGGAGGCTGTTAAATGAAGACGCCAAGCGCCGTACTCTATGAGATGGGAAAGTCCGCGCCGTATGCGCAGTCCAAGCCGCTGGTGATTGAGGAGATTGAGCTGGCCGGTCCGGGAAAGGGGGAAGTCCTTGTTGAAATCGCCAGTGCCGGTCTATGTCATTCCGATCTGTCGGTGATCAATGGCTCGCGTCCGCGCGGCGTACCTTTGGTTATGGGCCATGAGGCCAGCGGCGTGGTGCGCGATGTTGGTCCGGAGGTCGGCGATTTGCGGCCCGGTGATCACGTGGTGTTCTCTTTCGTCCCGATCTGCGGGCACTGCGCCCCCTGCATGGACGGTCGCGCCGCTCTGTGCGAGAACGGCGCCAAAGCCAACGTCGCGGGAACCTTGCTGGCGGGCGCCAAGCGCTTCACGCACGGCAAGCGGGGCGAGCTGAATCATCATCTGGGCGTCTCCGCCTTCTCGCAGTTCACGGTTGCGGCGCAGGAGTCGTTGGTAAAGATTGATTCTGAGCTGCCGCTGGATAAGGCCGCGCTGTTCGGTTGCGCGGTGATGACCGGGGTCGGCGCAGTTATGAACACGGCGCGCGTTGAGCCGGGCAGCAGCGTCGCGGTCTTCGGCTTGGGCGGCGTGGGCTTAAGCGCCATTCTCGGCGCCCGCGCCAGCGGCGCTTGGCCCATCATCGCGGTCGATCTGTTGGCGAGCAAGCTGGAGCTCGCCAAGAAGCTCGGGGCGACGCATGCCGTCAACGCCAAAAAGGTCGACCCGGTCGAGGCCGTCAGAGAGCTGACCAACGGCGGAGTCAAGTACGCCATCGAAAGCGTGGGCAGCGAGCGGGTGCTCATCCAGGCCTACGGCGCTACGCGGCGCGGCGGCACTACGGTGACGGTGGGCCTGCCGCATCCGAGCAAACAGTTCTCCATCCCGGCGGTGTCGCTGGTCGCGGAGGAGCGCGTGATAAAGGGGTCCTACATGGGCTCAGCGGTGCCGCGGCGGGACATCCCGCGCTTTATTGAGCTTTATAAGGCGGGTTTGCTTCCTGTCGATCTGCTGCTCAGCCGGACGATCCGCCTTGATGAGATCAACTCGGCGTTCGACGCGCTGGCCAGCGGTGAGGCCGTGCGTCAAGTCATCCGGTTCAGCAATAACTAGGGGGAAAGATTTATGATAACGGCAGAGAGGAAAGAGACTATGAAGGCTTCACGAGTTCATAAGCTGTTTATTGACGGGAAAAGGGTGCAGGAGAAGGAAACCCTGTCGGTCATCGACAAGTATACCGGCAAGACCATCGGCGAGGTCGCCGTGGCCTCCAAAAAGACGGTGCTGCGCGCCATCAGGGCGGCGCACCAGGCCTTCCCGACCTATTCCCGGATGCCGGCGCATGCCCGCTCTAAGATTCTGGCCAAGGCCGCCGATATTATCGAGCGGCGCAAGGACGAGATCGCAAAGGTCATCTGCCGCGAGGCGGGCAAGGCCTGGAAGTATTCGGTCGGCGAGGTGTCCCGTTCAGTGGAGACCTTTCGCTTCGCAGCCGAGGAAGCCAAGCGCATCCACGGGGAAACTATTCCTCTGGACGCCAGCGCTACCGGCGGCGGCCGCGTCGGCTTCTACCTGCGCTGTCCCGTCGGGGTGGTGGTCGCCATTACGCCGTTTAACTTCCCGCTGAACCTGGTCGCGCACAAGGTCGGCCCGGCGCTCGCCGCCGGTTGCACTTTGGTGCTCAAGCCCGCTTCGACCACGCCGCTTACCGCGGTGCTGCTCGGTGAGATCCTGGAAGAGGCCGGCCTGCCGCCCGGCGCATTCAACCTTGTCGTGGGCTCCGGCCGCACGGTGGGAGAATGGCTGGTCACCGATCCCCGGGTGGCCAAGATATCGTTCACCGGCAGCCCGCCGGTCGGTGAAGACATTATCCGCAAAGCGGGGCTCAAGAAAGTGACGATGGAGCTCGGCAACAACTCGGGGACCATCATCGAGCCCGACGCGGATCTCGCGGACGCCGTGCCGCGCTGCGTCATGAGCGCTTTCGCCAACTCGGGACAGGTGTGCATCTCGCTGCAGCGCATATTCGTGCACCGCGATATCGCCGAGGAGTTCACCGCCAAATTAGTTGAGCTCACGAAGTCGCTAAAGGTCGGCAATCCCCTTGATAAGGACTGCGAGGTCGGACCGATGATCGAAGAGCGCGAGGCCGTGCGCGGCGAGCAGTGGATCCGCGAGGCCGTGGCGCAGGGAGCCAGGATCCTCGCCGGCGGCAAGCGCCGGGGACGGATGCTCGAGCCGACCGTGCTCACCGACGTCAAGCCGGAGATGAGGGTTATGTGCGACGAGACCTTTGCGCCGATCGTTTCCATCGTCGTGTACGACGACTTCAAGGAAGCGGTGCGCCTGGTCGACGACTCCATATACGGCCTGCAGGCCGGGGTCTATACCAAGGATCTGAGCAAGGCCTTCTATGCGATCGATCAGATTAATACTGGCGGCGTCATGATCAATGATACCTCCATCTTCCGGGTCGACCATATGCCCTATGGCGGCAATAAGCTCAGCGGCCTGGGTCGTGAAGGGGTCCGCTTTACGGTGGAGGAAATGACCAATATAAAAATGGTCATGATCAAGCCGTAGCCGCGCGCGCCGCTACGAGCGCTGTTCTTTGCGGCCGGAGAACATCAAGAGCCCGCCCTGCCAGCGCAGCCAGGGCAGCGCCGAGCCGAGTCCGTCGCTTAGGGCCAGCAGGCGGCGCGCGTTCGCCGGGGAGAGCAGATTGAAGAGGTGGGGCGGCAGAAATACGCTCGTCCATACCGCGCTCCGCAGGCCGGTTCCGGCGAACCACTCCTTGAGGATGCGGTGCGAGATGATGAAATGCTCCTCATGGGCCTTCTCGTTCCAGAGCTTGCGGGCGAGCATAAGGAAATCGAAAATGGGCCGGAACAGGCTGCGGTTGTTCTCGCAGCCGAACAAGGTGCCGCCGGCGCGCAGGCAGCGCGCGGTTTCAGCCAGCACCGTCGACGGCGACTCCACGTGATGGAGAATACCGTAGAGCAGCGCCGCATCCGCCGTTTCCGCGCGGACGGGGATATTTTCGGCATCGGCGACAAAATAATGGATATCCCGGCCGGCGGCTCCGGTCTGGGCGCGCTTTTTCATGGCGGTGCGCACCATGGTTTCGGAGATGTCGAATCCCAGCACTTTGGCGAAGCGGCCGGCGGTTGGAATCGAGATGCGGCCCGTTCCGCAGCCGATCTCGAGCAGGATTTTATCGGCGGTGCCGCCGCCGGCGATGGAACCGATGGATGCCGCGTCCACGGCTTTCCAGAATGGCAACTGCAGCATGGAGCTCTCGTAGCCCACGGCGTCCGCATCGTAGAAGGACTTCTGCTCCAGCTTATGTTCGCTTCCGCCGCCGGCGCTGTCGGCCGCGGCTTCCCAGCCCTCCCAGCGGTCGCGGAAGCGGCGCGTAAAGGCATCGAGAGCCGGGGTATGGCGCAGGGCGGGGATCAGGAGCTCCGCCAGGCCGTCCTCTATCCGGTACCAGTTCCGGCATTTGGGACAGCTGATGACGCCGTGCACGATCCCCGGACCGTCCATCGCGAAAGGCTTCACTTCAAGCGGATGCGCCCGGCAGGCGGGGCAGTGGAAGTGCCGGCGCAGAAGATCGGTGGTCAGCATGCCGGCTATATATTTTTGCGGAACTCCGCGTAGTCGCGATAGTAGTCGGATTTCTTGTAGTGCTCCGAGGTCAGGACCAGGCAGACCGAGCCGGATGAGAAATTGACAAGCTCGCGCCAGGTCAGCGGCGGCAGATACAGTCCGTAGTACGGGCGGTCCAGCCGGACGGTGGTCTTTTTGCGTCCGTCATCCAGCTTGACGTCGAAGCTGCCGGAGACCGCGACCAGGAACTGCTCGCAGGTTTTGAGCGCATGGCCGCCCCGCTCGGCGCCGCCGGGCACGTCGTAGAGGTAAAAGACCCGCTTGATGGGGAAGGGGACATGGTCATCACCCTCGATGACGGTGATATTGCCGCGCCGGTCGAGGATGCGCGGCAGGTCGATTTTCCGTGCTTTGGGCTTACTTTTTACCATGGCAGACTTCCTTTACGGCCTGGATGACATGCTCGACTTCGGCGTCGGTCATTTCCGGAAAGCAGGGCAGGCTCAGCACTTCGGCGCAGCATTTATCGGTGACCGGCAGCGCGCAGGCGGCGGCGATAATCGGCTGCCGGTGATCCGGGACCGGATAGTGTACGGCGGCGGCCACGCCTTGATCAGCCAGGCGCCGGCGCAGAGCATCCCGCTCGCGGCTGCGTATCACGTAGAGGTGGGCGACATAGTCCTCGCCGTCGGCCGCGGGGAGCTTGAGGTCGAGTTCGCGGAAGGCCGCGCTGTAGCGCCGCGCGATTTCCCGGCGGCGGTTGTTGGCGTCGGTCAGGCGGGGGAGCTTTACCCGTAAAAATGCCGCCTGCAGCTCGTCGAGCCGGCTGTTGCGGCCGCCGCCGGTCTCGCAATGGTATTTCTCTCCCCACCCGTACTGGCCGAGAGCGCGGAGTTTCGCCGCCAAGGCGTCGTCCGCGGTGACCAGGGCGCCGCCGTCGCCCAAAGCGCCGAGGTTCTTGGTCGGATAGAAGCTGAAGCAGCCGATGGCGCCGAAAGTGCCGGCCTTGCGGCCGCCGCGCCGCGCGCCGTGGGCCTGGGCGCAGTCCTCGATTAGGGCGAGCCCGAGGCGCGCGGCTTCATTGACGATTTCGTCCATATCCGCCATGCGGCCGTAGAGATGGGTGGCGATCACCGCTCTGGTCTTGGCGGTCGCCGCGGCGGCGAGGCATTCCGGCGCGAGCGTCATGGTCTCGGGGTCGACATCGGCGAAAACCGGGACGGCGCCCATCGCCAGTGCCGCGCAGGCGGAATACATGGAGGCATTGGCGGCGGTGATGACCTCATCGCCCGGCTTGACGCCGAGCGCGCGCAGGGCGAGCTCGAGGGCGTCGCTGCCGCTGGCGGCGCCGACGCAGTGCCTGATGTCCAGGAAGGCGGCGAACTCCCGTTCGAAGGCCGCGACCTCTTCGCCGAGGGTGTACCAGCCGCTGCGCACCACGCGTTCGGCCGCCTCCCGCAGCTGCGGGCCGCAGGCGTCATTGTGCCGCTTGAGGTCGTTAAAGGGGACCGGCATTAGAGCTCGCCGGCGCGCAGCTTGCGCCGGACCTTGGCCGGTGAGCCCATGACCAAGGTCCGCGCCGGGACATCGCGGGTTACCACCGAGCCCGCCGCGACCATGGCCTGCCGTCCGACGGTAATGCCCGGCAGGATGGTGGCGTTGGCGCCGATAGAGCAGCCGCGCTCCAGCCGGGTGACGGGATGTTTTTTTAGATGCTTCCGGCTGCGCGGCAAGGGATCATTGGTGAAGGTGGCGTTGGGGCCGATAAAGACGTCGTCTTCGACCCGGAGTCCGTCCCATAGCTGCACGCCGCATTTTATCGTGACGCGGTCGCCGACCGTCACGTCGTTTTCGATGAAGACATGATCGCAGATATTGCAGTCCCGGCCGATCTCCGCCTGGGGCAGGACATGGGCGAAGGCCCAGATCCGGGTGCGGGCGCCGATCCGCTTGGACTCTACGAGGGCTTTGGCGTGCTTGAAGAAGGCCATATTATCTTCGCTCGATCTCGTCGATCACATAGGGCGGACGCTTGCGGGTCTCGTCGAGCGCCCGCCATAGATACTCGCCGAGGATGCCCAGCACCATCATCTGCATGCCGAAAGACAGCGCGATGAGCACCGCGAGGGTAGTGAAGCCCTGTACGGGATGGGCATGGATCAGCCGGTAGTAGAGGATGAAGGCGGAGTAGACGATCGCGGCGGCGGCGGTGATGAAGCCGACGGTCGTGATCAGCCGGATCGGGGCATAGGAGAAGGAAACAAAGGAGTCGATAAACAGCTTGACCCGCTTCATGAAAGTCCAGCGCGACTTGCCATGCGTGCGCTTTTTGCGGGAATAGGGCATAATCACCGGCTGATAGCCCAGCCAGAAGATCAGCGACATGACATTGGTGTTCTTCTCCGCGATGCGTTTAAGGTCTTCTACGACCTGGCGGTCCACCAGGCAGAAATCGAAACCTCCTTTGGGGTAGCGGCTCAGGGCGAAGCGCCGCATCAGGAAGTAGTAGATGTCGGCGAATATCGTCTTGCCGAAGCTCTCATCGCGCGTCTGGCGGGTCGCCAGGATTACCTTGACGCCGTCCCGCCACTGCGCCAGCATCTTGAGGAACAGCTCGGGCGGGTCCTGCAGGTCCGCCGAGATCATGCCGACGCAGTCGCCTGCGGCCGCGGTCAGGCCGGCCTGGATGGCGGCCATGGAGCCGAAGTTGCGCGTCAGGCGTACCAGAGTGATGGCGCCGGGGAATTTCTTCTGATGTTCCCGGATCACCTCTACCGAGCGATCGCCCGAGCCGTCGTCGACCAGTACGAGGTCGAGCTCGCAGCCGGGGGCCTCCTTGGCCAGATTCAGCAGGGCCGGGATGGTCTCCGGCAGGTTTAGCTCGTTGTGGTAGACCGGAACAACGATGCTGAAGCGGTATTTTTTCGTGGCTGTCACCTGGTATTTGGGTAGAAATGGTTCGTAAATAGCGAAGGAAATTATAACATTGTTGTTCATTCCCTATGCGCCGGCGACTGATGCTGACCATCATCCCTTTTGTGCTCTGCCTGCTGGCAGGCGGCGCGCACGGCGCTATCGATCACTCCAAGGCGCGGCCCGACCTTTACCCCTGGGATCGGCTTGATTCTTTACAGGATGACTTCGCGGAGCATAGTCGCAGCATAGATCGCGGGTTGGCGGCGCTGGCTAAGCGGCGCGGCGGCTTCAACGCCGCCGCCGACAAGTCGGCCTGGCTGCGCGAGCATGAGGGGCTGCTGCAGGAACTCAGCGCGGATTTCGCCGAGGCGGAGGAGGTCCGCGGCGAGATTCGGCGGGTCCGTCAAGGCATCCAGTTCACCGCGCTTGCCCGCGGCTTCCAGCTCAAGGATAAGCTGAAGGGGCACAAAAACCTCGGCCCAGTGACGTCGCACATTATCATGTACGAGCGGATGGGCGAGGAGCGGCGCGACAGGTTTTTCGAGCAGATCGCCGATTTCAAGCGCGAGCAGGAGGCCTTCGGCGCGCTGAAAGCGGCGCATGAAGCGGGGCAAAAGAAGCGGCGTAAGCACCTGCTGATCGCCGTCGCGGCCGGGATCGCGGTTGTTCTCGGCGCGGCGAGTTTTCTGCTGGGCCGGGGCGGCCGCGAACCCGAGATCATGCCGGTCGCCCTGGGGACCTCCCCCGTCACGATGCCCGGCCAGCCGGCCCCGATCACCGCCGCCGCCACCGGCCCGGCGCCGCAGCTGCCGGCGGTGATCGGCGACAACTTCGAGATCATCCGGCAGATCGGCCAGGGCGGCATGGGGCAGGTCTTCGAGGCCCAGGACCGGAGCTTGGGGAGGCGGGTAGCCGTCAAGCAGATGCGCCCGGAGCTGCTGCAGAGCACGAAAGAGCTTGAGCAGTTTCTGACCGAAGCGCGGCTGGTCGCCTCACTTAAGCATCCGAATCTCGTTGAGATCCACTCGATTGTAAAGGAAGTGGGACAGATATTTCTCGTCTTCGAGTATATCGACGGCAGGACTCTGCAGGGCGTTATTGAGGCGCGGGACCGGCTGCCCTGGAAGGAAGCCACGTACGTCCTCAAGTGCGCGGCCTCGGCGCTCGACTACGCGCATGCGAAGAAGGTCGTCCACCGGGACCTCAAGCCCGCCAATATCATGATCTCGCGCGAAGGCGTGGTCAAGGTTATGGATTTCGGCATCGCCTATCAGGCCAAGAGCACGATCGCGCGCCTGACCCGCGCCGACGCCTGGGGAACGCCTCCCTACATGGCGCCCGAGCAGGAGATGGGCGGGGTGTCGAGCGGGGTGGATATCTATGCCCTCGCGATATGCTTCTATCAGATGCTGACCGGGGAGCTGCCGTTCACGGGTCCGAACTTCCTGGCCCAGAAGCGCGAAGAGTTCTACACCCCGCCGCGCATGCGGGCGGCGGACCTGCCGGCCGGCATCGACGAGGTGTTTAAGCGGGCGCTGGCGGCGGAGGCGGGCAAGCGCTTCGCGACCGGGGCCGAACTGGTCGCAGCCGTCGCGCGGCTGTGACCTACTTCACCGTACGCTTGTAGTTGAACTTGAAGGAGGCGGCGGGATTCTTGCCGTCGAGATAGCCCGCATGGATGTCCCGCCAGCGCTTCACATCCGGCGAAATGAAGCTTAAATCGATGCCGAAGACCTCGATGCCGAAGCCGGCCAGCTTCTTCCGCGTATTAAACAGCGATACCGGCTGCTCCGGGATCAGGACTCCGGAGCCGGACTCGTAGCTGCGCCGGAAGCGTCCGCCCGCCTTCTCCTCCACCGCCGCTTCGCCGCACATGTCCCGGGTCATGAAGCGCGACCGGCCCAGCGGCGGATAGCCGTAGAGATACACCGCGAGGTGTCCGCGCAGGGCCAGCCGGCACAGCTCTTTAATGTTGAGGGCGTCGTCCTCCCACGATACGACATGGCGCGAAACTCCCAGCTCCTTCCAGGCGAGCGCGGCGTAGGCGTTCCAGTCGTACAGGAAATGGCCCGAGACCAGCTCCGTCGGGCGCACGGGAAAGAAGGCGAAGTGCGAGACATTGTTGACTATCCAGCGCGCCAGCCCTTGCGCGGACAGGTCCGTGACGGCTTGGCGGAAGTCCGGGAGCTCGCGCTGTCCGATATAGGGCGTGAGCTCGCAGAGGAATCGGCCGGCCGGCAGGGGAAGGTTTTTGGCGCCGCGGATGAAGGCGTGGAGATTGTCCTTGTTGAGCGACAGCACGATGTCGGCGGCCTCGGCTTCGACCTGGAGCAGCGGCAGCCAGGCCGGATCGTCGATGCGGACCCATAGGCGCTCGGCGCGCTCGCTGCTATGCCGGCGCCGCCATTGGTTGGCCAGCAGATTCAGGTAGGCGGTCGACGGGCCGCTGCGCTTGCTGTCTTCGGGGGTAAAAGCCGCATAGGCCTCATCCACTTCCTTGGTAAAGCTCTTTTCTTCCGTTTGCGCGTCGCCGGCCAGAAAGACCACCGCTCCTTTTTGCATCGCCGGTCCCGTGTAAGTTAAGTCGCAGCAATCTTTGCGCTGCGTGAACTCCTTGACCTTGGTCGACGCGCTCACATCGGTGCGCGGGTCGGCGATGCGCAGGCGGTCGCCGCACTCAAGCGCGCGCGTCAGGCGCAGGGATAGGTGGTCCTTCCAGGCGCCCGTTACCTCGCCGATGCGCAGGCCGAGGCACTGGGCCCGCCCGGGGTTGATCAGCTCGGGGTCGCGGCCGGAGAACAGCGCCGTGGTCTTGGCGCGGGCGTAGTCGACGGCGAGCAGGCTCTTCGCCTCCTCCATCGCGTCCGCGAAGCCGCCGCGGCCGGCGTCGAGCAGCATGCGGTAGGCCTTTACCACGCGGTAGACGTAGTCGCTGCTGCGCAGCCGCCCCTCGATCTTGAGCGCTTTTACGCCGGCGGCGGCCAGTTTGGGCAGCTGCTCGGCCAGCTGCAGGTCGCGGGGGGAAAACAGGTAGCCCTTTTCGTTTCCGCCGCGCCAGATGCGCCGGCAGGGCTGGGTGCAGCGTCCGCGGTTGCCGCTGTGGCCGCCGATGGAGCTCGAGAACAGGCACATGCCCGAGACGAAGAAGCACAGCGCGCCGTGGCAGAAGACCTCCAGCTCAACCGGCGAGCGCGCGGCGATGAGTTTGAGCTCCGAAAAGGACAGCTCGCGCGCCAGGATCACGCGCGTAAAGCCCGCCCGCGCCAGCTCCGCCGCGCCCTGGCTGTTGTGCGCCGACATCTGGGTGCTGGCATGCAGGGCAAGCTCGGGAAACTGTTCGCGGACTATGCGCGCGATGCCCATATCCTGGACGATGAGCGCGTCGGGCTTGAGCCGCTGCAAAGATGAGAGCGCCTTTACCGCGTCGGCGATCTCCCACTGCTTGACCAGAGTATTGAAGGCGATGTAAATCTTGCGGCCGTGCTCGTGCGCGTAATGCGTGAGGACCTCGAGATCGTAGGGGGAGAGCTCTTTGGAGTTGGCGCGCGCATTGAAGCCCTGCATGCCCACGTAGACGGAATCGGCGCCGCCGCGAATGGCGGCGATAAAGGCGGGCTTGGATCCGGCGGGGGCCAGCAGCTCCATGCGCCGCGCTAGAGCGCAGAAGCCGGGATGCGCGCGCCGCGGACCGAGATGGCATGCGCCGCCATCTTGGAACCCAGGGCGCCGGCCTCGGCGGGGGGGAGTCCCCGGCACAAGCCGGCCAGCACGCCGGCGGCGTAGAGGTCGCCGGCTCCCGTGGTGTCGACGGGGACGCAGGAGACCGGAGCGATATCATGGCGGGCGCCGTCCAGTACGAGGATTGAGCCCTGCTTGCCGCGGGTCGCCGCGATGCCGGTGCCGTATTTCTCGATTTCCTTGAGGGCCGCTTCGATGTCGTCGCGGCCGGCGAAGGCGCAGGCTTCGTCATCGTTGCAGAATACCAGGTCCACGTAGTCCTTGGTGAAGCGGCGAAAGTCCTCAAGCGCGCGCTGTACGCAGAAGGAGTCCGAATAGCTGTAGGCGACCTTGATGCCGTTGTTTTTGGCGTACTCCATGGCCTTTACCGAGGCGGCCTTGGGGCCCGCCGCGTCCCATAAGTAGCCCTCGATGTAAACCCATTTGGCGGCGGCGATGGCGTCGAAGTCGAGGTCTTCCGGTTTGAGCTCGATGCTGATGCCGAGGTTGGTGAACATGGTGCGCTGGGCGTCGGGCGTGACCAGCACCGCGCAGGTTCCCGTGCCCTGCTCGCCGAATGGAACGTTGTAGTCCACGCCGGCGGCGCGCAAATCCTCGGCGAAGAAGGAGCCGTACTGGTCGCCGGCGACCTTGCCGCAGTAGGCGGCGCGGCCGCCGAGCTGGGCCAGGCCGATCATGGTATTGCAGGCGCTGCCGCCGGATACGGTGGCCAGGTCATGCCCCGCGAGCTGGCCGAGGACGGCCTGCTGGGCGGCGGCGTCCACCAGGTGCATATTGCCCTTGGCTATCCGCTCCGGAGCTCCCGGGGTCTTGAGCGCGATGATTTTATCGAGGACGGCGTCCTCGACCCCCGCCTGTACGTCGACGAGGGCGTTGCCGATGCCGTAGACGTCGATGCCCATGATGCTCTCCTATGGGGAAGGGCCCCGCGAGAGTATACATATCTGCTGTTGACCTGTGGCGGGATTCGCGTCATCCTATGAGCGATGAATACGCGCAAAGCGGTAATCATCGGCATCGGCCTGCTCGCGCTCCTCGCCGGCCTTTGGGCGCTGCGCGGCAGGCGCGAGAAGTCCATAAGCGCCTGGAGCGCCGGGGGCGGCCTGCCCGCGCCGGAACGCGCCTTCAAATATATGCCCGACAGCCGCAATCCGCAGACGCGCGCCGCCGCGAACGCCTCCCGGTCAGACGCCGTCGCCGCTGCTGCCGCGGCCTCCGGCGAACAGGAAGAGCGCGCGGCCGCCGGCAGTGCCCGGCCGCGGCTTAAGACGACCGCGGCCGGGACCGCCGGTTCGGGGGACGGTGATTGGGGCGGCGGCGGTACGGATACCTTTATGCTCGCTTCCGGGAGCGGCAGCGGCGCCGGGGCCGCGGCGGACGGCGGCGGCGGGAAAGGCGATGGGCTCGGCGGCGGCGGTTCATCCTCCGCCGGCAAAATTAAAACGGCGGGCGGCGGTACCGCTGCCGGAGGCGGGGGCGGCGCCGCGGCGGCGGCCGGCGGGCATGGAGCGGCTGCTTCGGACGGCCGCCTGTCGCGCTTTTCGGTCAAGTTCGACGGCAAGGACCAGGAGCCGGCGCACAGCTTCCAAACGCAGCGCGGCAAGCCCGCGGAGAGCGCCTCCGGTCCCGTGCTCCGTTACGCGTCTGCCGACACCGTTGACGTCTTCTCCGATATGGAAGGCTTGGAGTCCGACGAGACCATGGATATCGACGGCAAGGAGCACAAGCTCGCCACCCAGCTGATGACGGGCGAGGCGGTCGAGATCACCGGGCCGTCGGTCGACGGCATGATGCCGGTATTTATTCCCGGGCAGAATATCCGCGGCTGGGTGCCTGAAGACCGGATGAGCGGCGATGCGTCCCTGGCGGCGTCTTTTCCGGTACGCCGGATCGAGCCGCGCGGCGGTCTCGGCGGTGCCGACCCGCTGCGCGAGGCCTTCGTCAAGGAGACGGCCCAGCTCGAGGGCGTTCCCTATAAATGGGGCGGCCGCTCGCCGCGGGGCGTGGACTGCTCGGGCATGGTGCAGCTGGCGGCGTCCTATGTCGGCATGGGCCGGGTCGTGCCCCGGACCTCGCGGCAGCAGAAAGCGGCCGCCCGGCCGGTCAACCCCGCCAAGCTGGAGAAAGGGGACCTGGTCTTCACCTCCAAGACCAAGGATCGGAGAATCTCGCATGTCGTCGTGTATATCGGCGACGGCATGATCCGCGAGGCGCCGCAGACCGGCTCCGTGGTGCAGTCGCGGAGCTTCGCCCGGCGCTACGGCTTCTCGCCGGAGCAGGCGGCGCAGGGCTACGATCACGCCCGCGGTTTCAAGTCTGGGAAGTACTACGTGTTCTTCGGCTCGTTTTTTGAGTAAGGGCCGGGGATGTTCCTACGCGTCGCGGTAAGCGGGGTTCGGTATCAGCGCGACCAGATGCTCGGGGTCGAACCGCCGCCGGCAGCGCGAGCAGGAGCGCTGCCCGCTCCAGCGCCGCGCGCGCTGGCCGAGGATGCCGTGCCGCTCGCACTTAACGAGGTAGGGCAGCGGCGGGGTATCGACAGCGGCGTAGTCGTAGCAGCGCGCGGGCTTGGCGCCGATGGCGGCGGCGATCTTCTTCCACCGCCGGTCGTGGCCGATGCGCGGACCATAGCGCAGGAATACCAGGGCATGGGCGATTTCGTGCAGCAAGGTGTCTCTGACCTGCTCCTCGCCGTTGAGCAGGGTAAGGTGTCTGGACAGCTGGATGCGCCGGTGCTGGGGGATACAGACGCCGAAACGGCGGCGGCTGCGGTCGAACGCGAAGGCCCAGGGCGAGCCCCCGCCCAGGTCGTGGCGCCGCATCAGGTCGGCGGCCAGCAGGCGGGCCTTTTCCAGCTCCATGCGGTACATGATACTGAATGGTCCGGCGCCTTTGCTAAAATACCCGGTCGGAACACTTGCCGTAAGGAGCGCGCGATACATGATTCGAGTGGGCGATTTTAAGAACGGAACCGTCTTCGCCGACGGCGACGATATTTTCACCGTGGTGTGGTTCCAGCATCACAAGCCCGGCAAAGGCGGGGCCGTCGTGCGCCTCAAGATCAAGAACATGAAGCGCGGTTCGACCATTGAAAAGACCATGAAGCCGGACGTTAAGTTCCGCGAGGTGGAGGTGCTGCGGCGCAACAAGACCTTCCTCTACAGCGACGGCGCCGGCTATCACTTCATGGACCAGGAAACCTACGAGCAGGAGTACCTGACGGCAGATGTGATCGGGGATATGGCGAAGTATATGAAGGACGACATGCAAGTGGTCTCGGTCCATATCGACGGCAAGTTCGTCTCGGTCGAAATACCGATCAACGTCGTCTACGAGATCGTCGAGACCGAGCCCGGGGTGAAGGGCAATACCGCCCAAGGCGTCAAGAAGCCGGCCAAGACCGAGACCGGCGCCGATGTCCAAGTGCCGCTCTTTATCAACGCGGGCGACAAGGTCCGGGTCAATACGAACACCGGGGAGTACGTCGAACGGGCGTAGAACGTTATGCCGTCCGCCGCTGATCCCCGCGAACTGCTGCGCCGCTATTTCGGCCACCGCGAGTTCCTCGAGGGTCAGGAGGAAGTCATCTCCGCCATCGTCGGCGGCGATGACGCGCTCGTCATCATGCCGACCGGCGGCGGCAAATCGCTGTGCTACCAGCTGCCGGCGCTGGCCAAAGACGGCCTCACCCTCGTCATCTCGCCGCTGATCGCCCTCATGAAGGATCAGGTCGACGCCCTTCTCGCCAAGGGCCTGCGCGCCGCTTTCATTAACTCGAGCCTGAGCCCCGGCGAAATCGACGAACGCCTGGCGCAGATGCGCGGCGGGGAGCTCAAGATCGTCTACATCGCTCCCGAACGCTTCAAGAGCCGCCGCTTTCTCGAGGCGCTTAAGCCTATTGATATCGGCCTCTTCGCTCTGGACGAGGCGCATTGTCTAAGCCAGTGGGGGCACGACTTTCGTCCCGACTACCTGCGCCTTAAGCGCGCGCTCAAAGAGCTCGGTCAGCCGCAGGTTATCGCGCTCACCGCAACGGCGACGCCGGTCGTGCGGCAGGATATAAAGGAGCAGCTCGAGCTGGGCCGCAACGGCCGCCGGGAGCCGCGGACCTTCGTCACCGGCTTCGCCCGCCATAACCTGACGCTGGCCGTCACCCCGGTCCGGGGCAAGCAGGATAAGCTCGCGCGCATCCGCGACGTCATCGACAAGCATAAGACCGGTATCGTCTACTGCGCCACGCGCAAGAACGTCGAGATGCTCTACCGCGAGCTCAAAAGCGCCAAGGTCAAATGCGTCGCCTACCATGGCGCGATGGATGAGGATAAGCGCACCAAGGCGCAGACGAAGTTCATGCGCGGCCGCAGCGAGGTCGCCGTCGCCACCAACGCCTTCGGCATGGGGATCGACCGCGCCGATCTGCGGTTTGTGATGCACTACGACATCCCCGGCAGCGTCGAGGCCTACTACCAGGAGGCCGGGCGGGCCGGACGCGACGGCGAGCCGGCGCGCTGCGAGCTGCTCTTTAACTATGCCGATGTTAAGACGCAGGAATTCTTCCTCGATGGATCCAATCCGACGCGCGGCATCATCGAAGACACCTATGCGGCGGTCCGGCGCCTGTGCCGGAAGGGACCGATCCAGACGCCGATCACCAAGATCGCGGCCAAGGTCGGCGGCGGCCGGCCCAATGCCATGGCCGTGGGCACCGCGCTCCGCCTGCTGCAGCGGGCCGAGGCGATTGAGCGCGATTATCAAGGCAGCCGCACCTATACCACGACTTTGGTCGAACCGGTCCGCGACATCGAGGACCTCGGCTTCGACTTCGCGCAGCTGGAGCAGAAGCGCGAACGCGACGGCGAGAAGCTGCAGCGCATAATCCGCTACGCCGGCGACGCCGGCTGCCGTCACCGCTTCATTCTCGATTACTTCGGCGACCCCCATATTAAGGAAAGCTGCGACGCCTGTGATAACTGCTCCTCGCGCCAGTCGCGCGCCGCGCGTCCGGTGACGGCGGGCGAGCAAGAGCTGATCCGGCAGGCGCTTATGGCCGTGCACAACGCCGACGGCCGCTTCGGCCGCGGGCGCATCGCGCAGACGCTGGCCGGCTCGCGCTCGAAAGAAGTGCTCGACGTATGCCTCGACGGCAGCCCGGCTTACGGCGCGCTTAAGAACCAGGGCGCGGATTACGCCTTCAGCCTGCTGACCGAATTGGCGCAGGCCGGCTGCCTGCGCATCAGCGGCGACAAATACCCGGTGCTCTCGATCACCGAGCTCGGCCGTCAAGTCATCGCCGGCGCCGGCGAGGTGAACGTGGCGATGCCGGAGGCCGCCCGCCCCGGACCGTCCGGCGGCAAACGCCAAGCCGCCGCCAAGCCGGCCGGCCCGCGCGATAATGCCCTGCTCGCGGAGCTGCGGCAATGGCGCTTCAAGAAAGCCGCGGCCCGGCGCGTGCCGGCCTATATGATCTTCAACGACGCCACGCTCGATGAGCTGGCCCGCGTCAAGCCGAGCACTCAGGATGAGCTGCTGGATATCAAAGGCATCGGTCCGAGCAAGGCGCGCGGGCTCGGCAAGGACGTGCTCGCCGTCATCGCCGGCACCCGGGAGCAGCCGGCTCCGCCGCCAGCCGAAGAACTGCGCTTTGAAATGGTTGAAGATGAGGGCTGGGAAGAAGAGGAGTTTAACGGCTAGATGATTCCATGGAAGCTTTTAGACCAGGTTTCCTTCCCCGGCGGGGGGGCGCTGCGTCTCTACAACCGGGGCGAGGAGTTCTCCATCAATTTGGATGCGAGCATACTCATGAACAGCTCTCTCCATGCGTCGGAGGACGGCCTGGCGTCTATCGCCTGCGCGAGGTTTCGCGGCAAGCCCAAGCCGGCCATCCTGATCGGCGGGCTGGGCATGGGCTATACCTTGGCCGAAGCGCTCAAGCGGGTGGGTCCGGGCGCCCGGCTGGTGGTCGCCGAGATCGTGCCCGCGGTGGTCAAATGGAACCGGGGTCCGCTGTCGCATCTGGCCGGCCATCCCCTGAAAGATCGACGCGTCACCGTTCTGGAGCAGGACGTGGCGGAGACGATCCGCGCGGGGCGCGAAGTTTACAGCGCCATTCTGCTGGATGTGGACAATAGCCCCGAGGGGCTGACCCGGGAAGTGAATAACTGGCTCTACTCCCCCGCCGGGCTGGAAGCCGCCTTTTCGGCTTTGCAGCCCCGAGGAGTCTTGGGCGTCTGGTCCGCCCGTCCGGATCGAAAGTTCGTCAAGCGGCTCAAGAAAGCGGGCTTTCGGGTGGAAGAGATCGCCGCTCGCGCGAGAAACAAGCATCGCGGCGGCCATCATATAATCTGGATGGCGGAACGGCCCGGCTGACGGCACATTCCCGTGGGATGTGAGTTCGATTTATGCCGCTGTTTAAGCGGATGTTCTGCCGGCGCGTTACAGTATAGCGGACTGTTTGGAGGCGGCCGCGACCGGCCGTCTCCCGGGAGTTCGCTATGGAACAAAAATCTGAGACGCAAAGCGGGAGGCCCCCATCATCCGTTTCGTCGGGACCGCGACAGGGTCCTATTTCCGAGCAATGTTCAAAGTGCCTTGGCATGGAAGTCCGGCGCGCATCCTCGCTGTGGCGGCACTACAGCCGCCTTATCCGGGGCGTTCAGGTGAGGTACTGTCTATCCTGCGGCCACCGATGGCGCCCGGGGAGTCTGTTCGAGCTCAGCAGCTCCGAGCATGTCTCCCGTCCGCTGCCGCTGACGCTGCGATGGGCCGCGGCGACGCTGATATCGAGCGGACTTGTCGTCTGGCTGCTGATGGCGGCGCGCACATGACCGGATTTAAGCCGCGCGGCTAAAACGGCGCGCAGGCGACGCAGCGGTCGGATTCCGGCAGGTATAGGAGACGCGCGGCGGGGATAGGCTGCCGGCACCCGGAGCAGAGCCCGAAGTCGGCGTCCGCGGCCCGCTCCAGTCTGTTTTCAAGCTTCCGCAGCTTCTCTTTGGCCTCGCGCAGGGCGGATTCCCGGACGCCCTGCTCGTTGATCGCGTCCATGCGGCTGATGCGGCCCACGGCATTGTCCGGGGCGACCGGTTTGGCCGCTTCTTTGAGAGCGGGCAGCCGGCTTTTAAGGTCTTTGATTTCCGCCAGGACCTTCTTTTTAAATTTTTTGCGCTCGTCGTCGTTCACGCCCATAGGATAGCGGTTTGCCCCGCGAACCGCTATGCGCAAAATTAACTATTACTTCTCATGCGAGACGGCTATACTTTTTAGGAAGCGGCCGCTGCGCCGACTGTTATGAAAAAACTAACTGCCAACCAGATTAAGGGACTGCATCCGGCGGTGCGGGCCGAGTTTCTTAAACAACGCCTGACGGACGATCAGGCCCGCGCGGCCAACCGGCTGGTTCGCCAACCCTACGGATTTAAATCCAGGATCGCCTTGAAGGCGGTGCGGGAAAAGGTGAGCGACGCAAATATCGCCGCGCTGCGCGGCATTCTCCAAGCCATGCCGCCGGATGCTCCCGCGGAGCTGCTTGAAAGGGCGAGTTTCGCGGTTCTGCGTAAAGGCCGGCCCCTGGCTGACGCGGTGCGGGAAGTTGAAGAGGCCGCGGCGGAATTCAGGGAAAAACGGCAGGCATTGGAGAGCCGGCCTCGACCGCTCCCCGAGACGAAAAAGCGGATCGCGGTAAAGAAGCTCGACCGGCGCAAAGCCGCCGGGGCCTGGACGACGGTGAATAAGGAGCGGACGTCGAAGTTTCGTCAGCGGTAGGGTCGCTTCTGCGGTCGGCGGCGATCAGCTGTTGCCGAACAGCCAGTTGGTAAGCGCTTCGCTCCAGCTCTGACGCCCGGCTTCATCAAACGGCAGGGACTCGGCTCCCGCGACGACGGCGTTGAGCTTCTCATTGGGACCCGGGCGGCCGAAAAGGCGCCGCGCTCCATCGGATGCCTGAATGGTACGGGTTAAAAAGGCCGCCAGCTCTGCGGCGCCCACGGGGCTCAGGCGCGCCAGGGCGAAAACCGCCTCGACCGATACCGGGGCTTTTGACTCCTTCTCGTACCAGGCCGTTTTCTCGGCGGGTTTCACGGGCGCCGCGATACGCTTGTCTTCCAAAAGCGTCCGCTCGAAGAGTCGCTGCCGGCCTTCCGGGCCGGCGGCCTCGATGACCGCCTTCGCCGCGTCGCGTTCGCCTGCGTCAAGTTCCTCGCCGCGGGCGTTCCTGCCGAAAGCCTCCAGCCCCCGGCGCGCGGGGTGCCGGCTATCGCCGCCCAAATAGGCGGATAAGAGGTCTGGTTCGGCGGAAGCCAGCTGGTAGACGGGGTCGGAACGATGAATCCTGATCATGCGCTGCGCGGAGAGGGAGGAGAGAAACGAAAGCAGACCCTTGGTTCCGCCGTTGGCATAGGCCTTCTTCCAGGGGAGGACGCCTTCCGAGTAATGCGTGTCCAATGCATTGAGCCAGTCGCGCCGCGCCTTGGCGATGGTCACCAGGTCCGCAACGTCATTTACGGAGAGGCCGAGCATCCCGGGATTGTTGATCGCGCGATCGATCAGCTGCTGTTCGAGGGTCACGGCGAAGCCTTCGGTCATCGCGGAGTAGCTCGCCAGCGGCGCGTGGTTCTCGGCTTTTCGCACCACGGTGTCGAAAACCACATGGGCGTATTCATGCGCAAACTGTATGACCTGCTCTATCTTCTGCTGCACAAATGCGAGGCCGGGAAGGCCGAAGGCGCTGGGGACATTGCCGGCGGAATCCGCGCGCACGGGATTGAGTTCGATAATGTGGCCGGTCTCGGCGCTCCATAGATGGCCGGTCTCGGGGTGGGCGCTTTTATCGTAGCGCGCGGTGACGGGAATCGGGCGATAAAAGCTCGGCAGCAGGCCCCGGAAGAGGGAATGCGCCGCCCGTTCAACTTTGGAGAGCTGCGGCGCCCGCGGGCCGGGCGCGAAATATTCGACGGCGATCTGGGCGTCCGCCGCCGACATGCCGTCGAATTGCGCGTTGAGCGCCGCCGCGATTTGGCCGTCGACGTCGCCCCGCTCTCCCGGCTCGGCTTCGGAGGTGAGAGACTTGGCGAGCTCCGCAAGCGCTTCCGCCGAGGGCCGGTTGTCGACATCCGCTTCCTCCTCGGTAAGCTCTCTTTCGGCGATAATGATCTTTTTCTTGGGCGCCGCGATGATCCCGCTTTCCGGTACGATGATCTTTTTCTTTTCCGGTACGATGATCTTCGGCGCGTCCTTGGCGATGACCGACGGCGCGTCGGGAAGAACGAGGCTGGAGCCGGCTTGACCGAGCGCGGAGCCCTGCTGCGGGGCGGAAAGAGTTAATGCGGGCTGGAGCTGTCCTAATGCCGCCCCCGACGCGCCGACGTTTACGGCTGGGGCGCGGACGGGGGCTATCCGCGCTACGGGGGCGCCGAACGCCAGCCCCGGGAGGGTTAATAGGAGGCAAAGAATCCTCATATTATTAGGATAGCGGAATGGCGTTTTGTCGACAGTGGCTAACGGCCCAGAGCGGGTAGGACTTGTTTTCCCGGCGTTTTTGGGCCAATCGGCCGGATGGGGGGGCGGCGTTCTTTGCGGCGGGGCAAGCTCCCGACCGGGGGAAGGTTTGCTAAAATACACCGATACGGGCAGTTAGCTCAGCGGTAGAGCGTTCGCCTCACACGCGGGATTTTTAATGTTGCTGGAGATTGCCCGATCTTGTTCCTCGTCGAGAAACTCGATTTTTACCACTCCGCGACTTTGCTGGAACTCACCTGATTCGGTTGCGGAGTGGATACGAATTGGATACGTTCCCCAATCGGTTATGAGCGGCGGTTAATTAAGACTTCGAGTTGCTTCAACTCGCGGATGATCTCATCCCACTTGGGCGATTGCCCGAAGAGCATCGGTTGCATTGCGTCGTAGTCTCTGCGCAGCGCGTCCATTCGCGCCGCAGTAGGGAGAAGGTGGAAGGTCCCCGGCTTTGCGGTGTCATAATTAGCCCAGGCGCTGGCAAAGAAGAAGCGTTTGTGTTGGACGACCCGCTCCAGTAGGCTGCCGTCTTCAAGCGCCTTGCGGCCAAGCTCGTTACGGGAAAGGCAGTATAGATCGTGGTAGTGTCTTGAGAGTCGTTCCCGCGATTGCTTGTCTTCCGGACGATGATACTCCGCGTGGAGCAGCGTCGCTTTTTCCCAGAAGGTGCGCTCCGCGCTCAGCGTTCGTACCCGGCACGTCGGCAGCGCGAACATCTCCGAAAAATTCTCGGCGGCGTAGGGTTTTATCTCGGCGTCGATCGCCGGCCAATCGTCGGAACGAGCGCCCATTTCCAGACGGATGGCCGGCTTGATGTACGGCAACGCGGCGGAAAGATCGCTTGTCGGGTACGAGAAGATCAAAGTCTGCGGGTCGTCGGCGTCCAACTCGACCGACCAGCCGGAGTCGCCGAGCACTGCGGCAAAGTCTCGGAGCAGTTCCGGCAGCAGGCGCTCGCGTACGGTCTGCCGGCACTGTTCCACCAGGGCGTCGAGTCGGCGCCGCCCTTCATTTTTGCTGATGCCGGTCTGTTCCGGGTCCCGGTCGTCAGCAAACCCTAAGTCGCGCCGGCTCAAGGACAGGTCCACATCCTCTGAAAAACGTTCGATGATATTGAAAACCTTGGAAAGCGACGTGCCGCCTTTGAAGATCAACTGAGGGCGGAATTGCAGAACCTCGAACATTCGGCGCAAGCTCCAACAGACCCAAAAGTCCTTTTCGATGATCGGCGCCGCGATTTTAAGTGTGTGCTTGGCTTCCGCAGCTTTGAATAGCTGAGCGCGTTCCCGTGCCGACGTCTTCGCGACGGAATCCATGCGCTTAGATTTCGTCTCCTGTAATGCGCTCTATCAAAGGACGCATCCAGACCGCCGCGTGTGGAAGATCGCGGTGCAGTTCGGCCTTGGCTGCAGGCGGAAGGATGCGCCGCAGCCGTGTTACCACGTTATTGGTTACGTTTTCTTTTTTAAGATACCGAAACGCCTCGAATACTATGGCGCTGATCTTGCCATTGGCGGCCATTCGGCGCGGCGATGCATGACGGAAGCTCAGAATATTGGAACCGATGGAGACATCCCTCGATGGGCCGTTCGTCAGATAGACCCGCTTTGCGGGGACTTGGGTGGAAAGCCCGAGGAGATTCGCCGCTAAGGCGCCGGAAGCTACGATTCTGCTGTCCGTGCGGCGGGCGATGGCTTGTGCCACCGTGTCGGCCGAGGGCGGCAATTCGCCCCCGAGTTTATCGTTGAATTCCGGGTAGTGGTAAAGCGCGGTCGTGATCCTTCGGATAGTCCCCGCGCGGGCAAGGCGGGATAGCGCCTGGCGCACGGCGTCGGCCCGTCCCATGTCTAGAAATTCTTCACCAAAGAAAACGGTCCCGCGGCCGCGACGAACGACTTTTGCGAGGATCTTTTCTTGGAGGCTTTTTCGCTTCACGCCCATCTGTCACACTATTATATAGTTATCTGTGACATATATCAAGCAGCTATTATACTAAATAGTAATTTATTTTACATGTATTATTTGATTTCTATTCGTGTGCTGATTCTCTTTATTCTCGCCAAGCTGGGAGAAATCTAGCGGAAGGTTAATGAGGGGCGGTGAAGCGCTTTCGGGCACGGGACCCGGGCACTGGTAGAGACGACGCTGAGCCACGCCATCGGAGAGAGTTTGAAGGCGGAGGACCTGAGGATCCGTGCTAAAATATATCTCTACCGATGCGATTTACTCTGATTCTCCTTAGCCTGACCCTCGCCTCCTTGTCCGCATCCGCCGCGCTGGCTGTCGGTTCGGGCGCGGTGGCTGTAAATGCGCCGGTGGACGAGGAACTGCTCCGGCGGCGCGCGGCGGACTATTTAGCTTACTGGAAGGCAGGCCGGTACGACGCGATGTACGGGACGCTGACGAAGAAGTTTCAAGCCCAGATCTCGAGCAGTGCGTTCAAAAACGCCGTTGCGGCGGTCGTCCCGTTTGAACTCGTTCGGGATTCCGCGACCGTCATGCCGGGCAAGGCCGGTCTCTATTGGTTTGAATTGAAGACGGCCGTCGGCAATCTCGCCTTGGAAATCTGGTTCACGCCTTCCGGGCGCATCGCGGGGCAGGGGCAGGCACAGAGCGGACCGGGCGCGTCCCCCTTTCCGTCGCCTCATTCCAGTCGCGTTCTTGCGGACCCGTTCTACTTCCCGTTCACTCCGGCGACCGGCGAATGGTTCTTGGGCGGAACACATCATCGATCATCACGCGCGCAGCGCTATGCGATGGATTTTGTGATCGTCCGTGGCAGTGAGACCTATAACGGCGATGTCTCCGACAATCGATCTTTTTTCGCCTACGACCAGGAGATCCGCTGTCCCTCCGACGGCGTGGTCGTCGATGCTCACGACGGCGAGCCCGACAATATCCCGAGAAAGACCTTCGACGGATATCTCGGGAACTATGCCGTGGTGAAGATCGCGGATGACGCGTTCATCCTGTTCGCTCACATCAAGCCCGGGACGCTGGGCGTCGCGAAGGGCGGTCGCGTTCGCGCCAAGCAGTCGATCGGCCGGGTCGGCAACTCCGGCCACAGCACCGAGCCCCACCTGCATATGCACGTCACGGACGCTTATCCCGTCGGTGGCGGGTGGGAGAAGAGCGACGCTATTCCCATGGAGTTCTCGCGCGTCACCCATAACGGCAAGAATCAGCACCGGGCCGCCGCCGAAGACGGCGACCTGATGTCCGCCTCCGAGTGAACAGGGACAATTAGCTGAGTGGTAGAGCACTCGCTTAAAATTCGAATTTTTGACTTTGTTGGTTATTGCTTGTTATCGCTCCTCGTCGGCAAATCTGATTTTTTCCTCTGGCGAGTTTGCTGGAGCTTGTCTGATCGGGTCTCTAAGTGGATGCGAATTGGATACGTTCCGGGTTTCGGGATTTAGGCAGAGGGAAGAAAGTTATATAATTGCTACATAAGGGCAGTTAGCTCAGCGGTAGAGCGTTCGCCTCACACGCGAAAGGTCACAGGTTCGAAACCTGTACTGCCCACCACTTTAAGTCGGTTTTTCCGACGAGAAATGCAAAAGGGACCAGGGCGGGACTTTGTCCCATTTTGATCCTTTTTGCACTTTTTTGACCCGCTCGTTGCACCAATATTGCACCAAGCTCCCGTCGGGGATTGGTGCGCCGGGCCGGGATTCGTTGCACCACATGGGGAGGCGCAGTGTATAAGTCGATAGATGGCATTTCCTTCTCGGTTCTTGATGAGAACGTGAAGAACGTCCCACATGGGAGGAGGACACCTCGTCAGTGCCGCTTTTGTGGTAAGGGAGAGCCGGACGTTACGTTCAAGAAGGAGGCGCATATAATTCCCCAGGCCCTTGGGAACAGGGCCCATGTTTCCCTAGAGGAATGTGACGAGTGCAATCAGAAGGCTTCTGCGCTGGAAAATGAACTTGCGATCTACCTGACGCTGGAGAGGGCGGTCGGAAGAATTCGGACGGGCAAAAAGAGCTACGTTAAGCATAAGAAACCTGACGGGAAGTCGTTCGTGAAAAGTGGGGCTGACTCCAGCCAGGTTGAGGTAAGCCTTGACCCCAATGATGAGTCTGTCTCCCTTAGGGAGGTCGGTGAAAGTCAGCTTGAGCTTTCTATCACGCGAGGGCCCTTTTCTCTCTACCGTGTTGCCAAGGCTTTCGCCCGCATGGCGTGGTTCTTGATGCCCGCTGATCGCCTGAAAGAATTTCAGCACATCAACGACTGGATCGCAGGCAGGGCAAGCCCATTCCCTGTCACGTTCCTTAGAGGATTTTATGCGGGGAGCGGATTTTCGAAAACGACTTTGATCCTCTTTGAGCGGGAGCGCGATGATTCACAGCATCCCCCTTATCTCATAAATCTGTTTTTTGGGCCCTGGATTTTTGTGATGGGTATTCCAGACAATTCATTCAAGATCGAGAAGCATGTCGTCCCTGCGGACGAGGCTCTGAAGGACGTTCTCTTTGAGGCCACTACGCTGATCAAAGACGGGAGGCTTCCTGCTTCAACTCAGAAATATAACATCCAATTTCAAGAGAAGCAGGAGGGCTCTGGTCCCGAGCCTTAATCAGAGTTCGCGCTAGGTCGTGCCCGCCTCCGGCCCGGCGCCGCGTTCTCGTCTCCTCCAACACGAACAATCCAACCCCGTGGGGCAACCTGTCGCAGTAAGGGCGCAATCTTGTCTGGGAGTTGCGGACAGCTTTTCCGAAATAGGATCATCGGAGGGCCTGCGTCCGACGTTATTTTGTGGGGGCATAGGGCTCTTTAGTAACATCAAAGGATAGGAAGACCAGGAGGCAGTTATGGGAACAATATCAATGACAAGAACCCTATATCGGGTTAGCGATTTTATTTCATGGCAGAAGGCGGGGTCGCTGGAGCTTAGTCCAAGTTTCCAGCGGCGGCCCATTTGGCCACCTGCCGCCAAGTCATACCTCATTGATACCGTTGCCCGAGGATTGCCCATCCCCATCATTTTCCTGCGCGAGAGAAAGAGCGATCCTAGGACGCTGGAGCCTCGGCGGGAAGTAGTAGATGGACAGCAGAGACTCCGAACGCTAATTTCATTTATCTCGCCGAAATCCTTGCCAGATTTTAAAAAAGAACGGGATACCTTTGTCGTCAAGAAGAACCACAATGCGGAGTTGGCCAAGCGGTCATTCAAAGAACTCTCTGATGATGTGAGATCGGCACTATTGGACTACCAGTTTAGCGTGCACGTTCTGCCCGCTCATGTTGATGACCGTGAAGTTTTGGCAATTTTTGCTCGCATGAATGCGACAGGTGTGAAGCTCAATAAGCAGGAGTTGAGGAATGCGGGGTGGTTCGGCTCCTTCAAGACCTGTATGTATGACCTCGCGTACCAGTTCTTGCCCCAGTGGAGGAATTGGCATGTATTTTCAGAGAACGACATCGCCAGGATGCATGAGGTTGAGCTTGCGAGCGAGTTCGCCCAGCTAATGCTAAAAGGGGTTGTGGGAAAGACTCAGGGCAAGCTCAATAAGCTCTACGATGATTTCGAAGAAAAATTTGCTGATCGGAAGGAAGTGGTCCGACGGTTCCAAATCGTCATGCAACATATTGATGACGGGTTTGGGGAAGAAATGCGGGTTCTTCCCTTCAGAAAGAAGGCGCTGGTCTACCCTCTGTTCGCGCTGATTTATGATGTTGCCTTTGGCTTGGGATCATCGCTTAAGCGGAAGAAGGAGCGGCCAGTTAAGAAGGCGCTGTTCACGAAGATAAAGGCGGCGGGCGATAAGTTAGACAAGCAAACGGCGAGCGAGAAAGTCTTGGAAGCCGTCGCAAGACGAACCACCCATATTAGCTCTCGGAAGATTCAGCTTGGCTACCTCAAAAAAGAGTGCGGGCTTGCCTAAGCACGCATTAGACCTCGGGAAGGTCCTCTTTGGCCGTCTGGGCTCGCTGGATAAGACGCGGCTAAAGGTCGAGGCACTTCTGGCCCAGCGGCAAATCGGAGTTCGAGATGTTGAAGCGTTATATGCAGGCTTGTTTGTCACCTCGGTTGCCATGTTCGAGGCGTTCCTCGAAGATTTGTTCTTCGGCCTGCTTGTCGGGGGACTCGGCCACCCGGAAGCCAGCCCGAGGACTGAGTTTAGGTCTTATGCGGTCGCACGCGAGTTCGTATATGCGGGGAAGAATTATTTAGACTGGCTCCCGTATGATCGCACCGCAAGCAGGGCAAAGATTTTCTTCACAGGGGGGCGCCCGTTCACGTCTTTGCCCGATGAGTCCAAATCGATACTTCACAAATCGGCGATCATCAGAAATGCCCTCGCGCATAAGAGCAGGTATTCGAGAAGGAAGTTCGATCGTGATGTGATTGGGAGCACGCCCCTCTCTCCTCGGGAAAGTACGCCAACAGGATTCTTAAGGTCGCAGACCCGAATCAGTCCGCCGGGGTGCAGGTTTGAGGTGCTGTTGTTCGAGTTGGCCAACGCTGGAATTTTTCTGTGTACGAATAGGTAAGCTCGGGAAGTGCGGGGCAAAGGAGAGATTGGAAGTCCTGAGCAGGTCGAACGGAAGCCCCCGGGTTCCGGCGGCCAAGAATAAGCTGGCGCGTCGAAAGGTGCCGAGACGAAGAAGGCGAACATCCAAGTGATGCCGAGCCGTTGCCGCCGATGGCCCAAAAAGGCAATGACAATAACTTATTGGTGCGATACCCCAGTGGTTTAAGGGGCGAGTCTGCAAAACCCGTCGAGCGGGTTCGATTTCCGCCCACACTTTCGGTTTATTGCGTTTCCCGACGGAGCCCTTTCCCCCCTCTTGCCGATCGTTGCCAGCCGTAGACCCTGTTTTGACCGAAACAGGACACTGAACAGGACACTCTGGGCTGGGACCGAGGACCGCGCTCCCCACGAGTCGATCATCCATGGCGTTAAGGTTTCTGATGGGGGTGACCCGACTAACCACGCACATCACCGGGGCACTTTCGCCCAAAATGGACCTTGACGAATCTCATGAGATCGGCGATCCCGCGAACCGAAACCGCCGGGGAATCAACAAGATGGACTGGTTCAAATTGCGAAGAAATGGGCTACGGGCGGAGCCCATCAATACGACGGTCTCGTTCAGCGTCTTGGCGTTGCTTCTTGGCCCAAACAAGAAAGCCGACTGCTACAAGGATAAGAAGCCCAAGAAAAACAACCGGGTTGGAGAGCTTAGAATTTGGATGGACTGGCAGGTAATTCTTCCAATAATCATTTGCATACCACATAACAACAGCAAGCCCCCCGATTTTGGGGGATTCGGCAAGAAAGCCTTTAATCGTTTCCCAATCCATCGAAGCAGTTTCCAGAGCGTTCCCGGAAAATAAGGCGGATCAGGTGGTATGCGGTTACCAAGTAGATGGTAATGCCGATTACTTGGAGTTGGTAAGCCGCTTGGACGAGGCCCATTACGAAGAACACTGTGGCCACAGCAATCATCAGAGCCGAAAAAAGGAAATCTGCGCGCCCCATCGTCGGGCCCAGTTGAGAAAGCAGTTTGGTTTGGCGATTCATGGCGAGTCGGAGGAAAAAAAGTTCTCTGATAATCTCGTGTCGCGTTGAAGGTCGTGAGCGCTGAGGTGGCTTCAAAAAACCGGTGGAAAACAATTTGTGAAGACCGTATGATGCACTTGGGCCAATCCCATAGGGACGCCAAAGGTCTTCCTTGATTGATTGTGAGAAGATGGATTGATAGAGGGCAAGGTAGTCAGTGCCGGAAATGTCTGCCTGCATCTTGGCGAGTGCCTGGCCTTCTCCGGATTTTTTCCCTCTAATTTCATCGATAAGGTCATCGGCGTCCATGGGCTTCCTCGCCTTAATCCACGCAAAGCGGCGGAGCGAACTCCGTCAATGTTGACTGAATTTTGCCCCAAATCTGCTTCTGGACAGAGCCTAGATCAGTTTCTTGGGGATTTTTCGATGGCTCAGCCTGAACATCCATAATGACGACAATGCGAGATGTGTCATCGATTTCGTAAGTGGTGACTCGAAGCTTACTCGTGTAGTCACCATCCTTGACCAGAAACTTCAAATCAATATCGAGAAACTTCGCTTGGGGAGTGATAAGTCCGCGCGGTTCTTTTCGTGAAATCGGGGAGATCTTGTCTTCCAGGACCTTCAAAGCGTTGGTTTTTGATTTGGGCAGGAGGCAGACGAGTTCAAGGCCCATTCGGGTCCAGACACCTGCTGAAAGGCTCTCCTTCAAATTTGAGTAAGCAACGGGAATTGTTGGGAGAAATTTTTCTTTCTCTGACCAAGAAATACGTTGGGCCGAAAAAGAAATTCCCGCCGAATGGAGCGTGAACTGAATGTCCAACTCTCCGGTGGCCTTGATTTGGACCTGTTCTTCGCCGTCGTCCTCAACTATCAAAGGTGTAAAGGAGAAAGGCCCGAATGGCTCCTCCTTAATGCTCTCTGCAATGGTATCCAAGACATCAGCTTTCTTGAGGGCGAGGTACTGTTTTTGGAGGCGATGAATTGGAAGAAAAATACCACCTTTTAGGACTGCAATCTCAAGGTCTTCAAACTTCATAATAATATCCTTCGTGGGGATCGACAGCCTAAAGAATCCCCATCCCGTTGGAAGTAATTGCTTTCTAACATTTCGATGTCGGAGTGTCAATCTCGGGAGAAGTATAGTGCGCAAATCAAAACAAAACAAGGCGTGAGTTGGTGTCGATCGCATCAGGGGTGGCACCGAGGCCATTTGGACTCTCATCCCGCCATGAAAAGCGTAAGATTGCAGGTGCGACGGGCATCCGGCTCAGAGGCAGACCGCCTCCCTTATAATCCGGCCAGACGGTTCCATGCGTGTCCGTATTTTCCGTCGCGGGGGAGTGCTCTCCGACGGGGAATCCGTGTAGACCACGACCCCGCTCTCTCCCGCCAGTTCCCGCGTTTTCCCTGCTTTGTGACATGGTTTGGCCGCCATTTGGCCACAAGCTTGCGTGTCTGCTATAGTGGGCTATCGTCGCACTTTCCCGAGGTGTCACATGGCGAAGCCCAGCGAGAAGGTCTATCAGATCAAGATCACGCTCGACGGTGTCGCGCCCCCAATCTGGCGCCGTGTCCTCGTCCCCGCCGACCGCCCAGGTCGTCATGGGCTGGGCGATCTAGGATTGAGGATTTAGGATAATGGCGAGAAAAGAAGTCTCTGAAAAAACTCTGGAGATCAACATCTGTGCGGAATTATTGGGCCAGATACGAGGATGGCCCGGCTGTCACCACGCGACCTGGATCGGCATGAAGCAGGATCAGGAGTTTCGTAATGGACTAGACGGACTCGTCAGGAATGCGCCGGGATTTCACATGATGCTTCAGTTTAAGTCTCCAAGCCCCACGCCGCGTGATACATTCCCTTACCGATTCCGAATAGGCGGCCATCAATATCGAGCCCTCCGACGCTTGAGCAACCTCCACCCCCATGCCGTGCACTATGTGTTCCCATTGTTCAATACGCTCAGGGCGCTTGGCGGAGCCTGTCCGCATCTTTTGGGAGGCACACACTTCCTGCCTGTTTCTGTCTTGCCAAAGGGCCTCCGGGGGTATCACCGCGTTGAATGTGATCGTCGAAGCATCGCCGTCTACTCGAAACCGTTCAAGCCGGACTTTACGTCCTGGGAGGGCTTGATGGGACAATTTTCTCAGCATGACTTTCGCAAGGCGATGATGCCATCCGGCGTTTTGCATGAATGGATTGACGAAGTCAAGAAAGAATATTCCGCGAGACAGGTGGGGCAGATGTTCCGAGGGATGGCGACTGTTTTTGTGGGCCAGCCATAGACATCACAGACCAATCTTTTTCCGAAGTATTTTCTCCCAGCCCTCCCAGGAGATTATCCACTTCTTATACTTCGAGCGCTTTTCCCATGCGGCCAGTTCTTTGGCGAGTATTCGCGTCCAGGCGTCCTCGGTTATCTTATTGATCTTTAGGGCGTGAGCTTTAAGTTCGGCTAGTTGCTCTGGGGTGGACCAGCAAGCGGTTCGCCCAAAGTGGATGACACCACTGCACTTCCAGCATACGCACTGGAGGCCGACCAATTTCGCAGTATGGGCCTTGTCGTTGTATTTCCAGTCTTCGTCGCAACACACCTTCCAGTTTAGGGGACTGTCGTTGCCTGAACTGCGACAGATTTCACACCGCCACTTGGCGGCTTCGCGGATGGGCTTCGACACTTTTGACGACCAGCGGTACTCTCCAAGATGTTTTCGGAGGCCCTTCCCCCATAGAGGTTCCGGAACCAATCTCGGCCTCAAACGTAGTGCTCGCACTGCCAACCCTCCGAATTAAAAAGAGTTCCCGTTTATATCGTGCTTGCGAAATGCGGGGACTCGCAAATTATAGAATCTTTCCGATGCAGACTCTCTGGAGGAGACCATGCCTGATCTGAGCACAATCCTAAAGTCCGAGATCACCCGCCTAGCTCGTCGAGCAATACACCCGATCAATGCCGCGCTCAAGAAAGACGTGGCGTGGCTTAAACACCAGGCCGCCGCGCATCGACGCCAGATCGCACAGCTTCGACATGATAATCAGAGGCTGATGACCGACCTCAATGAGAAGCTCAAGGCCCCGCCCAAGGCGACCGAAGATGAGATGAAGCACGCGAGGATCAGTCCCCGGGTGATTAGGGCCCAGCGAAAGCGGCTCGGACTGTCACGGGAGAACTTCGGGAAGCTCCTACGGGTTAGCGGACAATCGGTCCTTGTTTGGGAAGGCGGCAAGGCCAAGCCCCGAGAAGCGGCCCGCGCCGCTTTGGTTGCGATCCGCAAGCTCGGAAAGCGCGAAGCCAGAGAGCGCCTTCAGGTGATCGGCACGGCGAACGGCTCCCCTGTGGGCCGGGCGGCAAAGAAGAAAAAGCGGCGGGGCAAGCGTCGCTGATAGAGGATCGAATAACCCCGACAAGCGAGACGGACGCCCCTTCTCGTTCCTCGGATAGAAGTGCGTCGCAGGAGGATAGGAATTGAATTGCCCAAAATGCGGGGGTGAAGTCCTCGATGACGACAAGTTTTGCCGCCAGTGCGGGACGCACCTTTTATCTCGTGGCCGCAAAAATCGGGAATCCAAGTCCAATATCGGGGCCATGCAGGATAATAATTCCGGGCATTGTCCAGAGTGCGGCGGAAAGGTCGAGGAGTTGGAAGATGGGCAGGGCCGTTGTCGGAAATGCAAGCTAAAATTGGTCGAGACTGACCAGGGCGGAATTTGGGGAGATTTGTGGGGGTGGGTAGCCGAGAGGATCGGTCTGGAACTGAAACCGTTGAGCAAGGGCGAGAAGGTCAAGATTTTCTTGCTTGGGGTGGTAATCGTCATGTGTCTTGTCGCAGTTCTGTTGACCATCCCGAAGTTGGAGTCCACTGGTTCTCCGCCCCCTCCTGCCTTACATCCCAAAGCGCATAGGCAAAATCAATCGGCACCCATTACAGCTTCTAAGATTAGCGAGCGCAAGTTGAAGGGCCGCGAGGAAGAAGCCATCGAGTTGGTGAAGGCATATAAACCACCGCGAGGAAAGAGAACCGTCGAAGAATTACTCGGCGGTGCTGTCAAAGCATTTCGTAGCAAAGGGTTCCCCGACCGACTGGAGTGGACGGCGGAATATGAAGATGGAGCGACCTATCACGTTGAGGTCGCCCATCATGGAAGCGACCTGACCGGGAGGGCCTATGCCCGCGCATACGCATTTCATGCTGATTTACGGGCCAAGTCAGTTGTCCCCGCCCCTGATGTGCGACCAACGCCATCCGAGCAATACAGATATGCGCCAAAGGTCTACGACGATGCGAAGTTTCTGATTGAGCACATGCTGATGGGGGAGTAGTAATGAAACAAACGTTGACATCGGTCGGTGGCCGACGGCGGATAATTCCGGCTCTTGTTGTCGGGATTCTGGTCTGCCTTTGCACCGTCCAGCATGGCTGGACCGAATATGGGTCATTCCGTTGGGCTGTCTCAAAAGACTTCCTGATTGTGCTACATGGCACAAAACTCACCATGCTGGACCGTGAGACCGGGCAATGTCGGCGCGTCATCGAAACTCACATGCAGGCAGATGAGCAAAGCGATTTGGTCGTCAAACATCCAGACCTCGCTATTGCGTTCCTGCTCCACCGATCATCGTTGCGACACGGCGACGAGGAGCTTCGGGCTGTTGGATTCAATCCGCATAGAGACATGCTGTGGTCAACTCCAGTTAAGTGGTCTTGGGACTTTGAGTGGTCGGGATATAACCAGGACATACACTCCGGTGACGATTATGTCGTCGCGCAACCAATAGAACGAGCAGAGTGCCGAGGATTATGCCCCTCTGTCACCGAGGAGGAGGCGCAGACTAAGTGGACCTTTCTTTCTACGAGCACCTTGCATATCCTCGCAAGGGCGACCTTCTCTTACTCCAGAGCGGTCGCTGGCAAACATGGGATTTACAGCGTTGACGAGCGGAAGATTTCATTTATTGACGCCAGGACTGGAGATACCAAGTGGTCCTATGCGAATGAGTGGGGCAAAGGACCAATTCAGTATCCCGAAGAAATCGGGCAATTTCTCTTTTTTAGGCAAGATGGGGAAGTCTACATGTTGGACCGCAATGGCAAGCTGGAGCGAGAATTTAGCCAGAGCCATGTGGCCGCCAATAATGATGGGACGCTGGCGTATCTGGTTTCAACGAATACAGTGACGGCGGTCAACGCCGTTTCAGGGGAAACAGAGTGGACCTTCAACCTCGTTCCCTATATTCCCTGGACCCCTGCCAAGATACGGTATAGAGCTTCGGAGGTCGGCGATATTCTTGTCACTCCGGACGCACTCATCATTGGCCAAAGCCGATTTCCGGTTGAAGACATCGCCCCCGCGAGATACCCCAGAAGGGACCGCTATGTTGCCATACATCCAGAGAAGGGAACAGCCTTGCCTATCGCGGCCAATCCTGCCCTTCACCGCACAGACAACGACGGCACTCTAGTCTTCGTGGGGTATTCAGGCAAAGCGCGGCGCATTATGGGAATCCTGCCATCAGCCGACGCGATGTTCTTCCCTGAGGATGCAAGATCGGGGACATTCCACTACATCGACATCAAGTCAGGTCAGTTCGTAAGGCCGGACCTTCCTGCCCAGCCCGTGCTCTCGGATGGCCAGGATGTCTTTATCTGGAACGAGAATAATGGAGCACTCTATGCTTACCGATACCCCAACTGGACAAGAGGAAAGGATATTTGGAGAAGCACGAAATCCTCTTGGGAGTGTGATGAGCGAGACAAACAGGCAGACTAAGGCGCACGTATAGGCTGAACAACCCTGAAAAGCGAGAGGCACCCACCCCGCCCACGTCGAGAGAATGATTCCCCGTCGGAGAAGTAGCCCGCCAACGTTGCTCTAGCTTGCCTGAAGTTGCCCTAAGTTGCGCGAAAGTCCCAGAAAAGTCCGAGGCTGGCCATTCTCAAGGCGTCACCGAGTCTCCTGGCATAATAATTGATACGCTTCCTTTGATGCAGGCCACACGCTCATCCAAGCCACACCTTCTCCTTGCGGCATCTCTCATGCTTATTGCCGCCACAACGCCTGCAAGCGCTATCAAGCTACGATCTTATCCCGAACAACCTTTTGTCGAGGTAATCAAATCCAAGCGGCGGATCAACCGCTTAAACTTTGGCGCCACCAAGAAGCTCTACAAGGCGACGAAACTCCATGGCGAAGGTTTGGCTTATGCTGGAGGATGGGTTTTCGTAATCGTGCCCGTATCCTATCTCGCAAGAGTAATCGGCCCTGTTCTTACGGTCCCATATGATTTGCTTACGGCCCCATTTCGGACCCACATTGACACTCGATTTCGATTCACTGGGATTACATCCTGTTGGCCACACAAAGACGATTACCAGAACTGGTCCCAACGCGGACACGCAGGAAGAAGCAATACCCGAGTCTCTATTCACACCTACCCTTGCCATGAAACCAATGAAAAGAAGCAGGATGCTTGTTTCGTCTCGCAGACAACGGATGAACGGGGCGAGTTCACAGCTATCCTAGAAGGAGAGCTTTCTTCGCCCACCAATAAGGTCTCCATTGAAATCTCTGCGCCAGATGGTGGTGGCCGCTACTATCTTAACCGCCGTGGTCGCAAAGTTTGGGTGACCTCCCTGAATCAACGAGGGCGATTTGTAAGAGCCTATATGAGCACGGGGCGTTGTCCTCCCGGACTAGACCTTTTTTACCATCCGACCAACCCCTTCCAGGAACCAGCGTTTCACCCCCCCCCACTAAGACTGCAATGCCGAAGATGCCTGATCGGTAGGGAACTTCTACCATCATCTGAGAGGCCCTAATGCTCGCCAGAAACACATCTCACGGCGGGCAATCAGGCTAAGCCCTGTAGTAAAGGCCGCCGAGGAGGGCTACAATGTGGACGTTATGGATATTGACGGCCTCTGCGACCTAGCCCCCCTGGAGACCTTCGACCCCGAAGCCTTCAAGTCCGAGGACCCGGACGAGCAGGACGCCTGCACCTTCGTCTTGGCCTTGGCGATAGCCTTCAACGATCTATCTGACCGTCTCTGGGCTTACGCCATGTTGAAGACCTGCCGGGATCACGTTCCTGTTGGTCCAACATCGAGGTCGGGAGATATTGGAGGGAAGCACTTCCATGTGGTAAAGCTCCTGTATTCCTGCTTCTCGGAGATTGCTGAACTGATCGCGAAGCACCCAAAGGTCCAAGATCACTCTGTCTTCAAGGAAGCCGTCAGATTGATGAAGAAGGACAACCGCGAGCATTGGAACGCGCTCGTTGACTTCTCCAACAGCAAGGCAAGCGGCCCCAAGTCACCGCTAATGCAGGCCCTCCTGCGGGTCCGCAACAAGGTCTCGAACCACTACAGCGACCTCAAATACATCAACAGGGGCTATCGACGCTTCTTTGAGGATGCCTCAGTGCCCGGCAGGGACGATGCATTTATTTCGAGGGGCAAGGCGATGCAGGACACGCGGTTCTTCTTCGCCGATGCCGCTGTCCAGGGGTGCTTCGAGACCCTGACCGAACTGGGCACCAAGGAGGAGATCGCCGACAAGCTCTCCGACCTCACCCGAGTGGTGAACATGGCCATCTACAACCTGATCGAGAGGTTCGTCGAGGCGCGGGGTTTCCACTGGCGTCGGATTAAAGACATCCAGTAAGGGCAAGAGGCATTATGGAAATCAATGAGTGCATCAGGCTACTGAAGACAAAGCTCGCTGGGGTTGAGAAGCTGAAGCACCCTCCGGCCTTTCATCCTGAATATATGCTCTGGTTGTCAACTGTCACCAAGCTCCTCATCGGGACATTCGACGGCAGTGTTGTTTCTGTATTCCAGGGCTCAGGACCTGGGCAATGGGCGCGCACCGATGCGGAGCATTACCGACTCTTTCTCAAAGAGCTTGAATCCAAGCGGACGGCGCTGGCGGCCATTATTGAAGAACACGAGTCAGCGGAACCCGCTACGAGTGGCCTAATCAACCCGAATCCACTCCAGGGGTATTCGCTCCACCCCGCCATCGATGCGGTCTCGGGGAACCTACTCCTGGATGGACATTATGCCCAGGCGATTGAGGAGGCGCTCAAGCGCGTGATCGCGGAAGTCAAAGCCATTCTGGAGACGAAGGGGGAGCCGCTCCGCGACGGCGGGGCCAGCATGATTGATCATGCGATGGGTTGCGACAAAAGGACTCCCCCCATTAGATTTAATCCCCTCGACACGGGAGAAGAAATCAATGAGCATCGAGGTATCTATTTCTTATTCAAGGGGATTGTGGGCATTAGAAACCGAAAAGCTCATGAGAACATTGTCCAGAAGGACCCGGCCAAGGCGGTCGAATACCTTTGCCTAGCGAGTCTCTTGATGCGACTCCTGGAGATGTCCTCAGCGCTTGATCGGGCATAGCGATGGACATCACGAAGATAAAGGGCCAGCACTTAAGCTCCGTCATCGCTGGCCACAACGAGTGCCAATCATGTGGTTATGTTGGCCGCGAGGGAGACTGGACGCTGATCGGGTTCCCCTGCCCGAACTGCAAAAAGCCCAGTGACGGCGGGCGCATGTTCTTCCATGTCGGCATCCTCAGCACGATCAACCTCATCCAGGAGTTCTATCATGCCGATTCGTCCCAGACCGACGACCACTTGGCGGTCAAGGGGCATCACC
Source organism: Elusimicrobiota bacterium (assembly GCA_043827405.1). Classification (GTDB taxonomy): domain Bacteria; phylum Elusimicrobiota; class Elusimicrobia; order UBA1565; family UBA1565; genus JBDRPD01. Next base: position 158,767 of record JBDRPD010000050.1, on the reverse strand, counting down.
TAGCGGTCGTCATCTTCTTCTGTACTCTTTTAGAGGTGCTCCTTGAAGACTTCCTCCGTGAGTTCATGTTCAAGGAGGGCCTCAAGGCTAACGTTCAGGAACGCCTCCTCAAGGACAACCTATTCCCCCGGCGGCGCGTGGAAAAGCTGTTTCCGGCCCTGGCGGGCAAGACATGGAAGGACGCCATTGCGGAGGCGGGTGCCGAAGTGGATCGGAAGCCCAACCCAACAATCCAGGAGGCTCTGGACTTCTACTTGAAGGCCAACACCGCCCGGAATAAATGCCTCCATGGGGGCAACAAGTGGGCTATCGGCCACCAAATGTCCTGGAAGTGTCTCCGCCACACTCCGCCCCTTCTCGACCTGTTCGCGTGGCTCCACAACCGTTATGTAGCCGAGGCGGGGTTTGTTCTGAGTCACCCAAAGGCACCGTAACCCACGCGCTGATGACCGTCCATCCCCCTTTGTCCGGGGTGACAGGGATGGGCTGTTTTGGCCTTAACAATCATCATTGCCCGATCCAGGCCATGATGCACTGGACCCGGCAGATCAGCAGGTGCTGGCTAGATTGGTGCAAACAAAAAGGAGCGGACCGAATTGAAGGGAAGCGGGTGGCGGCTAAGTCTCCTCGGTAGCGGACTGATCAGGCGAGGTTTTCAGACCATTCCCGAGCTTTGCAACCAGTTCTGCCAAGCGTCTCACATCGGCGGCCTTAATAACCAACCGCTGTCCGGCTGTATAGGAATCATCTCCAGACTTCGCAACATAGTCCTCATCGACCAACCCCTCTCGATGAGCCAGCAGGTGCCGTTGTTGAAAGAATCGATTGAGTTCCGCCAAATCATCGGATGTTAGCCACCGATCGTAGCCGCATCCAAATTCCGCCTTCCATAAGTTACTGCCCTCGGTGAGGTTCTGAAAGGCATTTCGTCGAGGCTTCTCCGCACTGTCACGTCGATCGAAAATGGTCTCGGCGAGCCTCTGGAACGCTCCGACACAATCGGACAGGCAGGATTCAATAATAGAACGACAAGTCACCTCGGCTTGATCACGACCCACATCTTGCTCCAACATCTCTCGAATGCGCGGGATGGCATCGAGCTTCGTGTACACCTTGCCGATTGCGTCATCAAAAAGGCGCTCAACCGACGTGTACCCACAAGCTGGACAGAAAAACGCACTCCCGACCACCCCGAAGCGACAAGTGCATTTTTCACAAGCGATCTTTAAAACAAACGTCTCGCCAGCAGGGACGGGAACAATAATATGTCCTGTGTGAAATCCCTTTGCATGAAGTGACATCCGAAAGAAACCACCCTTGGGCTGGCGTCTATTAAACTTCTTCGCGTCAGTCTTGAGTGCATCTCCAATGACGCCTGAAATGTAGGCTGTCCCCTGACTCCGAACATTGTCCAATTGTTGTTGGGTCATCCAGGCATTTGAAGGATCGGCATGACCACAAAGAGGACAATAGATGGCCTCATCCTTGCAGATATTCTTCCAGTCCTCATTCAGCACCTTAAATTGAAAGCGACAGCGATCTGAGGGGCACTCTCGATCAAGAAAGCCCTCTGCATCCAGTTCAACCGGGATGGCAATCTTCTCTTGATCGAGCTTCTTTATGCGTCGCTGAAGTTCATCGAACATAATGTAAAACCTGGGGCGCACTAGTTACCCTTAGAATGGTGCCAACTCCGACTTGGCGTCCAAAGGACTGTGTCGCAGGTAATTGGTCAGACGGCTCCTCGTCAGACACTTAATCCGCCCACTTAAGTCGGACTTTTAGGGTATTTAGCTGGCTGGGATGAATAACCTTGTCATGCTGTAGTCTGCCGACAACGATTCCGGGCGCAATCCCGATCCGTCTTGCAAACCCAACCACGCGAGCCCCACTAACTACCCCCGCCGATAGGAACCGCTTCAATTCGTCGGGGGGGATAAGAAAATCCCCTCCAAAACGATTCGCTTCCGCCTCCAGCTTCCCGGTCCCGCGTCCACGCTTTTCGAGAAAGCACTGCTTCTTCCCATGAAGCAAGATATGCCCCGCTTCGTGGAAGAAGGTAAACCAGAGATGATCATCGGTCTTGTAGCGAAGGCTAAGTTGGAGCAAAGCCTTCTTGGGTGATAGCCAATGAGTCGCCCCGCTCACACGAGTTCTAGGCAACTCTTTTGCGAACACGACGGCGACACCTGCGGCTCGACAAACATCTACGAGCTTCCGGCAAAAGACTTCAGGCGGCTTGATCGTTAGGGTTCTGGCTTCCACCAGTGCCCGGTGAAAGGCATCAGGGTCGTAGTCAGCGCATTCGATCTGCTGAGCGACCAACTCTCCCTTCCTGAGCCACGCGGCAAGTGAAAAGTGATCAACTTCAAAAGCCTGAGACTTGCGATAAGCGTGTTGCTTCTTTCCCCAGATAACCTCGAACTGCTCGGGAGACACGACTCCAAAGTACTCCAGCAAGGCATCAACCTGCCGATGAGCTTCTGCAAGCGCTGGGACCAAACTATCCTTAATCATGTCCCTAAAAGGGAATTGCTTGGCCCACCGAATCTGCTGGACCGACTTGGAGTCAGAATCCTTACGCGCAAGGAACTCCCTGTACTGGCTTTCACGAGCATTCCAGAAACGTGCTGGAATCCCGAGGACCTTCTCGAATTGAAGGGCTGTCTCTGGTGTGATAGCCGCTTTTCCTTTGATGATCTCATTTATCGACTTTCTGGGACGCCCAGTGCGATCTGCAAATTCTGCCTGAGAAATATCTCTCTCGGCGAGCACTTCGTCCAGAGTCGCTCCGGGATGCACGCAATAGTCGGGGTTGAATGTATTCGTGGTCATGGGTTAGTGATAGTCTATATCCAGTTCAAGAATCCGAATTGCCGTGACACGGGTCCAATCAAGACCTCCATCATCACGGCGAGGGATCGGGCTATTCGCAGGCTCAAAGATCAACCTGTCTGGGTGCACCAGATCAACAGATAGCTCTCCCTTCCGATTCGCGGTAAGCTCCTTGGTTCGACCAGGGAGATTCCGCATATCCTCAAGCACAGTCGCGGCCGACAAGTCCGTTAGTCGCCGCTTCAGAAGGTCTCCCTGTCGCTTTCCGAATTTCTTGCGGATAGCCTTCTCGGAATTGCAGACCTTCTCATCCTTTTTGCGATCGAAGCTAATTTGCATTGTTGCGGGGGGCCGCTAAAAGAATTAACGGCAGGGGTTAACACAAATATAGTATACACCGCTCAGGCGAGGTCGTCAAGCCACCCGAGGTGGTTTGGCACAGGGTCCCCACCGCCGTCGATCCTTGTCGGCAAAATTCAGCACCTACGCCACTTGGGAGGCCAGCGGACGTGACTGCACACATACCCGAAGCGTGGAGTTTCGCCCCCCGCCCTGTCTCAAAATCAGTTCTTTCTGCGACACCTTCAAAAGCGGATTTCCCTGCGCCCGCGCCCGCTGGAGCCCCGCGTGGATGCGCTCTCGGATCGACTCTCAATCAACAACATGAACCCGACGTAAATCATAGAATCTTCTCACGCACATCCCTCTGGAGGAAGCCATGCCCAACCTGAACACGATCCTCAAGGCCGAGATCACCCGCCTCGCCCGCCGATCAACGCGCCCCGAGATCACCGCAATCCGCAAGGACGTGGCCCGCTTGAAGCGTGAGGCTGTCCAGCATCGGCGTCAAATCGTCTTGCTCAAGCACGACAACGCCCGCCTCATGGCTGATCTAAATGAAAAGCTCCGGACGGCGCCCAAGGCATCCGAGACCGAGATGAAGCACGCGAGAATCAGCCCGCGTCTGATTCGATCCCAGCGAAAGCGGCTCAGCCTCTCCCGCGAGAACTTCGGGAAGCTTATTCAGGTAAGCGGTCAGGCGGTCCTAGCTTGGGAGGGCGGCAAGACTAAGCCACGGGAGACCGCGAAGGCCGCGCTCGTTGCGATCCGCAGGCTGGGAAAGCGCGAGGCAAGGGAGAGGTTGGAGGTCCTGAACAGGTCGAACGGATGTCACCGGGCCCCGGCGGCCAAGAAGAAGCTGGCGCGTCAAAAGGTGATGAGACGAGGAAGGCGAACTTCCAGGAGATGACGAGCCTGGCGGATCGGCCTGCTCTCGGGGTATAATAGTCTTAGCCCGGATCACCCGGGAGCGACGGACAAACATTCGGCTGGCGCTAATGCACAAGCCAACTAACGGGGGGCGACCCCGAAGGGGGCTTTTTTTATGGACGAATCGAAAATACTTCTCAACCCGAGTGCTCTCGTGCTGGGACGACCTGGCGGCACCAACGGAACATTTCCTGGTCTCGGCATTCCAGATAAGGCGGGAGTAGTCGGTCCTGGCAGGGGGGGGCCGGACAGACCGGAAAGTCAGCCCCCGGGAGTGTCCGATGCTGGCGGCGCGGATGGGCGGGCGCATGGGTTCGGGCCGCAATTCTCAGTTCCGTCAGCTTCCCAGAATGGCCTGTCTGGAACGTCAGAATGCCCGTCCGGTGGGCTGACGAACCTGGCGGACGGGGCCGGGGGGGCGGACGGTCTGGAAGGCCCCGTAGCCCGAGGCAGGGACACCCCAGAAGTGTGTCGCGCCACAAATCGTGCCGCTTTTCCTCCTGCGGGCCCGGCGGACGGACCACGCTTCGGCTCGGGTAGTGCATCCATCCCCGCCCGACCCCCACAAACCTCATTGTCGCAGAACGACAATGAGGAATTGCCACGTCGCCCCAACCCCAAGTTCCGCCCCGGCCATGCCAAGAATCCCCATACTGATCAGGAGATCGCGGAGTTCCGTGCCCTGTGGAGTAACCTGGACCTAACCGTGGGGGACATCGCCGCTCTGTACGGGGTGACAACGCGGCAGATTCGACGCTGGAGGGAATCGCTGGGGCTCACAGATAGGAACGTGATCCGGAACCTGGAGCCCGGCGCGGCTTCCATGGTGCGCCAGGCCGAGGCGACGGGAAAGACCGTTGAGGAGATCGCCAGGGACGCCATCCAGCGGCGATATGGGGGCGAAGGCGGGCAAGGCACGGCAGGGCCTATGCCCATGGAAGCACATGGTCCCCTTCAGAATGAGGAGATTAAGGCGGCCATGGAGGTCTTTCGGCAAAGGGCGGCAGAGATCGATTCAACATCCGATCTATATGTGCTCCAGCGGGCGGCGCTGAAGGTTTATGCACTGGTCGTCGCCCTTAACCCGAAACGTACCTGGAGTGGCGATGCAGACGCGATGAAAGCAGTTGTGAAGACCACCGCCTGGACAAGGAAGTTGGAGGCGGGGCTCCCCTCCGGGCCGAAGGACGAACAGGCTCTCCGGAAAGAGGCGGCCACCCAATTGATGCGGGAACTGAAGGAGGCCCTGGACCCGGCGGACCAAGAGGTGCTGGCGGTCCTCGTTAAGAAGGGTGCCGACAAGATCATGGCCCAGCACAACGGGTCCAGCCAGCATCAGTGGCCAACGAACACACCGGGGACCAACGGTCGATCGAGAAACGGAGGGAATACCAAAGTCGAGGGGTGTCGAGAATCGCCTAAGCAGGACTCTCGATGAGAGCTTGAAGCTCCTCTTGTGTGAATGGCTGAGGCAGACACAGGTGGAACCCTGCGCCCTCGGCCCGCACGAGACTGGATGGATCGCCCGAGGTTAACATAATCCGCAACGACGGCTCCCGATTACGAAGGCACCCGGCAAGCGCGACGCCGTCCATGCCGTCGCCGAGACCCACGCCGATCAACGCGAGATCATAGCGACCGGGCTCGAACACCCTGAGCGCGGCATCGGCATTGGAGATCACCGTCGCACTCCAGCCCAGAGCGCCGAGGAACCGGGGAAATATTCGCGCCAACGACGGATCGTCCTCAACGATTAGGGCTCGCTTCTTGTTTTTCGACATAGAGGGCTCCCAAATAATACCCGTTTGACCGTATCAGGCGGCAGGGTAATCCTTGAAGATAGGCATCTGGGGGTGGAACATGACGGGCACAGTCGCTGTTGGCCCCGCGCTCCTGGCAATGATGATTTCTGCCGCCTCCTCCTGCTCGGGGTCCATGTTCTCTGAGCACGGTCGGCGATGGGTTATGATCACGAGGTCCGCCAAGCGCTCTGCGGGCATGGCGGCATCGAGGTCAGCCAGGCTGGGAGCTTTCGCAAGGGCAACAATCTCGGCAGGCGGTTCGATGCGACTGATGATGACAACGGCGGCGCCCGTGTCGCGGGCGAGCTTCTTAACGGCTCTGGCGGCCCTGGCAATTTCACTGGGACGCTGGCCAATTCTTCCCGTCCGGCATCTCAGGAGTTCGAGGGAGTCGATCACGACCAGGCCAAGGCTCTCGCTCCGGGCCTTCAACTCGTCTGCGAGGGCACGGGAGCGGCCCGCGAGATCGGCCACCGTGAGGCACGGGCTGTCATCGATGAAAAGCGGAGCTTCGGCCAGCACCTTGGCCGCAGACTCGATCGAGCCCCAGTTGGTCCGCTTGAAGAAAGCGTGGCGTAATTCAAATAGCTCACACTTGGATTCCAGGGCGATAAAACGCAATATGAGGTTCTCCTGGGACTCGGAGAGAGAGAAGTACGCGACGCAGGGCGGCTTCTCCTCAATGAGGGCTTTGTACGCGACCATGCTTGCCAGGACGGACTTCCCCGAAGACGGACGGCCTGCAACCAGCGTCAACTCTCCGGCAGGAAGACCGCCTGTGAGTTTGTCCACCTGTTTTAGTCCTGTCTGACGGCCCGGCGGCGGTCGCCATCTCCCAAGGCCCTCGATCCTGCGGAGCGCGGCAGGGGCTGACTCGCTTGCCGGGGTGAAGTTGTGATCCTTATTGATGTCTGGAATCATTTCTATGCAGACAGGCCTTTTTCGATGATTGGCCCCGACGAGGACCCCGCACCGTTTCTCGTACCCATTACAGACAGTATGTTGGCGACAGCGTCTTTGCTTATTCCGAGCGACCGACCGATCTGGCGCAGGGACTGGCCTCGTTTCCTCAGCACAAGAACCATAGAGTCATCCACGGCCTTCCGGGGGCGCCCGAGCCTCTTGCCCTGGGCTCGCGCTCTACGGAGCCCTGAATGGATACGCTCACGGATAAGCTCACGTTCAAATTGAGCCACTGCCGCGATCATCGTGAAAGCCATCCGACCCATGGGAGTTGCTGTGTCGATGTTGTCGGCCAGGCTTGTAAACTCGACGCCAAGAGTGCGGAACTCCTCTAGCGAGAGAATGAGATGCTTAACCGAACGCCCGAAGCGGTCAAACCGGGAGACGAGAATGCGATCGATCTTGCGCTTTCGTGCCGCGTCCATCAGCCGATTGAGTGCGGGTCGGCTATCCTTGGCGCCGCTGACGCCGTGATCGACAAACTCCTCGAATATGGTCCAGCCGCGAGCTTCGGCGTAACGTCGAAGTTCGAGAAGCTGGTTCTCAGGAGTTTGGTCTTTCTTCGACGAGACACGGGCGTAGATTGCGGTTCGGCATTTCTTCATTCATCCCTCCTGCGTTTGATAATTTCACAAGGGGCATGGGGGGTGGGGGTGCCCGACAACTCTTTGGCCCCCTGAATGCGGAAACACATAAGGGACCAAGAGAAATTTTCTGAGAAATTTTTCAAACTTATTATCCTCGTACTCTTAGACGCTCGGCCCTGATCTTAGTGATTGCGGCCCGGGTGAGCCCGGCGGTTGCCTTCGGCTGAGGGGTTGGCCGTAGGAACGGCACGGACGCCTGGACTGCGGCCAGCACGAGTTCACACGCCCTGACGATCGCCCGGCGCGGAGTGAGCTTCCCGCGCATCGAGACGATGACGCAGTTTCGGGCTGGTCGGATCGGATCGGTCATAACTACAGCAACCTTGAAGTCCACCTAAGAATCCGCATCTGGAGTGGACCCACATTGAGTCCCATGCGATCACCTAGCCACTGGATTGGGACGAGGATGGGCCTATCCACGAAGATTTCCAAAAACGAGAAGATGACCCGGTGATACCAATTTGGATGGCTACAGCGCCCAAGGTCTTTCATCAGGCAGAGAATCCTTCTTGCAATCTTCCGATTGGCTGATGGCTCAAAGGAGAAGATAATCGGCTCCAGAGAATCTGACGGCCACGACACGATTAGATGGGCAAGCTCGGCGATGTCGATACCCATCTCGGACTTGGTCTTAGCTAGGGCCTGCCGCAGTTCCGCATCATCACAGCCCTCAAGTGAAGCAACCCCTAGCCTTTGACCGAAGGTCATTGCCGTCACTAAGCCGATAACACCATAGTCCAACCTGTGTGCCAAATCCGGGTTGTCTGGCCGGATAAACCGGGATGCGGAAACGGCGTCCCGAAGGAGTCTCGCCTCCGCCGTGCGTAGAGCGTCCCTGGACGCCGTCACTGAACATTCCTCATGCGTCCGGTTTTTTCCTCCAACTCCTCGATCGAATAGAGACCGACCTTCCCATAAGTGTCATCCAGTGGTTGCCAGATTTTATCGATGAAGGTCTGGTCGTCGAAACGCCTGATGTAGACCTGCATCTTTGGCGCCTTGGGGTCCTCCATTTCCATGCGCCAAGTCCGAAGAAGGATTTCATTTAAGCGCTTAACCGTCTCCGCAGTGCTATAGCCAGCGGCATTGATCGTGGCTATTTCATTCGCCGTATCGGCGAAGGTATAGGCAATTCTTCGCATTGCTCCGACTCGATGATTCGGTGAGCTTATAGGGTCTTCCATGACATCCTCCTTACTCAGTCTTCCCGGCCAGCACACGCTCGCACGCCCTGATGACTGCCCGACGCGGGGAGAGCTTCCCCCGCATGGAGACGATGACCATGTTCCTGGGCTGGATCGGGGCGTCCATTTTAACGAGCTTCACGGGGTTGCCTCCCAAAATAGGGAAGGTATGTGGACGTGGTGCCCTCGTTCGGAATCGCGGACTTCCTTTCCCCCAACGAATTTCCACCCACCACCGGGACCCCTCGCAATCGTCATCGAGATGGAGCATTCTCGTCGCCGGGCCGCCCGCCCGGCGACCACCAGCCTGTGCTGAGTTCCCAGCACCCGGTCAGAGCACCGCACGATGTCCACGACGAAAACGACCTCCGGCCCTAACCGCTCAAGAATGCGGTGAACCTCAAAAACGGCATCCGCTCGGTTCGGACCGTAAGGCGGCAATCCGTCGATCACGAATCGCTTTTCGGAGGAGAAGCCTGTGTATGTCGTCGTGAACTCCTGGCAGGTCAGTAGTTCGCGCTTGGCCAAGTCGGCGACTCGCTTCAGAAGTTGTGGCAGACCCGCGCCATCGCGGACGGAACTATCAGGCTCGATCCTTGTGCGAATCAGAATTTCCTCCCAATCAGGGATAACAAAACCCTCGACGCCGCCCGTCCCGAAGTCCCGGGCGGTCAAATCCTATGGCAAAGAATGTCCGTACTCCCGAGGAGTCGCAACTAGATGTGGTGTGGTTGTGGAAACAAGACCCCCGAACTTCGGGGGGGATGTGGGGATGTACTCATAAGAATAACAGGCGAAGCTCGAATTTTCAAGGACGCCCTTTTTTCTCAAGAAGTCTCACCATGGGATCGTGCCTTAACCTCGTCAAAACTTGCTGGACCTCGACATTGCCAGGGTCCAACTGTCTCGCCTTTTTTAGGTCATCGATAATAGCCTTAAGTTCCGTCATCATCTTATTTGGATTCGTCATGCCCTGCATTAACCCTGCCCTACATATGGCCCGACCAAGCAGAGACTTCGCCTTCTCTCGGGGCGTTTCGGCGAGACCCAGAGCCTTTGAGTATATAGACTGTGCGTCATCCAGCAATTCCGCGTTCCTTTGGGCCAGGGCCAGTATGCTCAGGGCGCTATAGTTGTTCGGAGAACCGCTGGCCGCTTTCCTGGCGACTACGACCGCTTCACGAAGGGCCAAGTCCTTTCCTGGTCCGGGTTGCATATTTACAGCCTTATTGACGTAGGCGATCGCAAGTTGGACATCGAGAAATCCGTTCCCCCCCGGAGATATTTCATAGAGATTTTGTATGGTCTTGATGACCTCGGCATAATCCTTTTTCGCTTCCGCTTCATCCATGTGATCAAATAGAGTCGCGGAATGAGCGACCCTCCATGCGCCACGATCCTCGACAAGTAACAGTTGGACTTCTGATTTTTTCTCGGCGACGGCCATAACATAGCCCACCATGACAACGTGATCATCCAATCTGCGCTTCAGAGCCACGGACTCGAAGCTCCATTCCTTTGCGCCCGATCGGCGCTGGTAGCTCTCGAATGCCGATGATTCCGTGTGCGCTTTGGTCACGTCGCTCAAAAGCTCGTAGGCTTTTTTATATTCACGCGACTTCAGAGCCGCAAGATACCGCTTAGCAACGCCCTCAGGCTTCTGTCGCTGAATCCACCAGTAGCCGCCCCCGCCCCCGCCAGCGATCAGGGCGACGAGGAGAATGCCGCCAACAAGGGGCAACTTCGACCTCGATTGTTGTGGCGGCGAATCCTCTTGTCGGGGGGTGGTTTGCGCCGGAGGCTTCTTGATGGACTGCGGAGAAGGTAGTGGGCGCGGAGCGGGCGCGGTCTTCTTTATTATTCGCAGTAGCTCGGGGACCTCTCGTAGGCGTTTCCAGGCAGATTTGTCTGTCGCGCCGTCGCGGAAGACCATTGAGTCTTCGGATATGCCATCGAGGTTTCTGAACTCCTCAGGAGTGAAGGGGCCGCGAGACTGTTTTGAGATTCGCACCCAATATCGAGTCATCTGATTAGCCTCGCGCCTAACCGAGCGTCCTTCAGGTTGATCGTGTTATAGTGGGTGGCACCGTGCATGATCAAAATTTTTTCGAGAAGCTGAGTCTCGCGCCTCCACGGTCTGGAACCAGGGTCCAGCTTCCATTGGCGTCGGCCATTTTCCGCCCATCGGCGGCGGCCCACAAGTGAACCGCTCCGGCCAACCCGTATAGTGCGTAGCCTGCTGATTGGTTGCCTTTTTTGACAACCTCGTGCCCATTCGAGCCGACCTCCCCAGTTTTGCGATCGTGGCCGATCTCGGCGCCGACCCCGACCAACGTGATCACGGCCAGCATCGAATACAATCCCCGTCCACTCTCTGATCCCGTATCGCCTCCATAGACTTGTCCGAGGCCCGGGAAGATTAGCCCAAGCGCCAAGGCCGTGTCCGGACTCTTGCCGTGCCGGACCCGCTTCATCCCGAGCGGGGCTTGTGGGCGATCGGTGACGGCAGACATCCCTGGAAAACGCAGGAGCCTCTCCTGGCGTTCACGAAGCGGTATCGGTTCGTAGGGCTTATCTTCTTCGATCAGCTTCTTCACGCGGTCGCGGCGGAGTTCGAGTGTGACGACGCAGGAGTCGTCGAAATCAATCCACTCGGTCTGAATTTCTTCCGCGCCTCGGACTAAGCGGTCTGCTATTTCGCGAATTTGCGAATGTCGGACCATTGCGGCTCCGACGGTAATATTGCCCTTAAGATGGACGCCTTTAATTACTCGGAGCATTTCAAGCCGAGCGGCTATGAGCGCCGACTCTCTAGCCAGTGCTCGGCGGCGTGTCTGGCCCTGGGCGTTGTCGGGAGGGACCCCCACGCCTCGAACTCGGACGTAATTTTTATCGCTGATTCGTCCCCAAGCGGAGCGGAGTTGGCCGTCGATCGTTGCGGGATCGATCTTCTCTCGGCACCCGGAGGCAGGAAGTAAGAGAGCCAGGCATAACGCAATTCTTTTCATTATGAAATTTGGAGCTTTGCGAGGAGTCGGATGGGTCCGCTGTCTGTCGCGCCACGAATCCGCAAAGGTTCACCGTCCGCCCATGGCTCATCTCGTGCCGTGGGCGCGGAAGGCCATAGGATAACAGCCAGATCAAGTCATGTCAATATGGACAAAATACGAGCATGACCATTAGGAGCGTGGTCCCATGAGGGTAAAGTCCTTACCATACCATCTAGTCATGAAAAACAAAGGACTGTTGGAAACTGTAGCGAGGGGAATCCGCGAATGGCGAGACCGCCGAGGGCTGACCATTGAACAGCTTGCTGGGGCGTCAGGGGTTGATGCGGGCTACCTGTCGCACATCACGATCGGCAGAAAGTCTCCGAGCCTCAAGACGCTGGAGAAGATCGCCCGGGGCTTGGGGGTGGCTCCCGAGGAACTATTTCGAGGAAGCGGCGAGAAGGAGGGCGGGCGCCGCAACGACATGGATCGACGCTTTGCCGCGATCCTCAGGAGCATGACGCGGGGGCAGAAAGCCGATCTGCTGGCCGCCCTCTCCAAGCTCCGTGATCCCCAAAAGATCAAGGGCCTTAGGCTTCTGCTCAAAACCTAGGAATGTTCTAGGATGGGGTCTACAGAGCCGCTTCGGTGATGATCTGTCGGACCTTCTCGGGTTTCTTGGCAACGGCATAGCTCCACTGCCCGTGGGAACCGTCAGCATTGACTGCCGCTACCCATCTCTCAGCCGCCGCCGCTTTGACTTTTTCTAGCTCATCGAATCCCTTAGTCTCGATAATGAGCGTGTGTCCCTTTGGCTTCTTGAGGCGGATGATAAAGTCCGGGATGTAGTCGTGAGGCTGGCCATTGTGGAAGTACGGGATTGAAAACCCAAGTCCAGAGTTCTTAACGAAGGCATCGATCTTGGGGTGCGTATCTATGTAGTAGGCCGCCGCCTGCTCCCACCGCTTTGTATCGGCGACAGCGTAGTTGAGGTGGCAGTTCCGTACTTCTCGGACCGGGCGACTTGTCCAGAAATCCACATCAGCAGTCGAGCCAGGGCCACGGCTACTTTCATAGCGAGGGACTTCAGGTGCCTCACCCTGCTCTGTATCTGGACGGATCGCGTCACGGAGTTTCTCAATCACCCAACCATAATAAGGCGACAGGAAGATGTCCTTCAGGTCGGCGGGCGGACTAACGTTCACCTTCTCGTCTAGATAACGGCGGACGATCTGAACCACCTGAGGAAATAAAACGTGGGCGGGTGACTCGTAGCGTCCTTGCGCCATGTATTCCCTGGTTAGGTCCCCGGCCAGATCGAAGACCAGTTCCTGCTCTCGGCGACCCGCCCGGAACTCCTGGAGCGTGACCAAATCGGCCTTGTGCGGACCGCTCAACGAAAAGCGTCCCTTGTTGTTGATGTTGAGGCCCGCCACCTCGACCTCAGGTGGAATCTTGCCCGGCTCCAGGCTGACCGGAGGGACGTTCCTCCAGTCCACGGTAATGTGGTTGCGGATCGCCTGAGTGTAGCCCTCAACGCGGGGGAACTCGATGGAGAACCGATCCTTGCCCGGAATCGCATGGATGTGATTGGGCTTGGGCCTTGGGGGTTGTGGGCCTGTCGCATTGGCTTTGAATGGGATCACCTCAAATGGGACTCCGAGGACCTTGGCGACCTCCTCGGTGAAGCGCCCGTCTTCTCCGATTTCGTAGCTCTTTCGGCGCAGACCTCGTCCCACGACCTGCTCGCAGAGCAACTGGCTCATGAAAGGTCGCAGACCAATGATGTGGGTGACGGTATTGCAGTCCCAGCCCTCGGTCAGCATCCCGACGCTCACAATACAACGGATGTCGCGGCCCGGAGGATGCAAGGGGCGCTTGAGCTTCTTGGCCAGAACCTCGAATCCCTGGGGGTAGATCGGGCGACCCTGGCGGTCGGTAGGCCACATGGCGGTCCCTGCCGTGTCGAGCGTAACGCGCATCCACTGGACCTCGTCGCTCTTGGCGCCCCCGGTATCGGTCTCGTGGACGACTTTTGTGTCTACGCGGATCGTGTTGATTTGCCCGTCTTTATTCTGAAACCCTTCGATCTTGGCGGGAGGTAGTCCTGCTGGCGCGTTGCCCTCGGCGATCCACTCAAACATGAGCTTGGCGATTTTCGTATTCTTGCAGACAAGGATAAATACAGGAGGGCGCGTGTCGTCGGTCTCAACCTTTTCCCACTCCTCCCGAAGCTCGTCCCAGAGACCTCCGAGCATGGCGAGCGGCGTGTGTGCCCACTTGAGCACGGCCTCGGGCTTGGGGCTGGCCTTCTTGCCGCCGCGCTCCGCCGGAGTCAGCTTCTCCATCAACCAGCGCCAAATATTGAAGTAGCCGGGAATCTCAGCCCCTGTTGTGTCTCTGATGGCAAGCTGAGGAATCTTAACAAGTCCCGACTCGATTGCATCAACGAGGCCGAAGTCACTGACGACCCAGGGGAACGGGCGGTTCGTGTCGTGCCCGACTCTACCTAGGAAGAAGGGTGTCGCCGAGAGGTCCACGCAAAAATTTATCCCCCGGTGCTTATGGATGCGGTCAAGCCCGTCGATCCAGACAGTAGCCTCTTTGAAAAACTCGTCGGCCTCCTTCGCGTCCCCGAAGGTATTCTCCTCGCCTTCGTCTGCCTCCGGGCGGTGGATGCGGTAGGCGTGATGTGCCTCGTCATTCATGATAAGAATATTCTGCTTGCCACCGACCCGACGACCAAGGACACGCTGAATGAGCTTCGTATCGCTCTCGACATATTTCATGGATTCGACAACCACTTCTTTCAAGTTTCCGGAATCATCCTTCTTTTCTTCAATGACTTGAAGCATCCCAGCGGCGACCTGTTGACTAAAATCCTTCCCCGACAAGTACCGCGTTCCCCGTGCGGTGGTTGTCTTCTGACCGATCTTGATCTTCTCGCGTACGCGAACGGGCCGTCCAGCTTTAAGGACCTTGGCCCCGGCCCCACCAATCTGGACGGTTTGAGGCTCGAAGATGTGCCAATTAGTAACCAAGACCCGACCTCTGACAAGGCCCGGCATCAAGTGCGGAGGAACGAGGTCCCGTGTCCGGTAGATGCTCGACTCACCGTTAGCCGGGTTCAGTTCTTGAAGACGATTGCGGATTGTTACGTTCGGGCAGACGACGAGCACTACGTCTGAGAATCTGGCATCGCTACGATTGTTGATCTTATTGAGAATGCTCCACGCTGAGAGCATCCCCATAACCATCGTCTTACCTGATCCCGTCGCCATCTTACAGGCGTAGCGGAGGAAGGCAGTCTTCCCCTCGGCCTTCTGCTGTTCGCTGGGTTCATCTGCGGGGATATCGATCCCCTGAAGGAAGTCCTTGCGGGCCTCGCGGAGGAAAATGATTGACTCGGCGGCCTCTAGCTGAGCGAAAAAAAGTCGCGTCTGGCGCCCCTCACGTCTCCACCACTGAATGAGTTCCAGAGTTATTCGAGAGACCCCCGGATAACCCTGCTTGCGCCAGCTTTCAATTCGCGCGCGTATGCGATTAACGAGAACCATCTCGTACGCAGGTTTGTACGATTTGGATGCGATCAGCGTTCCATCTGCCAAATTCCAGGGAGTACCTTCCTCCCTGGGAGGATAGACGAGGGCAGGACGGCGCCCATCCCGCACCTGGGGCTCGGCACCCTCCAAAATAAACCAATGGGCCAAGGGTTCCTCGAATGGTTTGTTGAGGATTGGCTCTGCTACCTCGTAGCCCGTGCTCATCGGACTCCCTTCAGGCTTTTGGTAACGAGAAGCTCATTACCCCGGTCATCGATTACCTTGACCGCGATGTGTTTATACTCACCGGGCTCGAAGGGGGCGCTTGTCGCCCCAGAGAGATGCTTCCATACACTTGCCTCGTATTCGGTCTTTAGAGCCCGTTTGAGGTTTTCCCAAGCCCCAGTTCGAGGGAAGAAAGCCTGATTAACATGGAAACATAGATCGTTATGATCAATATCCAAGAACCAAGCCGGGACATCGTCACCTTTTCGATGATCGACCTTCATGGTGCTGGGGTCGAAAACATCGTATCCGAGTAGCTCTACTTGGTACTTGGTTTCCTTTCCTATCTTCTTCTTTGTGATCTTGACCTCAGGTAGTCCACAAACACTAAATATCTGGCTACTCCGCATATTCTTGAGCAAATCGCCCATCATTAGGTCAGGAGTGGCCTGGATGTAGAGGGCCGGAACACCAATGACTTTGTCGCACTTCTCAATCAGTGCACGCGCATTTGGTTGAATAGCAAAACCGATGACATAAAGATGTAAGTAGTTTTTAGCATGTGCTTCTCGGGCCGCTTCATAGACGAGCTTCTCACTTATGGCGCCGTTCTCTGGCCCAAAAACGAGAGCGACTAGCTGGTCTTTACCATTTGGAACCACGGCCTCAGCGGAAAGCGACAGGGTTTTGGCGGGGCGACGCAACCTGGTCAGCTTGACGCTCTTATTTCCAGAGAGCCGCAAGATAGGGCTCTGGCGAAGGACCTCCAGCATCCGGTCCACAAAAGTGCCATAGGACTCCGGGGGAGATTCGCTCCGATTGGATTCGTTGGAATCCTCGGGGTTCATGGGGGTGGGGATAGTCGCTTCTACCGTAAAGGGACCACTCACGCGAACAACTCCAGAATCCTCAACTGGCCGATCGACAAGAACCTCCTCATCGGCTTTCTCGTCATGCGCGACTGACGTAAGTGTAATGTGGGGGACAATGCCCCCAATCTCTGCACCCTTTCGATTTTGTTTGCGTTCGTAAACGAACCCCCCCGCAGGTCCGCGCGCACCGTCAGTGAGCTTGAAGTAGGGGAATGTCGAAGTTAGGAGTCTTTGTCGAGTTAGTGCCAGCGGAACCCTACTCGTATCTATCGTAATCCATCGTCGCCCCCAATGCTCAGCGACCTTCGCTGTGGTTCCCCCGCCACAAGTTGGATCAAGGACTAGGTCTCCAGGGTCCGTTGTCATGAGAATGCACCGCTGGATCACTTTCGGCAACGTTTGGACCACATAAAGCCGATCCTCTCCGAAGCCACTTATTTGTGTATCCATCCAAACATTCGTCAGCGGCGTAACCGGGTAGTCTGATAGATAATTGACGAATCGAAGTGTGTTTCCTTGAGCCAGGAGCCGATTAAGTTTCGCTAACTTCTTGAGCCCGGTCTCAGTCGTCTTCCAGTGGGCATTAGGTGAGGGCTTGTACTCTTTTCCCCTCCACTTGAACGGCCTATCTTCGGCAGAGGGCCCCTCTGAGAATAACGGGTATGGCTGAAATACTCGACAATCAGCAGGCAGTTTCCAGGTCCGCTTTTCGTCTGCCGTGAGTGGACGTCGCGTACCTTCCTTTTCTTCAATCCAAGTATAGTTCGTCGCTCCTTCTTGCCCCGGGACTTTTTCTAAGAACAACTGTCGATACTTGAAGCCTTTGGGATTCCTGGAGTACCACAGGATGTAGTCCACGACAGCAGGCAGACTAGCGCTACTTTGTCCGCCGGTCTTCTTAAACGGAAGCAAACCCTGAAAACATTCTGGCCCAAAGACCTCGTCAAGCAATTCTCGTACATGGTGAACGTGCGCGTCACCGATTTGGACAAAGATACTGCCCTCTGGCTTCAGTAAATCCCACGATAGCCGCAATCGATCCCTCATGTAGCTCAGGTATGAATGAAGGCCAAGTTCCCATGTGTCTCGATACGCTTGGACCATCTCTGGCTCACGAGTCATGTCATTATCGTCGCCATGGCCCACGTCACGATTTCGGATGAACGGCTGAAAGTTGCTCCCGAATTTCACGCCATACGGCGGGTCCATATAGATCATCTGGACCTGCTCTCCGAGTCCCTCATAGTGGAGCAGTGAGTTCATAACAACTAGCGAATCTCCCAGAATCATTCGATTAACCCACTTATCCTTATGCTCGTAAGCCTTGAGCACTTGATCGGTGATCGAGTGGCGGGGGTCGCCAAAGAGGTCATCCACGAAGTCTAGTTGTTTATCGGACTTATGCCCCTTGATCGTCTCTAGGATCGCCTGAGTGGCAAGCCGTTCGTGTACAAAAAGCGGGAGCGTTGGCACATCGAACGAAAGGTGTTCAGTTTTCCCGGCCCAGTTCAGAAAGGGCTTTCCCAGCGCCTTCAGCTTAGCCGCCGCCGCCTTCGCGCTCTCCAACGTCTTGGCATCGAGAATCTCGCGGATCGCGGCCTCGCCCTCCTCGCGGGCTGGATTCTGGCCGTCCCAGTCTAGGGTGGGCGAGAGGGACGAGTCGTAGCGGTAGGTCTGAGGCTCCTTCTTCTTCTGGAATTGGGCCTGCGTGCCCACGTCGGGCCGCATGGGGCTCTCGGCGTCAGGATGACGGTAGTTTCGGGCCGCCGTTCCGTCGGAGGTCCGCTTCCCTCTCTTTCTCTTTGTCTTAGCCATTGTGTTCTCCCAAGAAAAGGTGGCTCTCGAAGCCCATAGACGGGGCGGGGGTATCTGCCTCTGAAAGTGCCATAACCAGTTTGGATTATGCCATTTCAGCAGTTGTTGGAGGGGCATGAACAAGGAGCCACGCAGGAACTTAGATAGAGGTGACGAAAGCAGGGGTTACATTGGATGGGCTTTCACCATATACTATCGGCATCTGCCAGGGGCCGCTGGCAACGCCATGGTTTTGCGATCCCACGGAGCGGCCCCTTCGTGGGATCGTTCATATGGTTCGCCAAGCACGAAATACAAAATCGCTTATTGACCTGAACGCGGTCCATCGCGCTCCAGAGAATGCGGTTCGGCGGATTCCGGCTAGGCTAAGGAGTCAGCCCTACGCCAAATATGCCGCTTGGCTAAAAAAGAAAGTCGAACTAGACCTGCTCGACATGCCCCCAGTGAAACGGGTGCTTCGATCCAGAGGGGTGAGAACAAGCCTTCTAATGCACGAGTACCTAAGACAGATAAACCGGGCGAGAAACCCTATTGAGAAGCAAGCCCCAGTGATCAAGCGTCGCCTGCAACGCGCCGGGTTTCTGCGCGAGGCGTATCGGTTGCCCGCAACGGAAAAAGCCGGGGTAATGCTTAGTCTTAGGCGGGAGTTCCCCGAGTACTATGCGTTTAGTTCCTTCGAGCAGACCCTCAGCCCCCATAGAAGGCTACTGCATGACCTGTTGCGTCGCAGGACTCGGACATATAATCGGTGGGATCATGAGAAGGAGCGGCCCTTCCCCTGGCCGCCAGTAGAACAAGAGTTCAAATGCCGCTTCTGGGACTATGCCATCATGGAGATTCTCCGGCATCTTCGAGATTGCGGGCCGCGTCTTGGTTCTCGGAATCGGCGTACTGCTGTTTCCTATATCCTGGCAATCATCTGTCCTGAGGTATGGGGGAAGGTCGCACGATTGACAGCATTCTCTAGCGCCTTTATCGGACGATGTGATAGATTGCGGAGAGCTTCTCGCCCCGCACCCGCCCTCGTCTTTCTCCGTCGGTAACCGCCAGTTATACCTGTTCAATAACACTAAACACAGCCCAGAAACTCCCGGCGATCGTGAGATGTTGAGGTTATCATGATAATCAAGCTCTGCCTTGATGGAGGTCATGATGAAGCTCTACTCACCCGGCGCGGTTAGCAAACTACTCAACGTCCCCCGGCATCGGCTCTATTACTGGGAAGAAACAGGCAGGATACCGCCTGCCAAGCGAACTAGCGGCGGCAAGCGCGTCTATCTCGCCGCTGACGTTCAGCGGCTTAGGACGCTGATAAAGAAGCACGCGGCCCAGCAGGGAAGCTGAAAGAGAAGCGCCGCCCTAGCTTTGGCGAGCAGGCGGCGTCTCCATGCTAGACGATCGAGGCACGAGCGTGCTCCAACCATCTGATCATAGTCTACCAGAAGAACGCCCCCTCTACCAGGGGGCGAAGGCTTCTGTCCCGGCGATCGCATCCTCGGGAAACCTTCAGTTCGCTCTCCACCTCCTCTCTCTCGGCTTTTGCGTCATCCCGATACGCACCAATTCAAAAAGGCCGCGCGTTCGGTGGGGAAAGTTCAAGAAGCGGCGACCCACTGAGGCCGAGGTCCGGGGATGGTGGGGGCGTTGGCCGAATGCGGGTATCGCAATCATCTGCGGGGAGGCATCCGGCAACCTTTGCGTGCTCGATGTTGATCCGCGCAATGATGGCGACCAGTCAATGCGGGGCAAGGACATCCCACAAACGCTGACAGTCCGAACGGGCCGTGGCGACGGCGGCATCCACTACTATTTTCGGAGCCATTTCTCGCTCAGGTCGTTCCAACTCCTGGTCGGCGTGGACTTCAAGGCCGATGGTGGCTACGTTTTGGCACCTCCCAGCCTCCATCCTGATACGGGGCTTCCTTATGAATGGTGCGAGGGACTGAGGCCAGGACAGACGCCGATCGCCCCGCCTCCTTCTTGGATTCTGGAGTTGGCCGAGACGCACGCCATTCTCCCCGAACTCCCTAAGGTCAAGAAGCCGATTCCACTGGAGGCGTTGGGGGGCTTGTCGTCCGGTGATCCGCTCTGTGTTCAGGCGCTTGAATCGGGCCAGGACGTTCGTCTCGGTGAGCGGAATCTTGGCACGCTGAATCTCCTGAATTATTACAAGTCGAAGGGAATCGAAATGGAGCAGGCAATCGAGCGGGTCCAAGGCTACATTTATCGCCTGGCACCCGGCGTTTCGGAAAGCCCTCGAATCGAACAACTCGCCCAC
This sequence comes from Elusimicrobiota bacterium, assembly GCA_043827405.1. Lineage (GTDB taxonomy): Bacteria > Elusimicrobiota > Elusimicrobia > UBA1565 > UBA1565 > JBDRPD01. Next base: position 138,345 of record JBDRPD010000050.1, on the reverse strand, counting down.
GTCGTTCGGGCGGCTCGGGCCGTTTATCTCTCGCCTGACCCGAAATACACCTTTCAGTGTCGCTACATGCTGGCGATGGGGATGCCCTGCGCCCAGGTCGCCTGCCCACTCTACAAGATCGCAGGGCGCCCCCGGATGACCCGTAAGTGGGAGAGGATCAGCGACGAGGCCACGGCGCCCCCGACAGAGCAACCGCTCCCGCTGGACGAGGTGAGGTTACGTCTCAGCACAATTCTCCAGGAGATCGCCGATAATCCCGACGGCAACATCCACATCGTTCGCGTCGAATCCGGCGTCGGAAAGACCGAGGATGCCGTGAGGGTATTCCTGTCCCTGGGCGTCACATTTTTAGGTGCAACGCACCCTCAACTCAATCTGCCCGAGAAGATCGCGCAGGAGCTTGGGATCGAATACTGCCGCTTCCCGCAAATTTCCGAGGACAACTGTATTCACCATCGTATCGTTAAGGAATTGCTGAATAGCGGGTCGAACTACACGCAGGTCGTGTGTCCCTCTTGCGTAAGGCGGAACGATTGCGACTACCGCCAAGCCCAGAAGCCCGGCGACAAGGCGAAGTCGATCATCGTGGTTCAAAAGTTCCATGAGTTCCTGACGTTCTACAACTATCACGGCAATCCAGGACGATTGTTTCTCGTATTCGATGAGGACCCGCTGAACGTTCTGCGCCCTCCGCGACTCCTGACGCCCGAGGGGCTTCAGTCCTATCGCCAACTTTTGATTCAGGCGCTGGGGTTTAATCCTCATTCTCGGGCAAACGCGAGCCGGACGCTAGTCGTTCCTGAGATCGTCGGAACCGTGCTGACCGATGACGTGAGGGAAAACCTTCGAGTTCACGGGGAGGCGGCGGACATCGTGCTCGGGGCTCTGGATGCTGGAGTCCTCCCGAAGATACCGGAAGAACTCCTATCACGATACACCTCAGCGGCTTTCGATCAAAGTAGCAGTTGGGTCTACGAGGCGCTGAAGCATGAATTTCGGACAACCAAGAGGATCACATGGTTCATCAATTACCACCGGGAGGTTCATGAATTACTCGCGGGGCTCGCTCGCGGCCTGACCCTCACACATCAGGGCCTTTCGTTCTACGTCCATCTACCCCCACCCCCCGGGAAAACCGTGCTCATCCTTGATGCGACCGCCCGGGCCCAGGACATTCAGGATGTGGCCGGAGACCGCCGGGTCTTCGAGCACACACTGCCCCCTGTGAAGCACGAGAGTCGCATCTATCAACTGCTCAATGGGAACTGGTCGCGGAAGGCGATCAGGCGCGACACGGTGCCTGACAAGATCAAGAAGAAGCCGGGAGTCGTTACCAGGCCGAGCCGAAAACTCGGGAGAATCCTGGCCGCGATCTTCCGCTCCTATCCCGATGCGGCGTTCGGGATCATCACGCACAAGGCGTCCAAGAAGCACGTCGAGGCTCAGTTGCCTTCAGGGATGAGACCCCGCTTCGGCACGTTCGGAGATCAGCGCGGGTCCAACGACTTTCTCGATGTCGATGTCCTTCTTGTTATCGGCTCACCGCATGTCGATAAGGACGCAGTCCGCGCAACGGCGATCCGGCTCGCAGGCCACGATGTCGCTCCCGAGAACATGAACTACCAGTGGCGCGTGGTTCGGGGCCAGAACGGATCATTCCGCGTCCACGTTCGCTGGTATCAAAGTCCCGAGATGCAGGCGGCCCACACCTACCTCGTTACGAACGAGCTTCAACAGGCCCTGGGCCGAGCCCGTCACATCCTGGCGGCCAAGACGATCTGCCTGATCACAAATGAGCCCGTGGAGGGCTTGCCGGGCATTGAGTTCCTAACGAACGAGGAACTTATCGGTGAGGACTGCGTCCGGCGTTCGGACAGCGAGTACCCAGCGGTCGAGAAGTATGTCCGGGCTCTATTCGAGCACGGGTGGCCCGTGGGCGTCCAGGACTTGGTCCGGCAGTTTCCCCGCGTGTCTCGCACGACGCTCAGTACCCACCTTGCGGCGGCGGCCAGGGGCCTGGGTGGTGTGCGTCAGGGGCGTCAGTGGGCAAGAGACCCGGAATGTCAGGGCTAGTCTAAGAATAAATATATCTATGCGAGACCTAACAGAATCTTCTCGGCGAGGCTGGACACCCCCCCGTTTGGGCGAGGACCCTGACGAATCGATGCAGTTGCTGATGATTATGGGAGCCCTAACAAAAGGAGAAGGCCGGGGTCCCGGATCATCAGGTTATTATGCGAGCCCCAACAGAAGAATCGGCCAAGAACGGGGCGGCCACGGGGTGCCCGCCCCGCAGGGGCGGGTGGGGCCCCGTATGCCGCCCGGTCCGGAGCGGCGCCGCCGTTGGCGCGCGAGGACCACGAGTCCTTGGGTTCTGGCAGGCACGGACGCTCGGTTATCAATCGGGTCCGTGATGGGCTCCGAGCCCCGGCCAGTCTCAGGTTCCGGCAAGCTGGCAACCAACGGGCTGCGTCTGGGGCTCGAAATCGACGGCCCTGCCTTCCCGAGCGTCCAGATGGCCCCGGAGGGCCGGAAGGATCGCCGGGGCGTCGCTTGGGGGCTCGGAGCGGAGCCAGGTCCCTGGAGGGCCTGGGGCGGGAAGGCCGGGGAGAACGATGGCGGCATGGAGGTGGTGCGATGAAGGCGAGGAAACGGAAGCGGGATGCCGTGCGGTGTGAGTGCGGGTACCGCCTGCGGATGGACCGCAACGGCGGCGGGTTCTGGCAGTGCACGAATCCGGAGTGCCGAAGGAGGTGGATGATAGTCCCCGCATTCGTGGAACCACCCAAGACGAAGCCTCGGATAATCCGGGTACGGGTTTCTCCATCGAAGCCTAGGAAGCCTCACGTAATCCGGGCGTGGGTTTCCTCGCCGGAGCCCAGGAAGCCTCAGGTAATCCGGGTGCGGGTTTCCTCGCTGGAGCCCAGGAAGCCTCAGGTAATCCGGGTGCGGGTTTCCCCGCCTGGGAAGTGAAACTGGGGGTGCAGACGGAAAAACTAAGACAAGAGAACGGAGGATGAGATGACTGACGAGATCGAGGAGAAGAAGAAATACCAGTTCGCTGTGACCTGCGAGGCTTGCGGGGAGCCGCTGAAGCTCATTCGGCTGAAGGGCGAGGAGTGGCTCGCCGCGTGTTCGGACCCCGAGTGCGAGACGCTCCATCGAGGGGAGTTCTAGCCATTCGTTGCGGCATGGTGCAATGAGTCCGGAACGAGAAGCCGAACATTCATCGGAGTTCATCGCAGAATGTCTGAACTGCGAGGCGCCGATTGGCAGAGGGCAGGAGTTCTGCGGCCAATGCGGTTGTGACGTGGACCCGCAGGGCGTCCCCTGCTGTCCGGCGTGCCGTGAGATGGTCTGGAGGCGCGATCATTACTGCCGATCGTGTGGAGTACGCCTCTGCGCCTGCCGCGTTGAGGCAGTGGACAGGTTCTTGAATTACTTGGGACGTAGGAGGCGACATGGCTGATGGGAAAAAATGGGGTTCCCCCTGGACCCCGATTGCGAGGGAAGAAAGGCTTGTGCGGGTTCAAAAGGAGATCGTTGCGCTATTGCGGACGCTGGGACCTGAGGGTTTCCCAACAAGCTACATGATCGAGGCCATCGGGGGCGGTGTCCACGATTTCTATGAAGCGCTCCGGCGGCTTGAGAATGCCAATATCATCAAGAGAACCCGGGAACTACGGAAAACCAATAATGGGGATATGCGGCACTGTAAGGTCCTGCGGATGGTCAATCTCCCCTATCCCGGACGAGCGGAGGGGGGGTGAGATGGATGTGCCATGGCGGCGCGAGGTGGAGAAGGTTGAGAAATGGTCGCTAACCATCGAGGAGGTTGAAGCGCGGACGGGGATTCCGAAGGCGACGCTTTACACTTGGCGGTCCCTTGGGAAAATCCCTGAAAAGTGCATGGTCAAGGTGAACGGCCTGTTACGGTTCCGCCCCAAGGAGACCCAGGAGTGGATCAGCGCCTTACCGGACGCTCCACGCCGTCCTCAAGGACGACGATGATCTCGTTGGCCAGTGTGCGGCGGGTCTTCTTCGATCGCTTAACGAGCTTGTCGTAAAGACCCCGGGGGAGTCGCAGATAATATGCCTTCTCGGTCTTTTCGTCTTTGGGCTTCCTCATGTAATAAGCGTAGCAGATGCGAGGTAGCAAGTCCATAGCATAGGGGTGGCGAGATTGGCGCGGGTCTGTTATACTAAGCGGGTAGCATGGGGGTAGCTGGAGTGGCAGTCTTCAAACGCAAAGACCGTCCTGACGACGAGCGGTGGTGGATCGGCTACAAGTTGCCGAACGGGAGATACCGCCGAGAGCCCGTGGGCTTTAAGCATAAGCAGGCCCGGGAGGTCCTGGCCAAGCGGATCGGGCAGAGTGTAGACGGCAGGGAGTTCACCGAACGCAAGGCCATGCGCCAGAAGTTCTCGGCGCTGATGGATTGGTTCTGGTCGCTTTACGGGTGCAAGTATAAGTCGCCATCGTGGAAGGCATATAAGAATAGGCTTCTGGCTCGATTTGGGAATCGGCTGGTCGGTGATATCTCGGGAGAGGATGTCATCAGATTTTATGACGCGGAGGGCCGTCGGACCTCGCCGCAGAACGCCAATCGCCACCTGACGCTCCTCAAGCGCGTTTTCAACAAGGCACGGAGGACTAGGCGATACCGTGGCGAGAATCCGTGTGATGCGGTCGAGCCTATCGGTGAGGCCCAGTTCGCTCGGGAGCGGGAACTGGCTGAGGAGGAGTTTCAGCGGCTGTATCTCTGCTTGAGCGACAAGATTCGCCCCGTCTTTGATTTTGCCGTTCTAAGTGGCTCCCGGCGGAAGGAGAACCTCTACCTGGACTGGAAGCAGGTTGATCTTGAGCGGGAAATCATCCGGCTCTACCAGTACAAGACGGGTAAATGGAAGATTGTTCCGATCCGGGCGAAGCTCCGCGCTCTCCTGGAGAAGCAGAGTCCGAAAAAAGAAGGCCGCGTATTCAACGTCTCTCCAAAGACCCTCTACCGTCACTTCAAGAAGGCGAAGGAGCAGGCAGGCATCGAGGACTTCCGGTTCCACGACCTCCGGCATTTCTTCTCGTCTGTTTTCTACAAAGCTACTGGCGATCTTTACGCGGCGGAGAAGCTCCTGGGTGTCTCAGGGTCGGCGATGGCAAAGCGCTACACTCAGCTTTCCGAGAAACATCTTGCGGAGAAGATGGAGTTGTTCGAGTCGATTGTCCCGTTGGACCCTTCCTCCGAGAACGGGATGCAAACCCTCCACCGGGCGTAGTCGAAGCGAAAGCCCACTTTGCGCTAGTTGGTGCTGTTGTGATCCTCTCGTTGCACCATTATTGCACCAGCGGCGGACTTCAAACTTTCAGTCTGAAAAATATCTTGTAGAATACAACGTAACGGGCTAACGGCTCAGACATAGTGACCGCGCCTCACACGCGAAAGGTCACAGGTTCGAAACCTGTACTGCCCACCATTTAAAAGAGGGCCCCGTCGGGGCCCTCTTAACTTTTTGTAGGTGTTTGTTGGAGTCGGCAGGAATCTCGCTCCGAATCTGCACTATTTCTGCACTACCAATTCGTCCCACGGTAGAGGACCCTTCGTAGAGACCTTTCACGGGCTGAATCCTATTTTCGGCTTAGCCTTTTCAGGCTCTACCATGAGCCTGCGGATCGCGTCGAATACGATTCTAAATTTCCCCTCATGCCGGCTTTCCAATTCTTCGAGGCGCCGCGCAAGTTCTTGGTTGGTGACGAGAAGCCTCCGAAGACGCGGATAATCTCGATGTTGACCTGGACGGCGCGGTGGCTGCGCAGGACACTGGAGAGCATCGCAACGCCCGGCTCAGTGAAGACATGAGGGAGCGCTCTCCGGTCGCCGCCCCAACTTGAAGTGCCAATTTGGCACTTCAAGTCCTCCCATTCCGTGGGCGCGAGTTGAAACATGAAATCGACGGGGAATCGTTGATAATTCCTCTTCACGGCACGATTCAACGCGCGAGTTTGGACCTGGTACAGAATGGCCAAGTCCCGGTCCAGCATGACTCGCTGACCGCGGATCGTGTAGATCCGCCGTTCGATTCGAGACGCAAGAGGCCCGGCTGGGCTCATTCGAGCAGGCGGCACAGGGGGCAGCCGTCGTGATGGGGGTCCCCGACTACAAATTCATTGTCCCCCTGATCCCCCAGCAGGCTGAGTTTCTTCCAAGGGAGTGAAGGCTGGTAGCCGCGTACGAACTCCTGGAAGACCGCACGTACCTCGCCGAGGTCCTCTCTGTCGATACCCATGCCGATGACGCTCCCGCAGCTGGAGATCTCGAGGCTGCAGAAACCGGACTGATCGCGGGTCGCGCGAAGCCATTCCTCCGGCGAGCGGCGCAGTTCGAGGCTCCCCTTCGACGCTTTGATGAATCCCACAAGCGCTTGTTCGAGGGCGGCTGCGTCCGTCTCAATTTTAACCATCTTGTCGTTGATATAGAGATGCATAAACTCTCCTTGGAAACGATTTTCTCCTCCCCCCTATTTACGAGCAAGGGACTCAAAAGTTCCCAAGTGTTGAGTTCTATTACTGCCCTATCCGGCATATGTACTTTACGCCAGCAATCTTACCCTAATAGAGGCCGCTTCCTTTTCTTGACCAATCCCGCGAATGGCGTGGCCTCGGTTTGGACCGTCTGCTGGAGCAACCGGTAGAAGAGCATCCCTCGCTTTCGTGAAGTCCTGCGGTTGAACCGGAAGGTGAACTCGTCGAGATAGTACCCTAGGTGCTTAGGGGAGACTCGCCCCTGGGGGGTTCCTAGAAGCCATCTCTTCAGCAGGGAAGCTATCCGGTGGGCCCCAGGCAGAACGACGGCGCCAGCCTCCCTGCCTTTGCCTTTGAGTACATATGGCTCATGTTTGTATCCGATGCTCGGAAGCCTAGAGCAGCTATGCCAACCATTTGTGATCACCAACGAACCGGGCGCCACCGCCTTGCGGACAAATCCTAGAAGATTCCTACGAGACGCATCTGGAAGATGATGTACGCGAATCCGTCCTATCTTTTTCTCTTTATTTTTCACAGCAACAGCGACAACAGCCTTACCAGCATGCCGCCCTGATCCTCCTTTCTTGCGGCCCCCAACGACAGCCTGATCGACCTCTACCCGACCGGACAAACGGTCACGTCAAGGGCGGACCATCGTGCGTCTGAGTTTGTGCAGACACATCCACGCCGTCCGGTAGCTGCCCAGGCCCAACAGGCGTTGCAGACCCAGCGCACTCACGCCGCCTTTCTGGTTCGTGATCCACCACATGCCTCGAAACCACAAGCGCAGTGGGAGGTGGTTATCTTGGAAAATCGTGCCGGAAGTCGCACGAATGTCGGCCCGACAGCTCCGACAGACCAAGACTCCTCGTCTGGCTTGCCGGGCCTTCTTCCCATGACACCGCTGGCAGGGGAGGAGCGTCGCAGTCGCCTTAAGCGACCGGGGTGGCGTATCGTGCTATTATCATTGGATTAATCGAAGCAGGTGGGAAGTTATGCACGGACTCGGGCATTTAGACGAAGGGCGGGAGATCGATTGGGGACGCGTGTCGGCGGATTACGCCGCTTACCGTCCTGGCCCGCCGCTGAGTTTTTATGACCGCATGAAGGAATGCGGAGTGGGCCTCCCCGAGCAAAAAATCCTGGACCTCGGCACCGGCACCGGCGTCCTCGCCCGACAATTCGCTCGTCAGGGATGCATGCCGGTGGGGGCGGATATCTCCGCAGGCCAGATTGAGGTGGCGCGAGGTTTGGCCGATCACGAAAAATTAAAGGTGGATTTTTTTGTCACGCCTTCCGAAGACCTCATTTTTGGCGACGGGCTTTTTGACGTGATTACGGCGAATCAGTGTTTTTTGTATTTCGACAAAGAAAAGACCATTCCGGAGATTCGCCGGGTCTTGAAGCCCGGCGGTATTTTTTCGACATCGCACTTCTGCTGGCTGCCGCTGCAGGATGAAATCGCCGCCAGGACTGAAGAGCTGATTCTTGAATTTAATCCGCGGTGGACGGCGGCGGGCTATGCCGGAGAAATTCCCGCCGTACCGGACTGGTCGCGCAAGGATTTTGGAGTCGTTGAAGCTTTCTACTACGACGACCCGGTGCGGTTTACGCGGGTGAGATGGCGCGGACGTATCAAGGCGTGCCGCGCCATCGGCGCGGCGCTGTCTGAGGACGAAATCAAACGCTTCGATGCCGCTCACGCCGAGCTCCTGGAAAAGATAGCCCCGCCGGAATTCGACATCCTCCACCGCGTCGACGCGCATATTTTTGAATTTAAATAGTCCATCTCCCCGTTCGTCTCACGCGCGAAAGGTCGCAGGTCAATGCGCCGAAGGCGCATAGCCCCTGAGTTAGGCATGAGCTCGGGTTCTAGAACTTCCCGCGGGTCTCCACGATCGCCGTCCCGGACTCCGCGACAACGGCGTAGGTGTAGGTGCCGGTGCGTACGACGGTGAATTTCTCGCCCTTCTGGATCTTGGACCAGACGGCCGCGAGCAGCTGCACGGTGTCGTGGATGCCGTCGTTGATGCCGCCCTGGCCCGAGAAGGTTTTCTCGTAGATCCAGTCGCACTTGTCGCCGTAATCTTTGACGCCCGAATGCGCGGCGCCGAAGCCTTCCGTATTGTAGCTGCCGCGGAAGTTTTTGAGCGCCTTTTTGGCGTAGTCGACGTTGACGAGGCTCTTTCCGTTCCCGGCGTAGGCCGTCTTGAGGAAGCCGCGGGCGGCTCGTCTTTAATGCCTGCTATACTTTCGCTATGCCTGTCGATCCGGAGGCCCTTGAGAAGCTGCGCCGTCTCGGCATCGCCCCGGGAGAGGTGAAGGAGTCCTTCGCCCGTTCGGGCGGCAAGGGCGGGCAGAACGTCAACAAAGTCGAGACCGGTGTTATCCTGCGCCACCCCAGGAGCGGCATCGTCGTGCGCGTGACGGATACGCGCAGTCAGGCCCGCAACCGCGAAATCGCCTGGCAGCGGCTCGCCGCCGCGTTTCAGACGCGGCAGGAAGAACGTCTCAGGGCGCGCAAGCAGGCGGTTCAGAAGGAAATTCGCCGCAAGCGGCGCAAGCCGCGCCGCGTACGCGAGAAGATCCTTGATTCAAAGAAGCGCCGGGGAGCGACGAAGCGCCTGCGCGGCCGCGTGCGGGACGATTGACTCCCGTCGTCAGGTCCGCGCGGCCTTAAGCTCCCAGACCTCGACGCTCTCTTTCGCCGGCGAGCGCTTGCGGCGTTTGGTTTTTTTCGAGGCCGGGTCGGCCTTGCTTTCCAGCCGCTGGACCAGCGCAAAGCGCCGGCCCCCATCCAGCTCGCGCCGCACCGGATGTTCGGCGTCCGAGCCCGCGGTCTGCTGCAGGTTGGAGAACAGCAAAACCACGCGTCCCTCCGGCGCGAGGCGCTCCGCCGCCGCGGCGAAGAAGCGGGCGAACATATCCGGCGGGTAATACATCGCCACATCCAGGGCGTTATGGGTTTCTCCCGGCAGCCACGGCGGATTAAAAACAATCAAATCCGCGGGCTCGCCGCCCGTTCCCAGAAGATCGGTCTCCTCCGCCCGGATTATTGTTTTCGCCGGAGCGCGCGCGAGCTCCCGGCGGACGCTCTCGATCGCGTTGGGATTTATATCGGTGGCGAGAATCCGCGGCCAGCCGGCCTCGCTCAGCTGAAAGGCGAGCACGCCGCAGCCGGTTCCCACGTCCACGGCAAATCGCTTATTGCCCCGATAGCTCTTGAGCCAAAGCGCGAAGAGCCGCAAATGCGCGAAGCGCGTCGGGAAATAGGCGCCGTAGAACGGATAAAGACGCCGGCGCAGAACGGGTATTTGCAGGCCTTTCTGAAACCACTGCCAAGAGCTGTTAAGCCCCTGCACTTGCGGAAACGGAAGAACGAATTCGGCGCGGTCCGGGTAGAGCTCCTGCAGCCAGCCGATCTCCGGAGCCCGGCGCAGGTCCAGGCGATTTTCCCGTATCGGCGCGAGCAGGCGCGCCGCGGCGCCTTGAAAGGCCGCGCGATAGGCGCGCTCAGCGGCGTAGGATTTCCGGGGCTCATTCCCGCCGAGGGAGCGGCGCAGGGCGGCTAAAATATTTACGCCGGTACTGAAAAAGTCCGTGACCAGGAAATATTTATTACCCGCCAAGGCGTCCGCCACCGCCGACGGATCGCTGGTTTTGTCGACCGCAGCGAAAGACGTCCGCCCCGCCATGGGTTCAGGTCGGATCATGTGGGCTTCCGGGGGTGCGGCAGGCCGGGCTAGCCTACTTGTTGAGGCAGCACTTCTTGAACTTCTTTCCGCTGCCGCAGGAGCAGGGGTCGTTTCTCCCAACCGAAGGCTCGGTCTTTACGACCGGCTTCTGTGGAGCGGCCTTGACCTCATCGGAGCCGGACTTGTCTTTATTCTTCTCGGCCCACTTCTTCGAGGCGGCCTGGTCCTTTCCGGAGGCGCCCTTCGCTTGGCCTATTTTCCGCGGCAGCTTTACGTTCGGGTCTCGCATAGGACTATCTTATTAATTTATTGGCGGCGCTAGGCCTTGGGCTTAAGCGATTTGAGGACCTGCTCGAAGGTCTCGCGGTAGCGGTCGAACTCTTCGAGCCGGCTGGTATAGCGGAACAGGTAGAAGCCCTTGTCGCCCTGCAGCAGCACCGAGCGGGACTTCAGCTCGCCTTCCACCGGCGGCAGCTCCGGAATCTGCGGGATCGGCCGCGTCGCCTCGAACTGCTTGCCCGCCATTCCGTTGACCGTGATGCTGGTGACCGGAGTCATCGAGCGGCCGGGGATGGGCAAGGCCTTCTCGGCGAGATACTGCGCGATGGTCGGGAACTTGCGGTGGCTCTCGCGATAGAAGTAGATGGCGATCGAGTGGCGGACCGCGCCCTCAACCTGGGCCGGCGCCAGCACTTGGATGCCCGGGTTTGTTTCGCGGCCCCGCTGCTGTACCTCCCAGCCGCGCGGGATGCCGGCGGTGAACCAGCCGCCCGGATGGGCATAGGAGGCGAAGTCCGCCGGGGCCTCGGGGGCCTTGCACCCCGCCAGAGCGAGGACCGCCAATAAAAGGATGCGCATGCTCTTCATTACCGGCCGAACCAGCCTTTAATCTTGCCGAAGAAGCCCTGCCAGCCCTTTTGGGGTTCCGGTTCCGGCTTCGGATCCGGCTTCGGATCCGGCTTCGGTTCCGGCCGCGTCACGTTGTCGTCGTCGGGCTTGGGGCACAGGTCTTTATGATACTTGCAGGCGATCGCGGGGTCCACCCGGCCGCAGAGGTCTTTGTATTGCTGGCAGCCGAACTCCGGAACCCGGCTGCAGTACTTCTTGTCGTAGTGCTGGCAGGCCGTCTGGTAGCCCGCCTCTTCATTGGTGTCCCACCATTTCTCCGCCGCGGCGTCCCGCTCGTCGTAGAACTTCTTGATGTCCTTGGGCATGTGCTCGGAGTCGGAGGCGAGCACCTTGTTGCCGTAGAGGGCCGCCACGTCGTCGCGCTCCTGGTCCTGGTCCTGCAGGTAGGCGAGGTAGCCGCTGCTTTCGCTGGTGATCTCGCCGCGCGAGGCCCCGGGGGATTTCAGCAAAGCAGGATCATCCTGCACCTTGTCGTGGATGTAGCGCCACTTCATGTCGAAGGCGTCCCATTCGGCGGCTACCGGATACTTCCAGCTCTGGTTTCCGTCGGCGTCGGCGGTCAGCACAAAGAACGAGGCGTCTTTCATCCCCTCGAAGGACTGGAACTGCGTGCCGTGGGTCAGCTCATGGACGAAGGTGGAATCGATATTGTCGGCGATGGACTGGACCATGTCCGGGTTATCGTCGAGGTACTTGCGTACGTCCTGGGCGCTCTTGAGGCCGGCGGCGGCGTCCTTGTCGAAGTAGGCGATCTTGCCTTTGATGAGGTCGGCGCTGAAGACCACCTCGTCCTTGTCGCCCAGCACATCTTTGGACCAGGTCTCTTTATCGGTGTACTTGGCGTTGGCGTTGAAGTCCTCGATGCGCACATGGGGCTTGACCGTTAGGCTGTTCCACAGGTTTTTGCCCGTAGGATACTTCTCGATCTGCTTGCCGAGCGCTTCCTGCAGCGCTTTTTCGCCTTTGGAGTAGTCCCGCTGCTTGGCGGCTGTCGCCTTGCCATCGGCGGCCGCTGCCGTTCCTTCAAGCGGGGCCGGCTCCGGGGGGGCTTCCGCGCAGGCGCTCTGGCGGTTGAGCGCCATGCGGCCCAGGCTGCTGAACTCCTTGGCGCGCAGGCCCTGGTAGAGACGCTGACCGACGGCGTCCATGCCGCTCTGGTGGCGCGCCGCATAGGCGCCGAGGGATTGGCGCGCGTTATTTCCCGGAACCTTGTATGAGATCGTCCGCAGGTTCGCGGCGGCGCCCTTGATCTTCAGCGTCGCGGCGTGCAGTTCCTTGAGGCGGCTGAGCGTCTTCAGCAGCCGGCGCTCGGCCTGGACGCCGGCCGCCCAATCGTTGAGCTTGGCGCCGGCGCAGCTGTCGGGAAATTTCTGAATATCGCGCAGGCCCCCTTCCAGCTCGCGGTCGGCCTTAACGAGCTCGCCGTGCAGGCCGCCGTAGCCGCTCTTGCCGACCAGGAGTTCCCGGAGCTGATTGAGCGCGTCAATCGCCGGTCGTGAAGACTTGGTCGCGGATGCTGTCTGCTTAAGCTCCGCATCAAGGCGCTTGAGGTCGTTGGCCGATAGGCGCAGCTCGCGGCGCAGCTTGCTGCCCGACAAAAACAGCGATGCGGTTTCGGCGTTCGCGGCGCAGCTCGGCGCGGCGGGCGCGAGCAATAGGGCAGCGAGAATCAGGAATAGGGGGCGCATGTTCCTTACTAGAGTAGCACGGAACCGTGCCTGTCGCTAGGCTGGTTACCGAAAATTTACTTATGGAATAACGGCTTTTGTGGTGATGAAAAGACGCGGGTTGGTGCTAGGCCGGCATCATATAGAGCCGCAATACCAGAAACTGGATGACGGCCCCGCCGATGATGAAGAGATGCCATATCTCATGCTGGCCGAAGCCCGCAGGCTCGACCTCCGCCTCATTGCGGTTGAAGACCAGAGTCCCGACGGTGTATATCGTGCCGGCCAAAACGGTGAGTCCCGCCCCCTGCGTGCCGATAGCATTGAGAACCGGATGCGCCACCAGCGCGCCGAACCAGCCGACGCTCAGATATAGGGATATAAAGGTCCACTTGGACAGGTCCGGGCGGCTGATCCTGAGCCGGATGGCGATCAGCGCCGCCGTCCAGATAAAAGCCAGCACCCAATACCCGAGCGTCGTTCGCAGGGCGATGGTGCAGTACGGGGTGAAGCTTCCCGCAAGTAGGAAGGCGATGGCGCAGTAGTCGAGGCCCTTCAAGAAGCCTCTTTTGTGGCCCGCCCGGCTGTGAAAGGCCGCGCTGGCGAGAAACATGCTTAGCGTGCCGGCGCCGTAGGCGGCGAAGCTGAAGATGTGGGCCGGGCTGTGCGCGGCCAAGGCGGGGATCAGTAAAGACGCGATTGCCGGGACCGCCAGTATCGCGCCCAGCAAAGAAAGGCGCATGCTCCAGATTTCAGGAACGGCATCCCGCGCGGTGTCGAATCCCCGAGCGGTAGCGGTGAAGGCTCGCCGCACCTCAAGGCGCGCGAGCCGCGTCCCGATATTCGTCATAGGTCGTAGTAGCGCGCGATTTCCCATGGATGCGGCACCCGCCGCATCTCCTCGATGTCCAGCTTCTTCCAGGCCACCCATTGATCAATCAGCACGGAGGGAAATACGTCCCGGTGCTTGAGGTACTCCATATCATGGCCCAGGCTGGTGAGCGCGTCCTCCAGCGACGACGGGAAGGACTTGATCTCGGCCAGCTGTTTAGCCGAGAGCTCGTACATGTTCGCCTCAAAAGGGCCGAAGCCGAGCTTCCTTGGGTCCAGGCCGCGGCGGAACCCGTCGAGCCCCGCCATGATCATCGCCGCATAGGCCAGATAGGGATTGCAGGTCGCGTCGATGGCGCGAAATTCAAAACGCCGCTCCTGCGGGTCCTGGACATAGCCCGGGATGCGGATGGCGGCCGAGCGGTTGCCCTCGGCGAAGACCACCTTGACCGGCGCTTCCAGCCCCGGCACCAGCCGCCGGTACGAGTTGCTGGTCGGGTTGGTGAAGGCGGCCAAAGAGGAAGTGTGGTCCAGCACTCCCGCGATGTAGGAAAGCGCGGCCGGGCTGAGCTTATAGAGGCCCTTGGGGTCGTGGAAGACGTTTTTGCCCTTCTTGAGCAGGAACTGATGCACGTGCATCCCGTTGCCTGCTTCGCCGGGGATCAGTTTGGGGATGAAGGTCGCGATCTTGCCGTGCTTGCGCGCCACCCGGTGGCAGATGTTTTTGGCCAGCACCGTGGCGTCGGCCATGAACTCGACCGGCAGGAAGCGGAACTCGATCTCGCATTGCGAGGCGCCGACTTCGTGGTGATGGTACTTGACCTCCAGGCCGATCTTCTCGAAGGCGGCGACGATCTCGTTGCGGATGGCGAAGAGGTGGTCGTTGGGCTCGGAGCGGAAGTAGCCGCGCTTCTTGCCCAGGCGGTAAACTTCCTCGCCGCCCGGAGGGCTGGCGATCTCGGCGCTCTCGATGCGGTAGGATGTCTCGCGCATGGTCATCTTGCTGTAGAGCTGGTCGATGACGTTGAATTCCAGCTCGACGCCGACTTTGACCTGGTCGGCGAGGCCGGCGTTTTTGAGCGCGCCGACCGCTTTGTGCACGATGTGGCGCATGTCCTGGGTGAAGCTCTTCTGCGAGCCGATCTCGACGATGTCGCAGAAAAAGAACAGCACATTGGGATGCTCGCCGACCGGATCGCGGAAGGCGAAGTTCAGGTCGGGCAGCAGCAGCATGTCGCTCTTGTGGACCTTGGCGAAGCCGAGATTGGAGGCGTCGAAGCCCACGCCTTCCCGGAGCATCTTCTCGGTCATATTGCGCGCCGGGATGGTGACGCTGCGCAGGCGGGCGGCGATATCGGCGGCATGCAGCGTTATAAAATCGATGCCGTTTTTGGCGGCGTATTTCTGAACTTCCTTAACGTTCTTGAATGCGAGCATAATTATTCTCCTGGACAGATTCTAACATTTGCCTAGGCGGGGCCCGCCGCGATAGAATGTCCGCATACCTACGGGGGAATCATGTCCAAGCCCGCAACCAGTATCCGGCCGGCCCAGCGTACCGCGCATATCACCTATGCCGTGCGCGATATCGTTGCCGTCGCCCAGGAGGCGGCCAAGGCGGGCAAGGAGATGCTCTACCTTAATATCGGCGATCCCAACCAGTTCGATTTCGCCACCCCGCCGCATCTCGTCGAAGCCGTGCATAAGGCGATGCGCGACAACAAGAACTCCTATTCGCCGTCCTCCGGCATTCCGGCCGCGGTTAAGGCGATCGAAGCCGAGGCGGGGCGCAGCGGTATTCGGAACATCCGCGATATTTTTGTCACCAACGGCGGCAGCGAAGCCATCGAAATCTGCCTGACCGCCTTGGCCGACCGCGGCGAGAACGTGCTCACCCCTTATCCGGGTTATCCGCTCTACGAGGCGGTACTGGCCAAGCTCGAAGTATCGCTCAGGCCCTACTATCTTGATGAGGACAACGGCTGGCAGCCGGACATCGAGGATATTCGCGCCAAGATCGACGACCGGACGCGGGCGATCGTGCTGATCAACCCCAATAACCCTACGGGGTCGGTATGTTCGGAAGAAACATTGCGCGCCGTCCTGGCGCTGGCCCGGGAGCGGGGGATCGTGGTCTTCTGCGATGAGATCTACGACAAGATGCTGCTGACGGAGCAAAAGCATATTTCCATCGCCGCCCTGGATCCCGCGGCGCCGGTCATCACCTTTAACGGGCTCTCCAAGGGCTTCCAGGCGCCGGGCTGGCGCATCGGCTGGGGCATCGTCAGCGGCGACGGCGCGGTGCTCGGGGATTATATCGAGGCGATCAATAAAATTCTGCGCGCCCGCCTATGCGCCAGTCATCCGATGCAGCATGCCATCGCTCCCGCCCTGGAGGGGGAGCAGGCCTTCATGCGGGAGGTCGGCGCGAAGCTGCGCCGGCGCCGCGACATCACCTTCGAGATGCTCAACAGCGCCGAAGGCATCTCCTGCGTCAGGCCGGAGGGGGCCTTTTACGGCTTTCCCCGGCTCGATATCCCGGGTTCCGACGAGGATTTCGTCAAGGCGCTGGTGCGTGAAACCGGCGTGGTGCCGGTGCATGGGAGCGGCTTCGGCCAGAAGCCCGGAACCCGGCATATGCGCGTGGTGTTTTTGCCGCCGGAGGACGTGCTCCGCAAGGCCTATGCGCGTATTCTGGAATTTCTGGCGAAATACCGCGCGCGGGCTTAAGCGGCGGGGCTCAGCCGCTGGGGGCGCCGGCGCAGTCGATGCCCGCGCCGTTGTAAAAGCTGCCGAGGAAATGCGCATGTTCCGGGGCGACGCCATGCCGGCTGAGAATCTTGCGCCAATAGCTTTCGAGTGAGCTCAGGCCCTGGGCGGCATTGGTGATGACGGTCAGGCTCTTGCGGGAATTCGCCCCCACGAAGCCGTTGAAAAAATTAATCTGGTCCAGCAGCGGCTCCTTGTCGTCTTCCCAATATTCGGCTTCGTCGTTGTACTCTTTGAATATCCCCGCGACGCGGACGATCTGGAAGCTCTTGGGCAGCGCGGCCGCGATTCGGTTCAGGCGTTGTTCTTCCTCCGCGGCGTCGTAGGGCCGCAGGCGCATGGGCGATGCCGGGTCGAAGTCTTCGAGCTCCGGGATCAGAAGATCGCTGTAGAAGGTCCCGCGCTGATGGAATTTCCGCATCGCTTTCAGCCGCCGGCGCTCCGCGGGCGGGAGATCTCCGGACAGCAGGGTATTGAGTACGGGCACCGTCTGCGCATAGTCCTGCATGAGCAGCACGCCGCCGGGCAGGGCCATAATCAGCAGGTCGAGGTGTTCCCCGCCGCTGGGCACCGGAAACAGGTCGCGCGGCGAGATGCCGAGATCGCGGGCGATGAGACGGCGGGCCTTGCGCTCGGAGAGGGGTTGGTCCAATAGGAACTCGTGGTAGGCGCGGGTGCGGTCGACCGCGTCTTGATCGATTATGGCGTAGGTGCGGCCGTTCGGGAAGCGGCCGGTGATCATCTCCCCGCCCTCAACGAAAGTCCAGCGCATGCGGCGGTACGGCAGCTTGAGGGCCCGAGCGTGGCTGCGGGTCAGGCGCAGCGGGTCGATGCCGTATTGGTCCTGGTTGAGGACGCCTTCGGTGACGCCGACGAGGATGTCCTGATCCGGCGGCATCTCCGCCTGCAGCAGCAGCCGGCCGGAGGCGGTGAAAATCGCGATGTCCTGTATCCACTCGTAATCGTAGCCGATATCGCACAGCGCCGCGCCCTGGGCTTCGAGAATTCGCGTCAGGGTGCGGGTATTCACGACATCGGCGCTCTTGGGCGGGGAGGTAAACCAGGCCCGCAGCGGGAGGCTGCCGTCCTCGGGGAAAACGGGGTCCGGGGCGCGGGCCGCCCGCGCCCGCTGCGCGGCGGCCAGCCGCGTCGTCGATGCTTTCGCCAGCTGGATGCAGGCGCGCCGGTCCTGCGCCGTTGCGGGTGCCGCGCCCAGCAGCAGCAAGGCGCCGGCTATTATGGAACTTCTCATCCGGGCACGGTTCGGCATGCGGTATCCTGAACTATTGTACTATGCGGCCGCCTCGGCGGGACCCCGGAGTGCCCGCATTATTTGAACGCCAACTTGCTAAAATCCCCTACATCCCGATCGCCCAAGAGGTTTTTCATGGACGCCCCGCAACACGAATGGTCCTATCGGCTCCGCCGGATGCTCAACTGGTTTCCTCTGGGCCTGGCCTACGCTTTCTTTTATATGGGGCGCTACAACCTGACCGTGGCCAAGAGCGCCTTGGGCGATCTTATGACCAAGGCGGACTTCGGCATGATCTTCGCCGTCGGGGCCTGGGTCTACGGCATCTCCTTCCTGCTTACCGGGCCGCTGACCGACAAGATCGGCGGGCGCACGGCCATGCTGATCGGCACCGCCGGCACCATCGCCGTCAATGTCATGATGGGCACGGTGCTTTACGGCATTTCCTATTGGGGCTGGGAGCTGTCGATCTTCTGGACCTTCACCTTTCTCTACGCCGTCAATATGCACTTTCAGAGCTACGGCGCGATTTCCATAGTCACCGTCAAGGCGCCCTGGTTTCATGTGCGCGAGCGCGGCACCTTCTCCACCATCTTCGGGGTGATGATCACTTTGGGCATCTTCTTCGCCTTCGACTGGGGCTACAGCCTGGTGGCGGCGACGCGCGGCGTTGCGGGCGACAAGCTGAACTTCTGGGCCAAGATGTTCCAGGCGGTGCTCGGCGTCGGCGGCAAGGGCGTCGACCAAAACTGGTGGATATTCTTCACCCCTGCCATTCTGCTCGGCATCTGCTGGCTCGCGATGTACTTCCTGCTCAAGAATACCCCCGGCGAGGCGGGCTACAAGGACTTCGACACCGGCGAGGAGTCGATGGCGGCCGACGGTGAGCGCCTGCCGATGAAGACGGTCTTCTACCGGATCCTTACGCATCCGGTGCTCCTCGTGATCTGCGGCATCGAGTTCTGCAGCGGCGTGCTGCGCAACGGCGTCATGCACTGGTACCCGCTGTTCGCGGCGGAAGTGGGCTTTCGCAAGACCTTCTTCATTACCCAGAACTGGGGCCTGACTTTGCTGTGCGCCGGCCTGCTCGGCTCCTTCATGACCGGCTGGGCCTCGGACAAGTTCTTCCAGTCGCGGCGCGCGCCGATGGCGGCTATTCTCTATGCGGTGATGGTGCTGACCTCGCTCATGATGGCCTTTGCTCTCGGCGGCAACCTGTGGTACGCCGGCGCGGCCACCTTCCTCATCTCCATGGCGGTGATCGGCGTGCACGGCATTCTGTCCGGGACCTCGACCGCCGACTTCGGCGGCGCCAAGAACACCGGGGCGGCTGTCGGCATCGTCGACGGCATGGTGTATCTCGGTACCGGCATGCAGTCGCTGGTGATCGGCTTCATCACTCCCGTCGGGGAAGCGGCCAAGGATCCAAACAACTGGGTGTGGTGGCCGGTCTTTTTGGTGCCCTTCGCGCTCATCGGCCTGGTACTATCGGCCAAGATATGGAACGCCGTGCCCAAGAAGGCGAAAGCCGCCAAAGCCTGAGCAGAAAGGAGTAGAATGGGACGCATGCGGAGGCTCCCGCTCCTTTTTGCCGCCCTCATCGTCGGCGCCTGTGCATTTTCCGAGGACCCGTCCGGGGATCCACGCACCATAGTGGTCTGGGAGCTCGAGGACGCCTCGGTGACGCCCTTCATCGACGCTATTTTCAAGGATTTTGCGCAGCAGCCGGGCAACGATGGAGTGCGGGTGATCCGTACGCACTTCCATCCGGAAGACCTGCGCCAGCAATTTCTTACCGCCTCCATCGCCGGCAGCCCGCCGGACCTGGTGATCGACGCCTCCGACCGTGCCGGCATCTATTCGATCGCCGGCTTCATTCTGCCGGTCAATGGGCTCTTCGCCATGGAGCGCTACAATAAGCCGGTGGTCGATGCGATCTCCCTGGACGGCAAGACCTGGGGGGTGCCGATTTCCAACGGCAACCACCTGATGCTCTTCTACAACAAGAAGCTGGCGCCGCGGGCGCCCGAGACGACCGATGAGCTGTTCCGGACCTGCAAGCAGATCGTCCCCCGGCATAAGCTGGCGCACTGCGCGGCCTGGTTCGCCGGCGAGCCCTTTTGGCTGGTGCCTTGGCTCGGGGCGTTCGGGGGATTTCCCATCGACAACAAGACGCCGACTTTGGATACCGAGGCCATGCGCCGGACGCTGGCGTTTCTCGCCGGCCTGATCCATGACCAGCGGATCATGCCCGCCGAATGCGACTATAATTGCATGGACGCGCTGTTTAAAGAAGGCAAGGCGGCCTTTATCATCAACGGCGACTGGGCGATCTCCAGCTACCGGGAGAAGTTCGGCGCCGACCTGGGCGTGGCGCGCATTCCCAAGCTTTCGCAGACCGGGCGCTGGCCCGCGCCGATGATCAGCGGCCGTTATTTTATGCTGAGCTCGAAGCTGGAAGGAGCGAAGCTTGATCTCGTTAGGCGGCTCGTCGAGTTCTACACCAACGAAAAGAACCAGACCGCCCAGGTGGCGCAGCTGATGCGGCTGCCGGCGCTCAAGGCGGCCATGGGAACGGAAGCCATTCGCCAAGACGCGGCGCTCCAGGCGTCCAAGGATCAGCTCATGGTGGGGACGCCGATGCCGATGGCGACCGAGATCCGTGCGGTATGGGACGCGATTCGGCCGCATCTGGCCAAGGCGCTGCTCAAGAAGATCACGCCCGCAGAGGCCGCGCGCAAGATGCAGAAAGACGCGGCCCAGAAGATCGCGGAGATGAACGACTGATGGGCGCCGCGATCATCCAGGTCGTCCAGCTGCTGCTGCTCATCGCGGGCGTGATCGCGGCGCTTGAGCTCTACCTTTACATCCACCTGCAATGCCATGAGCGCTCCTGGTTTATGCCGGCCGCGGTGCTGGGCGTGCCGGCGGCGGTCTTGGCGGCGCTGCTCATCGGCGGTGCGCCGCTGGGCGCGGGGCAGCTTACGGCGCTCGGCGCCGCGCTGGTCGCCGTTCAGGGCGCGGCAGCTTTCGCTTTCCGCCACGTAGTGCGGGGGCGGTTCGCGCTGCCCTATATGCTGCTGGCGCCGGGGCTGCTCGGCCTGCTCCTCCTGATCGCCTATCCCCTGGCCTTCGAGGTCTACCTGGCTTTCCATGATCTCAAGCTCACCACCATTATGGAGTGGAGCCGGACGGGGGCGCTGCCGTTCGTCGGGCTCAAGCAGTTCGTTAAAGTCTTCACCTCGTCGCCGATGTCCGAGGTCGGCTTCCTGCAGCTGCTGGGGCGGACCGCCTGGTGGACCGTGCTTAATGTGACCTGCCATGTGGTAGGAGGCTTCGCCTTGGCGCTGCTGCTGCACAACTGCGACCGGCTCAAGGGCATCTACCGGACCTTTCTCATCATCCCCTGGGCCATGCCGCAGGTGGTGGCGGTATTGGCGCTGCGCGGCGAGTTCCATTCCCAGTACGGCTTTATCAATATCATGCTCGGCAAGCTCGGGATCGCGCCCGTTCAATGGCTGAGCAACCACGCCTTCCTGACCTGCACGCTGATCAATGTTTGGCTCGGCATTCCCTTCATGATGGTGATCATCCTCGGCGGCCTGCAATCCATCTCGCGTCACTACTACGATGCGGCGGCGATCGACGGGGCCTCCGCCCTGCAGCGCTTCCGCCATATTACTTTGCCGCTGATTAAGCCCGTGCTGGTGCCGGCGGTGACTTTGGGGACGGTGTGGACCTTTAACAATATCAACGTCATCTATCTCGTCACCGGCCAGGCCGGCGGCACCGAGGACGCCGACATTCTCGTCTCGGCGCTCTACAAGGCGGCGTTCACCTACTATCGCTACAGCTACAGCGCCGCCTTCGCCATCGTCATCTTTCTTATGCTGTTTATCTTCTCGATTATCTGGATGCGCGCCGCGAAGAGCGAGGAGTCCGTCTATGGCTGAGACCGCGCTCGCGGCGAGCCTCGAGACCCTGCGCGCGGCGGCGCGGCGGCGGCGGATTACGCTCGCCCTGACGCATGCGGCGCTTCTCGCCTATTGCGTGATCTGCCTTTATCCGGTGCTGCGCATCCTCGCGGTATCGCTGCGGCCCGGCGACCAGATCGTATCAACCGACCTCGCCATTATCCCGCAGGGGGCGACCCTGCTCTCCTACTGGAAAGTGATGCAGGATACGAATTTCCTCGTCTGGCTGTGGAACTCGCTGGTCATTACCTGCACCACTTCGTTTATCGGCGTCAGCCTGGCGTCAACGGCGGGCTACGCCTTCTCGCGCTTCAAGTTCCCCGGGAGCAAGCTCGGCCTTACGCTCCTTTTGGGCACGCAGATGATTCCGGCCGGGATGCTGCTCCTGCCGCTGTTTCTGATGATCATGAAGCTGCATCTGACCAACACCTATCTCGGCATCATCATCGCCTATTCGGTGAGCTCGCTGCCTTTCAGTATCTGGATTCTCAAGGGCTACTACGACACCATCCCGCGCTCGTTGGAAGAGGCCGCCTTGGTTGATGGAACCACGCGTTTCGGCGCCTTCTACCGCATCGTGCTGCCGTTGTCGACCCCGGCGCTGTCGATCGCTTTTCTCTTCAACTTCACGCAGGCCTGGAACGAGTACCTGGTGGCCCGGGTGGTGCTGACCGATTCCTTCAAGTACACCTGGACTTTGGGGCTCTTCGAGCTGCAGGGCCAGTACCTGACCCAGTGGGGCATGTTCGCCGCCGCCTCGCTTATGGTTACGGTGCCGGTCCTTCTGGTGTTTCTGTATTCGTCGAAATGGCTCGTTTCGGGCCTGACCTTGGGCGGCGTCAAAGGATAGATCATGGCTTCGGTAACGCTGAAAAACATTCGTAAACGATTCGACAAGACGACGGTGCTCCACGAGGTGAGCCTGGAGATCGCCGACCGCGAGTTCCTCGTGCTTGTGGGCCCCTCCGGCTGCGGCAAGAGCACGCTGCTGCGCATGCTGGCGGGTCTTGAGGAGACCACCGAGGGCGAGATCCATATCGACGGCGGCATCGTCAACCACCTGCCGCCGCGCGCGCGGGAGATCGCGATGGTGTTTCAGGACTACGCGCTGTATCCGCATATGACGGTGGCGGAAAACATGAGCTTCGGCCTGCGGCTGCGCAGCATGGAGCGCGCCGAGATCGACAAGCGGGTCAATGAGGCCGCCGACATCCTGCAGATTCAGCCGCTTTTGGGACGCACGCCGCGGCAGCTTTCCGGCGGCCAGCGCCAGCGCGTCGCCATCGGCCGCGCCATCGTGCGCCAGCCCAAGGTCTTTCTGTTCGACGAGCCGCTCTCAAACCTGGACGCCAAGCTCCGCGAGGAGATGCGCGTCGAGATCGCCAAGCTGCATCTGCGCCTGCGGGCGACTATCGTCTACGTCACCCATGACCAGGTCGAGGCCATGACCTTGGCCACGCGCATCGCCGTTGTCGACCAGGGCCGCATTCAGCAGCTGGGGGTGCCCGCGGAAGTCTTTAACCGGCCGCGCAATATCTTTGTGGCGGGCTTTATCGGCAGCCCGACGATGAACTTCATGGACGGGGTTCTCAAGAGAGACAGCAAGGGCTTCCGCTTTAAGCATGCGGCCGTGGAGCTGCCGGTCTCCGCCGAGGCGGCGGGAGACGGGCGGGACGGCCAGAAAGTCGTCCTGGGGGTGCGTCCCGAAGGCATCCTGCTGGAGCCGGGCGCCAGCCTGGCCCGCGCCGCGATCGAGGTGGTGGAGCTCCTGGGCCAACGCAAGAACGTGCACCTGCGGCTGGGCGAGGAGAAGATTCTGACCGTGGTCGACGCGGCGTTTTCGGGCGAGCCGGGCGGCGAGGTCCCCATCCGCTTTGATCCTCAGGCCCTGCACCTGTTCGACAAGAAAAGCGGCCTGCGGCTGGGTCAGTAGGGGGCTAGGATCATTCCCTGATAGGGCGCGAGCTTCAGCTTGAGCCTGCCGTCTTCCACCGTGAACAGCTGGTCGCCGTAGAAGTCCTTGAGCCTATCCGTCTCCGCGAGCGGCTCCGGCAGCTGCAGAACAAGCTCCACCTCGCCGTCGCCGCGGTGCAGGGCGACCAGCGCGGTGTCGGCGCCGAAGGTGCGCAGAAAGACGTAGATGTCGCGCTCGCGATCGATCGCTAGAACGTGGAACTCTCCCCGCCGGAGCTCGGGCAGGGCGCGGCGGATGCCGATGAGCTTCTTGTAGTGCGCCAAGAGCTCAAGGTCCTGCCTTTCAGGTTCCCAGGGAAAGGTGCGCCGGCAGTCCGGGTCCTTGCCGCCCTTTAATCCCACCTCGTCGCCGTAGTAGATGACGGGCGCGCCCAGGTAGGTCAGCTGAAAGAGCACGGCGAGCTTTAGGCGCGCTTGCGCGTTCGCTCCCGTAAAGAGGGTCCCGATGCGCGCCGTGTCGTGCGAGCCCAGCAGGTTGAACTGGACGGGGAGCGAGCTCCGCGGATAGCGGTGGCGCTGCTCCAGCAGCA
The DNA here is from genome assembly GCA_043827405.1 of Elusimicrobiota bacterium. Lineage (GTDB taxonomy): Bacteria > Elusimicrobiota > Elusimicrobia > UBA1565 > UBA1565 > JBDRPD01. The sequence goes on along the minus strand of JBDRPD010000050.1, from coordinate 114,224 downwards.
GGCGGTGGAAGGTGTCGAGGTCGAGCTTGTGCTGCGCGAAGTAGCCCAGCACCGCCGAGCGGAAGGTGTAGTTCATGACCGCGTCGAACTCGTCGCCCTGCAGCCAGGGCAGGGCGTCGTTCCAAATCTCGCCGACGATGTAGGCCTCCGGATCGGCCCGGCGCACGGCGCCGCGGAAGCGCTTCCAGAAGCGATGCGGCACCTCGTTGGGGACGTCGAGCCGCCAGCCCGCGGCGCCTTCTTTGAGCCAATGGCCGGAGACCTCGAGCAGGTACTCGGCGACCTTGGGGGTGTCGGTATTGAGCTTCGGCAGGTGCGGGAAGTTCCACCAGCATTCGTAGTTCGGCGGCTCCTGGGTCACCGGGAAGCCGCGGAAGGTGTACCAGTCCGCGTAGCGGGAGCTCTTGCCGTTTTTGACCGCATCCAGAAAGGGCGCGAACTGGTCGCCCGAATGGTTGAAGACGCCGTCGAGGATGGTCCGGATGCCGGCCCGGCGCGCCTCGCGGGCGAGCCGGCGGAAAGTCCCGGCATCGCCGAAATGCGGGTCGATGCGCCGGTAGTCGGCGGTGTCGTACTTGTGATTAGAGGGCGCGGCGAAAACCGGGTTGAAGTAGATGGCGCTGACGCCCAGCTCATTGAGGTAGGGGAGCTTGCGCCGGACGCCCTCCAGGTCGCCGCCGAAATGATTGGACAGCCCGGGGGCGTCGCTCCAGGGCCGGACGTCTTGCGGGTTGTTGGCCGGGTCGCCGTCGAAGAATCGTTCGGGAAATATCTGATAGAAGACCGCGTCGGCGACCCAATTCGGCGCGTCCAGCTGCGGCGCTTTCTCGCGGTCGAAGATGTAGGGTTCGGCCGGCTGCTCCGGGCCGATCCCCTGCGGGCCGACGAAGAAGTGCCCGGCTCCGTCGCGCAGCAGGAAGACATAGGTGAAGCGCCGCCGCGATGTCCGGTAGACGGCCTCCCAGTAGTCATGCGCGTTTTTCGTATAGATGCGCTTTAGCGGCAGGGCGGTTTCGCCGTCGATCCACAGCGCCGCGTTCTCGACGTCGTTTTCCGCCGCCCGCAGGCGGATGACCGCGAGGCTTTCACCCGCGACCCATTCGCAGTATTCGATCGTCTGCCGGTGCAGGATGGAATCCCGCACCACCTCGCCGTCGCCGGGGCGGGCGGCGGCGGCGGGGCTGCTCGCGGCGTCGCCTGCGGTGACCACCGAGTTGAAGCTGTCGAAGCCGTCGGGTACGCGCTCCGTATTGTCCGGGTCGGGCTGCCAGACCTTGCCGTCGACCACAAACTTGTAGAGGTAGCGGCCCTGCGGCAGCTCGAGCGTGAGCTGATAGGTCCCGCCGCCGTCCGGATCCGCTAGGGGATGCTGGTCCTTGCGCCAGTCGTTGAAGCTGCCGGCCACCGCGACGCCGCCGATGCCGATCTGGGGGGAGAAGCTGAAGGTGACTTTGTACAGGTCTCCGGTATGGTGTTCGACTTTGACCGCGGCCAGGGCCGCGTGGGGCAGTGCGAGGGCGAGCGCCAAGAAAGTCCGCAGCATAGGCGTATAATAGATTCTTTCGGCACTATTAGTAAAAGTGTACGTTACCAAACATTTAATTGACTTAAAGTGCCGCTGGCGGGTACAATGTGGGGGGAGGTAATGATGACGAGCAGGCATCTTTTTTCCGCTTGTTTACTCGGCATTTTTTTATCCTCCATTTCCGCCGCCGCCGAGCGCAAAGTCCTTCCCCAGCTGATCCGGCAGGCCGCCGACAACGGCATCGCCGTTCCCGCGCCGCCCTCCTCCGGCCCGGGCCGCTCCGTCATCGCCGCAGCTCCCATTGATGCCGCCAAGTATCTCCGCAGCGCCGGCGCCGGCGGCGAGGGCAAGGTGATGATGCAGGGCTTTCACTGGGAATCGCATCAGAGTTCCTGGTGGGGCATCGTCGCCGCCAAGGCGCAGGATATCGGCCGGGCGGGATTCGACATGGTTTGGCTGCCGCCGTCCTCGGCGGCGATGAGCGACGAAGGCTATCTGCCCAACCGGCTCTACGTCCAGGATTCCGCGTACGGTTCGCAGGCGCAGCTGCGCCGGGCTATCGGCGCCCTGCACGGCGCCGGCGTCCAGGTCCTCGCCGACATCGTGATCAATCACCGCGTGGGCACCACGGGCTGGGCCGACTTTACCGAGCCGGCCTGGGGACCGGACTCGATTACCAGCGACGATGAATGCGGGCAGGTCGATGAGTGCCCCAATCCCACGGGCAATCCTGATACCGGCAAAGGCTATCATGCCGCACGCGACATCGACCATACCAACCCGGCGGTGCAGCGGAGCCTGATCGACTGGCTCAACTGGCTGCGCCGGGACATCGGCTACGACGGCTGGCGCTACGACTATGTGCGCGGCTACGCGCCCAAGTATTTGGCGATGTATCAGGACGCCACGGCGCCCACTTTCGCCGTGGGAGAGATTTGGGACGATCTCGATCTCGGCAACCCCAACGCCCACCGGCAGGCCGCGATCGACTGGATCGACTCCGTCGGCGGCAAGTCGGCGGTCTTCGACTTTACGACCAAGGGCATCCTGCAGCAGGCCGTGCGCGCGGGCGAGTACTGGCGGCTCAACGACGGCGCCGGACGCCCTCCGGGCTTGATCGGCTGGTGGTCCGCCAAGGCCGTAACTTTCATCGACAACCACGATACCGGCGCCAGCACCGGCGGCGCCGGTCAGAACCATTGGCCGTTTCCGGGCGCGGAGATCATGCAGGGCTACGCCTATATCCTCACCCACCCCGGGATTCCCTGCGTCTACTGGCCCCACTACTTCGACTGGGGCATCCAGCAGCAGCTCAAGGACCTGGTCTTTCTGCGCAAGGAAGCCGGCATCAATGAGAACAGCGCGGTCGAGATCAAGGCCGCCGACGGCGCGCGCTATGCGGCGATCATCGACGGGCGGCTGGCGATGAAGATCGGACCGGGGAGCTGGTCACCCGGGCCCGGCTGGACGCTGCGCGCCCACGGCCGCAACTACGCGGCCTGGACCCGTTAGCCGCGCCCGCGCGGCGGCGGCTCCGAGAAAATCGATCAGCACATCCACGCGGTTCCCGCTGCGTCCGGGCACGAAGCTTTGATGCAGTTCGTCGCTCGCGGCATAGGCGACCGTCAGCGTCAGCGCGATGAGCGTCGTCCAGCGGTCATCCCGTCCGCGCTCGCGCCGGAGCGCGGAGTGAACCAGCCCGTAGAGCACGAAGTATTCAAAGACATGGCAGAATTTCCGCGTTAGGACGTACAGGAAGTATTGCGGGGTATACGGTTTGAAGGGGTCGTGGCCGCCGTGCGTGCTGGAGAGCGCGAAGATTACCGCGCACCAGATAAGGACGGGCGCCCAGGCGCGTGCGCGCGCGGCGGTCCGCATCAGGTGGGCGGTTCTTCGTCCGGCAGTTGGGCGACGTCGGCGGCGAACTCGGCGCCGCTGTGGTAGCGGTTGGCCGGCTCCGGGTCCAGCGCGCGCCCCAGGATGCGGTCGGCCTCCTGCGGCAGGGCCGGCATGACGCGGGTCGCCGGCGGATAGAGCGCCTGCTGCTTCTGGGCCAGGAAATTTGGCCCGCTGTACGGGAGGCGCCCGGTCAGAAACTGATAGAGGCAGACGCCCAGAGCGAACAGGTCGGACTCGCGCGAGACCGTTCCCAGCTCCTGTTCCGGCGCCATGTAGGCCGGCGTGCCCCAGGGGTTCGCCCGCGTAACTTTAGCCACCGTCATCTTGGCCTGGTGGGCGATGCCGAAGTCCATAACCTTGGCGACGCCGTCGCTGCCGACCATGATGTTGGCGGGCTTGAGGTCGCGATGAATAATCTTCTTGCTGTGCGCGTAGTCCAGCGCGGCCGCGATCTGTCGTACGGTCTGCTTGGCCCCCTTTAGAGCGAGCCGCCGCCCGCCTTCCAGATAGCGGCTTAGCGGCTGGCCGTCGATGTGCTCGAATACCAGATAGACCTGTCCGGCGTGGCGCAGGATGGAATAAATTTCGACGAGGTTGGGGTGTTTGAGCGACGCCACCAGGCGCGCCTCGGTGAGAAACAGCTCGAGCTCATGCGGCTGCTGGGAGATCTCCTTGTGCATCTGCTTGATGGCCGTCTTGCGCCGCAGGGTGACGTCGACGGCTTCGTAGACGATGCCCATGCCGCCGCGGCCGAGCTCGCGCTCGATGCGGAAGCTCCCATCCAGGAGGTCCCCTGTGCGCAGGGTGTCGACCGCGGACGGGCCGGCGAGCGCCGCGAGGGCCGGGGCCGCCAGCGCGGGCGCGAAACCGGGCGTAGTGACGGCCGGGGAGGGCGGCGTCACCAGGCTGGCCGGCCGCGTCGTCTGGACGCGCCGCGTCTGGTAGACCAGCGCGGCGGCGAGCCCGAGAATAAGCAGAATTACCGCGATGGCCCCCAGGACGATGAGTATGCCGCGCCGGCGTTCGGACGCTTCGGCTCGCCGCAGCGCGGCGTGGAAGCGCTCTTCGTCTTCGGCGAGACGCCCCATGACAAAACCGCGGAACAGATCGGCGCTTTTAATAAACTCGTGTTCCGGGAAAAGGCGGCGCTGCCGCCGCGCGAATTCCTCCTGGATATTGTTGAGGCGGAGCAGCCCCTGCGTGTAGCGTTCCATGCGCAGCGCGATATCGCGGCGGATTTCTTCGCGTTCGCGGGCGGCGCGTTCCAGCGCGCCGAGCTCCGCGTAGCGCTCCTGCAGGCGGGCGAGCTGTTCCACCCGGGGTTCGACATCCAGGCGCAGGCGCTGCATCTCGAACTTCATTTCCTGAATGTGCCGGCGGATGCCGCCGGGCGGCGGCTGCGCCTGAGACGGAGCGGTGAGCAATGCCAGCAGCAGCGGCAGAAAGCGGAATTTCATAGGGAGCGCCCTATGAGTTTAAGGAGTGGCGTTGACGCTTGTCAAGACTTGCCCGCGGCCAGCGCCGGCAAAGTCGGTCCCAGGCCGAGGCTCGGTCCCGGCGGCTTGTCGTCCGGACCGAGCGCCGCGGCCTTTTGTTCATCCGCGTCGGCCTGCTGGTTTTCGCCCAGCGCGCGGTAGACCTGGGCGCGCGCCCGGTAGTAGGGCCCCGTTTTGGGAGAGTGCGCAATCGCCTGGCCGAGGTCTTTGAGCGCGAGGCGGAGCTTGCGGTCATTGGCGAGCAGGACCGCGCGATTATAGAGAAGGTTGGCTACGAGCTCGGCCTTTTCGCCCGGCGCTTCGGCCGCGCCGTGCGCGCGCAGCGCCAGGGAGAAGCTCTGCAGCGCGTGGCGCTTTTGTCCCAGCTGCAGGTGGGCCGCCGCGGCGAGCGCATGTCCTTCCGGGCGCTTTGGGTCGAGCTCGACGATCTTCTGCGCTTCGTTGACCGCCGACTTGGAATAGTTCTTGGCGAGCATTATCCGTCCGCGGCCGAGCAGGGGCTCGACGTCCTGCGGATCGAGGTCGGCAACCGCCTGGTAGTCGTCAAGCGCGAGCGCGCTCTCCCCGGCGAGCTCGTGGGCGCGGGCGCGAATGCCGAGGATCGCTTTCTTATTCTCTTTGCCGTGCAGTTTATCGGCCCAGCTTTTAAGCGCCATATCCGAATAGCTTACGGCATCGGTGTATTTCTTGCCGGTCAGAGAGCGGTAGGCGAGCTGCGCGTAGGATATGAAAGGGTCGTTGGCGAGCGCGTCACGCATCTCGGCCGGTTGCTGCGCGCCGCCGGCCGGGCCGGCCGGCTGGCCGGTGAGCGCCGCCGCCTGCTGCTTCATGGCGGCCAGCCACTGCCGGCTCTCAGGCGCGTTGATTTTGCGCAGCAAGAGCTCGGCGCCGATAACGGCGCCGAAGAATACGGCGCCGGCGGCAAATACCAAATATTTATTGCGGCTGGAGCGCGCCGGTGCCGTCGTCGCGGCGGGACGAGGCAGCGGGAGGAGTTCCTGGTCGGCGGTATGCGGCCGCGCGCGGGTCAAGTTGATGATCGCGAAGGCGTCGTCTACCTCCTGCGCGGAGACGCCGTCCTTGATCAGGCGTATGCGCAGGGCGTCGTCCGCGAATTTCCCGGAGTGGAGGCGCAGATAGCTGACTATCTCGGGACGTACCGTCATAATATAAGGATAGCGCACTAGCGCCTTTTTGCCTTGGGCCGAAAGTGCCTTAAGCCGGCAGTCTTTATTCCCAGGACCATGGGCCCGGGCGTACTGAGCCCTTGGACGAGGTGCAACATGCCGGGACTATGGGCCCAGCGGCCGGTGGGTTCTATGGATCTATTTATATGGGGGGCCTCTTGGTATTCTAACACCAGGTCGCAGAAATCAGTTTTTTGGGGTCACTTAATGAAAAGCCATAAAATCATGTCTATATTGCTTCCCGCTTTACTGCTTGCGGCGTCGGCCACGGCGGCTCGAGCCGCCGCCATGGAGGCGCTCTATTCCGGCAGCGAGGCCTTGATGGGCGGCGCTTTCCAGCAGCTCTCTCTCGAGACGAAAAAGGGAGCGCAGAATATATCGGCGGTCACGCCGGCCGTCAGCAAACGGCGCCGTTACCGGCCCCGTCATAATGAGCTTCCCATGCCGTGCGACAACCTGCCCGTCGTCTATATCAAGCGCGGGGATATCTACAAGAACGGTGAGCGGATCGGCTCGAACGCCCGCTCATACAAGGCGTCCTGCACCGGAGAGGTCGCCTGGCAGTCCACTCACAGCGACCTGTACAAGGACGGGAAGCGGCTTGGTGACGCGTCCTACTACGACATGTCGCAGTGGACGGGCGATGTGGTGTGGAAGGATCGTCACGGAGACATCTACCTCAACGGCGACGAGCTGGGCAATGCGCAGAGCTTCTCCTTCGCTCATCCGGCGGGCGTCGTCGTCTGGACCGACCGTCACGGCGATTTACATCGGAACAAGGAAGAGCTCGGCGGCCGGGCGCAGAGCTTTAAAGTCGCCGACTATACCGGCGACGTCGCCTGGCTCGACAGCTTCGACCGTCTGCACAAGAACAAGGAAGAGCTGGGGCGGGCGCAGACTTTCCAGATCGCCGCGCGCACCGGCGATATCGCCTGGCAGGACAGCTTCGGCAACCTGTACAAGAACGGCGTCAAGGTGGCGTCGAGATTCAGCAGCTATGAGCTGCGCGCCGACGGCGTCCTCGTTTGGAAGGATAGCTGGGGCGACGTCCACTACGCGTAGCTGGTTGCGCAGAAAAAGCGGGCCGGCACCTGTTTCTCCTCTGCGCTAGGCAGGGTCTACGCTTCGTCGAAACAGGCGCCGGCCCGCTTATTTTCCGGCGGCTACTTCTCGATCGTTCCGGCGATCTTGGAGAGCTCCTTGGCGATGGCGTCGAGGCCGCGCGCGATATCGACGCGCAGGGTCTTGGACTTCTTCAGGCTCTCCTTCTTGCCGGCCGTGAAGACCTTTTTGGCCTGCGATTTAATCTTCGCGCCCTGTTCGCTTTTCTTCACGTCCTCGATCGCCGCGTGCAGACGGCGGCCCACGCTGCGGACGCTGTGCTTGATGTCGCCGCTGACGCCGCGCATATGCGGGCTCTTGGCCGCGTCGCGGACGAGGTCCTGGATCATCCGGCCCAGGGCATGAAGCTCTTTCTTGATGCCGTTTTGGGCGCCGTCGGTGCTCTTGCGGCTGGTCTTCTTCTTTTTATTTTTTGCGGGCATGAGGCCTCCGTTTAGGTAATCTCTTCCAGCGCGACCCGGCGGTAGCGCCCCGAAGATGGCGGGGGCGTCGACGGGTTTAGGCGCGGGCGATGCTGGGAAATGAGCGCGCCGGCGATATCCATCAAATCGGCGGATGCGCCGGGCTGCGGCTCAAGAACATAGTCGAAAAAAATGTCGGGTCCTTCTTTCAGCAGGTCGCTCTTCGCGGGGCGCTGATTGCCCATAATGTGCGCGGCGAGCGCCGAGTGGATGGTCTGGCCGCGTTCGGCGAGGGCGAGGCCGACGTAAAGAACTTCGGCCCGCATTCGGCGGTCGAGCAGGTGCAGCCGGTAGACGCCCGCCCGGCGCGGCGCATGGGGGCCGAGGTTTTCGGGAGAGAACGGTACCCTGCGGTCCGACATCCGAATCTTGAACAGCATGTCGCTCATGGGCGGTAGAAAATTATCGCAAATCGCGAGGGGGGATTTGACGATATACCGGCAAAACGCCATAATGAGCCGAATGGGAAAACGTGCATTCAGGCGCACCAACGCTTTCGCGCTAACGTTCTCGGTCCTGCTGGCTCTCGTCTGGCTGGCCGCCCCGGCCGCGCCGGCCGCCGACATCGACCGCGGGCAAGATCAGCTGTTGGAGCGCGAGCGCCGGCGCGCGCGCGCCAGGCGCCGCAAGCGCAACGCCCAGCAGGAGGCCGCGAAGCCTAAATCGAACCCTCCGCCGGTGAAGAAGTGGATGGAGGACAGGAAGACGGTGCGGGCTTTCGTTCGTGCCGTGAAGGGCTACGTGTCCATGAAGGTCGCCGACGAAGGCGGTTTAAGGGTGCGCGACGACGAGTTGGACAAGACCTGGACGCTTAAGCTGCGGCGCGTGCATAAGGACCTTATCGCGCAGCTGGACGAGAATCGGGCCTTTGTCTGCGCCGAGTTTCGGACCGTGGGCGACGGGGTAAAGGAATATTTAGACCTCGATCTCTTCGCGACCCGCGAAAAAGGGGACTGGTTTGTCGACCAGGTCGTCGTGCATAAGGTCGGCGGCAAGGCGCGCTTCACGTATAACGACAAACACGAACGTGTCCCCCTAACAGCTCCCGCGCCGCCGGCCAACGCCAAGCCGGCCGCCAAGCGGCGCCGCAAGCCGGGCCCGCGCCGGCCGCGCTGAGCCGGTCCGTCCTCGCCGGGCTATTTGGTATACTCTGGGCCTCCCATGGCCGTTACTAAAGACGACTTCGCCCGCCTTATCAAGCTCCAGGAGCACGACAAGCTGCTGGACGGTTTGCGCGCGCAGATCGCCCAGGTGCCCGTAGATATCGAAGCCCTGCGCTCGGAGGTCTCGGGGGAGCAGGGGCTTTTGGCGGCTGCGCAGCAGAAATGCAAAGAGCTTAAGATGCGCCGCAAAGAGAAGGAAAACGAGATGGCGACCAGCGAGGAGGCCATCCGGAAGCATCAGGGCGATCTCAATTCCGTTAAAACCAACGACGCGTTCAAGGCGCTGCTTAAGGAAATCGAGGAAGCCAAGAAGGTCGTGGGCGATTTAGAGACCGAGATCCTCGAGCTGATGGATGCGGTGGACGCCGCCTCTCAGGAAGAGAAGTCCGCCAAGGAGACGCTGGCGGCGGCGGAGGCGGAGAACAACAAGCGGATTCAGGAACTTGAAAAGCATAAGGCGGAGCGAGCGGCGATGCTCGCGCAGGAAGACGCGAAACGCGCCGCTTTGGCCGACGGCATCCCCGCCGAACTCAGCCTGCTTTATGATAAAACGCGCGAGCGGCGGGCGGGCGTGGCGCTGGCGGCGGTGAAGGACGGCAGCTGCGTCGCCTGCAACGTGATACAGCGGCCGCAGAATCTGGTGGACCTCCGCAAAGGGACGAAGATCCTCACCTGCGACAGCTGCCAGCGAATCCTGCACGAGCCGCTGTCGGAACCCGCCGAGCCCGCGGAATCGGGCGCGTGAACCTCCACATCTTTATCGACGGAGCGAGCCGCGGCAATCCCGGCCCCGCCGCCACCGGGGTGGTGATCCGTGACGAGAAGGGCAAGACGCTGCAGGAGTTCGGCCGCGCTATCGGTACGGAGACCAATAACGTCGCCGAGTATACGGCCCTGCTGGACGCCCTGGAGGTGGCGCGCAAGCTGAGCGCCGCCAAGGTGCTCGTACATTCGGACTCCCAGCTGCTGGTGCGGCAGATGAACGGCCAGTACCGCATTAAGAATTCCCGGCTGGCCGGCTTTTTGACCCGCATCCGCAAGCTGGCGGGCGGATTCGAGGATTTTACGATCGTGCACGTGCGGCGCGAGCTCAACAAGCGGGCGGACAAGCTCGCCAACCTCGCGCTCGACGCGGTAAAAACAAAGGCGGCGCCTGGTTCCGGCCCGGCCCAGGCGGAACTCTTCTCGTAACAGATTTTGGGAGCGGCCGGAGGATCGCCTTCCCGCGTCAGCGGGGGGGAGGAACTTCCGAACTCCATAGGACACGGTGCCCGCTGAAAGGCGGGAGTCCCGGGACGTAAGGCCCGGGGCATGGAAAGTGCCACAGAAAACATACCGCCTCGCGCAAGCGGGGTAAGGGTGAAAAGGCGAGGTAAGAGCTCACCGCTCCGGAGGCGACTCCGGGGGCTAGGTAAACCCCACCGGGAGCAAGGCAATGTGGCGGTTCGCGCGGTCCGCGCCCCGGCGAGAGCCGGGAACCGTCCGGTAGCTGCATTAGAGAAATGATCCTCAGCCGGCTTCGGCCGGTGAACAGAATTCGGGGTACGGGCCGCTCCCTTAATTTTGCGTATCCTGGTCACCGCCTTCGGCTCGTTTCCGGGAGTGCCGGATAATCCCAGCGCGACCGCACTGCGCGCCCTGGACCTTTCGCGTCCATGGGCCAACTCCCATGCCGTCAGGAAGAAGGTCCTGCGCGTTTCCTATCGCTCCTGCCGCCGCTGGGCGCAAAATCTCGAATACCTGGACTACGATCTGATCCTATTGACGGGAGTGGCGCGCCGCGCCGAGTCCTTCCGGCTTGAGCGCTGCGCGCGCAATATCTGCGGCGGTAAGCGGGGAGACGCCGCCGGTGAGAAGCGCGGCAGCGGCCGCGTTCTGCGGGGCGGCCCGGAAGTATTGCGCTCAAAGCTGCCGGTGGACAAGATCGCGCGCTGCCTGCGGCGGCGGGGACTGCCGGTCGTCGTGTCCGACAGCGCCGGCGACTATGTCTGCAACTTTCTGTACTACCAGGCGCTCTTCGCTGCGGCTAAAACGTCGACGAAGATCGCTTTCCTTCATGTCCCCGCGGTTGGGGGAAAGAAAATCGTTAAAGTCTTGGCAGCGGTGCTGGGGCGGGCCGCCGGGCGCTGCTAGTTCCGCTCAGGCCGAGGCGGCCGCCTCGGGGATGCGGTCCACCGCCGCGGCGAACTCGCCGGCGGTGTGGTAGCGGTCCCGGGGGTCCGGCGCGAGCGCGCGCGTCAGGATGACGTCCACCGCCTTCGGCAGGGCCGGAATCATCTGTGTGATCGGCGTATACAGGCCGCGCTGCTTCTGCGCCAGGAAGTTCGGTCCGGGGAAGGGGATTACGCCGGACAACGTCTCATAGAGCAGCACTCCCAGCGCGAACAGGTCCGATTCGCGTGATATTTTTCCGAGTTCCTGCTCCGGCGCCATATAGGCCGGCGTTCCCCAGGGATTGGCCTGCGTGACCTTCGCCACCGTCATCTTGGCTTGGTAGGCGATGCCGAAGTCCATGACCTTGACGGTGCCGTCGCCTGAGATCATGATATTGGCGGGCTTAAGGTCGCGATGGATGACTTTCATGCTATGGGCGTAGTCGAGTGCCGCCGCGGTCTGGCGGACCGTCTGCTTGACGGAACGAACGGACAAGCGGCGGCGGCCTTCCAGGTAGCGGCTCAGCGGGTGGCCAGCCACGTGCTCGAAGACCATGTAGAGCTGGCCCTGGTTGCGGAGGATGTTGTAGATCTCGACGAGATTGGGATGCTTCAGCGAGGCGACCATGCGCGCTTCCGATAAAAACAGCGCCAGCTCGTCGGCCTGCTGGGCGATCTCCCGCAGCATATGTTTTATCGCGACCTTGCGGTTGAGGGCGACATCGGTGGCTTCATAGACCACGCCCATGCCGCCGCGGCCGAGCTCTTTTTCGATGCGGTAGATGCCTTCCAGCACGTCTCCGGCGACGAGGGCCTTGCCGCTTCCCGGCGCCGGCCCTTCCAGCGCCGGGACGGGCGCTCCTTTCTGCGGCGGGGTGGTGAGGGCCGCGCCGTCGGGCGTGACCAGCCTGGCGATCTGCGTCTTCTGGATGCGGCGGGTCTGGTAGAAGAGCGCCAAAATAAGACCGATCACGAGCAGGCCTATCCCGCCGCCGCCGAGCATCCATTTCATGGCGGTCCGGTCCTTTAACCGCTTTTCCGCCTGCTTGAATAACCGCTCGTCATTTTCCAGCCGTTCGCCGACTCCGGTTAAAAATTCGTTGATCTTGCTTGATAGTGCCACGTCGGCCATGACCGTCTTGAACTGGTCGTCGTAATCGTCCGGCATCTTGCCCTTGATGAGGCCCTGCATAATGCCGGACTGGACTTTCTCAACGTTAAGGCGATCGCGCAGGTCGGTGAACTTATAGACCTCCAGCTTGAGGGCTTTAACATTTTTATGGATGCCGCCGGCCAACTGCTCATGCTTCTCGGTGAGCTGGACAAAGGAGTCGTCTTTCTCGTACTGCGGCTGCATCTCCTCCAGGGCGTCCATGGCGGGGGCGATATCGCTCCGCAGACGCTGCATGTTTTCTGCCAGCAGGCTGAGCTCAGCATTCATCTGTTCGATCTGTTTCTGCTCCGCGGCGGCGGCGAGGCTCAGCGCTGCCAGGATGCCCAGGATCGCGGCTTTCCTTCTCATCGGTTCATCCACACGGGGCTGACATAGCGGTCGGTCCGGCGTACGCCGCGTGCCGACTTTAGCAGCCGCTCCAGCAGCGCCGCGGCGCCGTCCGCGTCCCACGGGCGCCGGCTGTGCGCGGCCGCATGGCCCACGAGCTCGTCCGGAACGGCCGCGAAGTCCCGCCACATCCCGGCCTGATCGCCGAGCCGGCGCCGGGTCAGGGCACGGTTGACGAGCGCCCATGAGCCGCCGCCCAGCTGCACCGCCTGATCCAGATCGGTCAAAGATTCCTTATGCCGGCCCAGGCGGCGCCGGAGCTCGCCGCGCCAGACCAGGGCTTCCGGGTCGCGTGCGCCGGGCGTCAGCGCCCGGTCGAGAGCCGCGAGCGCCTCGTCGTTGCGGCCCAGCTGCATGAGCGCGGCGCCCCGCCAGCAGGCGGCATAAGCCGAGCCGGTCGCCTCGAGGCGGCACAGCGCTTCCTTGTAGCGTCCCTGCCACAGCAGTATCTCGCCCCACCAGGCCAAAATCTCGCCGCGGGCGGCGGCGTCCGGTGCCGATTTTTCCGCCCGCACCATGTCCTTCTGCGCCCGCGCGGCATCGCCCGCGCACAGATGCGTCTCGGCAAGGAAGCACCAGGCCCACCAGGCGCCGGGCAGGAACTTCAACGCGGCGGTGAAATCCGCGGCGGCGTCGCGGTAGAGTCCCAGATGCAGCCGTTGAAAGCCGGCGGCGCAGCGCATCCAGCCGCCGCGGCCGCGCGGCTGCGGGGCGGCGTCCAGCAGCGCGAGTCCCTCCCAGCCCCTTCCCATATGGCAGAGGAGCGCGCCGGCGAAAAAGCGCGGCCACGGCGAGCGCGGCCGCTTTGCGGCCAAAGCGTGCAGCGCATGCAGGTGCTCGGCGTAGAGATTCTTGGGCAGCGGCCGCAGCCAGTCGAGCGCCCAGAAGCGGTACAGCAGGGCGTGCTCTTTGCCGGCGTTCTTCATGCCGAGCAGCCGGTCGGCCTCGGCGCAGGCTTCGGCATACTCGCCCAAGGACATGAGCGAGGCAAAGCGGTGATAGGCGGCGCCCGCGCCGGCGGACGGCGCGCGCTTGAGCACCGGCTGCAGGCATTCGCGCATGGACGTCAGGTCTCCTTCCTGCCGGTACACGTCCGCCAGCAGCAGGCAGGCCTCCAGCGAGGCCGCGTTGAGGGCGAGAGCGTCACGCAGGCGCTGCCGGGCTTCCGGGAATTTCCCGCATTTGAGCAGCGTTTGTCCCCAGCGCAGGTGCGCCTCAAACAGGTCCGGCCGGCGCTTGAGCGCTTCCCGGTAGGCCGCCGCGGCCTCATTAAGCCGTCCGCTGTCCTCCAGGATATTACCCAGCAGCAGGTGCCCCTCCGGCGCGTCGTCGTCGATGCGGAGAGCCTCCTGCGCGTGTTCCAGCGCGGCCGCTGTCCGGCCGATGCGCAGCGAGGTCGCGCTCAGCAGGCGGCGTACGTCGGCCGAGCGCGGCGCCAGCGCGAGCGCCTCCTGATAGGACCGGGCGGCCTCCTCGTGCCGCCCGCCCGCCGCCAATGCTTTGCCGAGCAGCAGATGTCCCGCCGTCGATTTGCGGTCGAGTTCGACCGCCGCCCGCAGCTGCTTCTCGGCCGCGGCGAAGTGCCGCTGACGCAGGCGCAGTCCGCCGAGTTTGAGCCGGGCTTCGACCGATCCGGACGACCGGATGACGGCGCGATGCAGGCAGCGAACAGCTTCCTTTATGTCTCCCGTTCTTTCGGCGATATCGCCGAGCGCCAGGAGCACGGGAATGGGCGGCGTCTTTCCGCGGAATGTTTCGCGCAGGTGCCGGAGCGCTTTTTGCTCCTTGCCCATGGAGACATAGGAGTGCGCCAGGAAGCAGTGCGTCCAGGGAGTCTCGTCGCCGGCGCGTACTGCCGTCTCGAAAGCGCGCGCGGCGGCGGGGAATTTCCCCTGGTTAAAGAAGGCAACGCCCTCGCGGACCAGCGGCGAGGAGGTGATTTCGCGCACCATAGCGGATATGTAACCACATTTTCTGCGCTATTGCGGAAATCACGGAGGCGGCCTATACTCTCTTCGAATACCGGATTATGGCGCTGACCCAATGTCCTGTTTGCGATAAACCCGTCAAGCCGGGCAGTACCGAATGCGTGTGCGGTCTGGTGCTGGCCAAGTGGGAGGCCAAGATGGCCGCCGCCGCCGGCCAGCCCGCGGCGGCGACGGCGACTGCGGCCAAGTCGTCCCGCTCGGGAGAGCTCGGCTGGTTTGCCGTGCTCCTGGTGGCGGTAGTGATGTTCTTCGTTATCAAGTACCTCGATAAGGCGCAGGAGCAGCAGGCAGGGCAGCAGATGGCCAAGGTCGCCCGGGGCGCGTCCGCACGGGGGCGGAAGCTCGATAAAGAGCTGGCCGGCAAGTCGACCGAGGAACTGCTGCGGATGCTTAAGAATGATGCGCTTAAGAATCCACCCTTTTATGAGCTGCTGCGACGGGACGCCAAGGCTGAGGCCGCAGCGGTGGTCCAGGCGATGCTGCGCGATAAGTCCCGCGCGGTCGGCGGCGAACCTCCCCCGCAGCTGAAGGTTTTTCTGCAGCAGTTGGGCGCTCCGGTCCTGCGTGACTATTTTACAACCGGGGTTTACCCGCGGCTCGCGGATAAGGGCTTCAGGCTGGTGGAGTGGGAAATCGAGGCGCGCGGCGGTGCGCTGCATGCCAGCGTCGTGTTGTTCGTCGGCGCGGATGTCGCCGCGGGATTTCGCCGCGCGCCGTCGGAGGAGCCGTCCGCTTTCCCCATTCTCGCGAAATACGAATTGCGCGTGCAAGGCGGAGCGCTGGCCGCGCCCGTCGTTAGGGAGGTCGAAATCCCGCGGCAGGACGGGCTCGCCCGGTGGAAAGGCATGACGCTGGTGCCGGAGCTGGGGTCCGGCGAATATGCGGTAAATTTATCGCTGCATGTGCAGTATATCGATGAAGCCGGCGAGCGCAAGACTCTTAGCGAAACCCGTCCGCCGCTGCGGGTTCTACTGCGTTAGGAGAGTGGGTTACAGTTCGTCGCCCGCAGCCGCCTGCAGTTGCGCCAGGCGCTGAGGATCGAAGAACTCAGCCGGCGTCGGCAGGCCTTCCGGCGGCGCCTCGGGCATCATCGGCGCCCAGCCGTAATTGTAAAGCAGCTGGAAGTAGGCGGCGTAGAAGGCCAGCTCAAGCGGGTCGTTGTAGAAGTTGAGGTTCTCGTAGGAGTTTTCCTCGGCGTTGCCCGTGTAGTTGAAGGATCCCATCTGCAGCATTTTGCCGTCCACCAGCATGAACTTGTTGTGGTTCTTCTCGAAGTAGACGATGCCGTACGGGTTGGGGCCGGGCACGATCTTTACGTCAAAGCCGTAGTAGGCGAACCAGTTGTCGAGCTTCATGAGCTTCGACTGCATGCGGTCAAAGGCGATGCGCACGTGGACGCCGCGCTCTTTCGCGCGCAGGAGCTCCTCGGCGATGCGCGCCGAGTAGAAGCTGAACATGGCGATGTCGATGGTCTTGTGCGCCGCCCGGATGGCGCGGATAATGGTGTCTTCCGCCAGCCCTTGCGGCGAGACGGCGCTGCGCGGGAAGCGCTCGCCGTTAAGCTCGATCGCGGGGTCCTCGTCGACCGGAGTGGTGCGTCCCTCCTTCTGTCCCTGCTTCCACGCCTGGTTCCACTTATGCGCTTCGGCCTTGTCGGGGTGCACGGCGTAGCTGCGCATCCAGTCCCAATAGCGCCGGTAGAAGTCCACGCGCGCCTTTTCGGTCTCGAACTTGACGCTCTCAAAGTGAAATTGCTCGGCCGTCCGCGACCAGTTGTAGGAGCCGAACGTCGTCATCTTGCCGTCGAAGATGCCGATCTTGTTG
Organism: Elusimicrobiota bacterium; assembly: GCA_043827405.1. Classification (GTDB taxonomy): domain Bacteria; phylum Elusimicrobiota; class Elusimicrobia; order UBA1565; family UBA1565; genus JBDRPD01. The sequence goes on along the minus strand of JBDRPD010000050.1, from coordinate 97,845 downwards.
TGCATGATGCCCTGCGCTTTAACGCCGCGCAGGACCGAGACGTCGAAGCCTTCGTCCAGAAGGGCCTGCATCTCGCCGGAGCGATGCTTGGGCTCGCCGCGGGTATTGGTTCCCTTGGGAAAGAAGCGCGAGTAGTCGAAGATTACGTGCACCTTTACGCCGCGCTTCTTGGCGCGCCGCAGGGCCTCGAGAATCTCGGGGATGTCGAACTCGTAGAGCGCCAAATGGATCGATTTCTGCGAGCTGTCGAGGGCTTGGACGAGCAAATCTTTGACGGGGTGGTGCGGCCGGACTACGCTGGCGGGGAATTTTTTGCGGTTGAAAGTGACTTCTCCGGTTTTCGGCAGGTCGGGGAAGGTCGGCGCCGCCGGCAGCGCTTCCGGGGGGCCGCGCAGTCCGTCGACGATATCCTTTTCGGTCGGCAGCACCGGCTCTTTCGCGGGCGGTACGACGCGCGCGGTCCGGCGGCTGCCGAACATGTCGTCAAAGAACATCGTATAGGCTTTCGCGTCCGATTTGTCGTCGAGCAGGAACATGTTCTCGTAGTTGGTGATAAAGCCGCTCTTGGTGTAGTTGAGCGAGCCCGTCAGCACCAGCTTGCCGTCCACGATGGTGAACTTGTTGTGGTTCTTTTCCGCCCATACCGGGCCGTCCGGGTTGGGGCCGGCCAGAGTCTTGGTCTCGACGCCGTGGAAGGCCAGCCATTCGACAAACGGCTGCATAAAGCTTTGGCCGCTCTGCGATTGATCGAGGAGCACGCGCACTTTCACGCCCCGCTTTTTGGCCGCGAGCAGGGCCTGGGAGATGCGCGGCGAAGTGTAGGTAAACATGGACATGTCGACCGACTTTTGCGCTTTCTCCAGGACCCGGACGATCCAGTCCTCGGCCTCGAGGTCGGGGGTGAATACGTAGGCCGGCAAGCGCAGGCCGTTGAAGCGGACGCTGAGGCTCTTGTCCTTGGGCGGCGCCGGGACGTTCTCCGGCCATTGGTGCTTTAGGGAATCCGCGAAGTCAACGCTGTTGGCGTTGAGGTATTTCCATAGCTCGTTGATGGCTTTTACGCGGTTGCCCGTGGTGGTGAATACCACGTTCTCGTAATGGTTGCGCTCGGAAGTGTAGGACCAGTTGTAGGAGCCGAAGAGGCCGAGCTTGTCGTCAAATACGGCGACCTTATTGTGCATGATGCCCCAGCGCCAGGCTCCCTTGAGCACCCGGACCTCGAAGCCGGCGAGAATCAGGGACTGGAGTTCCATGCTGCGGTGCGGCCAGTAGTCGGAGCCTTCGCGTTTGGCGGGGTTGGCATGCCCGGCATCGATGATCACGCGCACGGTCACGCCGCGCTCCTTGGCGTTGCGCAGGGCCTTTAGGATTTCCCGGTTCTTGAACTCGTAGAGGGCGATATCGATGGTCTTTTTACTGGCGTCGATCGCCTTGACGATTTCGGTCTCCACCGGGCGGTCCGGACGCATGGCGACCGAGGGCAGGGAGGTGCCGTTAAAGCGAATCCGCCGCGAGGGGTATCGCGGATCGGCGACGTCCTCCAGGACCGACTGGGTGCGCTGCGGAGCGACGCTCTCCGGGGCGAAGGCGTCAAAAATGAAATCTTCGGACTGCGGCAGCTCGTTATGGGTGAAGCCGGCCTTTTGGCGGAAGTAGGTGTCGGCGGCCGCGCTCTGCTCCCCCAGGCTCGTTTCCGCCGACGGCGCGCTGACTTTTGATCCCAGGCTGGCGAGGCCCGGCCGCTTCTTGCCCGCCTTCTGGTCCTGGCCGAGAGCGCTGATCGCGGTTTTCAGGCTATTCTTGAGCGACCGGCCCGAGCTCGCGGGGATAACCTTGGCTTCAATCTCGCGGGGCGTGCTCTGTACGGAAGCTTCGGCCGCGCCGCTGACCCCGCTTGCCGGCAGGTCCAGGCTGGGCAAGGTGCCGTTCATGGAGGTCTGCAGCGGTGCGAGCGAGCCGTTTGTCCCGGGGGCGACAGCCTTGATATTGCTGACGGGCACCGAAACCTTCCCGCCGGAGGCGCCGGCGTTCAGGCCGATCGAAGGGCGAACCGCTACGGCGGCCTGCAGAGGCGCCGCCGCAAGCAAGAGGACGCAGATAAGTGAGGTCGCCCGTTGTAAGGGTGTCCGGAGCGAATAGCTCATCTGCATAATGATACCTTGAGATCCGCCGGCGCCCCAGGAGCATAGGGCCCAAGCGGGGTAAGGCAACCGGCCCAAAAAAACTAGGCCCTTAAACCTAACGGATTTGTTATAAATCTAAGTACTAATCGGGAAAAACGGTTAACCGTCCTGCTGTTGACACAGTATCGAAGGCCGGCTAATCTTTATGGTAGGCGCTCGCACCTCCTTTTAGGTACCAATGGATTGGAACTGGAAGACTATAATCGAGCCGTTTAAGATCAAATGTGTGGAGCCGCTGGGCTTCACCTCGGCCGGTGAACGTGACGAGGCGCTCAAGAAGGCGGGCTACAACCTCTTCAATGTCCCCGCCGATAAGGTTTTGATCGATCTGCTGACGGATTCGGGGACCTCGGCGATGTCCGCCGATCAGTGGGGCGGCCTCATGCGGGGCGATGAATCCTATGCCGGCGCCCGGAGCTTCTTTCGCTTTGAAAAGAAAGTGCGTGAGCTGACCGGCTACCGCGAGGTGATTCCGGTCCATCAGGGCCGCGCCGCGGAGCGCATTCTGTTTGAAATCATCGGCGGCAAGGGCAAGACGGTGATTTCCAACTCCCACTTCGACACCACGCGCGCCAACGTCGAGGTCTCGGGCGCCGAGGCGGTCGACCTGCCGGTGCCGGCGGCCCTGGACTTCGCTTGCGTCGGCGACTTCAAGGGCGATATGGATACGCTGGCGCTCGCGGGGGCGATCAAGGACCGGGGCGCCGAGAATATCCCGCTCGTGATCATGACCGTGACCAATAATTCACTGGGCGGGCAGCCGGTATCGATGCGTAATCTGCGCGAGGTCAGCGAGATATGCGCGCAGCATAAGATCCCGATGTTTTTGGACTGCGCACGCTTCGCCGAGAACGCCTGTTTCATTAAGCAGCGCGAGCCGGGCTACTCTACGCGGCCCGTTAAGGAGATCGCCCACGAGATGTTTTCCTATGCCCAGGGCTGCATGATGAGCGCCAAGAAGGACGCCCTGGTGAATATGGGGGGGTTCCTCGCGCTCAACAACGTCGAATTGGCGCGTCGCGCGCGCGAAGTGCTGATTGTCGGCGAGGGCTTCGCCACCTACGGCGGACTCGCGGGCCGCGATCTCGAGGCGATAACCATCGGACTCGAGGAGGTCCTGGATGAGGAGTACCTGCAGTACCGCCTCCGCTCCACCGAGTATTTGGCCGACGGTCTGCGCCGCGGCGGCGTGCCGATTCTCGAGCCGCCCGGGGGGCACGGCGTGTATGTGGACGCCAAGCGGCTGCTGCCGCATATCCCGCCGCAGGAATATCCGGCGCAGGCGCTGGCCTGCGAGCTGTACCGCCGCGGCGGCATCCGCACGGTGGAGATCGGCTCGCTTATGTTCGGCCGCCGCATCAACGGCGGCTTCGAGCCGGCCAAGATGGAGCTCGTGCGCCTGGCGGTGCCGCGCCGGGTCTATACCCAGAGCCATATCGATTTCGTAATCGAGGTATTCACCGCCGTGGCCCAGGATGCTTCGGCGGTGCGCGGCATGAAGCTGCTGGAGGCCGCGGAGTATTTGAGCCACTTTACCGCGCGGCTGGAGCCGTTGGCGTTATGAAAAACCGGGTCATCCTCATTACCGGAGATCCGGCGATCATCGACTTGTTTAAGAAGTCCTGCCAGCGGCGCAAGATCGAGGTCGACGTCCAGAAAAACGCCAAGAGTTCAAAGGCGCGCTGGATAGAAGAAGACTCCAATCTGATCGGCGTGGTCGGCGATCTGATAATGATGAATCAGCAGGAAAAGATCGAGGTCCTGCAGGATCACTGCCAGCCGGGCTGCCCGCCGCTGATCCTGCTTGACATCCCGGGTACGCCCGACCCGCGGGCACCGACCGAGTATGTGACGCGCCTGCGCTGGCCCCTTCCCGCCTCGTTCATGGAGGCTCTCAAGGAGCTGCAGGACGTGCCGCTGGTATTTTTCGCCGATCCGACGCTCTTTCTTACGGGCATGCTGCAGGCCCGTCTGCGGTCGGTGGGAATTGAATCCGCCGTTGTCGACTCGGCGGTCGGCGTCGGCTCGCTGCTGCGGCAGTCCCTGCCCCGCGGTGCGCCGGCGGCCGGGGACGCTTCGCTGTGGTCGAAGCTCAGCAAGAAGAAGGACGAAAATGCGCCGGTGGAACCGAAGTTTCCATCCACGGTTATCGCGCAGTTCTCCGGCGACGTATTTGACGCCGCCCCGATGGAGGCCCGCGTTCGCCAGGAGATTCCCAACGCCCGCACCTTCATCGTATCCAGCGCCAGCGCCGCGCACAACGCGGAGCGGGCGCTGCGCCGTACGCGTCCGGCGTTCCTGTCCCGCGATCTCGTCGAGCATTCCGTCGATATCCTATTGGGCAAGCAGACCTCGGATCCGATGGGCCTGGGCCGGGTGCTGCTGGTAGACAACTATAAGCCCTCTTTGATCCAGCTGACGACGGGGCTGATCCAGGAAGGCTACGAAGTGGGCGCCTGCATGGACGCCGAGCAGGCGATGCGGCTGATCGCTCAGGATTCCTATCACCTCGCGGTCGTCGGCGCCGCCCTCGTCTACGCCCAGCATACCGGAATCGAGCTGGCGCAGAAGATGCGCGAGATCGATCCCGACCTGCGCATCATCCTGATGGTCGATCAGTACCCGCTGCAGACGGCGCTTAAGGGCGTTACGCAGGTGGTGGAGGTGGGGCTCGACGACTGTCTGCTTAAGCCGGTTGAGCCCTCACGGCTGCGCTTCTCCATATCGCGCGCGCTGGAGCGCCGCCGGCTGCTGCTGGAGAACTCCCGCATTACCGAGGAGCTTAAATTCGCCAACGAGGAGCTCGAACAGCTTACCGATTTCCAGAAGAAGTTTTTTGCCACCGTGGCGCATGATGTGAAGAACCCGCTGACCGCGATCCGCGGCTATGCCGAGATGCTGTCGTGGAAGGTTAAGGACGCGACTCTGGTTAAATGCGTCACGCATATCCAGTCCTCGACGCGGACGCTCGAGGGGCTTATCTCCGATCTGGTCGACTACGCCGCGATCGAGTCGGGCAAGCTGCGCGTCAATATCAGCGATATGGATCTTTCTCAGGTCGTTAACGAGGTGAAGTCCCGTATCGAGGTCGCGGCCGAGAAGCGGGAGATTCAGCTCCATGTGAGCTTGCCCGATAAAATTCCGCTGCTCAAGGGCGATCCCCTGCGGGTCGGCCAGGTTATTCAGAACCTGTCGACCAATGCGATCCAGTATACTTCCGAGAAAGGCGCGGTGTACGTCAAGGTTCAGGTCGGCGCCAATGCGGTAACGATCAGCGTGCGGGATACCGGCATCGGCATCTCCAAAGAGGATTTGCCCCGCGTGTTCGAACGATTTTTCCAGGCGGAGAACGCGCAGCGGATGCGCAAAGCAGGTTTCGGTCTCGGCCTAAAAATTTCCCAAGAGATCGTGAAGGCCCATGGCGGCGGGATGGGCGTGGATTCGGAGCTCGGCAAGGGCTCGGTCTTTTATTTCACCATTCCCATTCCGGACCCGTCGCAGATGGACGCCGCACCGCCGGCCGCGGCGCAAGCTGCGCCCAAGCCGAGCGCCGCTCCGGGCTATCCGTCCATGACCGGCCCGCACACCCCAATGCCGCGGCAGGTGCAAACGCCGATTCCGGGACAGGCGCCGCGGACGCCGGTACCGCAGCCGCCGCGGACGCCGGTACCGCCGCAGCCGCATACGCCCATGCCGCAGCAGCCGCGGACGCCGGTGCCGCCGCCGGATGCCGCAGCGGAGCCTTTTCCGGAGCAGGATCCTTTTGCTCCTCCGGACCCGCACCCCAATCAGATGGATCCTTCCAAGACCGTCCCCCTGAAGCCGCTGGAACCGCCCAAGCAGTGAGCGGTTTCGGCGGGCTTAAGAGCGAGCTCGCGGGCGAGCTGTTGACGGGCGAAGCCGAGGTTCTCGCCTACTCCTATGACGCTTCGCTTGAGCGCGGCCGTCCTGACGGGGTAGTCATCGCGCGGTCGGTCGAGGATGTGAGCTGTGCCGTGCGCTGGTGCGTGGACCGCGGGATGCCCTATATCGCCCGCGGCGCCGGCACCAACCTCTCGGGCGGCTGCGTACCGCTGCACGGCGGGGTGGTGATCGTCCTGACCGGGCTTGACCGCATACTCGCCATCGACACGCAGGAGCGCTTTGCCATACTCGAGCCGGGTGTTATCAACTTCCATTTTCAGCACGAGCTGGAAGGTCTCGGCTGGTTCTACGCTCCCGATCCCGCCTCCCTCAAGATATGCACGCTGGGCGGCAATGCCGCGGAGAATGCCGGCGGGCCGCGCTGTTTAAAGTACGGAGTAACCACCAACCACATCCGCGCCCTCGAAGCCGTCATGCCCGACGGCAGCGTTGAGCGCTTTTCGACCGCCGATACCGGCCCCGAGATTATGAGCCTGCTGATCGGCTCGGAGGGAACTCTCGGGATCATCACCAAAATATGGGCCGACATCCTGCCTTTGCCGGAGCGGGTGGTGACCCTGCTGGCCGCCTTTCCGGCTCTTGATCGGGCCATGGAAGGCGTATCCGCGATCATCGCCGCCGGCATCGTGCCGCGCGTGCTGGAGGCGATGGACCGCCGCACGGTTGAATCGATCCAGGCTTTTACCTCCGCGGGCTACCCCGCGGCGGAGGCGGTACTGCTCATCGAGGTCGAGGGCAGTCCTGAGCGGGTCAAGGCCGAGAGGATGCGCGTCGAGGCGATCTGCCGCGACAATGGAGCCGAGCTGCTGCGCGCGGAGAGCGGCTTGGCCGAACGCGACAAGCTGTGGGAGGGCCGGCGCAGCGCCTATGCGGCGCTTGCCCGCTTGGCGCCGAATGTGCAGGTCGAGGACGGCGTGGTTCCGCGCAGCCGTCTGCCCGAGGCCGCGGTTAGAATCCGTGAGATTTCCGAGCGCAACAAAGTCGAGGCGGCGCTGCTCTTTCATGCCGGTGACGGCAACCTGCATCCCAATATGATCTTTGATGAGCGCGACCGGGAATGGACGGGGCGGGTGCGGAAGGCGGGCTCTGAAATCCTGCACGCCTGCGTCGAGCTGGGGGGCTCGATCTCCGGCGAGCACGGGATCGGCATCGACAAGCGCGAGGCGATGGCTTGGCTGTTTACGCCGGCGACGCTGGAGCTGATGCGGGGGATCAAGCGGGCCTTCGATCCCGCGAACCTGGCCAATCCCGGCAAGCTGTTTCCTCCGGCGGACGACGCCCAGCGGGAGCGCTGCGCCGCCAAGCGCCCGGAGCCGACCGCCGCGGCGTGCTCGCTGATCGAGCGCGTTCGCGAGAAAGCCGAACGGCGGGAGGAGCTGGTCGCTCTCGGCGCGGGCACCAAGGCGCCGTCCCGCCTACGCGGCGAGGGCCGTGAGGTGCTGAGCGTTCGCTCGCTGACCGCGGTGCGCGAGCTGGACCGGGCTAATTTCGTCATGACCGTGGAGGCCGGCATCTCGATGAGCGAGCTGCTGGCCGCAGCGGCCAAAGAGAATGTCTACCTGCATCTGCCACTGGTCTCCGGCACGCTCGGCGGGCTCCTCGCGACCAAGGGCTGGGCGGGGCTGCGCGGCGAGGTGCTCGGGATGCGGCTGCTCCTGGCGGACGGCCGGATTGCGGAGGTCGGGGCAAATGTCGCCAAGAGCGTGGCGGGCTATGACGTGGCGCGCCTGCTCTTGGGCTCCTGGGGGACGCTCGCGATCATTCTGGAGGCCACGTTGAAGCTGCATGCCCGCCGCGGCGATATCCCCAGTGAGCTGCCGGCGCCCATTCGCCCTTCTTTCAGTCCCTGGTATCGCCGGCTGAAAGCGGCTTTCGATCCGGACCACCGGCTCAATGGGTGGGTTGAGCATGCTTAAGCGGCTGATCACCGATCTCGGGGAGCGGCCGCTGTATGACGCGGTCAGCCAGTGTTCGCGCTGCGGCTACTGTGAGCAGGCTTGCCCGACCTATACGGCGACCGGCAGCGAGCCGCTCTCGGCCCGCGGCCGCAATCAGCTTGTCCGCATGCTGGTTGAGGGCAAGCTGCGGGACCCGGCCTCCGCTGAGGAGGCGCTCTCCACCTGCCTGCTGTGCGGCGGCTGCACGACGGCCTGTCCGGCCCGCGTACCGACCGCCGACATCGTGCTGGAGGGGCGGCGGATGCTGCGCGGAGAGGGGGGGCGGCTGGTTCGCTTGCTGACGGATCTTTTGACCCGCCGGCCCGAGCGCTTTGCCGCGCTGCTGCGTTGGGGCTATAGGCTGAAAAACTGGGGGCTGTCGCGACTCGTCGTGAAGACGCGGCTGCTGCGGCTCGTTGGACTGCGGGGTCTCGAGATCGCGGACGGTCACCTGGACAGGGTGCCGGAGCGCTTTTTATTCGAATATTTGCGGGAGGATTCGGCGCTGGCGCGGGCCGAGGGCGCTGCCTGGGCTTATTTCGCGCCTTGCGGTCCGAACTATGTCCTGCCGGATGTCGGCCGCGCGACCGTGGAGATACTTAAGGCCGCCCGCGGCCGGGGCGTCTATTTGCGGCATAAGTGCTGCGGCCTGATGGCCTACAATTACGGGAGCCTGGAGCAGGCTCGGGAGCTGGCGCGGGAGAATATCCGCCTGTTGGAGGAGTCCGGCTGTCCCGAGGAGGCGCCGGTCGTGGGCGATTGCTCATCCTGTGTGTCGTTTATGAAGTCCTATCCGCAGCTGTTTATGGAGGAGCCCGAGTGGAAGGAGCGTGCCCGGCGCTTTTCATCCCGCATCCGGGACGTGACCGAGCTGTTTGCCGACGCGAAGCCCGCGCCGGGCGAGGATGACGAGACCACCTATCATGATTCCTGCCGCGCCCGCAACGGCCAGGGCATCGTCGACGCGCCCCGTCGGACGCTGCGGGCGGGCGCCGGAGCGGCCTATCGCGAGCTCCCGAAGGCGGAGGTTTGCTGCGGCGGAGCCGGCGCTTTCGCTTTCACCCATTCGCGGCTGTCGGAAGAGCTGCTGCGAAAAAAGACCGCAAATATCGCTTCTATTCACGCTCGTATCGTGGTCACCTCGTCGACATCCTGCCTGATCCAGCTTGCCCGGGGTTTGCAGAAATACTATCCTGAGTGCAAGGTAGTTCATTTCTCCCAGTGGCTGCGGGACAAGACGTCCGAATCGAAAAAAACCTCAGGATAATAGCGTGGGAAGAAGGCAGGAGCTAGAGCGGCGCCAGATGTTGTTGGCGCGTTTCGGCCGCCGTATCGCGACCGAGACCCATATTAACAACCTCCTGACAATCATCGCCGAGGAGGTGCGCCATATTCTGAGCGCTGACCGCTGCTCGGTCTTCGTCGTCGACACCGAGAAGCATGAGCTGTGGACCAAGGTGGCGCTCGGCGTAGGCGAGAAGATTCTGCGTATTCCCATCGGCCAGGGCATCGCCGGATTCGTAGCCCGGACCGGCTCGGCGGTGAATATCCGCGACGCCTACCGGGATACCCGGTTTACGCAGGATTTCGACCGCATCACCGGCTACCAGACCAAGAGCGTCCTCGCGGTGCCGCTCAAGGATCGTGAAGGCAAGCCGCTGGGAGTCTTTGAGGTTCTCAATAAGGCCAAAGGACCCTTCAATGAGGAAGACGAGGGCTTCCTCCGCATCTTGGCCACGATCGCGGCCGCGGCGATCGAAAACGCCCGCCTTTACGACAATCTGCGAAAATCGCACCTTGAGACCATTTACCGCATGGCCATGGTCGCGGAATACCGGGACCAGCAGGATACGGCCTCGCACTTGCGGCGCATATCCCAGTATACCGGCCTGGTGGCCGCCCAGTTGGGCTTGTCGATGGACATGATCGAGGATCTGCGCTACGCCAGTCCGCTTCACGACATCGGCAAGGTCGCCATCCCCGATTCCATTCTGCTCAAGCCCGGCAAGCTCACGCCGGACGAGTACGAAGAGATGAAGAAGCATCCGGTATACGGCGGCCGCATGCTGGAGAACGCCCACTCCCGCCTGCTCAAGCTGGCGCGCAATATCGCGCTGGGCCATCATGAGCATTGGGACGGCACCGGCTATCCCCGCGGCCTCAAGGCGGAAGAGATCCCGCTGGAGGCCCGGATCGTCTCGGTGGTCGACGTCTTCGACGCCCTGACCACGCGGCGAGTCTACAAGGGAGCCTGGAGCATCGACGACACTTTCGTCTATATGCGGGAGCAGAGCGAGCGCCTGTTCGACCCGGCGGTGGTCGATGCCTTTTTCGAGTGCCGCACTTCGGTTGAAGAGCTGATGTCCGACGAGTCGCGCCTCGCCGACGATATCGAGTTCGTCGCCTAATCAGCCGCCGGGCTTCTTCTTAAACAGCGCGGAAAAAGCGTCCTTCGAGGTGCCGCTCTCCGGAGGGGCGGATCTTTTTGGGTTTCCCGATTTAAAAAACTCGCAGTAGTTGGCGCGCTCTTTATTCTTGATCAGGTCGGCTTGGGGCTCGCGGCAGTCGCTGTTAAGTCCCGGGGCGTAGAGGTCGCAGTTGCGGCAGATCTTGGTGTCCTCGCCGCAGCCGGGGCAATCCTTTCCGCGGCCGTAGTCGCCGTGATCCAGATTCCCGCCGCATTTGTAGCAGCTCCCCATGCCGCATTTTAGAAAATTCCGGCCGGCGCGAAGCCCCGGCGCAGATTGCGGCCGCCGATCACCATGGCGAGGCTAGCGCATTTTCCCGGCGCTAATATGGCTGTTTGGACTAAGCCGTTTTATCTCGCGGATAGAGAAGCCTTTTAATTGATGCTTTGGAATTTCGCGGCGGGAGTTGATGGCGTCAAGAAACTCATGCTTATTGTCTTTGGTCGCTTTGGGGAGGGGGAAGAGATGGAAATCAACTCGTGAAAAAGGCTTCGGGAAATAGGTCTTATTGTTTGATTTCGCGAAATTCCAGATATTGCCGCAATCCGGTATGCATTGCATGCTGGCGGCCTTTGCATTGAGGGATATGTAGTAGATTCCGGATTTTGCTTTGAAGTAAGGTCCCCTTGGCCCGTCTACGGCCATTCCTACGACGTAAGAGCTTTCTGCGCACAATTCTTCAAGGCGATGAGACGCTTTTTTGCCGCCTTTTGAGGAAGATCCTCTGGCCACTTTGAGGCCGAGAAATATCAAAATTCCGGCGATGATGCTCCCATCCGCCGATAGGCTGGCCATGGTGGCGCTTTTGCCTAATTGACCATAGCGAACAGACGAGAGTTCGTCTTTGTGCCAATGGGCGCAGATAATTGAATTGGATAATTCCCGGGAAAACACATTGAAGGGTTTGATCCCCCCGTGGAAATAAATCTTGGTGCGCCAGGTATTGCTTATCAGCCAATAGGCCAGGCCCAGGCAGTACCCAAAGCAGAAATTAACCGTACTTTTATTCATCGACCGGCTATTGTCTCTCCCCGAGAGCATGGCTTCTCGCGCTGGAGCAGTTGGCGGAAACCCGGAAAAAGAGTAAAATGCTGATGAACGCGGGCGTGGTTCAATGGTAGAACGCTACCTTGCCAAGGTAAAGACGAGGGTTCGATTCCCTTCGCCCGCTCCACTTTCTTGAGCCGGGCTGTCTTTTCGCGAAGCGAAAAGGCGCCCGCTCCAAATTTCTGCGGCGCTCTTTCCGAGCGCCGTTTTCTTTAGGCGCCTCATCGCCGGCGACGGCGGCGCAGGTTGCGCGAACTGCGCCACCCGCGGCTCTTCGCATCGTGCCGCCCCCTCTGTCCATTGTTCGTCTGCGGGTTGTTTTTCCCCGCGGACTTGTGGGGCGCCTGCGGCGGGCTCTCGCCGCCCGGCGGCCGCGTTACCCCTTCGATGTTTCGCCGCGGGAGGCGTTTCTGCAGCAGGCGTTCGATGCCCGCCAGATGCTGGTGCTCCTCGGGCGAAACCAAAGACAAGGCCTCGCCTTCGCGGCCGGCGCGGCCGGTGCGGCCGATGCGGTGCACGTAATCTTCAGGGACATTGGGCAGGTCGAAATTGACGACGTGCGGCAGCTGGTCGATATCGAGGCCTCGGGCCGCGATGTCGGTGGCCACCAAGGCCTGGATGTCGCCGTTCTTGAAGCCCGCCAATGCCTTGGTGCGCGCGGCCTGGCTCTTGTTGCCGTGGATAGCGACCGCATGTATGCCGTCGCGCACCAGTTTCTTGGTCAGTTGATTGGCCCGGGCCTTGGTGCGGGTGAATACGAGGACTTGATACCACTGCTCGGTGCGGATAAGGTGCGACAATAGCGCATGCTTCCCGTTGTGAGTTACCGGGAGGACGACCTGGTTGACGCCTTCCGCCGCGGTGCTTCGCCGGGCCACCTGGATGCGCTTGGGTGAGTTGAGCAGCTTGTCGCATAAGCGCTCGATCTCTTGCGGGAAGGTGGCGGAGAACAGCAGGTTCTGCCGGCGCTCGGGCAGCTCCCGCATAACCTTCTTGATGTCGGGCAGAAAACCCATGTCGAGCATGCGATCGGCTTCGTCGAGAACAAAGATTTCTACTGTGCCGAGACGCAGCTTGCCTTGGCGTACATGGTCGAGCAGCCGTCCCGGGGTGGCGACGACAATATCGACGCCGCGGCGAAACTCGGCGATCTGGCGATTCAGGCTGACGCCGCCGAAGACCACGGCCGCCCGGAACGGCAGATGCTTGCCGTAGTCGCACACGCTTTGGTGCACCTGGGCCGCGAGCTCTCGCGTCGGCGTCAAGATGAGGGCGCGGACCGTGCGATGCTCGGGGCGATGCCGTCCTCCGCGCAAGCGCTGCAGCAGGGGGAGGGCAAAGGCCGCCGTCTTGCCGGTTCCGGTTTGCGCTCCGCCCATGATATCGAGCCCTTCGAGGACCGCCGGAATCGCTTCGCGCTGGATGGGCGTCGGCTGGCCGTAACCCTTGTCGCGTACCGCGTGGAGCAGCTCTTCGGCCAGCCCCAGGGTATCGAATCCGTCGCTCATGCGAGCGGCGCGGGGGGCTTTGCGCAGGCTGTAAGCTCGGCGTCGCTGACTCGGGTCATCTCGGCGGCGGCATCTTTGAGCAGCCCATGCTCGACGGAGCAGGCGAGCAGTTCCTGCTTCGTCGCGCCCTTGCTCTGGCCGAAAAAGGGCTTGAAGAGAATGATCCACAGGTCGCGAAAGGACATGGTCTGCAAAAAACGGCGCAATAGCCAGAAAGTCTGCCAGGGGTAATGCCGCAGCTTGTATATGAACAGTTTCTTGAATCCCTTCTTGCGAATCTCGTTGATCTGTTCGCCGCGCATGCAGGTCGGGTCGATCTCCGAGCATTTAAAATACTTGTACCACTCCTCCTCGTCGTTAACGAGACCCCGCCGCACGTACTCATCCCAGAGCGGGGTGCCGCGGTAGGTGCACAGGCGATTAAATCCGAAGGTGTCCAGGGGGAGCGCGGCCGCCAGCTCGAAGCACCGCATCATATCCTCGGGAGTTTCGTCCGGCGTGCCCACCACGAAAAACCCGTGCACCAGCTGAATCCCCAGCTTTTTGGCGCTGCGCACGGCGGAGGAAATCTGCTCAAGGGTCTGCTTCTTCTTGAGCCGGTCGAGCACTTTTTGGCTTCCGCTTTCGATGCCGAACATTAAAGTCCGGCAGCCGGCCTTGGCCATGAGCGCGAACATCCTCTCCTGATCCTTGCAATCGACGCGGCCCTCGCAGGCCCATTTAATCGTGAGGCCTTCCTGGATGATTAGATCGCAAATTTTTTCAATACGCGGAGTCTGCAGCAGAAAATTGTCGTCAAGGAAATAGACCGAGCGATAGCCCAGTTCCTCGAGATGCTTGAGCTCCGCGACCACATGCTCGGCGGAGCGGGGGCGCCACTTGCCTTGGCCGAAAGCCGGGATGTCGCAAAACACGCATGGGAAGGGGCAGCCCCGCGAGGTTTGCATGGTGGTAAAGCGGTCCATCGACAGGACGACCGGGACGTCCAGCGGCATGGATTCGAGGAAATCCAGCTTGAGGCTTTCCCGGTCGGGCTCCGGCCACTGGTCCAGGGCTCGTTCGAGGGGGCGGTCGGGGTTGCGCACCACTGCGGTCCGGTCCATCCAGGTGATGCCCTTAACGGTTCGCGGCTCGGGGAGCGATTCCAGAAGATCCAGGATCACCTGCTCGCCGTCGCCGCGGCAAATGAAGTCTACTTCGGGGCATTGTTTTTTGACCTTGGCGTCATTGAGCGTGACGAAGACCCCGCCGAAAGCCATTTTCACTCGCGGATGCGCCGCGCGGATCTGCCGGGCTAAAATCTTGGCGTAGGGGTAGCTTGTGGTGCTGAGAAAGCTCAAGCCTACGAGATCGGGTTTCTCCCGGCCTATCGTATCGAGGATGTCCTTGTCGGTCGTCTGCGGGTTGGCCTGATCGAACATGATGCATTTATGCCCCGCTCGCTTGAGAACCGCCGAGAGAGACATGATGCCGATGGGCGGAAACCCCATGATGACGGGATTGCCGTTGGCCGCACGCTCCCCTTTATTGAAGGCGTAAAACTGGGGATCCCGAACATGGATTAGTATGACCTGTTTCTTTTTCGGCATGCGAATACGGGCCTCTCTTAGTGCGGCCGATGGCGGTCGGGTACGATCGGGTACGATTAGGTGCGATCAGGTGTGGTTTCGTGGTGAGGGGGGTATACGTAATTATACGTATTTGCGGTCCGGCCCGCCAGCGGTTATTCGTCCCAGCTGCCGGCGCCCTGACGCAGGACCTCGGGCTCCGCGTCGGCCAGCAAGCGCACTATGGTGCTGGCGCCCGCGAACTGGAATTCGCCGGGATCGAGCACGATGTCGATAACGTGCTTTAGCGAGTCCTCGATCAGGTAGCCGTAAGGCTCCATGTCCTTGGAATCGGGTCCCAGCATCTCGCTGGTCAGGTTGGTGGACAGCAGAACGCCGCCGTGGGCTTCGATCATTCTCTGCACCAGTGTGTCGGGGGGAAAGCGGATGCCGATTTCGTGGTCCTTTTTTGAGGCTTTTAAACTCTTGGTGATCTTCTTTTGCGCCCGGAAGATGAAAGTGAAATGGCCGGGGATTTTCCCGCGCAGCGTACGAAAGGCGGAGTTGTCGATATACGCGATCTCGGCGGCCCGGGAGATCGTGTCGCACAGCACGCTGAAGTGCTTCTGCGGCTCGGCTTTCTTGAGGTGGTAGAGCTTCTCGACCCCGTGTTTCGAGTATGGATCGGCGCAGACGACCCAGTTGGTGTCCGTGGGCAGGCAGACCAGCCCCCCCCGGGATAGGACATCGCTCGCCCTTTTCAGGATCCGGTCGTCCGGGTTCTGCGCAATGACATACTCAATCACGCTGAGAGTTTAGTCGCAAAACTCAATGTGCGCCAGGCCCCCGGTCTTAAGCGTCTTTTTTGCGCCGCGGAATGAAGCGCAGGGCGAGTAATGACGCGCCGCTCCCGATCAGCAGGCCGATAAGCAAGGAGGTGAATCTGCCGGAATTCTCGACGGGCCACCGGCCGTCCGGCAGGATCAGCCAGTCGTTGTTGGTGCCGGGATCGAACAGGGTCTTGTTTCTCAGCGCTCGGCGCAGGTGTTTCGCGAAGCGTTGGGGGTCGAGGTCGGCCGCTATCCGCAGGTCGGCCAGCATGGCCTCGCGGTTTCCCAGGCATTCGTTGGCGAAGGCCCGGAATACGTAGGCTCGCGCGTCTTCCGGATGGCGGGATACCGCCGCCGAGGCGATCGCCGCCGCGGCTGCGTAATTCTTGAGATGGAGCTGCGCCCAGGCCAGGGCCAGGAGCGCCTCAAGGTTGTCGGGGTCCCGCTGCAGCGCGTCCTGCGCGGAGCGGGCGGCGTCGTCGAACCGGCCGAGGCGATTAAGCACCTTGGATTGCAGAACGTAGCCGTCGGGCCGGTCGGGGTCGGCACGGACGGCCTCCGCCGCTTTCTTGAGCGCCTCATTGAGATCTCCGAGGGAGAGCTGTGTTTCCCCTTCGCGCATGAAGGGCAGGCCTGCGCCGCCGAGGCGGCGTCCGTCCTGATTCGGGCTTTTCGTCGGCATTACCGCCTGCTCGATGTCCAGGGTTTGCTCGGCGGCGGCCCGGGGGGCGCCCGCGGCGGATGTTTTGGCGTCGTCCGCTGGGCCATTTGGCCGGGGCGGCATGGCGGGGGGCGTGCCGGGCGCTTCGGCGGGCGGCGGGTTGCGCGGCGTTGCGATGCCGCTGATTTTCATGCCCGCGGCGGCCGCGACGAGCATGGACGGGTCGATCTTCGTTTCGCCCATCTCTTTTTCGAGGCTTTTGGCGCGCTGAATGTCTGCCTTGCTCAGCTCCCGCTGTCGGGCGTTGCGCGCGTCTTCTTCTTTTATTTGCGACTCGCGCTTCTCTTCGTCCTCCTTCTGCTCCTGGGTCTCGCGCTCAGCCTCTTGGCGGGCGGCCTCGATGGCCGCTTTCGCGGCGGCTTCTTTTTTCGCCTCCTCCCGGATGGCGAAGGCTTCGTTGTAGTGGTAGGAATCCATGTAGCGGCCGTTCTTCTCTTTATGCTCGTCCTCTACCGCGGCGTATTCGGTGGCCGCCTTGATATGAACCTCCGCCGTCTGGTCCATCTTCTCCTGGATGCTTTCGATTTCGGTCTGGGCCTTGTCCATCTGGTCCTGATAGTAATCGTGGTAGTAGCCGGTCTTGTAGACCTCCACCATCCGTTGGGCGTTCTCCAGTTGATAGAGCTGGGACTGCATCCTCGAGTCCTGCGATACAACATCGTTTTTGCTTAAGATGTAGACCCAACGCGTCTGCACCGCCCGATTGTAGAGCTCGTAGTCAAATTGGCTGTGCGCCGGCGCGGTCAGGAAGAGTCCGCAGGCCGCGAAGATAGAGAGGATGCGGAGTGCCATCTTGAGATAAGTTTAGTGGAGCGGACCCCGACCGTCAAGGTCCGGCGGGGGCGAGGTTTGTTAAGCTATCCATATGAGAATCATCAGCACCGCGGCGCGTTCGCGCGCCCATGTTCAGTTCCTGATGGACAGCCTCAAAGAGCTTGATATTTTCTCGGTGCTGAGCGAGGAGCAGGCCGGCCGCCTGATGTTTTACGTCGACCTCGTCGAGTTTAAGGAGGGTGAGACCATCCTCAAGGAAGGCGAGGAGGGAGACTCTTTCTATATCCTCTACCGCGGCCGGGTCGACGTCCGCACCAAGGGATTTCTCGGCATGCGCAAAACCCTCGCTACGCTCGGCCGCGGCGACTTCTTCGGTGAGCTGGCTCTAATCTACAATCAGCCGCGCTCGGCGACCATCGTCTGCATCGAGACGACGCGATGCTTTGTGCTTGAGAAGGACGGGCTGGATGCGCTGATGCAGAAGAACCCCGATATCTCCGGCGCTATTAAAGACGCCGCCGAGAAGCGCCGCTGATTAGCCGGTCGGGCAGCAAAGAAATGTAGTACGCTACAGGCGAATTTTAATATGGGGCAAGAGAATTTACAGAAATCCGGCTCCCTGCCGGTGTTGTGCGTGGATCTTGATGGTTCGTTAGTTCGTACGGATCTTCTCGCCGAATCGCTGCTGCTTCTTCTTAAGCGCAATCCTTTGTTTATGCTGCTGCTTCCGTTCTGGCTACTGCGCGGGAGAGCGGCCTTTAAGCGTGAGATTGCCGCTCGAGTTTCGATCGACGCCTCGCTTCTCCCCTACAACGAAGAGGTGGTACTTTATATTAAGCGGGAGCGGGAGTCTGGGCGGCGTATCGTGCTGGCGACCGCTAGCGATCTGCGCGCGGCTGAATGCGTCGCTGAGCACCTGGGATTTTTCGACGAGATCGTGGCGAGCGACGGCGAGCGGAATCTCGCGGGCGAGGAAAAAAGGGACGTCTTGCGGCAGCGTTTTGGGGTGTGCGGCTTCGACTATGTGGGAGATTCGTTTAAGGACCTGCCCGTGTTCGCTGCCGCGCGCAAGTCGTTCGTGGTCAACCCGAGCGGCTCTCTGCTGGCCCGCGTCAAGCGGGAGGCAAGGCTCGAACGGGTGTTCGAAATCAAGACGGACTTCTGGAAAAACCTATTCCTGGCTATACGTCCCCACCATTGGATCAAGAACATCCTCATTTTTATTCCCTACATCACTGCGCACCAGCTGACGGATATCCCGTTGCTGCTGCGGGGACTGGCCGGCGTGCTGAGCTTCAGCCTATGTGCGGGCGCCATCTATCTGATAAATGACCTGTTGGACCTGGCCGCCGACCGCGTCCATCCGTCCAAGAAGAGCCGCCCGTTCGCTTCCGGAGCGTTCCCCATCGTTTACGGGCTGCCCTTGGCTGGGCTACTGCTGCTCGCTAGCGGGGCTCTTGGCCTGCTGGCGGGTTCGAGCTTCCTCTTGGTTTTGGCTGCCTATGGCGTCTGTGCCGTCGCGTACTCGCTCGTTATTCGTCAAGTCCTTCTCCTTGATGTTTTTTGTCTCGCTTTTCTCTACACCTTGAGACTGATCGCGGGACACGCCGTTTCTGGGCTGCCCTATTCTCCCTGGCTGCTGGCTTTTTCGATGTTCGCGTTTCTGAGCCTCGCGCTGCTGAAGCGCTATGTTGAACTGCGGCGGATTCACAGCGATTCCCGCGCATCTGCGCGGGAGCGGGCGTACCGACCGTCGGATATGGATCAGTTGATGAATATGGGGGCGACCAGCGGTTATCTCGCGGCGCTGGTCTTCGCGCTCTATATCAATAGTGAGCAGATGCTGCAGTTCTATGCTCGGCCCGCGCTGCTCTGGATCGTCTGCCCGATCATTTTGTATTGGTTCAACCGCATTTGGTTCCTTGCACATCGCGGGCAGGTTAATCATGACCCAGTGGTTTTCGCCTTGCAGGACCGGGTCAGCTATATTACGGCCCTGATCATGGGTTGCATCCTCGCGTTCGCGAGCAAATAGTCCATGGCTCTTCTCCGTAATACCGTTTCCGCCTTGGCGTATTCGCTCGCCGCGGAGGCCGCTCCGTCCGAGAGCGCCGAACTGGCCGCGCCGTACAATGATGTCGCTCTGTTCTTGGAACTTGAGCTTGCACGCATGCCGGACTATCTGCGCCTGCCGATGAGGTTGTTGACGTTGGCATTCGCTGTGGCGGGAGTGGCGCGCGGCGGGAGCTTCTTCCATCGCAACCCCCGTGGCGTGCGCCTGGAGCAGGTCCGCTCCTGGCGCCGCGCGCGGCTGCGCGCCTGCCGCGACTTTATCCGCTTTTTTGAGGGGCTTGCGGTCTTTGCCCTCTATTCCCGTTTAGGAAAAAATTCTAAATGCGCGGGGCTTCGGGATTATGTCTAAATCGGCGCCCGGCGCAGCGGATTCTCAATGCCCCGGTCTCGTTTGCGCGGACATCGCCGTGGTCGGTTCTGGTCCGGGTGGCGCCTTGACTGCCGCTCTCTTGGCCGAGGCGGGGCGGGATGTCGTCCTTATTGAAGAAGGGCGACGTTTGGCGCCCGAATCCTGTCCCGCATTCTCGCTGGTAGAGGTCCTGCAGAAATACCGCAACGGCGGCGTGACGGTCGCGATGGGGCGTGCACGCATCACGTATGCGGAAGGTCGGGTGGTGGGAGGAGGCAGCGAGATCAACAGCGCATTATTCCATCGCCTTCCGTCCGCCGTACTCGATCGGTGGCGGCAGGATTTTCACACCGAACATCTTACAGAGCAGGAGCTGCAGTCTCATTTCGCGGCGTGCGAACAGGAGCTCACTGTCGGCCGGGCCCCCGGCGGGGCGGAAATGCCCGCGCGCAAGCTCGCCGCCGGCGCTCAAGCGGAGGGCCTGACGTGCTTTGAGGTACCGCGGATGTGCGGTTACCCCGTCGAGGAGTCTCCACGAGAAGGAATCAAGCAGACGATGTCGCGTACGTATATCCCGCGCTTTCTAAAGGCGGGCGGGCGCTTGATCGCGGAGACAAAGGCGACGCGCATCCGCCGTGATGGGACGGATTGGCGAGTCGAAGCGGTGACGGCGCGTCATAAGCCTTGCGCCATCCGCGCACACACCCTGTTTTTGGCCTGCGGCGCGGTGGGGACTCCTGCACTATTGCGGCGCAGCGGCCTGGGCGCCCATGTCGGCGACTCTCTCGGACTCCATCCGACCGTCAAACTTGTCGCGGAGTTCCCAGAAGCAGTCAATGCGGAGGGAATGGGGGTGCCGGCGCATCAGGTCAAAGACGCGGCGCAGGGCCTGTCGTTCGGCTGTTCGATCAGTTCCCCCCCGCATTTGGCGATGGCGCTGCTGGGGCACCCCGAGTGCCTGCGACGGGTGAATGATTCATGGAGGAATATGGCGGTGTTCTACGCGATGACGCCATCCGCTGTCAGCGGTTCTGTCCGTACCGTTCCCGGGTTCTTCGATCCGGTGGTGCGCTACCCTGTCTCAGAAAATGATCTCCGTGAGCTGGCGAAGGGGCTGTGCCGGCTCGCACAGCTTCTTTTCGCGGCGGGCGCGAAGCGCCTCTATCCTGTCGTGACCGGCATGAGAGAGCTTCGCGGTCCGGGCGATCTCCGAAGCTTGCCCAAGGTCCTGGCCGGCGAGCTGGCCGGACTGATGACCGTCCATCTCTTCTCAACGTGTCCCATGGGGGAAAAGCGGGCCGCCTGCACGGCGGATTCCTTTGGTCGCGTGTTCGGGCATAAGAATCTCCATATCGCCGATGCGAGTTTGCTCTGCGGCCCGCCAGGGGTGAACCCTCAGGGGGCGATTATGGCGATCGCGCGGCGAAACGCTCTAGCCCATCTGGGGAAGCTTTAAGATGTGCGTCGATGAACCCCGTATCCGACCGATCGGCGGGCCCGCGCTGGTTACCGGTGCGACGGGTTGGCTCGGTTCGCGGATGGCGGAATTCTTGGCGCAGGACGCCGCCGCGCCGCCGCGCTGCTTCGTCCTGTCGGGTCAAAAGCGGGCGCTTGCCGCACTGGCGCCGCGACTTGAGTTGGTGGAGGGGGATCTGCGCAGCCCCGCGGATTGCGGACGCTTTTGTTCCGGGATGCGCGACGCCGTGCTCTATCATTGTGCGGGAGTGATCCATCCGCGCCGGGTGCGGGAGTATTATGAGGTAAACGTCAACGGAGTGCGTAATCTTCTAACGGCTGCCGCGAAAGCGGGCGTGCGGCGCGCCGTCATCGTCTCCTCCAACTCTCCTTGCGGCTGCAACCCGCATCCAGACCATCTGTTTGACGAATTTTCGCCCTACAATCCATATATGCACTATGGCCGCTCGAAAATGCATATGGAGCTTCTGGTGCGTGAGTTGCATGCGTCGGGAACGTTGGAAAGTGTGATTATCCGCGCCCCCTGGTTTTATGGTCCGAACCAGCCGCCGCGCCAATCCCTGTTCTTTGAAATGATACGAGAGGGCCGCGTGCCGGTAGTCGGTGGTGGACAATGCCGGCGTTCCATGGCGTATATCGATAATCTTTGCGCCGGCCTATTGCTGGCGGCTCGTGAGCCGCGGGCCGCGGGGCAAACTTATTGGATCGCCGATAAGCGCCCCTATACTTGGAACGAGGTTATCGAGACGATTGAGCGGGTTATGGAAAATGATTTTTCCATGCCGGTACGCCGAGGGAGACTGCCGCTGCCCGGTATCGCTGCCGATGTCGCCCGGGCGACTGACCGGCTGCTGCAGGCCGCCGGATTATATCACCAGAAGATCCATGTGCTTTCGGAGACGAATCAGGATATCGCCTGTTCGATTGCCCGAGCCCAAGCGGAAATCGGCTACGATCCGCGAATCGCTTTAGCGGAGGGGATGCGGCGCTCTATCGCCTGGTGCATCGCGCAGGGGCAGATGTCTGCCGGCGGCGCGTGAGAGGGTTACGACAGTCGCTTTAGTAGGCCGAGTGCGCGTTGGGAGATGCGGCTGCGGTGTGCCGAGCCCGTGGAGGATTCGGCGTCGATTTTTTTCTTATTCTTCATATACCAATCGTAAGAGATCGCCAGCATCTCGTCGTTGGAGTACTTCGGTCGCCAAGAAAGTTCCCGAAAAGGCTTTTTTAGGTCGAAGTAAAAATCCTTATGGTAGGTTCGGTAATGCCATGGCGCGAGCGGACATAGCCCCATATGATCCAGCGCCCATAGGGCGGCCATGCTGGGGGCGACGGGAAGGCCGCGGATGCGGGAGCCCGTGGCGGCGTGGCGGCTGAGGTTCTCTAGCGCCTCGCGCAGGGTGCCGTAACGGTCGGTTCCTATATTGAATATGCCCGGTGTGCGTTTTAGCGCGGACTCCACGCTGACGGCAACAATATCGTCTATATGCACGAACTGAAAGACATTGGACCCGTCGCCGATGATATAGATGGCGCGCCCTTCACTGAGCCATTCAAATAGGACTTGGAAAATACCGAGGCGCTCGGTCCCCACGATCGTGCGCGGCCGGATGATTGAACACGTCATTCCGCCGTGCCGTTCATTTTCTTGGAGCACGAGGTCCTCCCCGGCCAACTTGCTCCGTCCGTAAATCTCGATCGGCTGCCGGCGGGTGCTTTCCGTGATGGGGCAATCGGTCTTCGTGTGTGCGCCGAAGACGGCGGATGAGCCCATGTGGGAGAAATGCTTTACGCCCGCCTCCCGCGCGGCGGTCAGCACGTTTTCCGTTCCCCGTACGTTGACTTCCCAAAAGCGAGCCCCGGCTTTGCGTAGCGGGACCAGTGCTGCGGTATGGTGGACGTATTCGACTCCCGTCATGGCCGCGCGCAGACCGGCGGCATCCAGAACATCGAGCTTGTGGAATGCTAGGCGTGGATGCTGGAGGACGGGGTCGAGCAAATCCACGACGCGGACGGACTCACCGCGTCGGAGCAGTTCGTGCGCGATAAAGCTGCCGACATAGCCGGAACCGCCCGTGACGAGATGCATATTCATCCTATTTTACGAAGACTTTGTCCTTTTTCCCAAATCGATACACGTGAAAATCCCCAAATCTCGTCTCCATGGAGAATGTCGTATCGAGCCACTGCGCCAGGCAGGGGATGGCGCTCAGCGTCGTGTCAGGGTCGCGGGAGCGCACAATAACGGTGCGCACGCCGTTGCGCCGCAGGGCTCCGCACAGCCGTGGTTCATCCGGTTCTCCCTTACGGTAGGTCAGTTGGGGATGGAACCAGACAAAGGGCTGCGGGGGCGGTTGTCCGAGCAGCGCGTACAGCACGGCAGGATCCGGGTAGACAAAAAATGTCTTCGCCTCCGGCGGTAGGGCTCTGAGGTAAGCTGTTACGTCTTCCAGCGATGCGGCAACCGCAGACTCCATGTAAAGGTGTTTAAGCAAGTCTAAATCCGGCTGGCGCAGAGAAACGTCTATGTGACGTTCCGAGAGCTTGCGACGATAGACCTGCAGGCTCTGTGAAAAAGCGAACAGCGCTACGCCGATCGTGAGGATGCCCGCGCCGCCGACCAGCCAGGGGGGGGCGCTCCCGGATCGTGGCGCCCGCTTGCGGGCGTCCCGGAATGCCAGCAGGCAGGCCGTGCCCACCAGCAGCGCCGCAATTCCGAATGCTGGTCCGACGACCGGGACCCAGAGCCAGGCAAGAGTGATCTTTCTCAGCAGTCCGTAGCGGATGCCGACGAATAGTGCATAGAGAAAAACCGCCAGTAGAGAGGCGCGGGCGAAGCGCGCATCGGAAAGACCGATAAGCTGGCGAATTTTTTCGCGATGCGCAGCCAGCCAAATCATCGCGGCTTCGGAACAGATCAGGAGCTGCGCGCCGATCAACATTAAGAATTCGTAGCTTTCGTTCGGCGAAAGCAGCTTCGCCAAATATTGGATCAGCGACAGGCTCAACAGCAAGGCCCGATCCCGGGGTCGCCGCGTGAAGGCGAGCGCTAGGAGCGGCGCGAAGAAATATAGAGAGATAGCGCGGCTTACGGCGCATTTTGCCAACGCGAATGCCGTGGGTATCCACAGCCACCATTCATTCCGTTTAAGAAAGAATCTGCCCGCGAAAGCGAAGGCCAGCCATAACGGGATCATCTGCGGTTCGATCAGGCCGGTGTGCCGCCCCATGGTCAGGGGAAGGAGGAAGGTGTAGCGAAATACCGCGTCGACACCGCCCAGCGCGACCCAGCAGCCGGTCAGCGCCGCGAATCCCAGCGCGCCTCCGCCGATGAACCAGCAAGCGCGCTTCCAGGAGTCGAGCTGAAGCAGGTAAAGCGTCAGCACCAGACCGCCTACGGCGCCGACGCTCTGCTTCACATAGTAGGCGCCGGCGATTGCCAGGCCGGCGATAACGGCTGGCCAGATATTATTCTTGCGGGGAGATGACGTCAGTAGGGGCCAGAGAGCAAGGTGCACAAACAGGAACGCTCCGTGTTCGTACCAGGGGTACCCACGATGCATCGGCAGGCTCCATATCGCCGTGACCATGGCCGCCGCGAGGTAGAACCAGCGGTCCCGGCTGAGGCGATGGGCATAGGCCAGGAAAATGCCGGTGATGGCTGCGTTCAAGATCGAGGCAAATGTGACATAGGCGAGATATGAGGGGCCCATAACTGAAAAAATCAGCGCCTGCGCTCCAAATAGAAAAGGGCCGAACGGAGCGTAGAAATCACGCCAGGGTATCTGGCCGCAGAGCATGCGGTAGCTTCCATCGAATATGATGGAAGTGTCAAATAGGTCAAACCAGCGCAAGCCGCAGGGGAAGTTGTAGAGGAAGGCGAATATAACGACGATTATCGGCGGCAGCTTCTGCGCCCAAAGTCGGCGTTCCCGTTCCATAAGGCTATTCTATCTATTCTGCTGACTTTACTCCGCAGGCAGAATGGATGGCGGTATCAGTCGCCGACCGGCGCGACGCCGAGCCACTTCAGGAAGGCTTCTTCGCTGGGCTTGCGGCCGAGGAAATCGCTCAGGTTCTCTTCCTCATCGATGCTCGAGCCGCGCGCCAGGATGGTGTTGCGGTAGCGGCGTCCGACCTCCGGGCTCATGACGCCGGCGGCCTCAAAGATCGAGAAGATATCCTGCGCGGAGACCCGCGACCACAAGTAGCCATAGTAGCCGGCCGCATAGCCGGTGAGAATATGGCCGAAGCGGGCCGGAAACTTCGACGCCTTGTTGGGCTCAACGCCGGTGAAAGTCTTCATCATCTTGCGAAACACGCCCAGCACGTCTTTGGGAGCGGCCGTGTAGTAGGCGAGGTCCATGGCGGCCATCGCCGCTTGGCCGAGCGCGCCGGATGCGGAATGGTAGTTGCGCGAGGCTAATAGTTTTTCAACGATCTCCGGCGGCAGCGGCTGGGAGGGGTCCTTGTAGTGGCCGGAGACTCTGGCCAGCACCTGCTTCTGCCAAATAAAGTTCTCCATCATCTGCGAGGGCGCCTCGACGAAGTCCCAGGCGACTCCGGAACCGGAGAAGGAGCGGCGCTGGGCGGTGGTCAGCGTCATGTGCATGGCATGGCCGAGCTCATGAAACAGGGTCTTTACGTTGCCGTGGCGCAGCAGCGTCGGCTTGCCGTTTTCCCCTTTTTCGAAGTCGGCGGTGACGGCGGTGACCGGCTCGCGATAGGTGCCGTCTTCCAGGGCGCGGCCGCCGACCAGCGGCGCGGCCCAGGCTCCGCCCCGCTTGCCTTTGCGGGCGTAGAGGTCCAGGTAGAGGCGGCCCATGCGTGCGCCGCCGGCGTCCATGACGTCGTACGCTTTGACGTCCTTATGCCATACCTTGACGTCCTTGATCTCCTCAAAGCGTATGCCGAGCAGCTCTTCGTAAATCTTGAGCGCTTCGGGGATGGCCCGCTCGGCCGGGAAGTACTCGCGAATTTTGTCCGGGTTGAGGTCGAGAGTCTTTTCCATGTGCTGGCGCCCGTAGCGCGCGCCGTCCCAAGGCTGGACTTTTTCGGCGCCGGGCTTCTCCGAGCGCTTCTGTTCGAGTATCTCGGCGTCTTCGGCTTCCGCCGCCGGGCGCAGCATCTTGCGCAGGCGGCCCAGGAACTGCCAGACCCGCTGGGGGGTCTTGGCCATGCGGCCGTCTATCTTCATCTCGGCGAAGTTCTTATAGCCGAGCATATTGGCTTGCTGCTTGCGGAGCTTGAGCACTTTGCGCAGAATAGGGAGGTTCTTTTTCGCGGCTTTGCGCTGCATGGCATAGTAGAGCCGCATGCGGACCTTGGAGCTCTTGGCTTTGCTCATGACCTGGCCGCCGGCCTCTCCGTCGTCGGGGACGCGGAGCTTCCCGCCGGGCACCTTTTTGAGGCTGCCGATAATCGCGGTCGGCACGCCGGCGAGCTCTTCCGGCAGGACGTCGATGCCGCCTTCCCATTCGCGGATATTGATCTCGTACTGCCGGACCAGCTTGGAAATTTTGGAGGAGACCCGCTGCAGCTTCGCCCGGTCGGCGGGCTTTAAGCCCATGCCGGATTTGCGGAAATCAAGCAAGGTGTCTTCGACCAGCTTCATATCCTCGCCCGTCAGCTGCTCTCCTTTCTCGGCGTAGGCGAGAACCGCTTGGTAGATGTCTTCGCGCATGCCCTGCGCGGTGCCCATGTCGCTGGCCATGTCGTTGACCTGATCCACCGCTTCACGTACGCGCTTGCGCGGCGAAGCGGAGAGCACCCGGATGCCCGCCATCTCATCCTGGTAGTCCACCCAGGCTTTTTCCAGGGCATGAACGGTGTTGTAGAAGGTCGCCTCTGCGGGCTTTACGGCGCCGATCGCGTTGAGCGCGGCGTCAAGGTTTTGGGAAGCGGAACGGAAGGTCGCTTTGATCTGGCCGGGGGTGAGATCGAAATTGAGTTCAAGCGCGGCTCCCGGACCGCGTACCGCGACGCCGGCCGCGGCGCTGCCCATGCCGCCGACAGGTACGGCGGGGGCTACCTTAATAGGGATGGCCGCGAAGCTTGTTCCGGTCAAGGAAAGAGATAGGACCGCAGTAAGCAGCTGTTTCATAGTGCTTGAATGTTAACTTAAAGCCGGAAAATGCGAATGAGGCAAAAGCCCTGTTTATTGCGGGATAATGGGCCTAGGCCTCTTTAGGAGGTCGCTCTATTCTTTAGGCGCCGTGAGCAGGCGCTTGGCGGCGCGGCTGATCTTGCCGAAGACGTATTCGTCGGCGCCGCAATCGAGCAGTACCTCACGCGGCGCGCGGCCGTACTTCTTGGCGATAGCGGCGGCGACTCGCCGCGTCTGCGCATCGAGTCTTTTCGCCGGCGGATCGTAGGCGGAGCCGGCGCCGTTTTTCAGCATCGCCGCGCGGCTCCATAGCCGGACGGCCTCGCGCAGCCGTTTATGGTCCGGCCGCAGGCGGCGGCGCAGGCCCTGCATGACGGCGGCGGCTTCGCGGGCCGCGGCCCAGTCGAGCCAGGCCGCGGAGTTTTCGTCGCGGGCCGGCGGCGCTTCGGCGAGCTTCGGCGGCGGGCCGTCGAGAAAACTTTTTTCCTTCGGCGTCAGGCGCGGCTCCGGGGGCGGTTCATCGAGGTCCAGGAGGCGGCCTTTAAAAGCCAGGCGCCCGAGGCGGCGGCTGATTATGGTTTCCGCCTCCTTGTCATAGGCGCAGTTCCAGGTCCGCACCGGGCCGAGGTTCGCGGCCAGCTCCTCCAGCCGCTTGGCGACTTCGGCCGCCTCGCCGGCATAGACTTCGTCTTGGGGCCAGGCGCGCCAGCGCGTACCGGTGCGCAGGCGGCTGGGATTGGAGCGCAAGAGCAGGCGCAGTCCGGTATCGATAATGCCGGCGGGAGCATGCGGCTTGCGGCCGGCGGCGCGCTGGCGGGCCAAAGTCTCCTTGGCTTGCGCGAAGGCCTTGGCCGAGGCTTCGGCGCAGCGGATGTTTTGCGCCGACGGGCGTATGGCGCTGGTCAGCACCTCGGCTATGGTGTCGACATCGACCGGCTGGTCGTCCGCATAGGCCGGCGAAACGGCGAGAACGAGGGCTAGAAGCGTGCTCAGACGCCGCATGGGGCGAGTATAGCAGTTAGGTATAATGTCTATTATGAGCAAAAGAACCGCTTTGCCCGTCGTGCTCGCCGCCGTCGTCTTCGCCGGCTGCGCTATCGCCTCGCGCCGCGAAGATCCCATGGCCGGCATCGGCATGAAGAAGCTGGAATACGGCAAGACCAAGCTCGCCGTTATTGTGTCGCAGAATACCAAGAACTGGATTCGCTCCTACAACAAGCTGCGCGTTACTTCGCCGGGCACCATCCACGGCGATGTGCTGGTCGACGATCTGATCGCGGTCATCGATAAGCAGTTTGGCGCGGTCCATGAGATGGCGAGCGCCGAGCAGGCGCGCGAGGCCGGGGCGCAGCTGGTCGGCATCCTGGATATCACCGGCAAGGCGCATGTCAGCTTCGATTCGCGGGCGGAGATCGATCTGTCTTTTTTCGTGTTCCAGCCCGATGAAACCCCGGTGGAGCAGCTGCGCTTTAATATTCTTGAGAAATCCGGGAAACGCATGAGCGCCATGGAGGATTTCTATGTGGCCGCCTACCGGCATTGCATGGTTACGGCGAAAACGCGCCTGGCCGAAGAAATCACCGCTTCCGTGAAGCTCAGGCCGTATCGCAAGGACTCTTCCGCCGCGCCCGCTCCGCCGGCGGCGGTCGCCGCCGCCCCGCCGCAGACGGTCCCGGCGGCTAAAAAAAGCGCGGTCGACGACCCCAACTATTCCCTGCCGCAGAATCCCAAGCTGTTCGCCATGGTCGTCGGGATCGAATCGTATCAGGCCCTGCCCCGGGCCGATTACGCCGAGGGCGACGCCGACGCCGTGCGCGCGCACTTGCGGGCGCTGGGTTATCCGGACCGCAATATTATCCATCTGACCGGCCAGCGCGCCACTATATCCGGGCTAAAGAAGTACCTGGAAGAGTGGCTGCCGAAGAACGTAAAGGCCGACTCCTCGCTGCTGTTCTACTTTTCCGGGCATGGCGCGCCCAACCCCCAGACCGGGGAGGCCTACCTGATCCCCTGGGACGGCGACGCCAAGTTTCTCAAGACCACCGCCTACCCCCTAAAGAAGCTATACGCCCAGCTTAACGCCACCCAGGCCCGCCGCATCCTGGTGGCTTTGGACGCCTGCTTCTCGGGCGCCGGAGGGAGGTCGGTGCTGGCGCGCGGCGCCCGGCCGCTGGTCACCACCGTCGAGCTGGGACAAGGTGAGCGCGAGCGGCTGTCGCTTCTCGCGGCCGCTTCCGGCGACGAGATTACGACGACCCTCGAGCAGGAGCGGCACGGCATCTTCACTTACTTCTTTCTCAAGGGCTTGAACGGCCCCGGGCGCGACGGGAGCGGCCAGGTCACGGCGCGGAGTTTGTTTGAGTATCTCAAGCCCAACGTGCAGGACGAGGCGCGCCGGCAAAACCGCGACCAAAGCCCGGCCTATCTGCCGGGCGTCAGCGGGGAGTTCCGGCTGCGTTAGGGACGGCGCGGTCGGAGCGCGGAGCTGGTATAAGTCCGCTTGGACTGCCGCAGGCGGAAGGCTTCGGGTCCGATCTGGTCGGCCAGGCCCGGGTCATCGACGAAGGGGTTGCGGTTTCCCTGGACCTTCTCCGCTAGATCGTTGCGCCGCCGCTCCATGGCGTCGGGCGGGAATTCCCGGTTCCAGCGCAGCAAGGTCTCGATGCGGCGGTTCCAGAATATATCGGCGGCATTACTGGGGATGATGTTGTAGCCCAGGTAGCGGGTGAAAAAATACAGCAGGCCGCGGGCGACGCGTCCCTTGACGCGGTCCGGCGGCTCGAACAGCTTCTCGTCCCGGCGGGCGCCGGCGCGGTTTGTATAGTCCGCGTCCGCGGCGGCGACTTCGCCGAAAGGCAGGCGGCCGCGTACGCTGTTGGGGTGCATAAAAGTCGGCAGCAGATGGTGCAGGTCGGCGCGCATCGGCAGGCGCTCCTTGAAGTAGGACTGCGGCCAGAGGTGCTCGGCGTTCATCCCGCCGGCGTCGACGTAGCCGTCGCCGTTCTGGTCGCCCTGTTCCCGATAGTCCCCGCCGTTGCCGCTGGTGCCGGGAACAAATACCGCGGAATACACCGCGTGCACGCCGCGCACGCCGTCGACCGTCACATTGTCGAGCGCTCCGAACATGTGGCGCCGGGCTTCGCTGTAGCCGACCGGCGCATGGGTGCGGCTGACGCGGTCGTGCAGGGCCTGGAGGAGCTCGGAGCCGGAAGCGGCGGCGGATTTGATGCTGGTCCGCGGTGCCCTAAAAGAAAGCGGCGCCGGCTGAAACTGCGCGGCGCCGTCAAATAAAGCGGAAAACCCGCCTGATACGGGCGGGGGAGCGGTCTGAGCATGGAGCGGCGATACGAACAAACCGGCTAGCGCCGTGCTCAGTAAGGCTGCCACCTCCAACGGCCTCACGCCTATATCTTACCACGATTTGGGCTGAAATTAACTCGGGAAATCGGGCTATATTCAGCCTTTGAGACCGATTTCTTCCGCCACCTCGCGCATGCCTTCGATGGTGTCGGTGATGAGTTCCGGCAGCTCCATGCCGAGCATCGCGGCGCCTTTTTCGATAATGGAGCGGTCGGCGCCGGCGGCGAAGCGCTTGTCCTTCCACTTCTTCTTGACCGACTTGACGGCGAGATCCATAACGCTTTTGGATGGCCGCACCAGGGCGGCCGCGGCGATCAGGCCGGTCAGTTCATCGACGGCGTAAAGGGTCTTTTCCAGATCGGTCTGCGGCTCCACGTCGGTGCATAGCCCCCAGCCGTGGCTCATGACGGCGCGGATGTAGTCGGCCGGCCAGCCGCGCTCCTTTAGTATCTCCCCGCTTTTTTTGCAGTGCTGGTCGGGGTACTTCTCGTAATCCAGATCGTGGATCAGGCCGATCACTCCCCAGCGCTCCTCATTCTCGCCGCGCTTGCGGGCGAAGCAGCGCATCACCCCTTCTACCGCCAAGGCATGCTTGATGAGGCGGTCGCTCTGGTTGAACTCGGTGAGAAGCTTGAAGGCGTCTTCGCGGGTGGGAATATTTTCTGCGGTCATAGGGTTAGTCCTTTGCGTAGCGAGGATAAGTGCGCTTGGCGCGCAGCGTTTTATCTCGGAGGATTATATGTTAAGTATTATAGTTTCAGCAGGGCTCAGTCCGGAGGCTTTATGAACGCATGGAATCCAGGCCGTCTGCTGCAGCTGTCGGGAGGATATTGGAGCACCTGTGCGCTGCACGCGGGCGTCAAGCTCGGCGTCTTCACGGCGCTGGCGGGCCGCCGGCTGTCCGCCGACCGGCTGTGCCGTGCGCTCAAGACGGACCGGCGCGGACTGACCATGCTGCTCGACGCTTTGACCGCCATGGAGCTGCTGGGGAAAAAGGGCGGCGGTTACCGGAATATGCCGGCGGCGGAGAAGTTCTTATCGCGCAAGTCGCCCGCCTATATCGGCTATATGATTCTGCACCACCACTACCTGGTGGAGTCCTGGGCCAATCTGGACCGGGCGGTTAAAACCGGGAAGCCGGTGCGCAAGCGGTCCGCGCGCATGGATCCGGCGCGGCGCGAGGCTTTCCTGATGGGGATGTTCAATAACGCGCGCAGCTTCGCTCCCCTGATCGTCCCGCATATCGATCTGTCGGGACGCCGCCGGCTGCTGGACCTGGGCGGCGGGCCGGGGACCTACGCTATCGAGTTCTGCCGGCGCAATCCGCGGCTCAACGCCGAGGTCTTCGATTTGCCGACGACCAGGCCCTTCGCCGTCAAGACCATCAAACGCTTTAGCATGGGCGGCCGCATCCGCTTTCAGCCGGGGGATTACCTGCGCGACAAAGTGCGCGGGACCTTCGACGCCGCCTGGCTCTCGCATATCCTGCATGCCGAGGGGCCGGCGGGCTGCCGCCGAATCCTGCGCCGGGCGGTCGAGGCGCTGGCGCCCGGCGGGCTGATCCTGGTGCACGATTTCTATCTGCGCGCGGCGATGGACGGCCCGCGGTTCCCGGCGCTGTTTACGCTCAATATGCTGCTCGGCACGCGGGCGGGACAGTCTTATTCGGAAGCTCAGGTGCGCGCGATGCTTGAGGAAGCCGGGATTAGAAAAATACGGCGTATTCCGCTCTCGGTTCCCAATGACTCGGGCGTGCTGGCGGGTGTAAAATAAGGCTAGACTGTAGCGGGGCGGAGGGGTTATGAAGATAAAACTCGTCGTTATCGGCACGATTTACACCGATTTCAACAACCGCAGCGATGTGCCTATCCAGGCGCGGCACGCCAATGAGCATCTCGGCCGCGTCGAGCTGCTGGAGGAGTACGAGCGCGGTCTTAAAGCCTTGGACGGCTTTTCCCATGCCCACCTGATCTACTTCTTCCATCACCAGAAGCGCTACAACCTGACGGTCAAGCCCGTCGTCACCGAGACCTCCAAGGGCATCTTCGCCACCCGGGCGCCGGCGCGGCCCAACCCCCTGGGCACGTCGATCGTCGAGCTGGTGAGCGTCAAGAAGAACATTATTATGTTTCGCGGCGTCGACATCATGAACAATACGCCGCTCTTGGACATCAAGCCTTACGTGCACGAGTTCGACACGCGCACCCGCGCCAACTGCGGCTGGTACGACAGCGTGGCCAACAGCCAGATCGCGCGCGGCGCTTCCGACCCCTACTAGACGACGAGGAGAATCCATGGCCGACAACGAGAAGCCGGTAATCAGTTACGAGGACGAGGAGCGGCGCTGGCTCAAGGAAGTCTACAAGGGCGACAAGATGCCCGAGGTCACCCTGAAGGTCTTCGTGGTGGGAGCGCTGATGAGCGCGCTCATGATTGTCTTCAACGTCTACATGGGCCTGATGACGGGCTGGGGCGAGGGGGGCTCGATTATCGCGGCCATCCTGGGCTTCGCCATTGTGCGCGCCTGCAATAAGCCCTACTCCATCCTCGAGAACAATATGACCCAGACCATGGCCTCGGCCGGCGGGTCTTTGGGCAATATCGTCAACGTCATCCCGGCGCTTTTCCTGCTGGCCGCCAGCGGCGTGATCCCGGCGGCGCCGACCTGGCTCGACATCTTCCTGTGGATATTCTTCACCAGCTTCCTGGGCGTATTCTTCGCCATTCCCCTGCGCAAGCAGATCATCGTGGTCGAGAAGCTGAAGTTCCCGTCCGGGACCGCCTGCGCCGAGACGATTTTGGCCATGCACGCAGAGGGCAGCAGCGCCATGGACAAGGCCAAGATGCTGGGCGGGATCGGCCTGGTCAGCGGCCTGATCACGTGGTTTCGCGACGGCATTCCGAAACTGCTTCCTGCCGCGACCTATCTGCCGGGAACGATCAAGGGGCTCGGCATGAAGAGCCTGACTTTGGGCGTGGCCTGGACGCCGATGCTCCTGGGCGCGGGCTTTCTTGTCGGCCCGCGCGTGGCCTTCAGCATGTTCTTCGGCTCCGTCGTCTGCTTCGCGTTCCTGGCGCCCTGGCTGTTTCATTCCGGCATCCTGCAGCAGGTCGCCGCCATGATGGGCGAGACCAAGACCCTCGCCGCGCCGAGCTACCCCTATATCGTCAAGTGGACCATGTGGCCGGGCCTCGCCATTATGGTCACCTACGGCATGGCGGCCACCGCCATGAAGTGGCGGGTGATCGGGCGGGCCTTTAAGTCGATGCTGGGCGCCAAGCACGGCGCGGTGATCGCGCACCTGGAACTGCCCTTCTCGCAGTGGCTCTTCGGCCTGCTGGCGGCGTCTATCGGCATCATCTGCATGTTGAAGTTCCGCTTCGATGTGCCGGTCTGGGTCGGCATTCTGGTCATCCCGCTGTCCTTTCTGTTCTCGACGATCGCGGTACGGGCCACCGGCGAGACCGACATCAACCCGGTGGGCGCCATGGGGGCGGTGACGCAGATCTTCTACGGCGCGGCATGCCCCGGCGTTGAGACTACTTTGCTGACCGGCGGCGTGACCGCGGCGGGCGCCAGCGAATCGGCGGATATGATGCAGGACCTGAAGACCGGCTATATCCTGGGCGCCACGCCCAAGAAGCAGACCTATATGCAGCTGCTCGGGGTGCTCGTCGGCGCCGTCTTCGCGGTTCCGATATTTTTGGTCCTGATCAAGGCCTACGGCATCGGCTCGGAAAAGCTTCCGGCGCCGGCCGCCATCACCTGGGCGGGCCTGGCGCAGATGGTCTCGGGCGGGGTGAAGACTTTGCCGTCCTACGCCGTTGAGGCCCTGATCGTCGGCGTGGTGATCGGCCTGGTGCTCGCCGTGCTCGAGGAGCTGAAGCCCGAGTGGCGCCGCTATATGCCCTCTGCCGTCGGGCTCGGGGTGGCCATGGTGGTTCCGGCCATCTATTCGGTGGCGATCCTCGCCGGGGCGGTCGTCTACGTGATCATCGAAAAGAAGAACCCGGCCTGGAACGAGAAGTACGCGGCGTCGATCGGCGCCGGGGGCATCGCGGGCGAGGGCTTGGTCGGGGTGCTGGCGGCGATTTTGGTTGTATGCGGGCTGTTATAAGTTATAGTTATATCCGGCTAATTCGAAGGTTCTTATTAGAGGTGAAACAATGCGTAAACTAGTACTGATTATGATGGTGCTGTTCGTGGGTTCCGTGTTCGCTCCGCGCGCTCAGGCGGGCGACCAGTTCAGTATTTCCGTGACCCCCAAGCTATGGGCGTCGGTGGAAAACTTCAACGACTACAATACCTCCTACTTTACGACGCTGAACCGGAATACCGGCGTAGTCACCAGCTACGTGCAGGCACGGCAGCAGATCAATATCCCTCTCGTCGGTGTCGCGATCGTTATGACGCCGGGGACGGTGCCGCTCGACTTCCTCTTTAATTTTTACGGCGGCAACGGGAAAGGGCGTTTCGTCAGCAACAGCAACAACGTAAAAGAGGGCGCCGGCGCCGGTACAACGGTGCTGGGGAACTACGAAGCGAAACGGACCGACGTGGAGACTTTGATCCGCTATCGCCCGGAAGGCAAGACGGTGAACTTTTTCACCGGCTTGCGCGTCAACAGCTTTATCGACGATCTTAAGCTTGAGACCGCCGGCTATACCTGGACGGCGACCAGGAGTACGTCGCGGCGCAAGAAGACTACCATTGTGTTATGGGAAGTCGGCGCCGGGTTCTTCGCGCCCATCACCGACAGCGGCATGCATCGCTTCTTCGGCAATACGACCTTCGGCATGGGCAGTTACCGCTCCAACATCACCAACGCCACCGACCAAACGGCGTATCTGATCAAAGGCGGCGCGGTGGCCTGGGACATCAATTCGGGCTATGAGTTCGCCTATGGCCAGCACTTCGCGTTCAATATGCGCTATCGCGCTTACGTGAAGCCGGCCGGCCCGTTGAAGGACGGCTATAACTTGACCGTCGTTCACGGCCCGGACTTCGGCATCACCCTGCGCTACTAAGCGGCGTCAGACGACTCAATAAGAAGCGCCCCCAAGCGGGGGCGCTTCTTTGTTTAAGTGGTTTTCGCGCTTACGGAGGCGGCGGCAGGTTCCTGATATTCTGCTTTTTCCGCCGCAGCTTCTCGAGCCGCTTCTCCTCGGCTTTAAGCTTCCTTTCCCGCTCCTGGTTCTCCCGATCCATCTCTTCCCGCTGCCGCTTGAGCTCTTTCTGCCGCTCTCTTTCGCGCCGGTCGGCCGCCTCCTGCCGCTCCTTCTCCTTGCGCTCGGCCTCTTCCTGCAGAAGCTGCTGCTTTTTTCTCAGCTGCTCCATCTCTTTGCGCATTTTTTCGCGCTCGGCCTCCAAGGTCTTCTGATCCTTGACCGACATTTCGGGCTTGGGCTTTTCCGGGATGATGATCCGGGTGAAGTCGGCGAGCAGGAAGCGCGTCTCGCCGCTCTCCATGGCTGGGGTGAGGTTCGGGCTCTGCTCGATATTGATCGACTTGGCGTCGTTTTCCACCAGCGGCTTGACATGCTCGTAGATCGCGGCGAAAGACTTCTTGCCCAAGCGCAGGGCCTTGAGCAGGTGATAGGTGAAGATGCCGTGGCGCAGGTCCTTGGACGAGCTGGATATCTGCTTGGCCTGCGACGCGGTCATGACCGCGATCTTGGAGCTCAGCTGCTCCAGGGGCGAAACGTTCAAGACCAGGGGGCGCGCTCCTTTGGCCAGGACCGAGCGTCCGCCGGCGCCCGAGAAGCAGGAGTCCATAAGCACCATCACCTCGCCGGATTTCATGGTGCTGAGGTTCTCGAAAAGCTGCTTCATGGGATAGGCGGTATCTTCAAGGTAGTTGGGATCACCGTCGTGGGGGACCAGGTAGGCCTCGCCCGAAATAGGGTCCGGGGCGCCGTGGCCCGAATAATAGACGACCACCTTGCTGTGCGGCTTGACCTGATTGGGCAGCCAGCGCAGGAAGGCCTTGCGCAGATCGGCGCGGGTGGCCCGCTCGTTCAGGTGCAGGGAGATATTGCGCGGCGCATAGCCGAGCGCCAGCAGGTAGTCCCTGAACAGTTCGGCGTCGCGGGCGGAATACTCGGAGGACTGCAGATCGCGGTATTTCTCGATCCCGATGATCACCGCGACGTCGTCCGGCCGGGGGGCGGCGTCGAACTTGGGGACCTCGTCCACGTCCGTCTCCTTCGCCTCCTTGGCGGCGGCGGGGAAGGTTAGGACGGCGAGACAGGCGAATGCGGCCAGAGCTTTAAAGGAAAATCGCATGGTACGGCCTCCCGGATTAGGCTTCATAGTTAGAATAATCCCGTCGGAAAGCCGTGTCAAGGCTTGGTTTCGCTTGGTTTCGCGTTATATGCCCATTGGGTAAAACCTTCTGGGTCGAAAGATGAGGCCTGTTTGGGCCTTACGCATCATTACCTCCCGGAGCTTCACGCCTATACTAAAAATATGAGAACGGCTAGGCGTTTGCTGGCCGCGTGCTTGGCGCTCCTGCTTGCGGGAATGCCGGTGCGCGATGCCGCCGCCGCTGTCGCGGTCAAGGTCAAGATCGCGGGCACCGCCGCGGGCGTCCCCGGCGTTGCGGTCCCGTCGGCCCCGTTGGCGCTTAACAACGGTCTGTTCAAGACCGGAGCGACGCTTTCCCTGGGCTCCGCGCTGCCGACCGTAAATTCCCTTTCCGCTGCGAATGCCGTCGCCGGCGCTTCGGTCAAGATTTCCCCTCAGGTCGCCCCGGCGGAGGAGGTCCGCCCTAATCAGCCGGCGGCCGCCAAGACCGTTCAGGCGCGGGCGCAGAAGCTTTCCAAGGAAGCGGCGCCGCTCCTCGCCGAGGTCCGGGCGCAGGAGACCTCGGCCGGCGGCGTCTATGCGGCCGGACGGAGCCTGGAGCATATCCTTACCGGCCGGAGCGCGCGCGGCCTGTCCGTCGCCGCGCCCGTACCGGTCGGCCGGCAGCGGCTGGCGGGGCTGGGACGAAGCCTGCGTTCCGTATTCGGCCTTAAGCATTTCAGCTCCTGCTGTGATCACGGCGCAGCGCAGAGTTTCGAGCTGAGCGAAATCGCCGCCGACGTCCCGGCGCCGGAGCTTACCCCGGTACAGAAGAAGAATTTCCGCTACTACGCGGCGGCGGTATCGATAACCAAGGTCGGCGTGGAGACGATGAACCTGGTGGTGCCGGTGCTGCTGCTGACCCAGTTCGGCGCGGCGACTTTGGTCGGCGCCCTGTTTATCTCGGCGGAGATCGGGGGCATGGTTGCCGGCTGGATCGCGGGTCCCTCGATCGACCGCTACGGCCCGTCGCGCGTGCTGGCGAGCTCCGCGGTCATGCAGATGATGGCGATCGGGGTGATTCCGCTGGCCCTGGCGCTGGGCGTCCCCGTCGGCGTGCCGGTGCTGTTCGCCCTCTTTACCATCAACGGCATATTCGGCGGCGTCTTTGACACCGCGCGCCGGGCCGCCATGCCGCTGATCCTCGGCCGCCATGAGGGGGTTTTGCGCGAGCATAACGGCCAGCTCTATATCTTCCGCGAGATACTATCCGTCGCCGCCGTGGGCGCGGCCGGGCTGCTGCTCAATAAGCTGGGAGCTCTCGGGACGCTGGTTCTGCACCCCGCTTCCTACGCCCTGGTTGTTTACTTTCTCATCCGGCTCGCCCTGAATATCCGGCGGTCGGCCGGGGGGTCCGTGCGGGCCGCGCCGGAGAAGAAAGAAGAGAAGCCCGCCATCGGGGATATATTCCGCGGCGCGCGCATTGTCTGGAACAACCCGACTCTGCGTTTGGGGACCATGGTCAATATCCCCATCATCATGCTGCATAAGCTGTTTCATGCGCTTTTGGCCGTGGTCTACGCCACCCAGATCCTGGGCAACCCGGCATTGGCCGCCGTGATGCTGATGGCCTGGAACGCCGGCGAATTGGCGGCCGCGCTCTATCTTAGGAAGAATGCGAAAAAATCCGGCGCCTCCTTCGGCTGGCTGAAGTACGCCGCGATTATGAGCCTGACGGCGTGGGCGCTGATAGCCTTCCCGACGATCTACGTGGCGGCGCCGGTAGCTTTTCTGCTCTCGACCGGCAATATGAGCAGCGAGCTGGGGCTGACCGCCTACTTCCAGGCGGTGGCGAAAAAAGACGAGGCGGGTTCGGTGACGGGATTCATTTACTCCCTGGCGACGGCGGTCTCCATGCTGGGCCTGCTGGGCATGGGCTGGGCCTTCGACGCGCTGGGCGCCATGACCGGCTTCACCGTCCTGGCGGGACTGCTGAGCGTGGCGGCGCTGTTCTTCCTGCTTTCCTGGCATCGCCTGCGCGGCAAGATCAACTTCCTGCGGCCCTTCAGGGCCTTCTTCCCCGATAAAGAAGTCTAGCGCTGTCGCAGCGGCCGCAGCTTCTCCCGGCCGGCGTCGCCTGAAATAACGAATACTTGCAGCTCATTGCCGTCCGGGAGGAAGCGCTCTTCCGGCAGCAGGACGGAAAGCGCGGCCGCACCGTTTGCGGGCTGCCGGGTACGCGTGACGGCGCGGATTACGCCGTTGAGAGCGAAAGCGAGGTGCACAAGCCGGGGGCGCTCCGAGCCGAAGACAATGCGGCCGGTCAGAAAGGCCCGGTCGCGCTGATCGATCTCGAGGCCGACGCGTGCGGGCTCCGCGAGCAGCTGTTTGCTTACTGCCCGCCCCACCAGGCCGCCGTGCGGGCCAACCCGGAAAAGCGCTTCCGGGTTCGCGCTGGTGCCGAACCGCCGGACCTGCTGATCGAGCGCCTGGTTCATCTCGGGAAAATGCGGCGGGTAGCGGCGGACGGCCGCACCCTTGATCAGAATAAGCTTCTCCGGCCGCGCCGGCTTCTTCTCATCAAGCGCTGACGGTCCTCGCGGCCACGGCAGCGGCTTGCCGATGGCGTCGGCGATGGTGGCGATGATGTCGATATTCTCCACGTTGCGGTCGCTGATGCGGCCGGCGCGCCGTCCGGGCAGCTTGAAAAACAGCGGTACCGCCATGATATCGCCGACATTGGAGGACGTCCATTCGCGGCGCAGGTCGCCGGCGCGGAAGCTGACGCCATGGTCCGCGGTTACCACTATCAGGGTGTCGTCATAGAGTCCGGTTTTCTCCAGGCGGTCCAGGAGCCGGCCCAGCAGTTTGTCGGTATAAATCGTCTGCATGAGGTGGCGCTGAAACCCCCGGCGGACAATAAACTCGTCTTGCGGCCAGCGGTCGGTGTCGGTCGGGACGCCTTCGACCACCTGTTCGCCGGGGACCGTGTAGTACTTCCCCGAGGCGAGGTAGTTCCACGGCGGATGCGGCAGCATGTGGTGCAGGAAGTTCAGCGTCGGGCGCGGGCCGGGCCGGATGGAGTCGACGAAGGCAAGAAAGTCCCGGGGCCGGTCTTCGTACTTCCAGCCGGCCTCATTTTCCTGCACCATCTTCAGCTGTTCCTCGTCCGACGGGCGCTGTGCCGGTGCGTCGTCGTCCGGGCGGCTGAAGTTTTTCCAGGTACGCGTGACGGCCGGCAGGCGGGCCGTTAGGTCGCCGGGCAGGACGAGGTGTAAGTAGACGATCGATAGATCGGTCAGCATGGCGCGCAGGCGGCGGACGAACGGCGGCCGGTTCCTGGGGTCGCCGCACAGCTTCTCCGGGCACAGGATGCTGTAGGTCTCCCAAGCATTCATGGCGTGTGAATCGGCGAGGAAGGTGAACAGGTTTCTTGGGTACGCATGGTGCGTGGCGATCGGGACCTTCTCGCCGAACGGGTGGACGATGCCGGAGACGGCCACCGGGACGGAGAGGAAGGTTACGGGCGCGATGGTGGTGGCGTTGCGAAACCACACCGAATCATTCGCGAGCCGCGCGAAATTGGGGAAGCGCTCGGCGTCGATCAGGCGCTGCTCGTTCATGAGGGTGATCGTCGGCAGGGCGTCGTAGATGACGAAGACAATATTCGGGTATTTTTTTCCGCCGGAGGAGAGCGGCGCCGCTGCACCGCCGCCGCCAAAGACCAGGGGGCGTATCTGGGAAGCGAGCAGGAACGCCGCGGGAATAATCAGGACGGCGGGCGACAGAAAACTTAAATAGGTGCGGGCTCTTCCGTTATTGTGCAGGAGCCGGGCGGCGCCGGCGCCGGCCAACGCCGCCGCGGGAAACAGCAGCAGCGAGGAAGAAGCGCCCAGATGTTTGCCGATCTGCAGCGCCAGCAGCCCGGCCAGCGCCGCGACGGCGGCGCTATGCGTCCACTCTCCCAGGCGGCGGTCGAGCCGGGAAGCGAGGAGCGCGATCAGCGCCAACACCGCCGGCAGCATGCAGCTCAACAGGAAAATCAGGATCAGGATGTCCGTCGTGCCCGCCCGCCGCGCCACGAAGAAGTCGGCGTGACGCGCCAGCAGGTCATAAAGCGGCTGGGCGCAGGCCAGAGCGGATAGGACGAATAGATGGAGGGTTTTCTCGCGCATGGATATGGTGCTCAGTAAAGGTGCCTGGCACCTTTACTGGATCGGTGTTGACAGGCCGCAGCGGGTCTATCTTACCAATCCACCTCGAACACTTCCCAGCGGCCGTCTTGGCGCTCGCGCTTCTCGTACATCAGCGGCTTCTCGTCCCAGTAGTCGATGGATTGCGATTCCTGGTCGAGCACCAGCGTCCCTTGGCTGGTTTCTACGAGGAGTATGGCGTGAGGATAAAGCAATTCCTTATGGAAGGCCGTGGTCATGCGCAGCGCTCCGCGCGGCAGGCCGAGCTTGACCAGGCGGCGGCGCTTCTCAAGAGCGAAATCCTCGCAGTCGCCGTAGCCCGGGTCGAGGTAGTCCCAGAACTCCTCGAACTGGCCGCCGGTATGCTCGGCGTCCGGTATAAGCTTGAATGCGCCGTTGACCTCCCGGTTCACGGAATCGAGCTGGCGCCAAATTTCGGGCGTGAGCGTGATCGTCCCCGGGCCCGATAAGTCGCAGTCGCCGGGGTACCGGTCGCAGAAGTCGGCGTAAAAAGTGGGTGCGGGAACGACCTTAAGAAGCGGAAGCTTCAGGTGCCGCGGCACCGCTCCTCCCCGGACGGGCGGCGCTTCCGCCGCGGCGAAGCCTGCCGAGAGCAGCAGGGCGGCAACGAACGGAATCAGGGCATGCGACAGCTTCATATTCATAGTATGGGCGGTTCGCGGGTTTGCGCCTGGGCCGAAGGGGAGGTCGTATAAGGGACTTGAGGCCTAGAAGTATTCGTATAAAAATTAAGGATAAATGGCCTTCTATTAGCTATGCTGTCGCCATGGAGCCGGCAGCGGATAATGCTTGGACGCGGAGTCTGCGCGGGATCGGTTATTCGCTGATTGTTCTGGTTTGCGGCGCCGGAATCTTCATCCTTGGCAAAGAGGGAGTCGCGCGCGTGGCCCTGCCCGAGTTCTTCTTCTACTGGTATCTGGCCGCGCAGATAGGCTTTATCCCTCTAAGCATACTGCGGCCGCGGGCCGCTCCTTGGAGCTTCTCACGCCGCAAGGCCGGCTGGGTCGCGGTCTTCGTGCTCTTCGAGGTGACGGCGGCGGTGCTGTTCTTCTTCGGCCTGCGGCACGTATCGTCCTCCATGGCTTCCTTTATCTCCCAGTCGCACGTCTTCTATGTCCTGCTGTTCGGGATCCTGATCCTGCGCGAGCGCTTCGCCGTCGGCGAAGCGGCCGGAGCGGCGCTCATCGTCCTGGGCCTGGGCATGATCGCCTATACCTCCGAGGGAGCGGGGATCGCCGGCCTCACGCTGCTGCTTATTTCCAACGGGGTCTGGGGCTTAAACCAGGTGGTGGTCAAGCGTCTCCTGGAGAGCGAGGAGCCGATGGCTCTGGCGAACTTGCGCAACTGGGCGCTGCTGCTGGTCCCGTGCGCGATCTTCCTCGCCCGCGGCCGGGGGCCGTCTTTGCCGCCGTGGGAGCATCTCGGCATCCTCATCGCCGGCGGCATCGTCGGTCCGTTTTTCCACATCACGGTCCGCTTCAAGGCGATCCAGGCGATCGAAGTCAGCAAGGTCGCGCTGATCACGGCGCAGCACCCGGTCCTGGTGCTGGCGGCGGCGGCCGCGCTCGGGAGCGAGCTTCCCGGCGCGCTCAAGCTGGCGGGCGGCTTCGCGGCGCTCGCGGGCTCCTGCCTGCTGGTGTCGAGCGGACTGCGCAGAGCCCAAACCGGCGCGCATTGAGGTATCCTTAACGCCTGCGCAGGCAATAAAAAACCCCCGCGGATGCGGGGGTTCGCTGCGGAGCCGGCGGCTGTTAGACCAAAGTCTCCGGCTCTTTCCCCTGCACGCTGCACGGGTTGGGCATCACGCAGGGCTGAAACTGCGCCACTTCGACCGTCTCCTTTGCCTTGCCGCCGCACTTCCTCGGCCAGACGCAGATTTCGTAGTCGGAAGCCAGCTCAACCGTCTCTTCCTGCTGACCGCAGGGGTTGGGCCACACGCACGGCTGAAACTGGGCGGTCATTATGGGCTGCGGGTTCGCCGCGCTCAGGGTAAGCATCATTAGGATTTCGATCATGTCATTCACCTCCAAAATTTCTAACCACAGGATACTCCGCAGCGAGAGAACTGTAGAGGAGCGGAGTCAAGCCGAAAGTTTGATTTGCCGCGTTGAGGATGATCAATGTCATTGCTCAAGGGGTCGTTGTATCACCTATAATATTCTCATGACGGTTCTTGATCATCTCAAGAAAGAGCATGAGCTTTTTCAGGAGATGCTGGAGCTCCTGGAGCAGCAGTTCGCCGATGATTCCCCGCGGGCCTGCTCCCACGTCGAGACAATCCTCCGCGCCTTTCAGCAGTCGCTGACCCGCCATGAAGAAGTCGAGCGCCTGGTGTTCGCTCCCCGGGGCGACAAGCGAAAGCACGGCCGCGCCTCCAGGCGGAATCCAGGCGCGCAGTCCCGGCGAAGCCGGGACGGGGCTTCGCGCCGCGCGATCGAGCGCGGACGCCAGGATCGCGAAGACCTGCAGGACGCCCTGCGCTTTGTGCTCGAAAACCTTGATGAGGGGAATTACTCTTATCTGAAGGGCACGCTCGCCAGTCTCAGCGAGCGCCTACACCGGC
Organism: Elusimicrobiota bacterium; assembly: GCA_043827405.1. Classification (GTDB taxonomy): domain Bacteria; phylum Elusimicrobiota; class Elusimicrobia; order UBA1565; family UBA1565; genus JBDRPD01. The sequence continues at coordinate 54,482 of JBDRPD010000050.1, read as the reverse complement.
ACTTCCGCCAGGAAGAAATCGAGCTGTGGCCCGCCTGTGACGAGCGCCAGCGCCCGGGAAAGAAGCTCGAGCGCGGCCTCGCCGAACAGGAGAAGCATATCTCCTCGCTGCTGGAAGAAGTGCGGCTCTGACGCCTCGCCCTTATCTTAAATCCCCGACAGGTAGAGAAACAGCCGCTCGAATATGAAGGCGGCGGCCAGCCAGGCGGGCGCGAAGTCCAGGCGGATGAGGCCGTGCACCGCCCAGCGCGTCCGGCCGTAATCCCAGGGGCAGAGGCCGGCGATCCGGCGGATCAGCCAGCCGCTCGCGTACTCGACGGCATAAATAAGAAGCACGGAGAGGGCTCCGCGCGCGTACCAGGGCCGGCCGCCGATCGTCGGCCACAGCGCGCTCAGCGCCGGATAGACCAAGGCGTAAATCGGGAACATCCACAGCGTCGTATGTCCCGCTAGTTTCGGATCGCGTGTTCGGCGCAGGCCGGCGGCGGCGGTGAAGAATACTTCCATCGCTATTCCGGTACAGGCCAGCAGGAGGGTGTTGATCACCGGAAGGACATGCTGGCGAAGGTGACTTCGCCGCCGGTCGGATCGGCGGCGTGGCCGTAGTGCAGCAGTTCGCCCGCGGCGTTCGGAAACAGCTTTCCGTGCAGGCGCGAGAAGGCGTGGAGCGCGCTCACCCCGCAGACCTTGCGGCGGTTGTCGTCGCGCATTACGGAGTCGAGAAAGCCCGCGGCGTCCTGCGCCAGCAGGCGCTCGAGGCCCTCATGGTCCCGCTTTTTCGTTTCGGCGAGAAACGCCTCGTCGACTTCCTTTTCGTCGCCGAAGCAGGGGCCGATATGGGCGAGGTCCACGCTCGCCAGCAGGCAGACCTTGCCCGGATAGCCGCGCAGCAGCTGTTCCAGCCGGTCGAGCACGGCGGTGGTCCGCTCTCCCGGGTCGCAGCCCTCGAGGTCCGCGGACGAGCAGAGCAGCGGCAGAATCCTGAACTCGCCGCCCAGCTTCTTCTGGGCGTACTTGAGGAGGACCGCCTGCATTTCGATAGAATGTTCGCTGCGGTGCGTCAGCTCGTCGAGGCGCAGGTCGAAGGGGACGCCGTCCGCGAAGGCCCGGGCCAGCTCGGCGTCGACGCGTGCGGGGCCGAACGGGGTGTCGTAGTCTTTTTCCGTCAGCACGATCGGCGTCGACGGCGAGGCATGGGCGACGCCCAGGATCACGTAGAGGTCGGCCAGCCCCGAGCGCAGGATTTCGCCGTAGGCCCAGGCATAGCCCGCCTTGCCGCGCTGAAAATCGATATGCGGCGCGACCAGGCCGCTGGGCGGGGCGCTGCCGTCCGGCTCCGGGCGCCGGCCGGGGGCGCCGTCCGCCAGGAAAAAGGCGTCCAGTTCGCGGGTCAGCTTCGCGGGCTGGGCGGAGTAGCCGCGGCCGGCGAGCAAAGACGGCCGGACCTTGGCGCGGCGGAAGTCGTCGAGGACCTGCTTCTTGCGCGCGGCGAAGCGCTTGGAGTCGAGCATGTAGTTTTCATCGAGCTTGGCGACCAGAAGCTCGATAAATTCGACCGGGAAGCTTTTGAGGCCGGTCTGCGCGACCACCTGGTCGGCGATCTCGCGGGCGCCGAGTCGTCCGTTGAGCTGGAAGGCGACCAGCGCTTCGACGGGCGAGAGCAGCATGAGCAGGTCGGTGTAGCCTTCGGGGTCGCGCAGGACGATTATCCGTTCGCCCTGCTCCTCCATCGGGGTGGCGTCCAGTGCCCGCAGCCGCGGCAGTCCCATCGCGGTACTATATCAGTTTGCTAAACTTCACCCATGCGTACGATCCAGATTTTTCTCTCCGATCTCAAGGAGCTGCTCGAGTCCCGGGACTTCACCTCGGTACGCTCGGCGCTGCGCGTGATCAGCCCGTTCGACCTGGTGGAGGGCTGGGAGCACTTCGACGACGACGAGCGCATGGTGCTGTTCAAGCTGCTGCCCCGGCAGCGCGCCCTGCAGCTGTTCGAGGAGCTGGAGGCTGAGCACCAGGAGGAGCTGCTGACCGCCCTGGAGGACGAGGAGGTGCACGAGCTCGTCGAGGATCTCGATCCGACCGAGACCGGGCGCATCATGCGCGAGCTGGCGCCGCCCATCGTGCGCGCCTTGCGCGAGATCCTGCGCAAGGACGACAAGGACGAAGAGGTGGAGCGCTACCTGAAGTATCCGGACGAGAGCGTCGGCGCGCTGATGCGCTCGAACTACGTTCAGCTTAATATCGACTGGACCTGCCGCAAGGCTCTCGACTCCATCCACGGCAGCACTTTGCTGCGGCAGATCGAGACCAAGTTCCTGGACACTTTGTTCGTGGTCGATCAGGAGGAGATGCTCAAGGGGACGGTGTCTCTCAAGAAGCTCGTCGTCGCGCCGTCGGCCACCCAGATCCGCGAGCTCATGAACGTCGATCCCGAGATCCTGTCGCCGGAGATGGACCAGGAAGAAGCGGCGCAGATCTTCGCCCATTACAAGCTCGGCAGCGCGCCGGTCGTCGACCGCGCGCGCAAGCTCATCGGCGTGGTCCTCGATACCGATATCATCGAGGTCGTCGAAGAGGAGACCGAAGAGGATATCGCCAAGATGTTCGGTACCCATGCCGACGAGTTCGAAGAGCCGCAGACGGCCTGGGAAGCGGCGCGGCTGCGCGCCCCGTGGATGACGGTGACCTGCGTGGGGCAGATCATGGTGGCTTTGGTGATCTGGTTCTTTGAGGTCCAGCTTTCCCGGATTGTGGCGCTGGCCACCTTTATCCCGCTGATCGCGGCCTTGGGCGGCAATATCGGCTCGCAGAGCGCCATCATCATGGTGCGCGGCTTGTCGACCGGCGAGATCGACCAGGAGGGCGGGCGGGAGGCGGTGCTCCGCGACTTCCAGGTCGGCCTCCTGCTGGGCCTGGGCGTCAGCGTGCTGATGTTCTGCGTGTCCTATGCTTTTTACGGCAGCCGTTTCGGCGCGCTGTTCGCCTTCGTGACGGGGCTGGGAGCGCTCGTCTCTATGGTGGTGGCGGCGACTTTGGGCGCCATGGTGCCGCTGATGTTCCGGCGGGTGGGGGTCGACCCGGCGACGGCGACGGGTCCGCTGGTGACGACCTTGACCGATATTATCGGGACGGCGTCGTATCTGCTGCTGGCGAGCTGGCTGCTGTTCGGCTAGCCCGCGGCTAGTTCCGGGCGCAGCATTTCTTGTACTTCTTCTTGCTGCCGCAGGGGCAGGGCTCGTTGCGGCCGACCGAGGGCTTGTCCTTGACGAAGGTCTTTACCTGCGACGTGGTTGGGGACTGAATCTTTCCGGACTCGATTTCCTTCTGGTGGGCCTGCACCCAGGCCTTGACGGCGTTTTGGTTCTTGACGTCGACGCCGTCGGCCTTCATGCGCTCGGCTACGGCCTGCAGCTGCTTCTTGAAGGCCGGGTCCTTCCAGTGGCGGTAGAATTTGCCGAGGAGCCCCTTCTTCTCGAGCTCCTTCATGTCGGGGGCGGACTCCTGGGGTTCCTTTTGTTCGCCCGCCTTGTCCGGAGCGGTTTCGGGGAGAGCCGTTCCCGACTTGGAGACTTTGGCGACCAGGTTGCCGATGGGGTCCCATTCCTTCTGCCACCACTTCTTTTGCTTCGGCTTCTCGTAGTGTTCGGGCTCGCCGTGGATATCTTTTTTGCTCATGGTTGTAACCTCAAATCTGGCGGGCGGAGTGGGACACCTTACGAACAAACTCCGCCAGTCCAATACCTTAAACTTATTAGAAAATAGGGCGGAAGGGGTGGGATTCGAACCCACGAGACAGTTTCCTGTCTGACACTTTTCGAGAGTGTTCGTTTCAACCGCTCACGCACCCTTCCTATAATTTCCGAGGAGCGGCACTATCCGCCGGCGGCGGATTGCACCCTTCCAGTAATCCTTAAGGAGCGGCACTATCCGCCTGCGGCGGATGGCACCCTTCCGGCGGATGACAGTATAGCTTTCCCGGGCCGGGGGTTCAATTCTGGAGAGGCGAAAACGCCGAAGCCTTGGTCTATCTTTGCTCCGGCGTGCGGCACGTCACTTAAAATCTGGAGCGGGCGAGCGGAATCGAACCGCCGTCTCTACCTTGGCAAGGTTCGACCACCCGTCGAATAATCAATTTCTTGCTAACGAACCGAGGCGTAGTATAGGTATGTCCCATAGGCCGCCACAAGAAGGCACCCTTCGAGGCGGGAAATCCGGAAGCCGGAACGCATGACCGGGACGAGGACCAGCGTCAAGGCGATCATCACCGGGATGTCCCGGCGCAGAAGCGATGGCGCGACCGTGAGCGGATGGATCATGGCCGCCAGCCCCAGAATGAGGAGGATATTGAAGATGTTGCTGCCGACGACATTGCCGATGGCCAGATCATCCTTCCCGCGCACCGCCCCCATTACGGATGTCGCCAACTCCGGCAGGGATGTCCCGGCAGCCACGATGGTGAGCCCGATGAAGAGCTCGCTCACCCCCCAGGCCCGCGCCAACGCGACCGATCCATCCACGAACCAGTGCGCGCCCGCGACCAGCAAGGCCAAGCCCAGTAAACAGAGGCCGCCTGAGGACCTGACCCCACCGCTTCCCCGTTCCCGGGTATTCGCCTCGTCTGCCGACCGGACCCAGCGGAATACCATCGCGTTGAAGAATGCAAAGCAGCCCAGCAGCAGCAAGCCGTCGAGAACTCCGAGCCGGCCGTCAATACACAAGACCCAGAGCAGCACGGCGGAGCCTACGGCAAAAGGGACCTCACGCCGGATCGAGTCGGCTTGTACGGCCAGGGGTCGGATCAGACTCGCCAATCCGAGGATCGCGGCAATGTTGAAGATGTTGCTGCCGACCACGTTCCCCATCGCCACATCGGACTGCTCCCGCAGGCCGGCCAAGACGCTCACGACGGCCTCGGGAGCGGACGTCCCAAAGGCCACCACGGTCAAACCGATGATGATCGGTCGAAGGCCCCAGATGGCGGCGAGGCGGCTCCCGCCCCTGATCAGTACCTCGGCCCCAACGATCAGGCCCCCGAGCCCCGCACACAGGAAGAAGATATCCCCAAGCATCGGTTTGACAGCGATTCAGAACTGCCGTTCGGGCAGAGAATTCAATTTACCCGCTCCGGTCCGATCAGTCCCGCGGAGATGACGGTCTTCATCGCCTCCTCCACCGTCCACCCCGGATCCCGAGTCTCGGACTCTTTGACGATGATGATGGTCCCAGTGGTGGGATTGGGTGGCGTCGGCACGAAGACCTTTAAAAGCTTCTCCCCGGGGGCCTGCGCGTCTTCAAGCGTCCCGGTGACGAACCCGATGGTCCACATCCCGGGGCGTAGGTAGCCCACCAAGACTGCGCGCTTGAGAACCTGGTGCTCGGGCAAGGTAAGCGTCGAGGCGATCTGCTTGCCCACCTGATAGGTCGTATTCACCAACGGGATCTTGGCGGCGATGCCCTCGATTGTTCCCAGCAGGTACTTGGCGACCATGCCGCCGCCCGCCAGTCCGACCAGGTACAAACCCGCCAAGAGCAGCACGATCCCGAGGCCCGGAACGGAAAAGCCCAGAAAGTCATCCACTAGGCCCATGACCCGCTTATCGATTACCACGTACACAAGCCGGATGGCCAGTCCCGATAGGACAATAGGAATCAGAAGGATAAACCCGCGCAAGATGTAGGTCCGTAAATTATTCAGCATATGCCTCCTGCCGGCACCGGGCTCACGTGCCCAAACCTGAATGTAGTGTACAGACTCTTCATCATCAATCCTAGGGTTGAGTTGGGTGAGTCGACCGACCTCGGGCTGCCCGGATGTAACGTTTTAGTTGGAACTCTGCACTCATCTCCGCGTAGTGTAAGTAGATGCCGGTCCATGGGCAGGAGCTGCAATCGGCGCCTGGCGGCGGAATCACGCCGCCCCTGGAACGCAACGGTGAGGTGATAGAGATGGTCCGTCGGGTAGTCCTCTTCTTGGCCGTCAATGCGGCGGTCGTACTGACGATCTCCGTGGTCGCGAACCTGCTCGGGCTTGGTTCGTATCTCGCCGCGCGGGGGATGCGGCTGGACAGCCTCCTTGTCTTCTGCGCCCTGTTCGGGATTGGCGGCGCCTTCATCTCCCTGCAGCTGTCCCGTTGGACCGCCAAGCATGCGCTGGGCGTCCAGTTGATCGACCCCGGGAACCCGCATAACGAGATCGAGGCCTTTCTGGTCGAGAGGATCCGCCATCTCTGCGCCCGGGCAGGCATGCAGACGCTCCCCGAGATCGGCGTCTATCCTAGCCGGGAGGTTAACGCGTTCGCCACAGGCCCGAGCAAGGACCGGTCGTTGGTGGCGGTCTCGACCGGCCTTCTCGAGAGGCTCGACGACACAGCCGTCGAGGGCGTCTTGGGCCATGAGATCGCGCATGTCGCGAATGGCGATATGGTCACCATGACCCTGATCCAGGGCGTGGTCAACACCTTCGTCATGTTTCTGGCCAGGGTCATCGCTTTCGCTATCGACAGCTTCCTGAGCCGCGATCGGGAGAGCCGGGGACTGGGCGGCTTCGCCTACATCATGGTGGTCATGGTCCTGGAGACCGTCTTGATGCTCCTTGCCGCACCCGTCATCTATGCGTTCTCACGGTGGCGGGAGTACCGGGCTGATGCCGGCGCAGCTGAATTAACGAGCCGCCGGGCCATGATCCACGCGCTTGAGAGCCTGAGGGAGAACTCCAAACGCGTCGACCGGGAGCAGCCGGCGCTGGCCATGTTGAAGATCCACGGGGAGCCCCGGGGCTGGATCGCCAAGCTCTACGCCAGCCATCCTCCTTTGACGGAGCGAATCCGGGCTCTGGAGCGGGCGTGATCGGCCCGGTCTGGAAACGACGGATCACCATCATCATCGCGGTCATCGTGCTGCTCGCCTTCGTCATCACCAGTTTGATCGAGACATGGTAGCGATTTTCTGACGGACAAAAGAAAACGCCGAGGCCTTGGTCTATCTTTGCTCCGGCGTGCGGCACGTCACTTAAAATCTGGAGCGGGCGAGCGGAATTGAACGGGGACTCGGGACCGAAAGGGACTTTTCGAGAGCGTCCGTTTCAACCGCTCACGCTTCCGGCGGGTTACAGTATGGTTTTCCAGAGCCGGGGGTTCAATTCGGGCAATGCCCCGCGGCACATGGTATGATAGGCCGACCTCCGGGGGGTGTTTGTCGGCGTTGCGTGATAATGCCGCCTGCCCGGAGCCGGGAGGACGTATGAGCAAGACCATTCTGTCGCTGGCCGTTTTCTGGTCCCTGCTGGGTCCCGCCGCCGCGCTCGGCGCCGAGGCCGCACCGACCACCCGCTCGCGGAACATGGTGGGGGAACTCCCCCGGCGCGTGAGCCGGCGCGCGGCCGCAATAAAGCCCGCCGCTCCCTTGGATGAGACGAATCTTAAGGTGGACGTCGCGGCCAAGTACCTCGATCTCCGCGGGGCCGCCCGGTTCACTATGGGCAACGGAACCCAGGCCAACTTCATAACCGGCGGAGACAAGGCCCATCTCGTCAGGAACTCGCAGGGGGAAGGCGTCGAGTTCAAGAAGGTGGGGTTCATCGTCAACGTCCTGCCGATCCTGGACCCGAACGACGACAAGAGGGTTTCGGTGCAGCTCCAGGTGGAGCTCTCCGGCCCGACCCCGGGCATCAAGGTGTCCGATAACGAGGTGCCGGATATCTCCACCTGGCAGTGGCAGTCTTCCTTCTCGCTGGTCCGGGGCAAGAAGACCGTCGTGGTGGAATCTCCGGCGTACCTCGAGATATCCATCGAGCTGGCGGACTGAGCTTCAGGGAGCGGCGCGAAATCCGTCAGAACGGGAAAGCTAGCGCGCGCCGGGAGTGGAGAACTTTCCCGGAACCAGGCGCGCGAGAACCCGCTCCGCGCCCCGCCTGGGCCATATGCCGACCGGGATGTCCTTCGGTCCGTTCGGGTAGCCGCTGATCACCCCTTGCTGGGGCCGTTCCCGGTTGCGGATATCCAGCCGCGCCATTACCTTAATGCGTGCGGCGGCCAGCATGCCGAGCCGGGCGGAGACCTCAACGACCGGGAGCGTCCGGTCCGGGAACCGATACTGGAGGAGCACGACGTCCTTGGCGGGGGCGAGCTCGATCTCGTCCGCCTTCTTGCGCAGGGCGTCCTTGAATACTTCGTCCACGAACAATACGACGGGCGGGACCGCGTCTTCCTTTTGGTCCCCGCCGCAGCTCTTGCACCCGCCGCAGCTCTGGGTCTCATCGTCCGCCTTTATCGCGGCCGCGACTACGCGGTCAATGCCGCGGTCGCCCAACCGGGGACGCAGGCCGTTGAGCGCCTGGGCCGTCTCCTCGAAGCGCTCGATGAGCTCGTGGATGTCCGGAGGCAGCCTATCCATGGCCCGCAGGAGGATGTCGCAATGCTGGAAGGCGGTGCGTAAAGCGGCCAAGGGATCCTTTGCGTCCGCGCTTTCGGCGCAGTTCCCGGCGGCCCGGTCGAGCCAGTTTGCATAGGGGCCGGTGAGCAGATGCCCCTCCTTGCGGGCGGCCTCGTTGATCAGTTTCAGCCCCGTCAAAGAGAAGTCTATCCCGGCCTTAAGCTTCGCCAGATCATCCATGCGATGGATCATAGCTATTTCGGAGGATGGGAGTCATGGCGGCGGATATTGTTATAATCCGAGCCATTCCGGCCTTATATCCCTCACCTCCAGATAGAGGATTTTCCCCTATGAAGTCCAGCCATATACGGTTCATGAAAGAAGCGATCAAGGAAGCCCGCAAGGGCGAAAAAGAGGGCGGCATCCCGATCGGATCCGTGCTGGTAAAGGGAGGCAGGATTATCGGCCGCGGGCATAACCGCCGGGTACAGAAAAAATCATCGATTCTGCACGCCGAGATGGATTGCCTGGAGCGGGCGGGACGGCTGAAAGCCAAGGATTACAAAAAGTGCGTCATCTACTCCACGCTCTCTCCCTGCGACATGTGCACGGGCGCGATTTTGCTCTACAAGATCCCCCGGGTCGTCATGGGCGAGAACAAGACCTTTCGCGGGCCGGAGGCGTATTCCCGCAAGAGGGGCATAACCCTGATCAACCTCGATAGCGAAGAATGCAGGACCATGATGCGGACATTCATCCAAAACCAGCCGGAATTATGGAATGAGGATATCGGAGCATAACCGCTGGGGAGTGGTTTTGGGCGCGCTGCTTATTCAGCTCTGCCTCGGAGCCATCTATGCCTGGTCGGTCTTTACGCCCGCGCTTACCGCCGCGGGGTGGAGCAGGGGCGAGACCCAAATGGTCTTCGCCGCCGGGCTGGCGTCCTTCGCCGTCGTCATGGTCCTCGCGGGTCGCCTGATGCCGGTGTTCGGGCCGCGCCTGCTCACTTGGGCGGGCGGAGCGGTCCTGGGGGGCGGCTATTTCTTGGGCGGGGCGGTCGCGCCGCTCTCTTTTTGGCCGGTGCTGCTGTTTGTCGGCGTGGTCGGCGGCAGCGGGATCGGGTTGGCCTATGTGGTGCCGATCGCGGTCGGCGTACGCTGGTTTCCGGACCAGAAAGGAATGATTACCGGCCTCGCGGTGGCGGGCTTCGGCTTTGGAGCCATGCTTTGGGTCAAGCTCGCGGGAACCTGGGGCGGACTGCTCGCGAGCATCGGTCTGGGCAGGACCTTCATGCTCTACGGGCTGATCTTCTTTATCGCCGTCTTGATCGGCGGAATCTGGATGCGCTTCCCGTCTGCAGGACCCGCCGCGCAGGGGGCGGAGGAGCCGTCAGCGACCGGCGATCTCGACAGCGGCCGGATGCTCCGGACCCCGCAGTTCTACCTGATCTTCGCGACCTTCATGTGCGGTTCAAGCGCGGGCTTGATGTGCATCGGGCTCATGAAGCTCTTCCCGCTGGAGGCGCTGGGCGCCAACGGGATCGCGCCGGCGGAAGCCTCGGCTATCGCCGGGACCGCCATGGCGGTATTCTTCTCGGTCGCCCACGGGCTGGGCCGCATTCTCTGGGGGACGATCAGCGATTATATCGGCCGCAGGCTTGCGCTGGTCTTGATGACGGCCATGCAGGGCTGCGCCGTTATTCTGTTTCAGTGGATGGCCTGCACCCCGGGCCTGCTCTATCTGGGAGCCGCCGTTATCGGCTTTAACTTCGGCGGGAACTTCTCCCTGTTTCCCACCATTACGGCCGATTGCTTCGGGACCAAGTTCCTGGCCCAGAATTACGGGTGGGTGTTTCTTTCCTACGGGTTCGGCGGCATTCTCGGTCCCATCATCGGCGGCCGCCTTGGAGATCAGGGGAACTTCCCCCTGGCCTTTACCCTATGCGGAGTACTGTGCCTGGCCGCAGCGGTGGTCGCGGCGTTCATTCGCCCATACAATCGGAAGCCCTGCCGCCAATAGCGCAGCAGGGCTTCCGGGTTAAGCGGCGAAGCCGACGCCGATGTCCGCCGGCTACGCGCCGCTCGCCTCCTTAAGGCTGTGGCCGAGCATGTCGACCACGGACCCGACGATTGCAAAGAGGGCCTCGTCGTATTTCTTCATGTCGACCGAACCCTTCCCCTCACCCTGAATATCCACCGTGCTGGTGATGGGTTTTTCCAGGGCAAAAATATTCTCGTCCTGCCGGCGGAAGCCGTAGGACATCTTCTTGTGGCCTTTGAAGCCGACTTCCTCGCCCCGCAGATCCCCGCTGATCAATACCTCGAAGGTCTTTAAGACCGGCGTTCCATTTTTCCCCTTGTCGACGTAGAACTTGATGCGCATGGCCGAGTCCGCCTTGATCTCGGCGGTCATGTCCGCGACGCCGACGGCCAGCTTGATGGCCGTGAGCGGGTTCGAGGGATAGATGCCCAGGCCGGTGGCGGAGCGCTTCATGCCCTTGGTGGTGACGCTCTGCTTCATCACTCCGCCGGTGTAGCCTCGGGTCTTCTTCTCAAACTCGAGGTTTAGTTTCTGATAACGCTCGTTTTCCATCAGGCTCTCTTTCGACACGAAAGAGAAGCCGTTGTCCTCGAAGGCTTTCTGGACCAGGGTATAGACCCGGTCGGCTACGGAGTTGTAGTAGTCCCCGCCCAGGTCGATCGTGCTTTGGGTTTTGATTGTAAAGTCCGACCAGCGGGATTCCATGGCGCCCGCGGAGACCTCGCGGGACTGCATGAACTCGCCGACGCATTCGGTGATGATGATATTCGAGACGTTCCATTTCTTGAGCTTTTTTAGCTGCTTGCCGGCGGTGAGCTTTTTGGCCATTTTGGCCGTGTCTGTGAACTCGCCGGCGTTGTACTTTACAGGTCCGGCATAAACGCCGCCGGCCAGCAACAGCAGGGCGGCGGCGATAAGGGATCGATCCATGCTTCCTCCGAAGGCGGTTTGGGATAATTTACGCAGAATCTACAAAAAACGCGGGGCGATTCGCACTACGCTCCCCCGTCCCCGGTATAGCGGACGGCTGTGATGCGCAGACGCGTTTCGCCGCCGGGCTTCTTCCAGACGGCTTCATCCCCGGCTTTGCGGCCAAGCAGCAAGCCCGCCAAGGGGGAGGCCCAGCTGATCCGGCCGTTCTCCGGATCCGCCTCATCGTGACCTACGATAAAGAAGCGGCGCTTATGTCCGCTCTCATCCGCGGCCTCAATCTCCGCGCCGATGCGGACATCCTCCGGCGGGTTGTCCGCATGGTCCACGACCACCGCGGTTTCCGCCCGCCCCCGGTAGTAGCGGATCTCCCGCTCGACCATGCGCCGCCGACGGCGCAGTTCGCCGTCGTCCGCTCCGGCCGGGAACCGGGAGCGCTCGGCGGCCAGCGCTTCCAGCCGCTCCCGCAGAAGCCTGTTTCCCCGGGGAGTGACGTAATTGGGGCCCGGTGGCTGCGGACGATCGGGAAGATCGTCCTCTTCGCCGGAGTCTTCTTTAACGAATGCCCGGCTCATCTCATTCGGTGATCGCGTCGAGCGCCCAGGCCGGGAGCCAGCGCCGGATCATCGGCTTAAGCCGTCCGCGGCGCCGGCGTCCGGTCCTGAGCGCCCGCTTGGCGGCCCGCCGTCCCGCGCGGATAAGTCCTTCGGCGCGGTGATAGTCGAACATCCCGACGCTGCCGAGGTCGGTTTCGATGAGGTAGTCCGGAATGTCACGCTCCAGCTGCAGCACCGTGAGGCGGTGCTGGACATGAGCGACGCAGTCGCTCAGCGAAGAGAAGAGCCCCGGCCCGCTTTCCTGCTTGGCGCCGAACGGCTTGAGGAAGGCGTCGAAGTAGCCGCTGGAGGGCGGAGGCTTGCTCGGCGGGATGACCTTTCCCGGCGTGCGGGTCCGGCGCGGGCCGGCGTTTACGTCGATCGCGATCACCGGCAGCTCGGCGTCGGCCAGCTCCCGCGCGGCGCCGACGGGGACGGGGCTGCTTACGCCGCCGTCCACGAGATACTCTCCCTGCCACTCAACCGGCGTGAATATCCCCGGGACGGCGAAGCTCGCCCGCACCATCTGCTCCACCGGCCCTTTGCGCAGGCGCACTTCCTCGCCGGTGGCCAGATCGGAGGCGACCGCGCAGAACGGGATGTCGAGGTCTTCGATGTCGCGCTCGCCGATGAATTGGGCGATCATCTTTTTGAGATGGTCCCCGCCCAGCAGGCCCGCCGTCGGGAAGACGGGGTCGAGCATGCGCAGGACGCTCTTCCAGTTGAGGGAGAGTACATACTTCTCGTACTCTCCGAGCGCCCCGGCGCAGTAGAGCGCGCCGATCACCGCCCCGATGCTGCTGCCGGCGACCCCGCGGATATTGTAGCCGGCCCTCTCCAACTCCCGGATCGCGCCGATATGCGCGAGGCCGCGCGCCGAGCCGCATCCCAAAGCGAGCACAACGTCGGTCCCGGTGTCGTTTTTCGGCATCGCGCGCGCGGCCATATGGGCGGCGGGCGGGCCTAGCCCTGCGTCTTACGGCTTTGCTGCGAGCGCCGCCGTCCGCCGCGCCGCCGCCCGGAGGAGCGGCCGCGGTTTTGTCCCTGGGGGCGGGTGCCGAAGTGGGAGCCGATCTGGTCCTTGAGTTTGGGGTTGCGCGTTCCGACCTCGTCGACGTACTTGCGTACCGCGTCGGCGCCTTCGAGCGTCACCTTATTCGCGTCACCTATTTTCGCGGTCAGCTCCAAAGACGCGAACATCTTGACCGCCGACTGCGCCAGCTGCTCCGACAGCCCCTCCAGGGTGAGCGCCGGCGTGCGCTGAAACTGCGCGCAGGAGTCCACCAGCCCCTTGAGGAATTCTTTTTTCCAGTCCGGGTTGGACCAAACCCAGCGGGGAGCCCCGGGAGCGCTGTCCGGCCGGGTGCCCGGCTTGAACTCGATGCGGTCGAGAAAGGCCGCGACGCTGGCCGCGGGCAAAGTCGCCGTTTGGACCGAACGGTCTTCCGACATCGCAAGCTCGGGCTTGACGTCGAAGGCCTTCACGGTGAGGATGGCCCAGGTCGCCGCGAAGTTCTGGCTGATGCGCTTGCCGGCGGCCAGGCGGATATGGGTTTCGTCGCGCTCGGCGCGGCCGAGCAGCACACCCGTCCAGTAGGCGCGGTCGTCGGTCAGCTTGTCCGGCGATTTGGCGGCCTCATCCTGGCGCGGGGCCGCCTTCTCCGCTTTGCGGCCGCGCCGGGCGGTGCGCTTGGATTCACGTTTCGGTTCGCGTTCGGGTTCGCGCCGCGGTTCTTGCGGCGGTTTTTGCGGCGGGCCGCCGGCGCTCGGCTCTGCCGGCAGCGGGCCGGGGATGACCGGCCGCTTCGGCTCCCGCTTCCTTTTGTGGCCGCCGGAGACTATTTGGTACTCCTTGCGCAGCTCGCTGATTTCGGGCAGCGCCACGTTGAACTCCGCGGCGAGCATTTGCAGCGTGTTGTAGGGGAGCTTGGTTGAGCCCGTGATCCAGTTATTGACGACCCCGGCGCCGGTGTCGCAGACCCGGGCAATACGCTCCGGATTACCGCCCTTTTTGCGCAGGGCGGCGAAAAAGCGTTTGCGGACATCGTCTTTCAGAATCGCGCAGGTGACGGATATCTGCTCGTCCCGGCTTGAAAGAATAGCCATAGAAGTACCTCTTATATCATTTTGCGGGACGGTTGTTAGGAGAGGAAGCCGGCGGTGGTCAGCCCGGGAAATTAACGTACTGTACGAGTGCGGGCGGGCCATCCTCTTCACCCGGGCGCTCCGCTTTCTCTGCGTCATCTCGGCGGCCGGGCGCATCGCTTCCATGGGGGGCTCCGGCATGGTTGTGCTTATCCCGGTACCCCAGCTCGTCTACGAGCCCTAAAAAGTCGTCCTTGTTTCCGTAATAGCGAATCTTCGCTAGGTGCTCCAGATACTCACTAACAAATTCCGGCGCCTTGTCCGCTCCCTGCGCGAACTTGCCGAAGGTGGCGCGTGCCCACGACAGCTTTTGTCCGGTCGGGTCCATGAGGTTCAGCCACAGGTATTCGGTCTTGTAGGCCAGGACTTCGCCGCGGCGCACTTCGACCGGGTTGAGTTCGCCCTTGGTATGGTCGCGCGAATGGGCGCTCTCATGCATGTCCGTGGCGGCGGCGAACTCATTGCCGACCCAGGCCTGGACGCTGCGCATGAACTTGTTGAAGTAAACGCCCACCTTCTCGCTGCCCCGGTACATATAGACGCCGAGCTGGCCCCGGCCCAGAATCTTTCCGTCGTCGTAATTCTTCAGGCCGTCCTTTTCGAGGTCCTCGCCGTAGACGTAAGCGTCCATGATCTCGGTCGGCGGCGGCACGTCCGAAGCCATCAAGGTTTTATATACCGCCGCGGACATCCCGTCGACCGTGATGTTCTCGCGGCTCTGCCCGGTCCGGAAAGCCGTGGTGTGAATGCTGGGCTTGGCCCAGCCGCGGACGTGCAGGGTGCCGATGGCGGTGGAGTCCTTGCGCACGATGCTCCCGAACAGAACCGAGGCCTTGGCGTGAACGTCGTTGTCCGAGTAGCCGTCGTTGCGCACCGCATCCCGCAGGTCATCGACCGCCGAATCGAGATAGTCGACTTTGGCATGGACGACGACCGGCTCGTCGGCGGCCGCGGCGGCGCCGTAGCTTCCGGCCGCGGCGTCGAGCGGGGCGGATAATACGGCCGCAGCTGCGGCCGCCAATAGGGCGCTCCAGTACCTGCGTATCATCTACCTTAATTGTAATGCAATAGCCGGCGGAGCGTATGCGTCGTTGGTCCCGGCCGGGGCTGGGTCAAAGGGCCTATATCAATGGGGAAAGGGCAGGTATTTTCGAGCTTATGTACTGTAGGGCAAGGTTCGATAATAGTCCTGCAGCGCCTTCACGCCCACCGCTTCACGGCGCAGCGCGGCGATGCCCGCAACGGCGGCCTGGCAGGAGTTGATGTTGGTGATGATCGGCACGTTGAAATCAAGGGAGGTGCGGCGGATCATGTAGCCGTCGGTCTTGGCGCGCTTGCCGGAGGGAGTGTTGATGACCAGCGCGAGGTTGCGCTGCTTAATAAGGTCGACGACGTCGGGCTTGCCCTCGCCGATCTTATTGACGCGGCGCGCGTCGATGCCGTGCCGGTCAAGAAACATCTTGGTGCGGAGGGTGGCGTAGAGGGTGAAGCCCATCTGCTGCAGCTGCGAGGCGATAGGGACTACGAAGGCCTTGTCCTCGGGGCGTACGCTGATAAAGACCGAGCCCGATTCCGGCAGCGACATCCCGGCTCCGGCGAGGCTTTTGCTGAAGGAGCGCGGGAAGTCGACGTCGAGCCCCATGACCTCGCCGGTTGATTTCATTTCCGGACCGAGCATCGGATCGACTTCCGGGAACTTGATGAAGGGCAGCACCACCTCCTTGGTCGCGACGTAGGGCAGGTCCGAGAAGTGGCGCCGCAGCAGTCCCGGGGAGAGAAGTGTCTTGAGCGGCGCGCCGGCGATCACCTTGGCGGCAAGCTTCGCCAGCGGTATGCCGGTCGCCTTGCTGACGAAGGGCACGGTGCGCGAGGCGCGCGGATTGGCCTCGAGCAGGTAGCAGACGCCGTCTTTGACCGCATACTGGATATTGAGCATGCCGCGTACGCCGAGCGCCAGCGCCAGGCGCCGGGTGTAGTCGACGACGCAGCCCAGCTGGTCCGGCGTGATCGAATGCGGCGGCAGGGTGCAGCCCGAGTCGCCGGAATGGATGCCGGCCTCCTCGATATGCTCCATGACGCCGCCGATGAACACGTCCTTGCCGTCGGCGACGGCGTCGACGTCCAGCTCGGTCGCGCCCGCCAGGAAGCGGTCGATGAGCAGCTCCGGATGCGCGGAGACGGCGAGGGCTTCGGCGCCGAAAGCGCGCAGCTCGTCGTCGTCGTGGACGATATGCATCGCTCGCCCGCCCAGCACATAGCTCGGGCGCACCATGACCGGATAGCCGATGCGCCGGGCGATGCGCCGGGCGTCGGCCAGAGACTTGGCGATGCCGTAGTCGGGAGACGGGATGCCGAGCCGCTTGATGAGAGCGCCGAAGCGGCGCCGGTCCTCGGCGGTGTCGGTGGCCGCGGGCGGCGTGCCGAGTATGTTGACGCCGGCCTTGGCCAGCGGCCGCGTGAGGTTGAGCGGCGTCTGTCCGCCGAACTGAACAATGACGCCGCGCGGCTTCTCGAACTCGACGATGTCGAGGACGTTTTCCAAAGTCAGCGGCTCGAAGTAAAGGCGGTCGGAAATGTCGTAGTCGGTCGAAACGGTTTCGGGATTGCAGTTGACCATGATGGTCTCGAAGCCCAGCTCGCGCAGGGCGAGCGAGGCGTGGACGCAGCAGTAGTCGAACTCGATGCCCTGGCCGATGCGGTTGGGGCCGGAGCCGAGGATGACGATTTTTTTCTTCCGCCGGGAAGAGACGGCCTCGCTCTCCTGGTCGTAAGTCGAATAATAATAGGGCGTATGGGCGGCGAACTCGCCGGCGCAGGTATCGACGATCTTGTACGACGGCTTGAGCCCGCGGCGGCGGCGCAGGGCGCGAATGGCGGCCGGCGTATGACCGCTGAGCTCGGCCAGCTGCGCGTCCGCGAAGCCCGCGCGCTTGGCCTCGAGCATGAGCTCGGCGGTCAGCGGAGCGTGCCGCAGGCGCCGCTCCAGTTCGACGAGGTCCTGGAGCTGGTCCAGGAACCAGGGGTCGATTCCGGTGATTTCCGCGAGCTCGTCGGGGGTGAAGCCGCGCGTCAGCGCCTCATGCACGTCGAGCAGGCGGTCCGAATAGGGCAGCGCCAGCCGGCGCCGCAGCGCCGGCGCGTCCATCGTCCGGCGGCCCTTCTTGCCGCGCGCGGGCGCCGGCCCGAAGCCCGGGCGCCCGGTCTCGAGGCCGCGCAGGGCTTTCTGCAGCGATTCCTTGAACGTCCGCCCGCAGGCCATCACCTCGCCGACCGACTTCATGGCGGTATCGAGGGGGAACTCGCGGCCGAACTTCTCGAAGGCGAAGCGCGGGATCTTGGTGACGACGTAGTCGATCGAGGGCTCAAAGCAGGCCAGTGTTTGGCGCGTGATATCGTTGGGGATTTCGTCGAGGGTGTAGCCGACGGCGAGCTTGGCGGCGATCTTGGCGATGGGAAATCCCGTCGCCTTGCTCGCCAGGGCCGAGGAGCGCGAAACGCGCGGGTTGATTTCGATAACGACCCGCCGTCCGGTACGCGGGTCCACCGCGAACTGTACGTTGCAGCCGCCGGTCTCCACGCCGATCGCCGATACGACTTTGCGCGCGTCGTTGCGCATCGCCTGGTACTGGCGGTCGGTCAGGGTCTGGGCCGGAGCGACGGTGATCGAGTCGCCGGTGTGGATGCCCATCGGATCAAGGTTTTCGATGGCGCAGATGACGACGAAGTTGTCGCGGCGGTCGCGCATGACTTCAAGCTCAAACTCCTTCCAGCCGATGACCGATTCTTCGAGCAGAACTTTCTTTACCGGGCTGGCGTCCAGCGCCGAGTGCACGCGTTCGCGCAGCTCTTCCAAATTGTAGGCCGTGCCGCCGCCGCTGCCGCCCAGCGTGAACGAGGGACGGACGATGATCGGAAAGCCGAGCTCGCGCCCCGCCGCGGGAAGCTCGCGCGCGTCGGTGAGGATCAGGCTGCGCGGAATGTCGAGCCCGTTCTCCTGCATGACGGACTTGAACAGCTGGCGGTCCTCGGCGCGCCGGATCGCGTCGAGCGGCGCGCCGATGAGCTCGACCCGGTAGCGTTTGAGGACGCCGCGCTCGGCCAGCGCGACCGCGAGGTTGAGCGCGGTTTGGCCGCCGAGCGTCGGCAGCAGAGCGTCGGGTTTCTCCCGCGCGATGATTTGGGTGACCGCCTCGGGCGTCAGGGGCTCAATGTAGGTCCGGTCGGATAATCCGGGATCGGTCATGATGGTGGCGGGATTGGAGTTGACCAGGACGATCCGGTAGCCGTCGTCGCGCAGCGCCTTGATGCCCTGGGTGCCCGAGTAGTCGAACTCGCAGGCCTGTCCGATGACGATCGGCCCGGAGCCGAGCACCAGAATCGTTCCGATATCGGTACGCTTAGGCATGCTGAGTCCGCCGCCGCCGGGGCTTAATCATATTCCGGCGCAGCAGCCGGCCGAAGCGGTCGAAGAGGTGGCGCGCGTCGTGCGGCCCGGCCGCGGCTTCCGGATGGTGCTGGACGGAGAATACGGGCAGCCGCGTATGCATCAGCCCTTCCGACGTGCCGTCGTTGAGGTTGACGTGCGTCGTCTGCACGGTCCGCGGGAGGGATTCCATATCCACGCAGAAGCCGTGGTTCTGCGTCGTGATCTCGATCTTTCCGGTCGTGAGGTCTTTGACCGGGTGGTTGGCCCCGTGGTGGCCGAATTTGAGCTTGAAGGTGCGTCCGCCGAGCGCCAGCGCGAGCAGTTGGTGGCCCAGGCAGATGCCGAATATGGGGATGCGGGTCGGCAGCAGGCGGCGGATGACGGCGATCGCTCCGGCGACGGGAGCGGGGTCCCCGGGCCCGTTGGACAGCAGGATGCCGTCCGGCAGCAGCGCTTCGATTTCGCCGGCGGAGGCGCCGGCCGGTACGACCGTCACTGCGCAGCCGAGCGCGGCCAGGCAGCGCAGGATGCCGTACTTGACCCCGAAGTCCATGACCACCACGCGGGGCGGGCGCGGCCAGTCCGGCGGGGGCGCTCCGCCGCCGCTTTGCGGTTCGGTCCACTCATAGGGCGCGGAGCAGGTGACCAGCGAGGTGAGGTCGCGGCCGGTCATTACCGGCACTTTGCGGACGCGGCGCAGGAGCCGCGCGGGATCGGCTTCCGTGGTCGATAAGATCGCGCGCAGGGCGCCCTTCTCGCGCAGCCGGCGGGTCAATAGGCGGGTGTCTACGCCGTCGACGGCGATGACGCCGCGGCGCCGCAGCAGCTCGCCGACGCTTTCGATCGACTCCCAGTTCGAGGGCCGGCGGCAGAGCTCGCGCATGATGAAAGCTTCGAGAAAGGTCCCCCGGCTTTCGTTGTCGCCGGCGGTGATGCCGTAGTTGCCGATCATGGGGTTGGTCATGACGACGAGCTGGCCTTTGTAGGAGGGGTCGGTGAGCACTTCCTGGTAGCCGGTCAGCGAGGTGTTGAAGACCATTTCGCCGGCGGCCTCGCCGGCGGCGCCGCAGGAGCGGCCGCGTAAAACCGTGCCGTCCTCGAGGGCCAGGAGCGCTCGCGATATCATGAACGGTCGGCGGTTCCGCTGCGGAGCTGCGTCATCGGGCGGAGCAAGTGTAGCATATGGGCTTGACGGTCGAGCGCCGGGTGGCGGTTTTAGGGTAGCGGTCCGGAGTAGGGGAAGAGGCTTTTCGGCACTTCCAGGCAGCCGGAGCCGCCGGCGTATTCCAGCAGGCGGCGGGTCTCGGCGTCCTCGCCGGCTTCGCGCAGATGCCGGCATAATTCCAGGCGGAAGAGATCCCGGCCGATCAGCTTGCTGTCCAGGGCGCGCCGCAGGGCGGCCTCATCGTCCGGGTGGTACATGGCGTAAACGTGTTCGCCGCGCCAGCGCGCGTCGCCCGCGTCGCTGCGCACGAAGATCAGCGCCAAGGCGTCCCAGTAGATCAAAGACCAACGCTCCTGGGGCATAAAGAACATATAGAACGGCCGCGGCGCGTACCGGGTCGTGCCGTCGGGCATCCGGTGAGGCGCGACGATCGGCGGCCGGTCGCGCTTGAGCACGATAAGATTTGCGTCGTATTTTTTCAGGAAGGCGTTAAACGTCTCCGGCGTCTTGGTCGCAGCCACGCGCTCTACGAGCAGGTCGTGGAAGATGTAGCGGCCGTCCATGAATACCTTGGACGTCGGGTGCAGGCGATAGCCGAGATAACCGCCCCAGCCCCAGGGGTTGTAGAGCCGGGTGGGTCCGATATCGCGGGAAATCGCGGCGATGAAATCTGCGGCCTGCTCCGGGACGGAGGCATGCGCGATCGCGCGCCGCGGCAGGCGCCAGGGACCATAGGCCGCGAAGTGCGCAAGGACCGCGCCGGCCAGGATGAAAGGACATAGCCGCAGGAGAATTTTCTCGATCTTGGTGCGCGGCGCCGGAAACTCCTTCTCCATGGTCGCGATGACGGGCAGCGCCGCCAGGATGAACAGCGGCGCGGTGCGCCAGTGGCGCAGCGCGGCGACGGCCAGGCCGGCGAGCGCCAGCACCTGCGCCCAGACCACCGGGCGGCCGTGGCGCAGGCGGAAGATGATCGCGGCGGCGGCGGCGGCGAGAACCGCCCAGAAAGGATAGAGGTAGACGTTGCGCGGGCTTGCCGGCGCCCATTCCCCGATGGCCTGCTGCAGGAACGCGGCATCCGCCGCATGCCGCAGCAGCACCGCATAGACTCCGGTGCCGAAGGGATTGCACAGGGTGCCGACGGCGGCGGCGGCGAAGAGGACGGCGTAGAGGCTCCGCTGTGCCGGCTGCGCGCGCCACTGCCCCGCGCTGTAGGCGCCGAGGAGCGCGAGGCCGAAGATAAACCCGCCGTGCAGGTTGGCCCACAAAGCGAACAGCATAAAGGCGGCGAGCCCGGCGCGCCGCCGGTCCTTGAGGTCTTCCAGGCGGACCATCTCGGCGAGCCATAGGGTCCCGGTGAAGAGGAGCAGCGAGAAGTTGCTCGGCTTGACGAAGCTGTTGGGGATGAGGCCCGCGGCCAGGACCAGCAGCGACAGCCCCTGCGCGGCGAGCGAAACCCGCAGGCGCCGGAGCAGCAATACAAAGCTTGCGGCCGTGGCGCCGAGGACCAGCGTCTTGAGTGCGATGAGCCCGGGAAAACCCGCCGTACGATGAACCAAGGCGTAGAGCAGTTGGGCCAGCCATTCAAAGTCGATCCACGGCGCTGCGTGGCGGGTGTGCGAAAGAAAGTCGCGGCGGGGAATAGCCCCCTTCTCCAGCATCTGCGCGCCGGCGGAGAGATGCCAGTAGATGTCGGGATTGGCGATCGGCCGCAGGCAGCGCGAGGCCAGCGCCGCCGCGCCGGCCGCCAGCCATAGAACGCCGAGCCTTTCCCGCCGGGTTCGAGTCATGGTCAGATCGTATTAAACTTATCGCCGCGCGGCCGCCGCGTCTTCGCGCAGGCGTCGTCCCAGCGGCGTGCCGGCCAGCGCCGGATGCTCCCGCAGGGCTCGCTCATAGAGCGCCAGGGCTTCGCCGCGCTTTCCCATCTGGGTGAGCAGCCCGCCTAGCGTCAGGCAGGCCTCAGGAAGAAAGGGCTCGCGGGCGAGCGCGGCGCGCAGGTCGGCGATCGCTTCTTCGCGGCGGCCCATAAGCGCCTTGAGCACGCCCCGGTCGTTCAGGTTTCGCGGGTCGCCGGGCGCGCCGCGGACGAGGCGGTCCAGAAGTTCCAGGGCGCGCGCATATTCGCCGAGCGTTTGGTAGCGGACGGCGATCAGGCGCAGCAGCTGCGCGTCGCCGCCGGCGGCCTTCTCCGCCGCGCTCAGCGCATCCAGCAGCAGCCAGGCGCGGGCCAGCTCATGTTTTTGCTCGGAACTCAGAGTCCGCCGCGCCGCTCGCGCGAGGTCCTCGCGCGCGGCGGCGCGGTTCTCCGTTTTTGCCGCCGCGGCGCCGAGCTGGAGCCAAATCCAGGCATCGTCGGCGCCGGCTTTTTCCGCCCGTGCCGCCGCGCGCCGAGCCTGCTCGAGCTTCCCGTCTTTGAGCGCGGCGCGCGCCAGGTCCAGCCAGGCGCCGGGAGCGAGTTCGGCGTCCGTCCGCCGCAGCAGAGGTTCGAGCTGCGCGAGCCGGGCGCTGAGGCGCGTCCAGCGGGCGCGCTCATCGCGGGAGAGCGCGCGCGATCCGGCGCGTTCGAGCGCCCGCGCCGCAAGCTTCCGCTGTTTTAGCTCGGCGGCGCTCTGCGCGGCGGCGAGCAGGAGCTCGGGACCGGCGGCTGGCATCTCGATAAGGCCGGCGAGGATGCGCGTCCGTTGCGGCGCGGGGAAAGCGCGCGCATGCGCCAGCAGTTCGCGGCCGGTCCCTCGCGCCGGCAAGATAGCGGGATCCTCTCTGAGCAGCGCGTGCAGAACCCGCAGCACCTGCCGGCGCCAATCATGGGCGGGATCACCCGCGGGCAGCCGCTCGATGAGCCCCGCTGCGCCGCCGCCGCGCGCCATAAGCGCCCAGGCATGATCCAATTGCCGCTCCTCGGTCGGCGCCAGTTTGAGGGCGGCGGCGAAATCGCGCGCCGCTCCCGGCGCGTCGCCCCGGCGCATGGCGCGGCGGCCGTGCGCGCTCCACAGCCAGGGATCGCCGGGATGGCGTTTGAGCGCCGCCGTCAGCGCCGTGCCGGAAGCGTCGAGCCGCGACGGATAGGCCGCCGTAAGGACTAGGGCGAAGAGGCCGAGGGCGGCGGCCGGCAGGGCGCCGGCGAGGGCGATCCTGTCGGCGCCGCGCCCACGGGTGAGTGGGGGAGCGGGCTGGAGCAGAAAGGCGGGAAGCGCGGCGGCCAGGACGGCGAGGAGCGGCCATAGCGGTTCGAAGTAGCGGAACTCGACGGCCAGCAGGCAGTGGATGCCGGCGAAGTATGCGGCGAGCAAGCCCAGCCGCCGCACGGCCGCGCGGCGCCGCAGCAGCCAGACCGCGATTGCGCTCGCGAGGATCAGCAGCGGCTGCAGCGAGAAGACGAAGGCGAGGCGGCGGCCCACGGCCGCAACGAAGCGGAAGGGATGGGCGAGGACCTCGCGGACGGCCCAGGCGGCGATATCGCCGCCGGCGGGGACGCCCGCGGCGGTGAAAAAGGAGCCGCCGTCCGGCCCGCCGCTGAGCGTGTCTACGAGGCCGAGGGCGCCGGCGACGAGGTTGTAGTCGGCGCGTCCCCGCTCGAAGAAGGAGATCGTGCCGAACAGCCGCCAGTTCATGTACACCCAGGGCGCCAGCACCGCCGCCGGCGTCAGGCAAAGGACGGCGGTTCGCCACCGCCATTTCCGCCGGTAGACTCCGCCCTGCTTGAGGCCGAGCCGGTCCAGCGCCGCGAGTGCGAACGGCAGCAGAAAAAGCGGGGAGCGGACAAGGAGGCTTAGGCCGATACCGGCGCCCAGCAGCGCGCTGCCGCGGCGGTCGGGCTTTTCCGTCCAGCGGACGAGGAGGTACGCCGTCAGCAGCACCAAGGGCTGGTAGAGGACCTGTTCCGGCGAGATGAAGCGGACGAGTTGGAACTGGACGGCGATCGCCATCGCCAGCAGCCCGCAGGGAGCCGAGTGCAGGCGGCGGCCCAGGGCGAAGATGAGGAGCAGCGAGGCGGCCATAGCCGTGCGCAGCAGCAGCAGGCGGAGGCCGGCGGAAGCGTGGTGATAAAGCAGGGCCTGCCAGAGGCCGGAGAGCGGCATGGTCCAGGAAACGCCGGCCTCGCCGGACGCGGGCGCAACGCCGTGCAGCAGGCAGGCGCCGCCGTTGAGCAGCAGTTCCTCTTTGGGGAAGAGCGGGATATCCGTCCAGCCGGTCCAGCCCGTCAGCACAACCACCGCCGCGGCCAGCGCCCAAAAATAGGGATGAACGGGCGGCGGGACGCGCGGCTTCAACTAGCAGCCTATAGCGCGGGAGATGACCAGACGCTGAATCTCCGAGGTGCCTTCGCCGATCTGCAGCAGCCGCTGGTCGCGGTAGAAGCGCTCGACGTCGAACTCCTTCATCAGCCCGTAGCCGCCGTGGATCTGTACGGCCTCGTCGGCGACTTCCTTGGCTACCTCCGAGCAGTAGAGCTTGGCCATCGCCGACTCCTTGCCGAAGGGCTTGCCGGTGTCGCGCAGCCAGCAGGCGCGGTAGAGGAAGCTGCGGGCATGCTCGATCTTGGTCGCCATGTCGGCCAGCTTAAAGGAAATGGCCTGGAACCGCGACAGGGGCTTGCCGAACTGGTGGCGCTGCTTGGCGTAGGTCAGCGCGGCCTCGAAGGCTCCCTGGGCGCAGCCGAGGCCCATGGCCGCGATCGACAGCCGGCCGGAGTCCAGGGTCTTGAGCATCTGGCGCGAGCCGGCGCCGCGCTTGCCGAGGATGGCGGATTCCGGCACTTTTACGTCGGTGAAGTAGAGCTCGGCGGTGTTGGAAGCGCGCCACATGAGCTTCTTGTGCATCGTTTTAACGGTGAAGCCCGGGGTGTCTTTGTCGACGACGAAGCAGGTGAATTCGGGGGTGCCCTTGTCGTCCCGGTTGCTGACCGCCTGGACGATGACGCCGGAGGTGATGGGCGTGGAGGCGTTGGTGATGAATATCTTGGAGCCGTTGATGACCCAGTCGTCGCCGACCTTTTCGGCGCGGGTCTTGCTGCCGCGCGAATCGGAGCCCGCTTCGGCTTCGGTCAAGCCGAAGGCGAAGAGCGTTTTGCCCGCGGCCAGCGCCGGCAGGTACTTCTTCTTCTGCTCCGCGCTGCCGAAGTAGAGCAGCGGAGCGATCCCCAGGCTGGTCCCGGCGGCGGCCGTGGCCGCGTGCGAGCCGTCGACCCGCGCCAGCTCCTCGATGGCGATAACGTAGGCCAGGTAGTCGAGGCCTTGGCCGCCGTATTCTTCCGGCACGATGATGCCGAAGATCCCGAGCTCGCCCATCTCCTGGGTGAGCTCGACCGAGAACTCCTCTTTTTCGTCGAGCTCGTGGGCGGCGGGCTTGATCCGCTTCTCCGCGAAGTTGCGCACCGTTTCGCGGATCATTTTCTGTTCGTCGCTCAGTTCGAAATCCATGGTATCTCCTCGCGGACGGCCGCGGTCCGCTAGATTGTAGCGAAGTCGCGGGCGGCCTTGCCCGGGCTATTTGTCCGCTGCGGCGGGCGCGGCCCCCTTGCCGTTCTCATGCGCATGGTTCAGCGGCGGCGCCGTTTCCTTCGGCTTGCCTTTGCGCAGCAGGCGCCAGGGGTTCTGCTTGAGATCGGCGGTCAGCTCTTCGACGTGGATCATAATCGCCGGCACGTGGCGCATGGTCTCGTTGAGGTTGTTGATCGTCGCGGAGATGGCGGCGCTGTTGTCGCGCAGCAGGGCGTCGAGGCCGGCCGTGGCGCGCTCGGTATGCGCGACGGACTTGCTCAGCGAGGCCCGGTTCTCCGCGATGAGCGCGTTGAGCGCGGTCAGCGTACGGTCGAGGTGGATGATCGCCGAATGGGCGTGGTGGACGGTGGTCTGCAGCTGTTCGGCGGTGCCGGCCTGCTGCAGGTTTTTTACGAACAGCTGCACGTTGCCGAGGACCTCGTTGGCCTTGGTCATGATGTCGTCGTCCGTTATGACCGGAAGCTGGGAGCCCTTTTCCACCGTGCCCGTTCCGCCGCCGGCGGGCGACACGAACTCGAGGTACTTGGCGCCGCCGAATCCTTTGTTGCGGACGGCGACCCGGGTGCCGGTGCGCAGCCGAATCTCCTCTTTGACCGCCAGGCGGACGATAAAGTGGACTTCGGGCTCGTAGCCGATGGCGATTTTGTCGACGAAGCCGGCCGTATAGCCCCGATACATCACCTCGACGCCCTTGTCGATTCCGTTGATGTCGGACAGACGCAGGCTGACGTCGTAGCTCTTTGTTGTGATGCGTCCCCGGTTGACGAAGACGAGCCCCGCCAGGAATGCGAGCAGCGCGGCGACGACAAAAACCCCTACGGCGAAGTCTCTTCTTTCAAAATCCATTAGATTCTCCTAGCGCGGCGTCATGTTAAGAAGGCCTGGACCTGGGGGTCCCGGCAGTTCGCGAGCTCCTCGGCGTTGGCGAAAAAGCGCGGGCGCCCTTGTTCCAGGTAAATGAACCGGCTTCCCCAGGTGAGGTATTTTTTCGGGTCGCCGGTCGCGATCAGCGCCCCGACGTCCCGGCGATCTTTTATCGTCCGCAGCGTCCGCCGGATCATGAGCTCGGCGGCCGAGTCGATATCGGAAAAAGGCCGCTCGAACAGATACAGCCTGGGATCGATGAGGACCGCGCGGACGAGCTGTGCGATGCGTCGTCGGCCGGCGCCGGCGGCCGCCGGCCGCATGTCGGCGGCGTCGGTGAGCGCGAAATCCGCCATAACCCGGCGGCCCTGCGCCAGCGCTTCGCGGTAGCCCAGCCGGCCGTGGTAGACCAGCGGCAGGACGGCGTTCTGCAGCAAGGTCAGGTTGCTGATGAGCCCCTTGTCCTGCGCGACGTAGGCGCTGGGCAGCGCTCCCGCCTCGGCGTCGCCGGTCACGGCGACGCTGCCGGCGCCGGGAAGCAGGATGCCGGCCGCGAGCTTGAGCAGCGCATGCTTGCCCGATCCGGACGGCCCGAAGAGCACCGCGCAGTCGCCGGCCTCGATCGTCAGGCTGATGTCGCGCAGCAACGGCGCCGGGCCGGCGGGATAGGCGACGTTTTTCATTTCCAGCAGCTTCATTGCAGGTAGTAGAAGAAGACGAGCAGGCCGTCCATCAAGAAGACCGCGACCAAAGACGCCACGGCCGCCTTGCTGACCGCGATGGGCAGCTCGGTCGGGGATTCTCTTACGCGCAGGCCGAAGTAGCACGGCAGCACGCCGACGGCGGTGCCGAAAAGCAGGGCTTTGATGAGGTGCAGTACGAGATCGGCGTTGGTCAGCGCCGCCAGGACCTTGGCCCGCAGCAGGGCGAACGAAAGATCGGCCACCATGCAGGCTACGCCGAAGCCGCCCAGGATGCCGATGATATCGAAGAGCGCGGTGAGAGCGAACAGCGCGACGATGGTGCCGTAGACGCGCGGCAGGATGACGAACATCAAGGGGTTGATGCGATGCGCCCGCAGGACGTCGATCTCGCCGTTGATCTTCATCGAGCCCACCTCGGTGGCGATGGCCGTGCCGGAACGCACGATCAGGACTACCGCCGTAATCAGCGGTCCGAGCTCGCGCACGATCAGCCCGACCAGGAACTTGCCGATCAGGTCGTCGGCGAGCACCGTCAGCAGGCTGAAGGACTGGATGATGGAGACGCCGCCGATGAGCGAGGCGAGCACGGCGATGATGGGAGCCGCGTCGATACCGGTGAACCAGACTTGGTTGAGGAAAATCTTGCCGATCAGCCGCAGGTTGTGCCGCGGCAGTTCGCAGGTCCGGCGGGCGATCCACCAGGACAGCACGGTGAAGCTGCCGAGCAGCGTTATGCTCGAGCGGGTGCTTCTGCCGAGCCGGACGACGGAGGAGAGAGCGCTCATCGCGCGGATATTCTACCAACTGGCGGCGTGCGCCGCCCACTAGACCCCCCTGGCACGGGACGGCAATAGAAACTATGCTTGTCGTATGGACGGCCGTGAATTCCCCGCCCGGCGCTTGGCCGCCTGATGCGCGTCGTTTTTGTCACTTTGGGCCAGCCGCTGCTCGGCGTCGAGTATCTTTCCGCCGCGCTCCAGCAGGCCGGGCACTCGACTGTTCTGGTCCATAATCCGGCGCTCTTCGACGACCGTTTTGTGCTGCATTTTCCGCGCCTGGCGCGGCTGTTTAGCCGCGACGATGTGATCGTGCGGGAGATCCTGGACTGCTCCCCCGATCTCCTGGCCTGCAGCGCCGTGACGCCGGCATTCGGCTGGGCGGCGGAGATCGCTCAGCGGGTAAAGCGCGAGCGTCCGGGAATCAAGACGGTGTTCGGCGGCGTTCACGCCTCCGCCTGCCCGGAGCATGTCATGGGCCTGGAGGCCGCGGACTTCGTCTGCGTGGGAGAAGGAGAGGAGGCCTTGGTGCGGCTGGCGGATGCTCTGCAGCGCGGGGAGACGGGGGCGGACATCCCCAATATGTGGAGCAAGGGGGCGGATGGGCCGCAGCCGCCGCCGAGCATCGCCGGATTTAATTCCGCTCTGGACTCCCTGCCGCTGCCGGACAAGGAGCTTTACGCCGCGACCTTCCCGACCGGCGACGTCTATCATATCATCACCGGACGCGGCTGCCCTTACCGCTGCACCTTCTGCTTCAACAACAGCTTCGCGAACCTGCCGACCGCGGGCCGGCCCAGGGACTATGTCCGCCGGCGCTCGCCGGATAATGTCCTGCGCGAGCTGCGCGCCGCCAAAGAGCGCTTCGCGCCGCAGGTGATCTGGTTCTGGGACGACGTTTTCACTATGGATGGCGAGTGGCTGCGGGAGTTCCTGCCGCGCTATAAGAAGGAGATCGGCCTGCCGTGGATCGCGCAGACGCACCCGCAGTTCATCAGCCCGGAGCTGGCCCGCCGGATGAAGGACGCGGGCTGCCTCAAGGTTCAGGTCGGGGTGCAGTCTCTCGGCGACGCGGACTACAAGCGCCGGGTATTGCGGCGCAACGAGAGCCGCGACAGCATCGTCGCCATGATCGCGGCCTTCCATGATGCGGGTATTGAGCTGGTCCTTGATCATATTTTTGGTCTGCCGGGAGAGGGCCTCGACAGCCACGAGTTTGCGCGGCGCTTCTATATGCGCCACACCCCGGATCGGATCGCCACCTTCTTTTTGAGCTATATGCCGGGAGTCGAGATTACGCGCCGCGCGCATGAAGCTGGAGTCCTGAGCGACGCGGATATCGAGCGCATACATCGCGGCGAGGTGCTGTCGTTTCACGAAGCCGCGTCGCCGGCGCGGGAGGTGCGCGCGGAGCTGCGCTTGCTGCGCGGGTATATGAGCGCCTTCCATCTGCTGCCGGTTTTTCCGCGCTTCCTGCGCGGGCTGCTGCGGCCGGGGCTGCTGGGGCGGATTCCCGGGATGGTCCTGTTTTCCAAGATCGTCAGCTTCGCGGCGCTTTTCCTGCGGGGATTCCGCGGCGGCGACCGGGCGGGCCGGCTCTACGTTTCGTACTACCTATATCACCTGTTGGGACGGGTCAGCCGTTTTTGAGGACGGTCTCGACTTTCGCGGCGAGGCGGAGCAGGGCTTCGTCCCGCATCCAGCCGCCGATCAGCTGCACGCCCATGGGCAGGCCGTCGAGCATTCCGGACGGGACGCCGGCTACCGGCAGTCCGGCATGCGTCCAGGGCAGGTTCATGATCGGATCGCCTGAGCTGGCCAGCCCTTCCGGTGCGGGGCCCGTGGCGGCGGGCGCGATGACGGCGGATAGCCCGTGGCGCTCCAGGGCGTCGGCGAGCCGGGCGCGCAGGGCGCCGCGGCCGGCGCGGCATTCGGCGAGCCGCGCCCCTTCGATGGTTTGACCCCGGCGGATAAGCTCGGCGGTCTTGTCGTGGTAGAGCGCCGCGTGCCCGGCGAACCACTCCCGGTGCACGCTCGCCGCCTCGGCCGCGACCAAATCATCGTGGCGCGCGGAGATAGCGGCGAAATCCGGCAGCAGGTCCAGGGTTTTAAGCTTGGCGCCCGCGTCCTTCAGGCGGAAGCAGGCATCCGCAAAATGCCGCAGCGCCCGCGCGCTCGCCCGCTCCATGTAGTCGCCTTCCGGTACGCCGAGGACCAAGGGCGCGCTTTCCGCTATCCTTTCGTCGTTTTCCCAGTCCCGGCACAGCGCGGCGGCGGCGAGCTTGGCCCAGGCCGCGTCGGCGGCAAAAAAACCGATATGGTCGGCGGACGGCGACAGGGGAATAACGCCGTCGAGCGGTATGCGTCCGCTGGTCGGCTTGAAGCCGAATGTCCCGCAGTAGGCGGCCGGCCGCATGATGGAGCCGATCGTTTGGGTGCCCAAAGCCAGCGGGCAGAGCCCGGCGCCCACGGCCGCGGCCGAGCCGCTCGAAGATCCGCCGGGTGTGTGCTCGGTATTGTGCGGGTTGCGGGTCGGCCCGGTGGCGAAGTAGGCGAACTCCGTGGTTACGGTCTTGCCCAGAACCAGGGCTCCCGCTTCCTTAAGAAGGGTTACGCTGCGGGCCTGCTCGCCCTGCAGCAGGTCGGCCGGGACGCGCGCTCCCGCCCGGGTTGTGAAGCCGTCCACATGAAAGATGTCCTTGACCCCGACGGGGATGCCGTAAAGCGGCGGCCGCGCGGCGGGATCGGGATAGCGGGATTCCAGCGCCGCGAGTTCCCGGCGCAGGCGAGCGAAGCGCTTGGGTTCCGGCAGGAAGGCCTTGATGGCGGGCTCCAGTTCCGCGAACAGCTCCGCCAGCCGCGCTAAATGACAGTTCTCCATCGCCCCCGATTATAGCACCTCTGTTCGTATTGTCCTCGCCAAGAACGATATGCCACAATCAGAGCCGTAGCGTCCGGCCGACAATGCTTCAGACCAGCCACGCAAAGACGAGCCTGCGACCGCTTGCCAACGCGCATGAGAGCATCCTGAGCGTCGGCGACCGCGTTCGCGCCGGGGTCTTCCCGCTGCATTCCCGCTTCGCGCGCGCCGTGAACTTCCTCGACGGGGAGTTCCTGGTTTCGGTGGTGGGCGAGGCCGTCGGGGAAGGACCGCTAAATATCGTCATGTCCGGCCTAAGCGCCGAGGGCGTGCAAAGCCTGCGGGTGGGTGCCGGCGAAATTGTGCTGGGGGCAAAGCGCTGGGACCTCGCCGGCGTTCCGGTCTACCATTCCGGCGCCGGGGACCTGCCGCCGCGCCGCGCCGGATTCGACGCCCGCTTGACGGCGTTTGCGCAGCGGATATTGTCGGCGGCTCCCGACGACAGCTTGGCATTTCTCCTGGACGAGCGCCGGGTCGCGCGCTTGCGGCCGGGCTTCGCGCGTGCGCTGGCGCAGCGCACGCGGCGCGCCTGCGCGCTCCTGCTGGACGGGGAAACCGCCGCCGGCGTACGCATGCTCGGGGCCTGCGGCTTCGGCCTGACCCCCAGCGGGGATGATTTTCTGGCGGGGCTGCTGTTGGGGCTGCATTTTTTGGCTAATATGTCGGGGCGCGACTTCGGCGCGGCGATTCGGACCATACGCCGCCATGCCCGCGGCGGCGGCGTGTTTTCGCGGACTTTTCTGCATTTGGCCGGGGAAGGGCTGTTCTTCGGGCGGCTCAAAGCGGCGGCGGCCGCGCTGCTCGGCGGCGGAACGCGCGAGGTGCGGGAAGGGGCTGATGCCCTGCTGGCGGTGGGGCACTGCTCGGGAGCGGACCTGGCGGCGGGCTTCATATTTTCGCTCAGGAATGGAGATGCCTTATGGTCGTGAAAGGCCGCATAAAGAAGGGTGAATATTTCGACTCGGTCAGCCTCATGGTGGTCGGCAAGAAGGTGTCCGCCATGGAAGGCGTGATCGACGCCGCGGTGGTTATGGGGACCAAGGAGAACCGGGCGATCCTCAAGGCCTCCGGCCTGTTGCTTCCGGAGTTCGCCGGCGCCGATGATACGGATTTGCTTATCGCCGTTAAGGCGCGCGCGGAGGAGGCGGTCAGCGGGATTCAGGGGAAAATAGACGGTTTTCTCGATGATCTCAAGCACCGAAAAAGCGCCGGCGGCGGCGAGTTCCGTCCGCAGAGCATGGGCGGCGCGCTCAAAGCGCTTCCGGACGCCAATCTGGCGCTCATTTCCGTGGCGGGGCGCTACGCGGGGAGCGAGGCGATGCGGGCTTTGGAGCGGGGCCTGCACGTGATGATCTTTTCGGACAATGTTCCGCTTAAGACCGAGATCGAACTGAAGAAGTATGCGGCGAAGAAAGGGCTGCTCGTTATGGGGCCGGACTGCGGTACCGCCATCATCAACGGGGCGCCGCTCGCCTTTGCCAACGTGGTACGCCGCGGGAATATCGGCGTCGTCGCGGCTTCGGGTACGGGTCTGCAGGAGGTTTCCTGCATCATCTCCAATTCGGGAGGCGGCATCTCGCAGGCGATCGGCACCGGCGGCCGCGACGTGAAAAAGGAAGTGGGCGGCATCATGTTTATCGCGGCGCTGCGCGCGCTCGCGCATGATGAGGAGACCGCGGTCATTCTGCTGGTTTCCAAGCCGCCGCATAAAGACGTGTTGGCCCGCATCGGCCGGGAGCTTAAGCGCGTCAAGAAGCCGGTGGTGGCGGTGTTTCTGGGGGCCAATCCGGAGGGGCTGAAAAAATACGGCATGCGCGGCGCCGCCACCTTGGAGGATGCCGCCGTGGCGGCGCTGGCGCTGGCGCAGGGGCGCGACAAGGTCTGGCCGGCCGCGGCGGCCGGCGGTGCGCGCGAGCATTCCCTGGCGGCGCGGACGGCGGACAAGCTTGCGCGGGGCCGCAAATGCGTGCGCGGGCTCTTCAGCGGCGGTACTTTCTGCGGCGAGGCGCAGGTGATTCTCGAGCCGATGCTCGGCGCGCTTTACTCGAACGCTCCGTCGGGAAAAACGAAAAAACTCGGCGATGCCCTCAAGAGCCGCGGGCATACCGTGGTCGATATGGGAGCCGACGAGTTCACGGTGGGCCGGCCCCACCCTATGATAGACTACTCCCTTAGAAACCGCCGGATTCGGGCGGAGGCGGAAGACCCCCGTACCGCGGTCATTCTGCTCGACGTGGTGCTGGGCTACGGCGCCAACCCCGACCCGGCCGCCGAGCTCGGTCCCGTGGTCGGCCGCGCCGCCAAGAGCGCCGCGATTGTCTGTTCCGTGACGGGCACCGACGGCGACCCGCAGGACAAGAAGGCGCTTGAGGAGACTTTGCGCAAGGCCGGCGCGGTCGTTATGCCGACCAATGCCGCGGCTTGCCGGCTGGCCGGGGAGATCGTTCTGCTGCAGGATAAAAAATCATGAAAGAGCTGCGCGGTCTTTTTTCCCAGGATTTGAAAGTGATCAATGTCGGGCTGTCTTCCTTCAAGGACAGCCTGAAAAGCGAGGGCGTGGAGGCGGTGCAGGTGGACTGGAGCCCGCCGGTCGGCGTCGCTGAGACGGCGCTGGCGCTGATACGGTCCAGGGCCCCCGAGATTGAGAAGGCCAATCAGAAAGTCGTCAAGAAGATCCTCGGCGGCAAGCCGCATCTGATCGGGCTGGAGCGGGCCATCGACGTCGTCCCGGGGATGAAGAAGAACCTGATTCTGCACGCCGGGCCGCCGGTGACCTGGGAGCGGATGTGCGGGCCGATGCGCGGCGCGGTCATGGGCGCGCTGCTCTACGAAGGCGCGGCCAAGAGTCCGCAAGAGGCGGAGCGCTTGGCGGCTTCCGGCGCTATCGAGTACGCGCCGTGCCACGAGCACAGCTCGGTGGGGCCGATGGCGGGGGTGATGTCGTCATCGATGCCGGTTTTCGTGGTCAAGAACGAAGAGCACGGCAATCGCGCTTACTGCACCCTCAATGAGGGGCTGGGCAAGGTGCTGCGCTACGGCGCCTACGGCGAGGATGTGATCGCGCGGTTGAAATGGATGGAGACCGCCCTCTATCCGACCCTGCGCCGAGCCGTAAAGCTGCTGGGAAAGATCGATCTTAAGAATATGATCGCCCAGGCCCTGCATATGGGCGACGAGGCGCATAACCGCAATCGTGCCGGCACCTCGCTGCTGTACCGGCAGCTGGCGCCCGCGATCGTGCGCACCTGCGGCGATACGAACACCGCGGCCGAGGTCCTGGAGTTCATCCAAGGCAACGACCATTTTTTCCTGAATCTCTCCATGCCGGCCAGCAAGGCGGTGCTCGACGCCGCCCGCGGCGTGGAGGGCTCCAGCATTCTGACGGTGATGGCGCGCAACGGCACCGATTTCGGCATCCAGCTCGCCGGCACCGGGGATGAGTGGTTCACCGGACCGGCGCTGGTGCCGGACGCGCTGTTTTTCCCGGGCTTCACCAAGAAGGACGCCAATCCCGATATCGGCGACAGCGCCATTACCGAGACCGGCGGGCTCGGCGGTTTCGCCATCGCGGCCTCGCCGGCGATCGTGCAGTTCGTGGGCGGGAGCGCGAGCGACGCGATCGGCTACACCAAGCAGATGTACGAGATCACGGCGGCGGAGAACAACGTCTACCAGATACCGTACCTGGATTTTCGGGGCACGCCGACCGGCATCGACGTGGTCAAGGTGATCGAGAAGGGCATTCTGCCCTTCATCGATACCGGCGTGGCCCATAAGAAGCCCGGTATCGGGCAGGTCGGCGCGGGCGTGCTCAATGCGCCGGTCGAGCCGTTCAAGAAGGCGTTCGCGGGTCTGGCGGCGCGGCTGCGGACGAAATCCAGCACTAAGAGAGGCGGAAAATGAAAATCGACGATTTTTTACAGTTCATGGGGAAGATTAAGGTATGCGACCTGACGCAGCGGCTGAGCATCCATACCCCGCCATGGCCGAGCTATATGCCCTTGGGCATTCAGTACTTCAAGCGGCTGGCCGGCGCGCATATGGGCCAGGGGGCGAACGGCCAGATTATCACCACCAGCAACCACGTGGGCACCCATATGGACGGGGAGATCCACTTTCACGCCTCCGGGCGCTCCATCGGCAATGTGCCGCTCGAGGAGTGGATCGGGCCCGGCGTGATCGTCGACATCTCCAAGGACGTCGGTGACTATGACCTGTACACGCCCGAGATGATCGAGAGCAAGGTCAAGGTCAAAAAGGGCGACATCCTGGTGATCAATACCGGTTATCATAAGTATGCCTGGGATCAGAAAGGCTCCGACGAGCTCCGCTACTTCGTCAAGCATCCGGGGCCGGGGCCGGACTTCCATAAATGGTGCGTCGAGAAAAAGATCAAGTGGATCGGCGTGGACTGCGGCAGCGCCGACCATCCGATGAACACCATCATCAGAGACTGGCACCCGGGTCCGTTCAAGGAAGCGGAGGCGAAGCTCGCCAAGAAGCACGGAAAGACCTGGGAGGAGATGTTTCCCTACAAGGAATACTATCAGGTGATGCACCTTAAGCTGTTTCCGAAACGGATTGTCCATGCCGAGAACCTCGGCGGGGAAATCGGCCGGCTCGGCAGCCGGCGCTGCTGGATCGGGTGCTTCCCGCTGCGCGGCATCGAGCTCGAGTCTTCCATGTGCCGGATCGTGGCGCTGCTGCCGCCCAAATAACGCCGTTTGAGGAGCGCTGATATGGCGATCGCTTGCGAGTTCGAATACTTCAAACCGAAGACGCTTAAGGCCGCGTTGAGAATCCTCGATGAGCATGGGGCCGGCGCCCGCGTGCTGGCGGGGGGAACCGATCTGGTGGGGATGATGCGCGAGGATATGCTCAAGCCCAAGGCCGTGGTGGACATCAAGGGCCTGCGCGAGCTCGGGACCATCCGCCTGCGCCGGGGGACCATCCATATCGGCGCTTTGGCCACCTACAACGACATTATCGATTCGCCCCTGATCAAGAAACGGCTGCCGCTGCTGTGGGAGGCCGCCGGCAATGTCGGCTCTTTCGGCCTGCGCAACCGCGCGACTCTGGTCGGCAATATCTGCGCCGCGGTGCCGTGCTGCGACGGCGGCCCGGCGCTGCTGCTCTACTTCGCCGATGTCGTCGTGCGGGGCCGGGAGGGCGAGCGGCGCGTTCCGATCCACGAGTGGTTCATCGGCAACCGGCGGCCCGACCTGCGCGACGATGAGATCGCGCTGGGTCTCGAGATCCCGGCGCCGGAGCGGCACGGCGCCTGCTATGCCAAGCTCCGCCGCTACAAGGGAGAGGACCTGGCGCAGGCCAGCGTCGGGGTGCTGGCCTTTGCGCGCAAGAAGTACCGCGTGGCTTTCGGCGCCCTGCACTGCCGGCCGTTCCGTTCACGCAAAGTCGAGAAGGCGCTCGCCGCCGGCATCGCCCAGGCCAAGCGCATGGTAGTTCAGGAGATCTCGCCGATCACCGATCTGCGCGCCTCGAAGGAATATCGGACGCTCATGACCAAGGTGATGCTTGAGCGCGCGTTCGACGCCGCGGTCAAGCGGCTCGCCGGGCGCGGTCCCGCTTACGGCGAGAGCGTGGTATAGGAGGCGCCATGAGAAAGCTGACCATAACATTCAAGCTCAACGGCGAGAAGACGTCGGTCGACGTCGAGCCCAACGACGGGCTGCTCGACGTCCTGCGCGACAAGGTGGGCGTTAAAAGCCCCAAGGCCGGCTGCGAGCGCGGCGACTGCGGCGCCTGCACCGTGCTCATGGACGGCAAGACCGTGCGCACCTGCCTGATCCTCGCGGCGGAGGCCGACGGGCATTCCATCGTCACGGTAGAGGGGCTCTCGCGTGTGAACCTGACTCCGCTGCAGAAGGCCTTCATCAAGCATAATTCATTTCAGTGCGGCTACTGCGCTCCCGGGGTGGTGCTGGCCGCCACCGAGCTGCTCAGAAGAAACCGCCGCCCGACGCGGCGGCAGGTCCAGGAGGCGATCGCCGGCAACCTGTGCCGCTGCACGGGCTACTCTTCGATCATCGAGGCCGTAATGGACGTGAGCCGGCGCGGGGGGCGGAAATGAAATTCATCGGCAAATCTGTCGGCAGGATCGATGGACTCGATAAGGTGTCCGGCGCGGCCAAGTACGTCGATGACCTGGATTTCGGACCCGGGCTCCTGCATGCCGCCATCGTCGAGAGCAAGGTCGCGCACGGCGTCATCAAGAAGATCGACACCCGGGCCGCCGAGAAGCTGCCCGGCGTGGTCAAGGTCGTCACCGGGAAGGACTTCCCGTACAAGTTCGGCCTCTACATGAAGGACCGCTATATCTTCGCCCAGGACCGGGTGCGGTTTATCGGCGAGCAGGTGGCCGCGGTGATCGCGGTCAATCCCAAGATCGCCAAGCGCGCGGCCCAGCTGGTCAAGGTGACCTACAAGGAGCTGCCGTTGGTTTTAGACGCCGTCAAGGCGACCAGGAAGGGCTCCACTCTGGTCCATCCGGACCTGGGAAGCTATCCGCATGTGCCGTGGTTCTTTCCCCGGGCCAAAACGAATATCGCGCACTGGCGCAAGACCCGCCGGGGCGACACCGCCAAGGCCTTCCGCCGGGCGGATGTGGTGATCGAGGACACCTACCGCGTGCCGCGCTATGCGCACTGCGCCATCGAGACGCATGTGATCGTCGGCCTCTACGACGAGGCCAAGCGGCTCACGCTGTGGTCCGCCTCGCAGTCGCCGTTCACCCAGAGAAACGCCTTCGCCGAGGCGCTGGCGCCTTTGGGCCTTACGCATAAAGACGTCCGGGTCGTCACGCCGTATGTCGGCGGTGGCTTCGGCGGCAAAGCCGGCGTCTCGATGGAGATTTTGGGCGCGGCGCTGGCGACCACGGTCAAGGGCCGGCACGTCAAGCTGCGCTGGACCCGTGAACAGGAGTTCTACAACACCTATCAGCGGCAAGGACTGACGGCGCGCATTAAAATGGGAGCGACGAAGGACGGCACCATTACCGCGCTCGAGCATACGCTGCATTGGGATGCGGGCGCCTACGTCGAATACGGCGCCAATGTGGTTAATGCGGTCGGCCTGTCGGCCACCGGTCCCTACCGGGTGCCGAATATCAAGATCGACTCCATCTGCGTCTACACCAACCTGCCGCCGGGCGGCCCGTACCGCGGCTTCGGCTACTCCGAATACCACTTCGGTCTGGAATCCCATATCAACCGCATGGCCAAGAAGCTGGGGATGGACGCGGTGGCTTTCCGCAGGAAGAACGCGATCAAGGAGGGCGACGTTTTGCCTTACGGCGGGAAGATGAACTCCGGCAGCCTGCAGATGGCGATCGACATGGTGGCCGCCAAAATCGGCTGGGGAAAGAAGTCCAAGCCCAGCGCGCCGCATAAGGCGGTGGGCAAGGGTTTCTCTCTGCTGTGGAAGGCGCCCGCCATGCCGCCCAACGCTTCGTCGGCGGCGTTCCTCAAGTTCAACGAGGACGCCAGCCTCAACCTGCTGGTCTCCGGGATGGAAATCGGCCAGGGCTACCTGACGGCGATGGCCCAGATCGCGGCCGAGATCCTCTCGGTGCCGCCGGAGAAAATCCGCGTCGAGACGCCGGATACCGACCGCAACGCCTACGAATGGCAGACCGTCGGCTCGCACGTGACCTGGGGCTGCGGCAATGCGGTGAAGAAAGCCGCGATCGAGGCGCGCGACAAGATCTTCGACCTGGTGCAGCGGGCGCTGTGCAAGGAGCGCGACACCTTGTACCTGGAAGACGAGAAGGTCAAGAGCACGACCGATCCCAAATTCGCTCTGCCGCTGCGGGACTTCGTCATCAACGGCATTATGATGAAGGACGGCTCCTTCCGCGGCGGACCGATCATGGCCAGCGGCATGTTTATGCCGGAGTTTTCTTCGGCGCTCGGCGATCCCGAAACCGGCCAGGGCGGCAAGCCCAATGTGCACTACACGGTGGGCGCGGCCGCTGTTGAGCTCGAGATAGACAAGGAGACCGGAAAGACCGAGATCCTCAAGGCGGTATTGGCGGCGGATGTCGGCAAGGCGATCAACCCGGCGATGATCGAGGGCCAGATAGTGGGCGGCATGGTCCAGGGTTTGGCCACCGTGCTCTACGAGGACATGCGCTTTGACGCCAAGGGGCGGCTGCTCAACCCCAACTTTACGGACTACAAGATCCCGACCGCGCTGGATATACCGAACCGGATCGAATCCATCATCCTCGAGACGCCGCAGCCCGACGGACCTTTCGGCGCGCGCGGCGTGGGTGAGCATACCATGATTCCGTCGGCGGCGATCGTGGCGAACGCGGTCGACGACGCGGTGGGCCGGCGCATCAAAACCATGCCGCTGACCGCCGAGAAGATCGCCCTGGCGTTGGCGGGGAAGAAATAGCCGGTTAAGGAGAATACACCATGGCCACTTTAGAAACGGAATTCCTCGGCTTCAAGCTGGAAAATCCCTATATCCTGGCGTCGGCGCCGCCGACCAAGGACTACGCGGCCATCAAGAAGGCCTTCGTCGCCGGCTGGGCGGGCGCCATCACCAAGAGCATCGGCCCCGAGCCCTACATCGACGTCATGCCGCGCATCGCCCACATCAAGCAGGGCGGCAGGATCATCGCTACGCAGAATATTGAAATGGGCACGATCTATACGATCGAGGAGTGGGTCGACATCATCAACCGGCTCAAGGACGAGCATCCGGAAAAGCTCGTCTACGCCAGCATCATAGCCGCCGACAAGGAGGATGATTGGCGGCGGCTAGCGGCCAAGCTCATCGATACCCAGATCGACGGCCTCGAGCTCAACTTCTCCTGCCCGCACCTGACCCACAAGGGAGAGGGCGCGGTGGTGGGCGAGAGCCCGGAGCTCGCCGGCAAGATCGTGGGCTGGGTGCGCAGCGAAGTCGGCAAGGATGTCAAGATCATGCCCAAGCTGACCTATGCCGCGGGCCTGCGCATCGGCAATGTGGCCAGGCAATGCGTCGACAACGGCGCCGACGCCATCGTCGCCATTAATACGATTCTGGGCCTCTGCGAGATCGACATCAACACGCTCAAGCCCAAGCTGGCGGTCGACGGCAAGACCGCCTACTCCGGGATGTCGGCCGGCGGCATGCGGCCGCTGGCGCGCTACGCCGTGGCGGAGATCGCCAAGGCGGTGGACTTTCGCAAGTTCCCGATTTCGGCCACCGGCGGCATCGCCGACCTCGAGTCCTCGGTCGAGTACCTGGCGCTCGGGGCCAACAACCTGCAGGTCTGCTCGGCGGTGATGAACCGCGGCCTCGACAAGGGCTACGAGATCGTCAAGAAGCTCAAAGACGACCTGCTGGCCTACATGGACCGCCAGGGCTTCGCGACGCTGGAGGACTTCCGCGGCAAGACGCTCGAGAACGTCGTGCCGTATACCGATCTCGACACGAAAATGAGCGTGGTGAGCCTAACCGTCGAGTCCATGTGCACCTGCTGCGGCCTGTGCGAGGTCGTCTGCATGTACTCGGGCGTCACGGTGAAGCGCAAGGAAAAGACCGTCGAGATCGACACCAGCAAGTGCGACGGCTGCGGCTCCTGCGCCGCGGTCTGCCCCACGGTCGCGCTCAGCATGGAGCTGTCGTCCTAGCCGGCGGCGTTCTTTCTAATCCCAGGTTTCCAGCCAGCGGGAGCGGCAGGCCGGGCAGTAGCGCTTCTCGCTGCGCAGCAGGGTGCGCAGCAGATGCTTAAAGCGCGTCGATGCCCGCCGAATTCTCGGCGAGTCGCAGAAGGGGCAGATAATTTTTCTCACGCCCGGCTTCTGGTCAACAGAAGGATCGCGGTCCATGCCGCTATATCGTAGGGCCGGGAAATCAACGCCATCTCTCAATAGTCTTAAATCCGACTTAACTTCGGGAGACGATGCGCACGCCGCGGACCGCGATGGCAATGCCGAACTTGCCGCGGGCAAGCACCGCGGCGAAGGCCAAAATCGAGAACTTCGCGATATTGACGAGCTTCTGCGCCGCCTGGAGGTCTTCTGTTATCATGGGCGCCCTGATTATAGGAATTTCTCCGGGGCAAACCTGTAGGATATGGGGGTGAAAGCTTCGCTGCGCGCCTTGCTGCTGGGAATGGCCTGCATGGCGGTATCGTCTTTTTTCGATAATTCCCGGGGGCCGCTGCTGCCGCTCTTGGCCGAGCGCTACGGGCTCGATCATTCGCGGACCGCCCTATTTGTCAGCGCCGGGTCGTTGGCGGCGTTCTTTCTGTTTCTGCTTTCGATGCGGCTGCTGCGGCGGATGACGCTGACGGCCTATCTGCGGACCGCCATGGCGCTGCTGGTCTGCGCCGTCGCCGGCACGGCCGCCGGCGGCGGTTTCGGCGCGCTGCTGATCTGCGGCCTGCTGTGGGGCGGCAGCGTCGCGGCCCTGAACATGTCGACGAACCTGCTGGCGGTCGAGGGGGCGGACGAGAGCGCGCGCTTCCGCCGTTTGGGGATGACGCATGCCTGCTACGGGCTGGGCTCCGCGGCGGCCGGCTTCTACGCGGCCTATGCGGTATCTTCGGGGTGGAATCTCGAACGGATCCTGTTTTCGACCCTGCCGCTGATCGCCTGCCTGTTTATCGGCGCGGGCGGCCCGCCGGCCGCGCCCAAGCAAAAAGAGGCGGCGGGAGGCCTGCCGTGGCGGCAGCTGCTGTC
The DNA here is from genome assembly GCA_043827405.1 of Elusimicrobiota bacterium. Taxonomy (GTDB): domain Bacteria; phylum Elusimicrobiota; class Elusimicrobia; order UBA1565; family UBA1565; genus JBDRPD01. Next base: position 13,346 of record JBDRPD010000050.1, on the reverse strand, counting down.
GCTTAAGGCGGTCTCCGGCAATCTCGCACTCTCTTTCTATGTGCTCGGTGAAGTGCTGGCCTCGATGTGGCTGACGACCTTTCTCGTCGCCGAAGGAGGCGTCTCTTTGCCGCGCGCGAGCTTGTATCTGACCGGTTTCTTTATCGCGCTCTCGGCCGGCCGCGCGGCGGGGGCCTGGCTGATTTCGCCCGCTTTCGAGAAGCGGCTGGCGCCGCTGTGCCTGGTCGTCGGCACCGCGGGATTTTTGGCGGGCATGCGCGGGATTCACGGAGGCTTTCTCCTGGGGGCGTTTGCTTTGGGACCGTTCTTCCCGCTGACGGTATCGTCGTTTATGCGCGACTACCGGGAGATGTTTCCCAGCCTGCTGGCGCTGTGCTACTCGACGCTGACGCTGGCGCTCATCCTCGGGCACCTGGCGATCGGGGCGCTGAGCGACGTGTTCTCGCTGGGCGCGGCGTTTTACCTGCCGGCGGCCTGCCTCGTCGTCTCGCTCGCCCTGTTCTGCCTGTCCGCGCGTCAGCCGTCCCCGGCGGCGTAAAGCGGCGCTGCTGGTTATAGGGCCGCCTAGGTCTTTTGGGGCCGGTCTGCATGGGTCCCAAGACCGAGGTTTTTCCCCGGCGGATCATCTAACCTATGATCATGAACAAGATCACTCAAGGACTCGTCGGAATCCTGCTCTGCGGCCTCTGCGGCGCCGCGGGCGCGGAGACTCCCCCGGATTTTACCGCCCTTATTCAGGAGGCTTCTACGGGGATTCGCGGCCGCATCAAGGCCGCCCGCATCGGCGAGAGCGCGGCGCGGCCCGCCTCTTCCGTCTATGCCGAGAACCCCCGCTGCCGTCCGGAGTCGGAGCAGGGCGAAAAGATTTATTCTTCGGATTTCCGCTGGGACTACACCCTTCCCGAGATGAAGGACAAGTTCGCTGAGATGTACGCCTCCGCGAAAAGACTGCCCCGAAGGGCGTACTGGAACGCCGAGAAGGGGCGGCTGGAGCTGCCCCATGATGCGGGGCGCGGCGGCCCGGTAGCCATCACCGATGCCTTCGTGCGGGCGGTCGCTCGCCATATCGAGCGCGCCTACGAGCTCGACTATATCGACGGAGTGTTTTTTCCGGATATGGGGCATTCACATATCCTGATCCCGCAGGCATTGTGGGAAGAGAAATACAATAACTATGGCGTTGATAAGTACTCGCGGCTCTACGAGGATATGTACAGCGATCCGCGTGTCGAGATCTTTTACCACACGGCCGAGCAGCTGAAAACCCGTGAGAAAGACGGTGCCATGGTCGCCGATCCGCGGACCCAGTGGCGCTACAAGACCAGAAATATCGCCGGCCCCATCACCGCCGACGCCGACCTCCGGCTGCTGCAGAACCCCGAGAGCAACGCCAATACCGCCCATGAATCCCCCGGCTACTTTTGGTGGGGCGCCGGCTTCAACCTGAGCGCCAACGAGAACGGCTGCTTCGCCTATACGCTCGAGGGAAAGCGCTACTACTTCGACCTCAGCCTCGACGATATCGGTCCCGCCCCCGGTGCGGGCGGCGATTCTTACTACTGAGGCGCCGCGGCCGTCCCCGGCGGCGTAATTGTTATACTGGCGCGAGAATTCCTTCCGTTTGGAGAGCGCCATGAGAAGAATCGCCCTGCCCGCAATCGCCCTGCTGATTTTCGCCGGAGGCTGTGTTTCCGCGACCAAGCATAAGGAGGAGCTCGCACGCTCCGCCCGGCTGGAAGAAGAAAAGAGCGGACTCGAATCCACGGGCGCGGCCCTGCGCGCCGAGGTGAAAGGGCTGCAGGAGCAGCTGGGCGCGCTCAAGGAGGCCAAGACCGAGCTGAAGGGCAAGCATGACTACGCCACGACCAAGCTGGCGGACACCGAGCAGAGCCTGGAGAAGACGGAGAAGAGCCTCAGCGAGCTGCGCGCGGAGCTGACGGGCGAAAAGGAAAAGGGCCGGGAGCTGCTGGGCCAGCATGAGTTCACCAAGGCGCAGCTCTCCGACACCCAGGGCAAAGTCGTTATGATGCAGGGCCGGCTGAAAAGTCTGCGCCGGGCGTTTACCGACTACAAGAAGATCCGCGACAGCGAGCGGGCGGAGCTTAAGGTGAAGTGGGATTCGGTGCAGCAAAACTTCCAGACCCTCGACGCGCGGCTGAAGGAAGTATCCACCCTCTACGTGGAGATCGCCGGGAAGCTGGCGGCTTTGCAGGCGCCGGAGAACCCGGAGCTGCAGTCCGGGGAGGCCGCCTTGGCGGCGGAGCAGACGCGGGCGGAGATGGAGGGGGAGACTGATGAGCCCGCCGCCGCCGCCGTCAAGACCGAGGCTCCCGCGGTAAAGACCGAGGCTCCCGCGGTCAAGACGGAGACTCTCGCGGTCGAGATCGAGACTCCTGCCCCCCAGGCGGATGTCCCGGCCGCGCCGGATAAGGAAAGCGCCGACTAGGTCAGGGGCTTTACGCCCAGAATGGTGAGCGCCGCGTTGACGATGCCCATTAGGCCCTCGCCCGCGACCAGCCCCGAGGCCAGCGCGAAGTTGTATTTGTCCACCGCTTCCGGATCGCGCCGCTTCCATATCCACCAGGCGACGAGGCCGTAGAACATCACGAAGGAGTAGTAGGCCGGGATGATGAAGGCGATGCCGAAGGCCAGGCCGCTGGGGACCCACATCTTAACGCGCTCGATCCGGCGCAGCAGCGGGAAAGCCACGCCGCAGGCGGTCGCGCAGATGACCGCGTAGCCGGCGTTGGCGGGCAGGGCGTCGAGGCCTTTAGCTAGGAGCTCGGCCATGGCTTTCCAGGCCATAGCCGCCGGAGCCGGGATCTTCTCGCCGCCGATCTCGTAGCCGCTGGTGAACAGGAAGTAGACCGGCACCACCAGGATCACCCCGGCGCAGATGCCGATCAGCTGGGCGATGAACTGCTGGCGCGGCGAGGCGCCGAGCAGATGCCCGGTCTTGAGATCCTGCATCATGTCGCCGGCCTGCGAGGCCCCGGCGCCGGTGATGGCGGCGGCCATCAGGTTGGTGCCCATCTGTCCCGGCGCCAGGCCGCCGTAGACCAGCTGGGTGACCTTGCCCATGCCGCCGACGGGGTTGATGTCGGTTTCTCCGACCGAGCGTACCGCGACGGCGGCGAGCACCGACGACATGGCGACCGCGATCAGCGTCATCCACGGCGGGATGGCGAAGACCTTCCAGGCGATGGTCGCGGTGAGCAAGGTGCCGCCGGCCAGTCCGCCCATCCACCAGGAGTTGGGGATATGCTGGCCGCTGAGCGAGTCGCCGGTATCGAGCTTGGCGGGCATCTTAAGCGCGCGCATAAAGGTGGGCCACGACAGCGCCAGGGCGGTCAGCGCCTCACTGACCATCAGCGCCACACCGGGCCACAGGATCCAGCCGCGCGGTCCGTCCTTATAGCTCATGACCGGCCCGGAGGCCCAGCCGGCTGCCTGCGCGATCGGCGCCAGGACCGCCCAAGCGGTGATCGCGCCGAGGACCAGCGAGATGCAGACCCGCGGACCGATCAAAAACCCGGCGCCGAAGAGCGAGGGGCCGAGGTAGATTTTGAAGCTCCAGGCGGCGGCCACCGAGAGGGCGCCGATGGGGATCCACTTATGGATGGGCGGCGATTCAAGCTGGGGGACGAAGTGCGCGGCCAAAGTGTAGAGCCCCGCCAGCGCGCCGGCCCAGATCAGGACCCGCGCCTTCTTGATCGCCTCGCCGGACTGGCTGTACATGGCCAGGATGGTCTCGGCGGTCGCGGTCCCGGTCGGGAAGCGCAGGCGGTCGATCTCAACGAACTGGCGGCGCAGGGGCACGGCGAAGAACACGCCGAGGAAAGCCACCGACAGCGCCCACAGCATCAGCTGGGGCCAGCGGATGTGGTAGCCGAGCATCTCCATCGCCGGGATGGCGGCGACCAGCCCGGCGGCGGACGCCATGGCGCCGGCGGCGGAGCCGGTGGTCTGGGTGATATTGGTCTCCAGGACGGTGAGGTTCTTGCCCAGCGCCGAGAATAAAGCGAAGCCCAGCACCGCCGAGACGATGGAGGCCCCGAAGGTCCAGCCGATCTTCAGGCCGATATAAATATTGGTGCAGGCGACGACGCTGCCTACCAGGCAGCCGGCGATCACGGCGCGCGGGGTGAGCTGGGCCTCATCGGCGGGAGGAAAGTACTTGCGGTCGTCCGCGGCGGTCGCGCTCATGGGGGTATTACCTCGCAAAGGGTTCCGTACCGTATGACAAATAAAAGGAAAGGTCAAGAAGTGTTTGGTTTATTTCTTTCCGGATTGCTACGCTATGGACAGGAGACAGCATGGCGAAAAAGATTTTGATCATTGACGACGAGCAGAACATCGTTATGGCGCTCACCGCGCTTATCGAGCATACGGGGGATGTCCAGGTCGCCTCGGCCCTGAATCCGGAAACCGGCGTGGAGAAGGCCAAGAGCTGGCAGCCCGACGCGGTGCTCATGGATATCTACATGCCGAAGATCGACGGCTGGGAGGCGACGCGGCGCATCAAGACCGCCGACGAGACCAAGCATATCCCGGTCATCATCATGACCGCCGTACTCTCCAATGAGCTGATCGCCCAGGTCGGCGAATGCGGCGCCGACCGCCTGATCGTCAAGCCCTGCGATGATCGGGACATCCGCCGGCTGCTGGACTGGCTGGACAAGTAGCAGCCTGCCGTGCTGTTTCTCAAATCCCGCAGGCGAGTTGTATTCAGGAGGTCTTCCCGTGGCTGATAGATTTTTTCTCGTAGTGCCGGCCGCCGTACTTTGCGCGATCCTGTGTTCGCCCGCTTGGGCGCAGATCGAGATGCCGTCATTGTCTCCCGCGGCCGAGCTCGCCTTGGATCCCATCGCGGAGCCCGTTCTGGAGGCGGCCGAGACGGCGGCGTTCGCCGACGAGCTGCCCGAGCCGGCGGCCGAGGATTTGCTTGCGGAGGAGCCGGCGGACGCGGCGGCGGAGGATGAGGAACCGGCGGAGGAGGAGCCGCAGGAGGTCGCGGAGGCCGAAGCCCCTGCCGAAGAGCCGTCGGAGCAGGAGGCTCCCGCGGAGGAGGTCGCCCCGCCGCCTGCGGCGGAATCATCGGACCCTAAAGCCCACGCGCGCGAGAAGCTGGCCTTCCTGGAGCGGTCCTTCGCGTCCGCGTCCAAGGATGTTCTGGGCTCCCTGCTGGAGCAGGTAGAGGAGATGATTCGCGGCGACCGGGAGTCCGAGGTCGCGGACGGAGCTCACGACCTCAAAGCTCTCATCCACGAGAAGCGCAAGGAGTACGCGAGTTCTATCGTCGGCATGCTCAAGCTCATCTATGAGTATCCGGACAGCAAGCTGGCCTTCAACACCAAGCGCAGGCTGCTGGAGATGGTCGGCAAGAGGATGAAGACGCACCGGGCCCGCCTTTCCGAGCTCGCCCGCGGCCCGGAGCCGGGGCTGGACCGGCCGGCGCGATTCGCCGCCCTGCTGCGCGAACTGGCGCTCGTGGAGGAGAAGGATCTCTATGCGCCGCTGACGGGGGAATTCCGGGAGTTTCTGGGACGCTACCCCGCCCATCGGCTCTCCGGCGAGATGACGCACCTCCTCGCCCAGCTGCACGCCCGCAAGGGAGAGAACGAGATCGCCCTGCTGATATTCGAGGAGACGCTGGCGCTTTTTAAGGATCCGGTCCTGCTCGCCAAGACGCAGTTCGCTCTGGCCGAGCACCTGGTCGGCGCGCTGAAGCGCTACGACAAGGCGGCCGAAGCCTATCAGAAAGTCATCGCCGCCTACCCCGCCGATGAGCTCGCCCGCGAGGCGCATGTGAAACTGGGCGAGCTCCTGTATCGGAGGCTTAAGCAGCCGGCGCTCGCGATCGAGATTTTGCAGAAAGCCGTAACGCGCTATCCGGCCGCGGATGCGGCGTATGCCGCCCTCCTGCTCCAGGCCGAGATTCACGCCGACCAGAAGAGCCTCGCCAAAGCCGTCGCCGCGCTGGAGGCGCTCGCCGCGATGTTTCCCGGGGAGAAGGCGGTCGGCGCGCTCAAGAAGGCGGCGGACCTCGCCGACTCCGGCAAGGACTACGCCGAGCAGGTGCGGCTGCTCTCGAAGCTGGCCGCCGACAACCCCAAGTCCAAGGAAGCTCCGGAGGCGCTCTATGAAGCGGCGCAGATCTGCGAGAAGCGGCTCGCGGACGCGGCCAAGGCCGAGGAGCTCTACAAGAGGGTCGTCGATGAGTACGCATCGAGCAAGCTCGCCGCGAAGGCCCGCAAGCGCCTGGCTCCTTAAGCGCGCAGTCCAGTTGCGTGGTTTGGGTCTTAAAGAGGCGAGGGCCTGCGTCGAGCGGCCGCTGTCTGGCGAAAGCGGCGTTTCATCAGCGGTTCTTCGCGCTCAGGGAATTATCAAGTAAAATATACCCATTGCCGGCGTAGCTCAGGGGTAGAGCAACCGCCTTGTAAAGGCTCCCAGCCGGCGCCGAAAGAGCCCTCGCCTCCCGTCGATAAGCCTGAAAAATCCAAGAGAAAGCCGCAAGGGATGACCTTGTGGCAAAGGGTCTGGAAAAGGCCGAAAATGGCCTGATTTGGACCTAAAGTGGAGACTTTTTGGAGACTTCGCGTTTGATAATTTTGACCAGCTCACGCGCGTTGGTGAGCGCTTCGTTCAACTCAACGCTTCCCATCTCGAACACTCCCTGATACTCGAACAGGTTGCGGCGGCGTCTTAGGCGGTCGAACTTGAGGAGGTGCGTTTCCGCATCTGATGGGAGAATTCGGGTCGCAGCCTCGATGACGCCCAGATGTTGACGGACCGGCCCTGGGCGCAGCTTATGCTTTCCTAAGAGGGCGTTAGCGGCGTGAAACATCGCCTTATAAGCGAGGTCCATGGCGGCCGCTTCATCGGTCGGCTTTATTTTTTCCGCCGACTCCAAGTCCTGTTGTGCGCGCTTGAGCAGGCGGTCGACTTAGTCTTGTCCGATCGCGGGCTCCCGCTTCAGTTGGTGGGATTTGATCAGGTCTGCGAAATCAATTTCCGGCATCGAACAATTCTATCCTTTTTCCGCGCTGGACGCCGCGGACGAAGCTGTCGTTTTTGCGCTGCTTGGCTTTCCATTCCTGTTCAGTGAAGTAGACGTAGGAGACTTCGCGGCCTAGCTCGTTCTCGAGTTTCTTGATTCCTTCCAGGAGCGGCTTCTCGGTGAACGGCGGTTTTTTCACAATGAGGCAGATATCCACATCCGAGCCGGGGCGCTCCTCGCCCTTGGCGAATGAGCCGTAGATGAAGGCTTTTTGGATTCCGGGGATATTGCGGAAGAAGCCGGTGAGCGCTCCTTGAACGCCGATCGTCTTGCCGACGATGGATTTTAATTCGTGGTAGAGGTTGTAGTCCTGGTTGAGGGAGTAGTGCCGCTGATTGCCGCGCTTCTCGGAGAGGAAGACGCCTTCTTTTTCGAGGCGCTTTAGTTCTTTGGATAGGTTGCCGGGATCGGCATTAATCAGGCGGGCGAGCTCGCGCAGGTAGAGGCGCTGCTCGGGGTTTGAGAAGTAGTAGGCGAGGAGTCGACGGCGCAGAGAAGAGGACGCAATTGAGAAGATGGGGCTTGTTGTCATGTTATACAACAATTGTAGTATGAGAATACAACGATTTCAAGGGCCGGGAGGTTTTATTCGCCGGCTTGTGGCGGCCCCATGATTCTTAGCTCCAACTCCTCGCGGCCGATTTTCCGTTCTCGGGCGCGACCTACGCGCAGGGCGTCGACAAGAGCCAGCATTTCATGGAGTTGGGGATCTTTTAGCGCCGCATCCGGAGCTGTGGGATATATTGGCATGATGGCCTGTCCGCGCACTTTGCCGTCGCCGTGCGGCCAGACATATTGGTTGTTTTCGCTGGATACGATGCATTTGGATAGCGGCGTCGTCGAGTGAGAGGTTGGTATGCCGCGGCAAATAGGACCAGGCTGGGCGGGGAAAACGTATTTTAATCCGTGCGTGATGAATTCCAGGAGCGGCTGTCGCAGGACACGCTTTTTTGAGTAGTCCATTAGGCTGGAGTTTAGGCAGCGCTCCAGCGCGAAGCTGATCTCTGTTTGGGATATCTCGAACTCCTGCACTATCCCGCGCGATTTGACGTAGGTGGCTTTCGCGAACGCGAGCTCCGTCTTTTTACTGTGATCGTTGTATCGTGGGCGGATCTCGTAGAGCTCCACGCTGCGGTTGTGGAAGTGGAATCCGTAGTCGAGCTTGTCGCGTAGGCGCTCGGGTGGGCGGCGCTTGTCGAGGAAAGCGCGCACTTCCTTAGCGACCTTGCTGCGGTCGAGTGCGTTTGTCTTGGCTCGGGTCATTTGTGATACCGGGCGGCTCGGCGAGCGGCGGAGAGAAAATCGCGGGTCTCGGCGCTGAATTCCGCGAGTTCATCTTTGGCGAGCAGGTCGAGATGAACCATATATGACAACTGCGGGAGCGCCGAGGATCGGCGCAGGTTGTCGAACGCCCGTGCCATGTCGGCGTTGCGGTCTTGGAGCAGGGCGAACGCTTTTTGGAAGCGCTCATAATGGGAGAAAGAACGCTTGGTGGAGATTTTAGCGATGTCGTCGAGTGCGCACTTGCAGAGGCGGTCCAGTGCTTTAGGCTGGAGGCGGCGGAGCAGTTTCCAGTCGGATTCTTTAATGTGTTCCATATGGCTCTCCGGGGCGGGCTTGGCTTCATTCTGGCGGATAATTTTTCGACGAGGAAGGGGGATTTCGCCGACGGCGAGGAGTTTTTCTACAGTCTCAACGCCTCAGCGCTGAGCCGCGAGCGCTATTAGTCGTCCTCCATGCTCTTCTTTTCCGCGCTCGTCGGATCAAGCGTGTGTTAGGCAAAACACCAAATCCCAAGACTCGTCCTACTGGGGCGAAGCCGTAATTCTCCAAGAGCGATCCCAAAGAGCCGATTGTGAGGGGAACACTTGCTTAAAGGCGCGATCGAAATCAACAAACGACGGATTGTTATTTTTTTGATAAACCCCGGTGATCAGCTCGACGATCTCGTCGTGCCCGACCACTTCGCCGAGTTCAGCCAGAGCCAGGGGTCCTTGAAAATAGGCCTTAAAGTAAAGGGGTCCGCCTCCGAAGGGTTGGTCGGCGATGGCGTCCTTCGGTCCCTGGGCGGCCATGTATTTGAAATACTTGCGTATGTCGGCGTAGTCTTCCGCCGAGTCTTTCCCAACGGCGACCAATCCGAGGTAGTTAGGGATGCCTTCAACCATCCACCCGTCCTTGCCTGTGAAGTTGGTTCCAAACCAAAAGTGCGAAAGCTCATGGGCGATCACCAGTTTTCTCAAGGCGTCGGAAGCATCACGATGGATCCCGATACTCCCAAGATTAGCCCCGCTAGTATTGCCCGCAAAAGTCGACCTCGAAAAAAGGATCAAGTTTCCCGCAGGACTACCGCTGATCTCCCCAGTGTCCTCACCGCGCCGGATAGCTCCCACCTTTAGCTTTTGGAAAGGCAAAGCGCCGAACCTGTCGAGGTAGCGTTCCAGCGTTGCTTCAATGAAGTCCAGGTATTTTTTTTCGGGGGAAAAACCCTTTGGAAACCTATATTCGAACATCATCCGCTCTGTCTCACGAAATTGAGGAGGGCTAAATTCGGCGATCTGAAATTCGATGCCGTTGTTTAGTTGAATCGAAGGATCGGGGGAGAGAGCATCATAGCCCTCGGGCAAGTCAAACTGGATTCGGTACCGACTCCAGGGGGCTAAGACTTCCGGATTGGGGATACTGTTATTGCGGCAATAAATCTCTTGGTGGGACGCGCCGCATTTTCCAGTAATCGTGGGGGAAGTCCCCTCGAAAGTAATGGGAGCGCTTTCGGGATCACTTCTATCACACGGCCAATCAACCCCCTTTTTAGAGGCAACGTCGATCGCCGCGCCATTTCGCGTGAAGTTGAAGGCTGACCCCTTGGGAACATAGAAGAAGACTTTTTCCCCGGTATCGGCGCAATACTGGATGGAGCCGCTGACTACAAAACGGGGTTCCTCTAGATTTATCGGCTTAATCTGGAGTTCGAACTGGGGAACGGGTCTCGCCGCGTTGCCAGCCGCGGGCGCCGAAAGCAATAAGCCCAAGCAGATAATCTCCTTCATCTTCCCTCCTGGTTTTTGCCTAACGCTTACGCTCAGCTGGCGCCGCTAAGCAGCCCTCCTGAAGATGCGGCCAGCTGAAGCTATCGCTAGACCGAGCTACTTCCAAACACAATTCAATTTTTTCTGATGCAGTGCGCAGTCTCTCAAGTAGAGATTAATGAGGTTTTGATATGGCATGCCAACTTCGTTCGCCATCGCCTTGAAGTAAGAGACGGTGTCTTTGTCTAGGCGGATGGTGATTGGTTGCTTCAGTTTCGAAACATAGGGATTTCTCTCTCCCTTCATTTTTGAAAAGTCGTAGTGTTCTCTCATTTTTCATCACCTCCAGTAACTCTTCTCTTCACGTTTGTCGGCTTTCCTTGCCGAGAAGATCCGAATAACGTCATCACCTTCTCGATAGCAGTGACAGACAATGAGAACTCGCAATTTCAGGCTCATGCCCAGCAGGATAAACCTGTCCTCGTCCTTGGAGTGGTCTGGATCATAAAACCGCATAGCGTTTTCATCATAAAACGCTGTCTGCGCCTCTTCGAATGAAACGCCATGCTTGCGCTTGTTCGAAGCATTCTTTTTCATGTCCCACTCGAAGGTGATTCCTTTCATATGTATATTATATGTACAATATACGTATCTGTCAAGGGATGCCCTGCTTCGGTCTAACGCTGAGGCTCAGCTGCCGGCACAATTGGTCTTCCTCGCGGGTGCCGTGTCGGCAGAAGCGAATGTTAGACGGGCAGCTTCTTGTTTAAGTTTAGCGCGAATCAGGAAAGACTGCTAGGGATCGCTTCGCGCCATATTCTATTCGATGAGCCTCCGGGGTGCTGAGTGATCTAAAAAAACAAGTCCTTGAAAATGGCGGATTGGGACAATTCGAACGTAATCCACAGCATATTTTCGTCCAGGCTTAAGAAACCCCCGCTTCCCCTCAGCTAGCGGTAAATCCACCAGAAGAAACGGTCTGCCTACGCCGTGCAGTATGAACTCAATCGAATCAGGTTCCGCGTGAACAGGCGGGTTAGACTTTCCGCCCCAGTTGATTTCGGTCTCATATGAAATCAATCCTACTGGGACATATTTCTTGCCTAGTTTGTCCGCAAGATGTGCGCCCATCGGCTTAACCCTAATAAGCCCTCCAAAGAACTTCTTTCTGCCTCTCCCTATGTGGCCGTTTGCAGCCCAAACAACCGTCCTCGCTTCCTTCAGCTTTGATTTCCGCAACTTCACGAGCGTGTTCGCCATCGCCCGATCCCGCAAATCGAAAGCCTTATGAAAACCCAATAGGCTGCGGCCGTAGTGAAGCACATCCTGCCACACCCCAAGACCTTCCAGTGACAATTCGGCGGTTTCAAGAAGAGCATCCGCCTTCGCCTGAGCGGGGTCGCCCCTAATATCTTGAAGCCGGCGGTGAATAGCGCGCAAACCATTTCGACATCGTCGACGCTGATCCCTTGGATATGGCTTGTCGCGCAAGCCTGATGCCATCGCTTCTTCATACGACATCATTCCGACACCGGGGCAGGCGGAAATCCCACCCATCAATTTTTCCTTTGAGCTGTCTTTGATGGACTCGAGAAAGTCTCTCAATACCTGCCAGTCGTGCCAGGGTTGCTGGACATCGAATCCCGCGAAACGCACCGGATCCTTGGGGTGCTTCTGGTTAAACTCGCAGAGCCACCGAAGTAGGTCTCGCACGCTTTCCGAATGCCACACCTCAAAGAGGCCTTCCATGGCCGCTTCGGGGGAATCTCGGCATGTGAGAACATATTGAGCGGTCCTTTCCGCGTCGCCCCAGGGTGACTCGAACATCACTCCGCGAAACCCCTCCTCTTCCACCAGAAATCGGATCATCCGAGCCTTCGTCCTGTAGTAGCCCCCCGAAGCATGCATGCTCTCGCCAAGAGCGACAATTCCCGCATCCCCGACCATGCGTTTAAATGGTTTCAGATCCTCGTAAGAGGCGGAATCCGAGCTTCCACGCAGATCATAGACCCCCGAGGAATCAGCGCCCACACTATTTTTTATCGACTCAAGTTCTGTGGAGGAGGGGTCTTGCCCGCAGCCCAAAAGGGAAACTGCGGAGTATCCCAGGAAGACGAGGCGCCTAAAATTCGCCATATGACGTCCCCTCGTAAAAGCGTACGCCTCTCAGTCTAACGCTTACGCTCAGCTGGCGCCACCTGGAAGTATAACCCGAGCGGCGGTCAGCTGAAGCCATTGTTAGCCGGGGCACCTTCAAACGACCTCTCTGAAAACAAGCCGTATATTCCTATTCCCAAATGCCTTTCTAACTGATTCGGTGTCACGGCGCCATTTATCGTTGAGTTTGCCCCGGTGTCCGAATACTCCAATTGTGATGTCATGCTTGCTGGCGGCTAATGAGCACTGTCCTAGGAACCGTTGAATTTCTCCGTTTGGCATCCGTCCATTCGTTGCCTTAACCATCTTGAGTTCAACCGCAAGAGATTCCTTGTTGTCTTTCGCCGCTAGGTCGAAACTATGGTGCGTGCCAAATGCCGCAACGGATGCCCACTCCTTACTGGCAGCCCAACATTTTGGACAACCTACGACTCTGCCTGAATTCCCCGGCGGTTTCTTTGAGCACGCTGGCTTGCAATATGCCTTATTTCCAAAGGGATGCGTATAGAGCAATACGTCCGAATGTCGTGAAGCAATACGGACAGCCAATGGGATAACAACCCGCTTCTCGAAGTCATCCTCTCGCGCAATCCCTGCTGGGAGCTTCTCTCGGGCCAACGCCTGAGTCAATTCTGATGCAAATTGCCTAATGCTCAAATCTGTTACATCCTCCGGCTAACGGGGTACGCTCAGCCGTCGCTACCCGGCGGCGCGGCCTAACAAACGGTCGGCTTAAGCGCTTGTTAGACTGGGCATTCTAGTCTAAGTGTAGTGAGAATCCTGGAAGAGTTCTAGGGGGGCATCTAGGCATGACGCGGAGCGCGGCGCCCACGGCCTAGCGGCCGAGGAGGAAGCCCATGTCGTTGCCCAAGAGGAACCGCACGCGCATCAGCCAGACGACGACCGTCAAGACGAGGAGCGCGCCGATGACCGGCCAGCTGATCTTGCCGGGCCAGCGAGTCCCCAGCACAAAGCCGGCGAGCGCCGGCGGCAGAAGGAGCCCGGCTTCCCACATGACGGACGGGAAGCCCCAGCTGAAGAGCCCGGACCAGCCCGGCGAGACGGGGATGAGCCGCAGCGGGAAGAAGAAGCGCTGCTTG